>NZ_JASHIQ010000010.1:0-1696 GCF_030733585.1 Allomuricauda sp. MMSF_3307
GGTGCGCAGCCGTAGCGAAAGCGAGTCTGAACAGGGCGTCTTAGTCGGTAGTAGTAGACGCGAAACCGTGCGATCTACCCATGGGCAGGTTGAAGCTGTGGTAACACATAGTGGAGGACCGAACCCGTTGACGTTGAAAAGTCTTGGGATGACCTGTGGGTAGGGGTGAAAGGCCAATCAAGCTCGGAAATAGCTCGTACTCCCCGAAATGCATTTAGGTGCAGCGTTCTGATAGTTATATAGAGGTAGAGCTACTGATTGGATGCGGGGGCTTCACCGCCTACCAATTCCTGACAAACTCCGAATGCTATATAATGTTTCAGGGCAGTGAGGGCATGGGTGCTAAGGTCCATGTCCGAGAGGGAAAGAACCCGGACCATCAGCTAAGGTCCCCAAATATGTGCTAAGTTGACAAAACGCGGTGGGACTGCTTAGACAGCCAGGATGTTGGCTTGGAAGCAGCCATTCATTTAAAGAGTGCGTAACAGCTCACTGGTCGAGCGGTCCCGCATGGATAATGATCGGGCATAAGCACATTACCGAAGCTATGGCATCGAAAGATGGGTAGGGGAGCATTCTGTTCGGCGCCGAAGGTGCACTGTGAGGTGTGCTGGAGCGTACAGAAACGAAAATGTAGGCATAAGTAACGATAATGCGGGCGAGAAACCCGCACGCCGAAAGACCAAGGTTTCCCCGGCCATGCTAATCAGCCGGGGGTCAGTCGGGACCTAACACGAACCCGGAAGGGGCAGTGGATGGACAAGCGGTTAATATTCCGCTACCCGCATATCACCAAAAGTGACGGGGCAGTTTAGTTGGTGCGTGCTGACGGAATAGCACGTTGAAGCGCAAGCGATAGTACGACAAGGCCACGGCCGCGTCGATAATCCAGCGGCACTGCCTCCAAGAAAAGCGAGATATGCGGCCCGTACCGTAAACCGACACAGGTGGTCGGGATGAGAATTCTAAGGCGCTCGAGAGATTCATGGTTAAGGAACTAGGCAAAATGGACGCGTAACTTCGGGAGAAGCGTCGCTCCCCTCCGGGGGAGCCGCAGTGAATAGGCCCAGGCGACTGTTTATCAAAAACACAGGGCTCTGCCAAATCGAAAGATGACGTATAGGGCCTGACACCTGCCCGGTGCCGGAAGGTTAAAGGGAGATGTCAGCCGCAAGGTGAAGCATTGAACTGAAGCCCCGGTAAACGGCGGCCGTAACTATAACGGTCCTAAGGTAGCGAAATTCCTTGTCGGGTAAGTTCCGACCTGCACGAATGGTGCAACGATCTGGGCACTGTCTCAACCATGATCTCGGTGAAATTGTAGTATCGGTGAAGATGCCGGTTACCCGCAGTGGGACGAAAAGACCCCGTGCACCTTTACTATAGCTTCGTATTGACCTTGGTCAAACAATGTGTAGGATAGCTGGGAGGCTTTGAATCTGCGTCGCCAGGCGTGGAGGAGCCGTTGTTGAAATACCAGCCTTTGTTTGATCGGGGCCTAACCCCTAGCGGGGGACAGTGCGTGGTGGGTAGTTTGACTGGGGTGGTCGCCTCCAAAAGAGTAACGGAGGCTTCTAAAGGTGCCCTCAACACGGTTGGCAATCGTGTGCAGAGTGCAATGGCACAAGGGCGCTTGACTGTGAGACATACAGGTCGAACAGGTAGGAAACTAGAGCATAGTGATCCGGTGGTTCCG
>NZ_JASHIQ010000011.1:0-1442 GCF_030733585.1 Allomuricauda sp. MMSF_3307
GTAGTCTCAGGCAGACTCGAACTGCCGACCTCTACATTATCAGTGTAGCGCTCTAACCAGCTGAGCTATGAGACTGTCTTGGCCTATTGCCAGTATTTGTAACATATCATAAACGACAGCGCAGGGATAAATCCATCTCGTGCGGGACAAGGTCTTTCCGGACGTCTCTTTCTCTAGAAAGGAGGTGTTCCAGCCGCACCTTCCGGTACGGCTACCTTGTTACGACTTAGCCCTAGTTACCGATTTTGCCCTAGGCCGCTCCTCTCGGTGACGGACTTCAGGCACTCCCGGCTTCCATGGCTTGACGGGCGGTGTGTACAAGGCCCGGGAACGTATTCACCGGATCATGGCTGATATCCGATTACTAGCGATTCCAGCTTCACGGGGTCGAGTTGCAGACCCCGATCCGAACTGTGACCGGTTTTGTAGATCCGCGCCCCCTTGCGGGGTGGCTTCCCTCTGTACCGGCCATTGTAGCACGTGTGTAGCCCAGGACGTAAGGGCCGTGATGATTTGACGTCGTCCCCACCTTCCTCACGGTTTGCACCGGCAGTCCCGTTAGAGTCCCCATCTTGACATGCTGGCAACTAACGGTAGGGGTTGCGCTCGTTATAGGACTTAACCTGACACCTCACGGCACGAGCTGACGACAACCATGCAGCACCTTGCAGGCGGTCCGAAGAAAGGGGTATCTCTACCCCATGCAGCCTGCATTTAAGCCCTGGTAAGGTTCCTCGCGTATCATCGAATTAAACCACATGCTCCACCGCTTGTGCGGGCCCCCGTCAATTCCTTTGAGTTTCATTCTTGCGAACGTACTCCCCAGGTGGGATACTTATCACTTTCGCTTGGCCACGGAGACCGAAGTCCCCACAGCTAGTATCCATCGTTTACGGCGTGGACTACCGGGGTATCTAATCCCGTTCGCTACCCACGCTTTCGTCCATCAGCGTCAGTACATGGTTGGTCACCTGCCTTCGCGATCGGTGTTCTATGTGATATCTATGCATTTCACCGCTACACCACATGTTCCGGCAACCCCACCATGACTCAAGACCTGCAGTATCAAAGGCAATTTTATGGTTGAGCCACAAACTTTCACCCCTGACTTACAGGCCCGCCTACGGACCCTTTAAACCCAATGATTCCGGATAACGCTCGGACCCTCCGTATTACCGCGGCTGCTGGCACGGAGTTAGCCGGTCCTTATTCTTACGGTACCGTCAAACGCCCACACGTGGGCGCGTTTCTTCCCGTATAAAAGCAGTTTACAACCCATAGGGCCGTCATCCTGCACGCGGCATGGCTGGATCAGGCTCCCGCCCATTGTCCAATATTCCTCACTGCTGCCTCCCGTAGGAGTCTGGTCCGTGTCTCAGTACCAGTGTGGGGGATCCCCCTCTCAGGGCCCCTAACCATCGCTGCCTTGGTGAGCCGTTACC
>NZ_JASHIQ010000001.1:0-963442 GCF_030733585.1 Allomuricauda sp. MMSF_3307
TTGGGGCTGGGGTGGCAATAACGTCAGCACCCGCACCGAAGGTTCACTCTACATTGATGTTATCGATGCCAATAGAAAGGAGCTTGTATGGCAAGGACGAGGCGTAGGCACCTTGAACAATATCAAAAACATTGAAAAGAAAGAACAGCGCATCAAGGAATTTGTTGCCCAAATTTTAGAGGAGTATCCGCCCCAAATGTCGGTAGCCTCCAACTAACATACAGACCGCCCAATGGGCGGTTTTTTTATTGCCCTTAACGTTCCTTAAGAAAAAATACCCTTCCTATTTCGTATCTTTAAAACGCACAAAAAATTAATTTATGAGCTACGAATCCAATCCCATTCTGGACAAATTGCCCAAGCACCTAAAGCAATTCATAAAACCGCAGAATTATGAAGAGTACACCGCTATTGACCAAGCGGTCTGGCGCTACGTGATGCGCAAAAATGTGGATTACCTCAGCAGAGTGGCCCATAAATCGTATGTGGATGGATTGAAAAAGACGGGAATCTCCATTGACCATATCCCCAATATGTACGGGATGAACCGTATTTTGAAGGAAATTGGTTGGGCTGCCGTGGCCGTCGATGGTTTTATACCGCCCTCGGCCTTTATGGAGTTCCAGGCGTACAATGTGCTTGTCATCGCATCCGATATCCGTCAGCTTGAAAATATTGAATACACTCCTGCACCCGACATTATTCATGAAGGCGCCGGGCACGCACCCATTATCGCCAACCCAGAATATGCGGAATACCTCCGCCGATTTGGGGAAATTGGCTGCAAGGCCATCTCCAGCGCCAAGGATTACGAACTGTACAATGCCGTGCGACATCTTTCCATTATCAAGGAGGCCAACGGTACGCCACTCGATGAAATTGAAGAAGCGGAAAAGCATATCGAACACCTACAGAACAATATGGGCGAACCCAGTGAAATGGCCCTTATCCGAAACCTGCATTGGTGGACCGTGGAATACGGACTTATCGGCACCGTGGACAACCCAAAAATATATGGTGCCGGATTACTTTCCTCTATTGGTGAAAGTACGTGGTGCATGACGGACAAGGTGAAAAAACTGCCCTACTCCATTGAGGCGGCCCACACCGAATTCGATATCACCAAACCACAACCGCAACTCTTCGTAACCCCAGATTTCGCCTTTTTGAGTCAGGTTTTGGAAGATTTTGCCAATACCATGGCGGTCCGCACGGGCGGACTTTCCGGTGTTAAAAAATTGATAGGCTCCCAGGCTTTGGGCACCATCGAACTGAGCACTGGACTTCAGATTTCGGGGATTTTTGAAAATGTAATCGAGAACGACGGAAAACCCATTTACATCCAAACCACAGGTGGTACGGCCTTGGCCTATCGCGAAAAAGAATTGGTGGGTCACAGTATCGCTCACCACAAAGACGGTTTTGGTTCTCCTATCGGAAAATTGAAAGGCATCAACATTGCCATTGAGGACATGGGGCCACGTGACCTTAAAGCCTATAAAATTTATGAGGGCGAAGCCATCGCCTTGGAGTTCGAAGGCGGCATCAAAGTAGAAGGAACCATTGTAACCGGCACCCGAAACCTCATGGGGAAAATCATTCTGATCACTTTTGAAAACTGTACCGTTGCGCACAACGACAAGGTATTGTTCCAACCTGAATGGGGCTTGTACCACATGGCAGTCGGGCAACATATCGTTTCAGCCTACAACGGCCCTGCCGATTTAAACAGTTTTGACCTCATCACGCACCAGATTACCGAAAGCACCATCAAATCCAAAAAGGATGAGAAAAGAAAGGAACTGGAGCGATTCTACGAACAAATCAGACATTTTAGGGAAGGAAAGAACACCACGGTATCGCGAAACAAGGTCTTTCAGGCCCTAAAAAAAGACCACCCCAAGGATTGGTTATTGCCCGTAGAACTCTACGAACTTGCCAAGCAGGACAACAACCAGGAATTCCAGCAGGAAATTCTGGAGCACTTGGAGCACATCAAACGCGATAATCCCAAGGTGGGCCATTTGATTGACGATGGTCTGCAGCTGGTGGATACGGCCCTAGTGAGTTAAGAGGTCGTTGATTTTGGGCGATTAATCCAGAAACAGTTTGAATTGCTCCGTGTCTTCCACGGGCTTGTTGTCGTACACCAAGGTCCAACCCATGGTACGTGTCAACACCAAAATCCGGGAGAGTTCGCTTACCAATCGGTTTTCTGCGTTGGACCGTAACGAAGATGCTTCGATTTTTTTCATCAAGGAGGCATTCACATTACGTTTGATAGCATTGTAATCCCCGGCATTGAACGGATTTAGGTAATCGGCAGTGACGTCATAATACTCAAAATCGGGGCTTATCTTGATTTCTGGATCGGGAATACGAACGATACGAAGTAATCTTTGCTCTTCATCTACCTCATATTCAATTTGTGACATATCGTAGGCAATGGACACATCAGCATTCACCACCACCAATGCTTTTTTATGGGCAGTGATCAGCGGGCCAAACAACTCCTTGGAATCTTTGTAATTGTACACCTCTGCAAAATGACCTTCCGTGACTACCAATTTGGACACATTGCGCAACTCTTGCTGAATGAGCATGGAGTTTTCTTCGAGGATACTTTTTTGTTCACGGTCGTCGGTGCACGATTTGTAAATCAAAACCGAAGCCAACGCGATGACCGCACCCATCAATATTTTCTTCATTTAGTCAAATTTCATGAACGGATACCTTTCTTGAAGATACGTAATTTTTGTGCGGAGCGATGTTTTGAACTTTTGATGCGCCTCGGAATCCGGGTTGAAAGGTCGGTGCAGCAATCCCTTTTGAATTGCCTCCACCTCATCCATCACAGGATATACACTGTCTAAAATCCAAATGGATTTAAATTTTTCCCAGATGTAATCCACCGCCAGTGGATTGGGGTGCACCATATCGGTTCCATAAAAACGGTAGTCACGGAGTTCGTCCATCATAATTTCATAAGCTGGGAAGTAGGACAGTTCTCTCGACTTCGCTCGAGACGACAAAACGGAATGTATCGCAGTAATCAAATGCGCTTTGCTCCGTTGGTTTTCCACAAAGCCATCCTTTAGATGACGGACCGGGGAAATGGTAAAGATGATTTCCGTCTTGGGATTCACCTCTTGAACCAATGCGATTATATGTTGAAGGCTAGCTCCGATTTCGGCAACGCTCAATAGTTTTTTGGTGAATTGCTTCTGCGGCACCTTATGGCAATTGGCCACCGTTTTACCCGTTGATGTATGCTCGTATACCCAAGCCGTTCCCAAGGTGATGATGATATGGGAAGATGCTTCTAGATTGGTCTTGGTTTCTTTCAACCTTTGGTTGAGCAATTGCAATAGTTCCTCTGAAGATGCTGAACGCAAATCGGAATGGGCATCGAAGCAACGCCAAATACCGTCCTGTTCAAAAATCTCCTCTTGCTGATAGAATTTTTCTTCTAAGGCCCTTTCCACCAAATTGGCAATGGCCAAGGGATGGAACAATATCCCAAAGGGATTCAGGAATAACGGAAACTTGAAATAATCCAGCTTCTCCCCCATGTTTTCCACAAAACAAGACCCCAACAGCACCACCTTGCTCTGATAATCGATGGGATTATCACTGGGTAGTAAAGGTATTTGGGTTTGTAGTTCCATTTGATTTGCAAAAAATGTGTGTTCGATTTTTCGGTGGTTGAGCAGAGTCGAAATCATCGAAAATCTTACCTGCCTGTGGCAGTCAGTTCGAGAACCATAATTTCAAGTCTACCACCAATTCTCGATACAAAATTCCTTTGGAATTTCACTCGAATTGACTGCCTCTGGCATATCCAACTTTTAAACCAAAAAAGTTATTTAATATATCCCTTCACCTTATCTAGCGCCTCAGGAATCCCTGCAGGGTTTTTCCCTCCTGCAGTGGCAAAGAACGGTTGCCCACCACCTCCCCCTTGGATGTACTTTCCAAGCTCACGGACAATGGTTCCGGCATTCAAATCCGTTTCGGACACCACATTTTTGGAAATATAGCAGGACAGCACCGCTTTTCCGTCATTTTCAGAAGCCAGCAATAGGAATAACCTATCCACTTGACCGCCCATTTCGAAGGCCAAGTCCTTAATACCGCCTGCATCCAAGTCCACTTTTTTGGCCAGGAATTGGATTCCGTTCACCTCCTCCAGTTCAGCAATCAATTCGTTTTTCAGTCCCTTCGCCTTATCTTTCAACAATTGCTCCACTTGCTTTTTAAGGGCAGCATTCTCTTCTTGCAGACTGGCCACCGATTTTACCGGGTCTTGGGAGTTTTTCAACATATCCTTGATCTCGAAGAGCATTCGGTTATTATTGAAATAGAATTCCTTGACCGCATCCGAAGTGATTGCCTCAATCCTTCGAATTCCAGCGGCAACAGCTCCTTCGGAGACAATCTTAAAATGCCAAATGTCGGCCGTATTGTCAACATGGGTACCCCCACAAAGTTCAATGGATTGACCAAAGCGGATGGTACGAACGGTATCCCCATATTTTTCGCCAAAAAGGGCCATGGCCCCTTCTTCCATCGCCTGTTTCATGGGTACATTTCGGTTTTCTTCCAAAGGAAGTTGCCCATCAATACGGGCATTCACAAAGTTTTCCACTTCACGGAGTTCTTCCACCGTAAGTTTGGAAAAGTGGGAGAAATCGAACCGCAGGTATTTGGAATGTACTGCCGAACCTTTCTGTTCCACATGGCTCCCCAATACCTCGCGCAATGCTTGGTGCAACAAATGCGTGGCGGTATGGTTACTTGCCGTTCTATAACGCTGCTTTTTGTCCACCACCGCCTTAAAGGTTCCCGAAATCTCTTTCGGCAAGGATTTGGCAAAATGCACGATCTCGTTGTTTTCGCGTTTGGTATCCACAATATAGGTGACATCGCCATTGGGCGCTTCCAAATAGCCCTTGTCTCCTACTTGGCCACCGCCTTCGGCATAAAACGGGGTCAGGTTGAAGACCAGTTGATATTGGTCCCCTTCTTTTTTACTGGTCACTTTTCGGTATTTCACCACCTTTACCTGTGCTTCCAAGCTATCGTATCCGATAAATTCCTGTTCGGTATCGGTCTGTAAAACGTTCCAATCGTCTTTAGACACTTCGGATGCGGCTCTGGAACGGTCCTTTTGTGCTTTCAGAGCCTTTTCAAAACCTTCCACATCCAATTGATATCCTTTTTCCTCTAAAATCAAGGCCGTCAGATCTATCGGGAATCCGAACGTATCATAAAGTTCGAAGGCCTTGTCGCCAGCAATGGTTTTATCTTTTGATGATTTGATAACGGAATCCAACAATACCAAACCTTGTTCCAAGGTACTCAAGAAGGAACTTTCTTCCTCCTTGATGACGTTCTCTATCAATTGATGTTGTTCCTTCAATTCTGGAAAGGCCTTGCCCATCTGTTCGCTCAGCACTTTCACCAAACGATAAATAAAAGGCTTGTTGGTATCCAAAAAAGTGAATCCATAACGAATGGCACGGCGCAGAATCCTTCGGATGACGTAACCAGCACCCGTATTGCTCGGCAATTGTCCGTCGGCAATGGAAAAGGCCACCGCGCGCACGTGATCGGAAATTACACGAATGGCAATATCGGTTTCCTCATCCTTACCATACTTTTTCCCTGTGATGATCTCCACTTCACGGATCAGGGGGGTAAATACATCGGTATCGTAATTGGATTGCTTGCCCTGGAGCACCATGCATAGCCGCTCAAAGCCCATTCCCGTATCGATATGCTTTTCAGGAAGCGGTTCCAAACTACCGTTCGCCTTTCGGTTGAACTGCATAAAAACCAAGTTCCAGATCTCCACCACCTGAGGATGGTCCTGGTTCACCAAAGAAGCTCCGTCCACTTTGGCTTTTTCTTCTTTGGAGCGAATATCCACATGGATTTCGGAGCAGGGCCCGCAAGGTCCTTGGTCCCCCATTTCCCAAAAGTTGTCCTTTTTGTTTCCTTTGATGATTCGATTTTCGGGCACAATAGCCTTCCACAAATCATAGGCCTCTTGATCCAAGGGCAACCCATCCTCTTCGCTGCCTTCAAACACAGAAACGTAGAGGCTGTCCTTATCGATTTTATAGACTTCCGTGAGCAACTCCCATGCCCACGAGATAGCTTCTTTTTTAAAATAATCCCCAATACTCCAGTTCCCCAACATCTCGAACATGGTGTGGTGATAGGTATCCTTTCCCACCTCTTCGAGATCGTTGTGTTTACCGCTCACCCTCAAGCATTTTTGGGTATCGGTAAGGCGTTTGTGCTTGGCAACGGAATTCCCCAAAAAGTACTCCTTAAATTGGTTCATGCCCGCATTGGTGAACATCAGCGTGGGGTCGTCCTTCATCACCATGGGCGCCGATGGCACTATCTTGTGGTTTTTTTCTTTGAAAAAGTTTAAAAACTGGTTTCTAACTTCTTGGGATGTCATTGAATTCCTAGGGTTTTCTTAAATTTAACAGTTTAAGCAAAACAATTTTTATATTTGTTTGTTCTGATTAAAATGAGTGAGCAAAAATAGGATAAAATCCATTCATGTCTAAAGTTAAGTACTATTACGACCCGGATACGCTTTCGTACCGAAAGATCGAGCCGAAAAAATCCAGAAAGTACAGGAATATTTTCCTGTTTTTGTTGGGATCTGCCCTATTCGGTTTCCTTGGATTGATCATTTTGCTGAACACCCGATGGGTAAATACGCCCAAAGAACTTTCACTGGAGCGGGAAGTGCGCAACTACGAACTGCAATTTGAGATCCTGAACCGAAAGATGGACCAAATGGAGCAGGTGTTGGCCAACATCGAGGAGCGCGACAACAATATCTACCGATTGTATTTTGAGGCCAACCCCATACCCGAAGAGCAACGAAAAGCGGGCTTCGGGGGCGTTAACCGATACAGGGACCTGGAAGGTTTCAACAACTCCGAAATTATTATTGATGCCACCAAGCGGCTGGACATCATCCAAAAAGAAATGGTGATCCAATCCAAATCCTTGGACGAGATTGCCAAATTGGCCGAAGAAAAGGAAAAACTACTGGCCTCCATACCAGCCATCCAACCCGTGAGCAACGAAGATTTGACTCGAATGGCATCGGGTTACGGCTGGCGATCGGACCCTTTTACCAAGGCACGTAAAATGCATTGGGGAATGGACTTTACCGCGCCTCGGGGCAGTCCAATTTACGCTACTGGCGATGGGAAAGTGGTACGTGCCGACAACCGATCTTCGGGATACGGAAAACACGTGCGCATAGACCATGGATATGGTTATATTTCGCTGTATGCCCACATGAGCAAATACAATGTCACCGTAGGTCAAAAGGTCAAAAGAGGTGACCTTATCGGCTTTGTGGGGAGTACCGGACGTTCCCAGGCACCACACGTTCACTACGAAGTGTTTAAGGACGGAGAGCGCATCAACCCGATTAACTTCTACTACGGAAGTTTAACGGCCGAAGAGTTCGAGAATATGCTCAGATTGGCCAACCAAGAGAACCAATCACTGGATTAATGCACGTAGATCTGCCCGAAAAACGCTATTATGGCATTGGCGAAGTGGCCAAGGCCTTTGGGGTGAACACCTCGCTCATTCGCTTTTGGGAAAAGGAGTTTGACGTACTCCAGCCCAAAAAAAATGCCAAGGGCAATCGTAAATTCACCCCTCAGGATATCCAAAACCTTCAATTGATCTATCATTTGGTGAAGGAACGTGGGTTTACTTTGGAGGGAGCCAAAATCCATCTGAAAGAAGAAAAACAGAAGGCCCTTTCCAATTTTGAGGTCATTCAAAAACTGCAAAAGGTAAAGGCAGAACTACTGAAGATCAAAGAACAACTATAAACACTTTAACCAATAAAAAATGAAAAAAGGTATCATTGCCGTTATTGTCCTCGGACTTTTGGGCGTAATTATTGTGGGTTGGTACGTACGGACCAACAATAACCTTATTGACATGAAAGGACAGGCCACCAAACAGTGGGCCAATGTGGAAAGTTCCTATCAACGTAGGAGCGACCTCATCGGAAACTTGGTCAAAACCGTTCAAGGTGCCGCCGATTTTGAACGCGAAACCTTATCGGATGTGATCGAAGCAAGGTCGAAGGCCACTTCTACCAATATTGACGCCAACAACCTTACCCAAGAGCAGTTAGCCGAATTTCAACAAGCCCAAACAGGTTTGTCTTCCGCCCTATCCAGATTGCTGGTCACTGTGGAGCGGTACCCCGACCTCAAAGCAAGCCAAAACTTTTTGGAGCTTCAATCCCAATTGGAAGGAACCGAAAACCGGATCAATGTGGAGCGTAACCGTTTTAATGATTTGGCCGGGGAGTACAACATCCGTATTCAGCAAATCCCGACCAACATCGTGGCGAGCATCGCAAATTTTGAATCCATGCCGCTCTTTGCATCCGATGCCGGTTCCGAAAAAGCTCCCGATGTGAACTTTGAATTCAACTAGACCATGTCGCACGTAGAGGAGTTTTTGACCGCAGCGGAGGAAAGTGAGATCGTAAATGCCATCGTTGAAGCCGAAAAGAACACTTCCGGTGAAATTCGGGTGCATATCGAGGCGTCTTCCAAAATAGACCATTTCAGTAGGGCACAGCAGGTGTTCCATTTCCTGAAGATGGACAACACCAAAGAAGGAAACGGTGTGCTTTTATATGTGGCGGTGGACGATCGAAAATTCGTCATCTATGGAGGTGAAGGCATCGACCGTGCCGTCCCCAAAGGTTTTTGGGATACCACCAAGGATGTGATTGCCTCCCACTTTGCAAAAGGAAATTTTAAACAAGGTATCATTGAAGGCATTCTAATGGCCGGCAAAGAGTTGCAGGCGCATTTTCCATGGCAACAAAATGATACCAACGAACTGAACGATGCAATATCCAAAGGTTAGTTTTTTATACTTTTTTTTATGTGCCTCTCTAGCTTGGGGGCAATTTACCATACCTGAAAAACCACAAAAGCAGACCAGCGTTTACGATTATGTGGACCTCTTGTCACCTTCGCAGAGCAATGCCTTGGAGCAAAAGCTGGTCCGCTATTCCGATAGCACTTCCACTCAAATCGTGGTCGCCATCATTAGTTCCACCGAGGGGGAGGACATCACCTTTTTGGGAGCGCAATGGGGTCAAAAATGGGGCATTGGTCAGGCTGACAAGGACAATGGCGTTCTGGTACTCTTGGCCAAAGACGACCGAAGAATTGCCATTAACACCGGTTATGGTGTGGAGGGTAGCCTTACCGACCTGATGTCCCGACGCATCATAGAATCCGTTATTATTCCTGAATTCAAACGAGGGGATTATTATGCGGGGCTCGACAAAGGCTCCGATGCGATTTTTAAGGTGCTTACCGGGGAGTTTACCGAAGACCGCACCTTTGGTGGGGGCAAAAAATTTCCGATTGATGCCCTGTTTCCCTTCATCATTTTCATTATCATCATCATTATTTTTTGGAGTCGCAAAAACAAGGGTGGTAGAGTTCCAGGTGGTCGCAGGGGCGGTGGACTTGATATTTGGGACATGATCATTCTCAGCAATATGGGCCGCAGTTCAGGTTCTTCCGGTGGTTTTGGCAGCGGAGGTGGATTTGGAAGTGGCGGTTTTGGTGGTGGCTTCGGAGGCGGAGGCTTCGGAGGTGGTGGTGCCTCTGGGGGTTGGTAGGTTCTATTTCAACTTTTTTCGGAAATTTTGGCTTGATTTCCAATTTTTACCCTAAAAAACCTCATCCGTCAATTCAAACAGGGCATTCGTCAATTCACCGACGTCCAAAACTCAATTTTAACTATCTTGCTTTCAGTTATATTTTTTTTAGTAAACACTATTCCATTTGATCATGTCCAAATCCTGTAAATCGCTACTTCTTGTGCTGCTCGTTTTTGCCGCAGCCTGTAAAAAAAAGAACGGTCCGTCAGATACCGATAATCTCTTCAAATTCAAGGATTACATCAGCTACCACACCAATGGTAATCAGAGTATAGCCACTCCTATCCGGATTGCTCTGGCTCAACCCTTGGAACAGTTTGAACTTACCCAAGAGCTTCCCAAGGAATATCTGGCCATTTCACCAAAGGTGGATGGACATCTAGTGATCGAAAACGGGCGGGAACTTATTTTCCAACCTGCGGAATACCTAAAACCAAATACGGAATACACGGTCGAGCTTAAGTTGCACAAGCTGTTTGAAAATATCGGAAGTGCCTTCAAAACCTATACCTTCAGTTTTAAAACCATTGCTCCGAACTTTAGAATCAATTTGGGGAATCTACAATCCTACAGCAAGGATTGGCAGTACCTTACCGGAACCTTGGACGCTTCGGATATGCTGGATGCTTCCAAAATAAGCTCGGTGCTCACGGTAAAACAAGGTGACAAAACCTTGCCCGTAAATTGGGACAACAGCACGGAAAACGCCCAATATTTTAGCTTCAAAATTGACAGTATCTCTCGAAAAACGGAAGATAGCGAACTCAACATCAGCTGGAACGGAAAAGCCTTTGATATTGATAACGAAGGCTCGGAAACCTATCCCATTCCGGGAAAGAACAAATTTGTGATCATTGATGCCAAAACCACCTCCGCCCCCAATGCGGTATTGACCCTGAATTTTTCAGAGCCCTTGCAACAGAACCAGAACCTGAACGGTTTGGTCACCGTGGAAAATGCGCAAAGCCTGCGCTACGAAATCAACGGAAACGTATTGAACGTATACCCATCCAATAGGATTTTGGGCGAGGTTCGCGTCAATGTTTTTCAGGGTATCAAAAGCGAATACGGGTTTACCTTAAAGAACGATTTTTCCGAGTTGGTCTCTTTTGAACAGTTGAAACCAGCCGTTCGATTGATTTCCAAAGGAACCATTTTGCCCAATGCAGCCTCAATACCCATTTATTTTGAAACCGTCAATCTATCTGCCGTCGAGGTACGTGTGATACAGGTCTACGAGAACAATATGCTCCAATACCTTCAAACCTATAATCTTACCGAAAATTACAATCCCGATTTTAGGCCAGTGGGCCGAAGGGTCGCCTATAAGGTTATTCCATTGACCGAGGAGGGCGCCGAAAATTCAAGCTACTGGCAGGCCCACGGATTGGATTTGTCCGAATTGATACAGATTCACCCAGGGTCGTTGTACCGGGTGGAATTCAGTTTTAAAAAGGAACATACTACCTACGATTGTGGAGCATCGTCTGACATGGAAGAATCGGTTGCCGACTATTCCTTGGAACAAAGTGCCGAGGAAGCCGATTTGGAGGAACTGTATTGGAACAATCAAATCTACACCTACCGGAACTACGATTACAACTGGGAGGAAAGGGATAATCCCTGCCATTCCGCCTACTATAATTATGACCGTGTAGTGGGCACCAATCTGTTGGGAAGTGATTTGGGCCTCATCGTAAAAAAGGGCAACAACCGTTCCCATCATTTTGCGGTGACCAACTTGCTCACCACCCAACCCGTTGCCGATGCCAACATAAAACTGTACAATTACCAACAACAATTGGTTGGTGAAACCACCACGGATGCTTCCGGACTTTCTGTTTACGATAGCGATAAAAGCATTGCCTTTGCGGTGGCCGAAAAGAACAACAATTTCGCATACGCCAAACTTTCGGACGGTAATGCCCTATCCCTAAGTAAATTTGACGTGGCCGGGGAACAACTACAAAAAGGCTTGCAAGGTTATCTGTACACCGAACGAGGAGTGCATCGGCCCGGTGATGTTATCCATTTGACCTTCGTTTTGGACGATAATGCCAATCCACTGCCCAAAGGGCATCCAGTAACTTTAGAGGTCACGGACGCGCGGGGCAAACTCGTGCAGCGCAATGTACTCAAAGAAGGAAGTATTGCTGTTGATGATGGCTTATTTGCCAAAAAGGAAAAGAATTTCTACTACTTCCCCATTGCAACAGAGGCAACGGCACCCACCGGAAACTGGTCGGCCAAAGTGATTGTGGGCGGTGCACAATTCAGTAAGACCCTGAAGGTGGCCACCGTAAAGCCCAATCGATTAAAGGTTGATTTCTCCTTTGCGGACGAAGTTTTGGAGGCCAATGCCTTCAATCGTGGAAAAGCAAGCGTCAAATGGCTGCACGGTGCACCTGCCCGTAACCTTAAAATTGACATTAACGCTACCATTAAACAAACTACAACTGCGTTTCCAAAGTTTAGGGATTATGAGTTCCAAGACCCTGCCAGGAACTTTTACGAAACGGAACTGCAGTGGATTTCCTCCACTTTGGATGCCAATGGTGAGTTGGACATCAACAAAAAAATCGATATCAACGGGAATGCGCCCGGAATGCTGCAAGCCACTTTTACCACTAAGGTTTTTGAAGGCGGCGGCGATTTTTCCATCGACGTATTTTCCAAGAACCTCGCCCCATTTTCCCATTTTGTTGGCCTGCGTTCTCCAAAAGCCAAACAGTACGGCTCCTTTTTAACCGACGACAACAATACTTTTGATGTGGTTTCGGTGGATGCCCAAGGAAATCCAGCAGCCAATCGAAGGTTGAAAGTACAGGTTTTCAAAATTGAATGGCGCTGGTGGTGGAACCGTGGTTACGACAACTTATCCCGATATGAAAATGCGACCGTCCATCGTCCCTTTAAGGAAATGAACATTACTACGGGAAGCAACGGAAAGGCCAACTTCAACATTAATGTACCGGATGGGCAGGGAGGTCGTTTCTTGATTCGGGTCATTGATGAAGCCTCTGGACATGCAACGGGACGCACCGCCTATTTTTATCGCAACTGGTGGAGCAGACCTGCATCTGCCGATGCCGAGAGTTCAAAAATTCTGATATTCGCTACCGATAAGGAAAAATACAGCTTGGGAGAAGAAGCTACGGTAACTTTCCCATCAGATAAGGGAGGGCGTGCCTTGCTCAGCATCGAAAACGGAACCGAGGTCCTTTCCCAGCAATGGATAGAGACATCGGCCAAAGAAACCAAGGCGTCCATTCCCATCACGGCAGAAATGGCGCCCAATGCCTATGTGAACATTTCCCTGTTGCAGCCGCACAGTCAGGCCAAAAACGATTTGCCTATACGCCTCTACGGGGTAGTTCCGCTATTGGTGGAAAACCCGGCGACCATTTTGGAACCCGAAATCAGTATGCCCGAAGTACTGGAACCTGAGTCATCCTACAAAGTCACGGTTTCCGAAGCCAACAAAAAGGGGATGACCTACTCATTGGCCGTAGTGGATGAAGGTCTTTTGGACCTGACCCGCTTTACCACTCCCGATATTCATAGTTCGTTCTATGCCCGACAAGCCTTAGGGGTGAAAACCTTCGATATTTTTGATGATGTGATGGGAGCCTACTCTGTTAGTGTGGACAACATTTACGCCATTGGCGGGGGCGGTATCGGTGCCGGAGCCAAAAACAGAAAGGCACAGCGTTTTAAGCCTGTGGTCACCTACCTAGGCCCCTTTAGCCTAAAAGCTGGAGAAAAAGCCTCGCATACCATCGAAATGCCGAACTACGTGGGGTCGGTACGAACCATGGTAGTCGCTGGAAATGCACAAAGCGCTTACGGAAATGCGGAAAAAACCGTGCCCGTGCGTAAACCTTTGATGGTATTGACCTCAATTCCAAGAAAATTGTCCCCGGGCGAAACCGTGACCATCCCCGTCACCGTTTTTGCCATGGAGCCCAAAGTCAAAAACGTAACGGTCAGTATCGATGCAGGAAAAGCATTGGAAGCCATCAACGGAACTTCAAAGAACATCACTTTCAATGCGGTGGGAGAGCAAATCATCAATTTTGATTTCAAAGTCAGACCCGCTTCATCCTTCCAAACTATAAAAGTTACCGCTACGGGAGCCGGGGAACGCGCAACCAACGAGACCGAAATCGATGTGGAAAACCCGAACCCCGTCACTACCAAAAGTGAACTGTACACGTTGGAGCCCAATGGTTCACAGCTGATTTCCATGGAGACCTTTGGCACGTCGGGTACCAATGAAGCGTTCATCGAATTCTCAACGCTTCCACCCATGGATTTTTCCAAACGGATGGATTATCTGCTCCGTTATCCCCACGGATGTGTGGAACAGACTACCTCCGCAGCCTTCCCACAATTGTTTTTGGGCGATGTATTGGACATCACTTTTGACAAAAAGAAAGAAGTGGAGAAAAACATAAAAGCGGCTATTGACCGTTTGGGTGATTTCCAGATGCCAAATGGCGGATTGAGCTATTGGCCCGGGTATGGGAATGCCGATGATTGGGGCACTTCCTATGCTGGTCATTTTATGTTGGAAGCCAAAAAAGTGGGCTACCAGCTCCCTCTGACCTTTTTGAGCAATTGGTTGCGGTACCAAAAATCCGCCGCACGTCAATGGAGTAACCAAAGTACCTATTACAACGACGATGTGTCACAAGCATACCGATTGTATACCTTGGCCTTGGCACAACAGCCCGAGTTGGCCGCCATGAACCGTTTACGGGAAACCGCAAACCTCAGCAACGAGGCCAAATGGCGATTGGCCGCAGCCTATGCCTTGGTCGGAAAAAAAGAAGTGGCCCAAGCCATTGCGCAGAAATCCAATATTGATTTTAAACCCAACAATTACAATTACAGAACCTATGGTTCCGTATTCCGAAACCGGGCCATGGCCTTGGAAACCATGGTTATTTTGGGCGACCCGCAACAACGGGATTTGGCGGTTTCCTTGGCTAAAAACCTGTCATCACAGCAATGGTACAGCACCCAAGAAACAGCCTTTGCGCTATTGGCCCTGTCCAAAATGGTGATGGAAAACGGTGGAAAATCCATCGACCTCAGTTTTACCAATAACGGCAAAGAAATCAAGGTGAAAACGGATAGAGCCATAGCCC
Organism: Allomuricauda sp. MMSF_3307; assembly: GCF_030733585.1. Classification (NCBI taxonomy): domain Bacteria; kingdom Pseudomonadati; phylum Bacteroidota; class Flavobacteriia; order Flavobacteriales; family Flavobacteriaceae; genus Allomuricauda; species Allomuricauda sp. MMSF_3307. The sequence goes on from NZ_JASHIQ010000001.1 coordinate 14,911, forward strand.
AGCGAAATATTGCTATCACCTCGTTCAAGGAAGATATCCAGATTAACAACAATCAGGGCAATACGGTATATGCCACCCTTACCCAGAAAGGAAAGCTTCCCGTTGGTGAGGAATTGGCACAAGAGCAAAACCTGAAGCTATCCGTGAATTACGTGGACCCACTCGGTAATTCCCTAAATGTGGATGAGTTGAGACAGGGAACGGAGTTTGAGGCCAAAGTGACCATTTTCAACAGTTCGGATAATTATATCGATAATGTGGCCCTGACCCATATCGTGCCCAGCGGATGGGAAATCGTAGATACCTCTTTTGTAAGCGGGGACAACGAAAATGCATCCAAAGCGGATTATGTGGATACTCGGGACGACAGAACCCATTTGTATTTTGGTTTGGATGCTAAAAAATCAAAAACCTTTACCATACAATTGAACGCATCCTTCTTGGGTACCTATTACTTGCCGGGTGCGCAGGCCGAAGCCATGTACGACGACAACTACCAGGCCCGCAACAAAGGGCAATGGGTGAACATAGTTCAGTAAGGTTGAATGAGTGAGTTTTTATCGCCAGTAAAAAAACTGTTCATCGACCATAAGATCAAAATTGGTGTATTTTTCATCATTTTGGTCTTATGGTTGTTTTGCCTGCCCAAAAATCTGTTCAAAGACCCAACCTCGACTGTGGTGAACAGTTCGGACGGCGCCCTCATCGGAGCGCGAATCGCAGCCGATGGCCAGTGGCGGTTTCCCCCAATGGACTCGGTTCCGGAACGCTTCGAAAAGAGCATCCTTTTATTTGAGGACGAGTATTTTTACCAACATCCCGGATTCAACCCTATTTCCATCCTCAAGGCCGTTGGCCATAATCTCACCAAAGAAACCCGAAGGGGCGGCAGTACCATCACCCAGCAAGTGATTCGTCTGAGCCGAAAAAACCAAGGCCGGACGTACTGGGAAAAACTCATTGAGGTGTTTATGGCCACTCGCTTGGAGCTTCGTCACTCCAAAGAAGACATTTTAAAACTGTACGCCTCCCACACGCCCTACGGCGGTAATGTAGTAGGATTGGAAACCGCGGCTTGGCGCTATTTTGGGATTCCAGCCCACGAATTGAGTTGGGGCCAATCGGCAGCCTTGGCGGTTTTGCCCAATGCACCCGCCCTCATTTTTCCAGGAAGAAACGAACAGTCCTTTCTAGACAAGCGTAACCGTCTATTAAAAAAATTATGGGATAAGGAGGTCATTGACGAAACCACCTATGATTTGGCCATTGCCGAACCATTGCCCCAAAAGCCCATGCCCTTGCCCAATGTGGCGCCCCATCTCACCGAACGTATCCGAAATGAACATCCCGGCGAGCGCGTGACCACTTCGATTCAAAGATCCTTGCAGCAACGTCTGAATCTTTTGGCGGAACGGCATTACCAACAACTCAAAAGCAACGAGATACACAACTTGGCCATCTTGGTGCTGGATGTGGAGACCCGAAAAGTACTCGGCTATGTGGGAAACTCCCCTTCGGACGAAACACACGCCAATTATGTGGACATCGTTACCAAAAAAAGAAGTACAGGAAGTACCTTAAAACCCTTTTTGTTCGCTTCCCTTTTGGATGAAGGACAATTATTGCCCCACACCTTGGTGGAAGATGTGCCTACCGTGATCAATGGGTACAATCCACAAAACTTCAACCTGACTTATACAGGAGCGGTACCGGCCAGCAAGGCACTTTCCCGTTCGCTGAACGTTCCTGCCGTTCGTTTGCTGCGGGAATATGGCCTAGAGAAATTCTATAACAAACTTCACAAAATGAACATGGAATCGCTGGATAAGCCTTCCTCCCATTATGGACTATCCCTGATTCTTGGTGGAGCAGAAAGTTCCCTTTGGGAAGTGACCTCCACCTATGCTTCCCTAGCTTCCAGTCTGAACTACTTTTCGACCCATTCCAGCACCTATAGAAATCGGGAGTTTACCGAGGCTACCTATGTTCAAGATGAGACGAACGATTTTGGAAAGGAGCAATTTGACCCAGTGGTTTTTGGTGCAGGATCTATTTATAGTACGTTTCAGTCCATGTACGAGGTCAACCGGCCCGAAGGTGATGAAAATTGGCAGTTTTTTGATTCCTCCCAACCCATCGCTTGGAAAACCGGGACCAGTTTTGGTTTTAAGGATGCCTGGGCCGTTGGGGTTACGCCAAAGTACGCCATTGGGGTTTGGGCGGGCAATGCCGATGGGGAGGGCCGACCGGGACTCACGGGCATTACCGCAGCCGCCCCGCTCCTGTTTGATGTGTTGGATGCATTGCCACAGAGCGGTTGGTTCCAAGAGCCTTTTGACGACCTTGTGGAGCTGGATGTATGTGAGCAGAGTGGGTTTCGGGCCTCAGTTTATTGTAATGACATCAAAAAAGAGTGGGTTCCCACCCATGGAACACGAAGTGGTCCCTGCCCCTATCATCAGCAGGTGTTTTTGGATGCTTCGGAACGGTTTAGGGTAAACTCGGAATGCTATCCTTTGGAAGACATGGTGGCCAAAAATTGGTTGGTGCTCCCTCCTATTTTGGAATATTATTATGCGTCTTCCAACCCGAACTATAAACCTTTGCCCCCTTATTTGGAGGGTTGTTCTGCTTTGGAAAACAATTTGATGGAATTCATTTATCCCAAGAACAACGAAGCTGTGTTGATCCCAAAGGATTTGGGCAAAACAAACAGGGAAATCATTCTAAAACTGGCCCACCAGCAATCCAACACTACCATTTATTGGTATTTGGATGAGAGGTTTTTGGGCAAAACGGAAAATTTCCATGAACTCATTTTGGAGATAGAACCGGGCACCTATACCCTAACCGCCGTAGATAGTCAAGGAAACCGGATACAGCAAGAGGTGGAAGTGCGGTATGCTTCTGAGAATTGAAGTAATTTTAAGAAGGCAGTTTTATTTTTGAATCAAAAAAATACAATAAACGTTTGGTTTAGATCAAACTACATTTAATTAGCTTTATAAAATGGCAAAAAATAATTGGTCAAAAGAAGAGACTATTATTGCATTTAATGTGTATTGTAAAGTACCATTTAAAAGTAGTAGCAAAACCAATCCAACCATCATCAAATACGCAAATATTATCGGCAGGTCTCCCTCAGCGTTAAATATGAAAGTTGGAAACTTTGGAAGACTTGACCCAGAATTAAAGAAAAAAGGAATTACAGGTTTGGTGAATGGCAGCAAACTTGAAGAAGATGTTTGGAACGAATTTAACGGGGACTGGGAAAAACTTGCTTTTGAAAGTGAAGAATTAATTGCAAAATTTCAAAATAAAACAATTGAGGAAAATGAAGAGATAAGTCTAGATAATTTGCCAGAGGGAAAAGAGCGGAGAACAATTGTAAAAACCAGAGTTAACCAAAACTTTTTCAGAAGCACAATACTTTCATCCTACAATATAAAATGCTGTATAACCGGTCTTTCTATTCCTGATTTTTTAGTTGCGAGTCATATTAAACCTTGGGCAGAAGACAAGGAAAACAGAATTAACCCACATAATGGACTTTGTTTAAATTCTATTCATGACAAAGCTTTTGATAAAGGTTTTATAGGTATTACACCAGATTACAGAATTATTCTTTCAAATCTTTTTGAGGACTATTCAAATGATAAAGCAGCGAATGATTTTTTCAAAAGACACAAAAACCAAAAAATCAGTTTACCAGATAGATTTTTACCTTCAAAAGAATTTTTAGAATATCACTACGAAAATATTTTCATCAAATAATCAAGGTGAGCTAAACCTTACTTCTTCCGCATAAAAATAGTGATCGGAACTCCGGTAAAATCAAATTGCTGCCTGATCTTGTTCTCCAAAAAACGTTTGTAGGGATCCTTTACGTACTGCGGCAAATTACAGAAAAACGCAAATTGCGGGTAAGGGGTCGGTAACTGCGTACAGAACTTGATTTTCACATACTTCCCTTTGGTGGCCGGAGGTGGTGTTTTTTCAATAATGGGAAGCATAATATCGTTCAACTTACGGGTCGGTATTTTTTTGGAACGGTTTTTATACACTTCTACGGCAGTTTCGATGGCTTTGTAGATACGCTGTTTGTTCAGCACGGAAATAAACAGGATCGGTACATCTTCAAAAGGAGAAATCACCTCATGTATCGCCTTGGTATATTCCTTTACGGAGTTGGTCTCTTTTTCCACCAAATCCCATTTGTTCACCAAGATTACAATACCCTTATTGTTGCGCTGCGCCAACCAAAAAATATTCTGTACCTGTCCATCAAAACCTCGGGTGGCATCCATCATCAAAATACAGACGTCGCAATATTCAATGGCCCTTACGGAACGCATCACCGAATAAAACTCCAAATCTTCCTTTACCTTGGATTTTCTTCGGATACCGGCAGTATCCACCAAATTGAATTCAAATCCAAAACGGTTGTATTTGGTATCGATACTATCCCGGGTCGTCCCCGCAATATCGGTCACAATATACCTATCCTCACCTATCAAGGCATTGATAAATGATGATTTCCCGGCATTGGGGCGTCCCACCACGGCAAAGCGCGGCAATTCACTTTCCTCTTCCTTCTCGTCGGGGAGTACTTCCACAAGGGCGTCCAACAGTTCGCCCGTTCCGCTCCCGTTGATACTGGAAATGGTATAATAATCGCCCAATCCCAAGGCATAAAACTCCACGGCATCGGCCATCCGTTGGGTATTATCCACTTTGTTGACCGCCAAGAAGGTCGGTTTATCCACCCGGCGAAGCAATTTGGCCACATCTTCATCCATGCCGGTCACTCCAGACTCCACATCCACCATAAAAATGATGGCATCGGCCTCATCAATGGCCAATTCTACCTGTTTGTCGATTTCCTTTTCAAAAACATCGTCGCTCCCCAACACATAACCTCCGGTATCGATCAACGAAAACTCCTTGCCATTCCAGTCACTTTTCCCGTAATGACGGTCGCGCGTGACACCGCTTACGGCATCGACAATCGCCTCACGGCGTTGAATGAGTCGGTTAAAAAAAGTGGATTTCCCAACATTGGGTCTCCCTACAATGGCTACGATAGCTCCCATCAGGTTTAATTTTTGGCAAAAATACCATTTATTATGAAGAAAAAATGATACCTTTTTTCATCATTTCCAAATGATTATGAGCGACCTGACCAATGAGCTAGTTTTAAGGCCCCGTTTTCGCGTGTCCGTAAAGGCGGATTTAAAGGATTTGGAGGCAACTTTCGATACCGCTTCGGCCCATCCGTTTTTGATCAAACGACTGGATGAACATATTTTTGTAAAGTTCAAAAAGGCGGAAACGACCTTTTGGACGCCCCAACTTCATTTGGAACTATCCTCTTTTGAGGAGCACATTAGCAATATCCGAGGGGTTTTTGGTCCCAATCCAACCCTTTGGACCTTTTTTATGTTCCTGCATTTTGGTGTGGGCACGGTTTTTATCATTTTGGGCATATTTGCCTATTCCAATTATTCCTTGGGCAAGGATATTACGCTCTTTTTGGTAGGCATGTTCCTTTTGGTGGTGTTGTGGTTTGCCCTTTATGCATTCGGTCGCTTGGGAAAATCGAAGGGAAAGGGGCAAATGGAACAACTGAAGCAATTTGTTCGGGAGACTATTGCTCCTTTTGAGCGCATTGGGGACGAATCCTAGCCATTGTACCCAAAACGCCTGAGCTGCTGGGAGTTGCTACGCCAGTTTTTGTTCACTTTTACATAAAGTTCGATGTGCACCTGCTTGGCAAAAAACTTCTCCAAATCCTTTCTAGATTCCACGCCCACTCTTTTTAGGGCACTACCTTTGTGGCCAATAATGATTCCTTTTTGGGTATCGCGCTCCACCATGATCACCGAACGAATCCGGATGATATCCTCATCTTCCAAAAACTCCTCGGTTTCCACCTCAACGGCATACGGGATTTCCTTTTTGTAATGGAGCAGGATTTTTTCACGGATGGTCTCGTTCACAAAAAAGCGTTCGGGCTTGTCGGTTATTTGATCCTTGGGGTAATAGGGCGGTGCTTCGGGCAATAGTTCCAAAATGCGGTTGAAGACTTCGGTAACATTGAAGTTTTCCAAAGCGGAGATGGGATGAATTTCGGCATTGGGCAGCTGTTCCTGCCAATACTGCATTTGTTCCTCCAATTTTTGCTGGTCGGAGGTATCTATCTTGTTGAGCAATAACAGTACAGGAATCTTGCTGTTCTGTAGTTTTTTGAAGAAGGATTCGTCCTTGAGCGCCTTTTCCCCGATTTCCACCATATAGAGGAGCACATCGGCATCCTCAAAGGCGGATTTTACAAAGTCCATCATGGAGGTTTGTAATTCGTAGGCTGGTTTTATAATCCCGGGGGTATCGGACAAAATCACCTGAAAATCTTTCCCATTCACGATTCCCAAGATACGGTGACGGGTGGTCTGCGCCTTGGAGGTGATAATGGACAGTTTTTCGCCCACAAAAGCATTCATCAACGTGGATTTCCCTACGTTGGGGTTGCCGATAATATTTACAAATCCTGATTTATGCGCCACCGTTTCTTCTTTTTTCAAAATATTGTTTGGATGCTGTGTTCACCTTGGGTGAAAGATACAACACTGCAATCATATTGGGAATTACCATCAATGCATAAGAGAGATCAATCAAGTTTTTGACCAATTTTAAGGAAGCCACTGCAGCAAAAACGATCATCACTACAAAGAACACATTGTACCATTTTCCGATTTTGGCGTTGGTCAAAAATGATAAACTCTTCACACCGTAGTAGGAATAGGTAAACAAGGTTGACAATGCAAACGCAGCGACAATCACCATCAAAAGTACATCTCCCATACCATACAGTGTGGTTTCGAAAGCGGACATGGTCATCACAATACCACTACCGTCTTCCAAATAGGCTCCACTCAAAATAATCACCACCGCGGTGAAGGTACATACCAATATGGTATCGATGAATGGGCCCAACATGGCCACCAATCCTTCCTTGGCAGGTTCATCGTTCCGGGATTGCCCGTGGTACATGGGTGCACTACCCAGTCCGGCCTCATTGGAGAACATGGCCCTGCGAACCCCAACAATGACCAAGCCCCAGAATCCGCCAGTGACCGCTGTATCGAAGTTCCATGCTTCTACCAGAATCATTTTGAGGGCCGGGAAAACCTCCCCTGCGTGACTTGCCATCACAAATATGACCGCCAACAAATATACCCCTACCATAAAAGGAACAATGGCCGAGGCTACTTTGGCAATTTTGGTGAGACCACCAAAAATCACAATCGATGTGATGATGGCCAAGAAAAATCCGATGCCTAGCTTCCAGTTGAACTCACTGGTCGCCAAAAGTGTTTCATGAGGTTGCACCACGCCCATAAAGGCTTCCGTAAATTGATTGGCGGTAAAAACGCCCAAAAAGCCAAAAAGTCCGCAGATACTAAAAAAGATAGCCATGGGCTTTGCCCATTTTCCCATCCCTTGGGTGATATAAAACATAGGGCCTCCCTGCATGCGACCTTCGGAGTCGGTACCGCGGTACATGATGGCCAAACTGCCCGAGTAAAATTTGATGCCCATACCCAAAAGTGCGGTCATCCAAATCCAAAAGACTACTCCCGGACCGCCATCATGAATGGCAATGGCCACTCCTGAGATATTGCCCAAGCCTACGGTAGCAGCAACAGCAGCGGACAATGCCTGAAACGAACTGACATCCCCTTTGGCATTTTTGTCATCATACTTTCCAGAAACCACGGCAATGGCATGTCCAAAATAACGGAAGGGTGCGAATTTGGAATAGAATGCCAAAAACAGCCCTCCACCTATTAGCAAGATAAACATGGGCCACTCCGTATAGGGCAAGAGGGAGGATATAAACTCGTTGATTGCGTCCATAAGGTAAAAACGTCGAATTTATGGATTTTGGACGGGATAGATGTTAAGGAAAATGGAATATTAAATTTAAGTTTGGAAATGACAGGAAAAGCGTTGTATATTTGCCGTCCACATCGCGGGGTAGAGCAGTACCCTTCGACGTAGCTCAGGGCAAGGTACCTACACCGACTGAGTTTTTTATTGAAAGAATAGGTTTCCAAGAGAAACTTAAAAACATATATCGCGGGGTAGAGCAGTAGGTAGCTCGTCGGGCTCATAACCCGAAGGTCGCTGGTTCGAGTCCAGTCCCCGCTACTAGAGCAGGCAAGGCCTCCGAGTAATCGGGGGCCTTTCTTTTTTGCCATGGGTACAGAATAGGTACAGAATCCTAATTTTTTTATTTTTTACAAAAAATGTGCTAATACCTATTAATAACTTCTTCCATAAAAAAACAAAAGCGGTTAAAAAGTTTTTACTTCGCCCGCTTTTATTAGAAATTGCTTTTATAACTTCTTATCTTTTTATCAGTTCAAAAACATCTTCTTCAAAATCATACCACTCATCTGTATCATAATTATATGAGTCTTTATTTTCAATCATCCTTACTGCCACCAAGCCTTTTTGAGGATAAATTATAAGGTATTGTCCTTTCCATCCAATCGCTTTATATCCAAGAATATTTTCGCTTAATTCTTTCATATAAATCTGATTTGTAAATGGATAAATCTTCTCTTTAAATAACTCTTTCCAATCAGCTCCGAAAACTTTTGACAATTCCATAGACAAACTTCTATAATCTGCATATACCCCTTTAACGGAACTAATTTTTGTAACCAATTCATTATTTACTCCAGATTTTTCCAGTGCTTCTAATACCAAGTTATTAACCACATATTTCTTATCCTCTGGTATTATCCACCAAAGCATTCCGCTTTCAGGTTCTTGAGATTGTGCCGATTTCAATGATTCGGTAATCCAGTTTTCAGAAATTAGACGATTTTCAATCCACATTCCTCTATTCATTATTAACTGTCCTACCTTAATCAAATCTCCTGCAGCAATGGATAGTACTTTTGGATTTTTTACCGCATCATAAGTCCAACGAAAATTTTCAATACCAAGTGGCTTAAAAATCTCTTTAACCATATAGGATTCAAAACTTTCACCTGATACTTTTTCAATTAAACCTTGGAGTATAAACATGTTTTTTGTGCTATACTGGTATATTCGGCCTGGTATTTCTTTCGCATTCGAAGAAAGTGAATATTCAAGGACGTCTGGACTATTCCAATAGGCACTTTCATTGCTTGTTTCCTCTAAACCTGAAGTATGACTCAATAAATGTCTAATGGTTATTTTTTCTTTCAAAGGTCGGTTCCATTCCGGAAAATAGTTCATTACAGGGGTATCTATTGTTTTTATTTTTCCGTCAGTAACCAATTTACCAATACATAAATTTATTAATGACTTTTTTATGGAATAAACAGGTATCAGCTTATCTGACTCATCAGAATAAGATTCGATAATCATTTCCTCATTATAAATAATTGCTAGTCCATCAGTATGTGAGTCTTTAGACTTTTTAAGCAAGTCAGTTAAAGCGCCATGATTTATGCTTTGTTGCCCTATCATATTAGGGACGAAAAAAATTAATATTAAGACAGAGACAATAAATTTTAATTTCATAGTTGTTTATCTTCTTAAGTTTATTTTAATTCTTGAATTATTAGTGCGTTTTTAACGCATTTTCTTTTGACATTCAATTGTTTTTGTAATCAAAGATTGGACATCTCCTGTATGCAAAGTGGTTTTATTCTCAATAAGCATAATTTTACACTCCTCAACAGAAGACACCCTGTGCTCCACATTCTTTTTTACAATAAAAAGGTCTCCTTCATTCATAGTAAAACTTGGCTGCCCTTTTATTTCAAATTGTAAACTGCCTTCAATAATGTAAAACAATTCATCTTCATTTTTGTGGGCGTGCCAAGGAATATCATTTCCTTTAATCTTAACTAATTTTACAAACACATCATTTACTTCTCCAATTATCTTAGGGGAAAAATAATCTTTGATTTGATTGAATTGCTCTTTTAGATTCATGGGTAGGGATATAGCTTAAAAATGCTATTATTCTTCAGCAATCCTCTCTTGGATTTCTTTTTTTAATTTCTCAAAATCAGTCCAGAAGATATCGCCAGTGCCATCTAGATCTCTATAAAAGAACAAAAACTTTCCATCGGGTGATACCGTTGCTAAACCTTCGCCATAATTTGTATTGACTGTAGGACCTAGGTTATAAGATTTCGTCCATCTACCATTTTTCTTGAAACTAATATATAAATCTACCCACCCATATCCCGATTCTCGTGGACTATCATAAATCATATAACTTTCATCTGGCGCGATAAAAGGACAACAAGACCATACACCTGGCGAATTTATATCGTCACCCATTTCCTCAGCTACGCTGTTTTCACCATTTTTATTGACAGAATAATATACGTTTTCATCTTCAGGTTTTCCATCCTTTTTGTTCAAACTAAAATAGAGATTCCCATTTCTTGAAGACGCTACATCCACAATTACGCCGTCTGCTGCTGGTATATCAAAGGGCATAGGCTGTCCCCATCCATTTTCAGACTTTTTTACATACCATTGGTGCCCTCCTGTTGATTTTGTTTCTCCTATTAATGGTCTATCACTACTAAAATATAGAATATCCCCTTGTGGATTAAGGCGAGGACGGTAATCCGCATAATTTTTATCCTTGTCCGTATAAAACGATGCTAATGCTGCTTTTGACCATTGGCCATCCACAAAGTTCATTACATATATTTTGTACGTTCCATTAGGCTTTCTGCGATTCAAATACAATTCGGTCATGTCTTGATTAAAAGCAATAGCAGATTCATGAGATTCCTTTGTAGAAATAATCCCAGGTCCAAAAACCAATGCAGTATCAACGGGAATTTGGTTACTAAGTATTGATAGGTTCGATTTCTTACTTTCTTGACTGCATGCAGTAACACTAACCAAAAAAAATAGTGCGAGTAATTTTTCTAATAATTTCAAAAATTTAATTTTCATAGTATTTATTTTTATTCTTAACTTGAGATAAGAGCTTCCGGTTTTTAAGATTAAAATATGCCTTAATTACTACAAGTTGATTTGTGAAGGCACTCAATAGCTACCTTTTATATCTCGTATTAAAGCCCATTATTTTTCTGTGAGCCGTTTAATTTGGTTTTCAAACTCTTCTTCTCGATTGTAATTATTCTTTTTTGATGTAAGTACGGCCTTCTTATAAGTTGCTATAGCTGAATCAACATCATCATTCTTCTCATATGTATTAGCCAAAAAATTCATTAAACCTACATCATAGGGGTAGGCTGATACACTCCTTTTTATTATAGTAACTGCTTCTGAATATCTTTCTTGACCCAATAATATGGATGCTAAATTCACATAAGATTCTGCTGATTGTTTAGCAGAATTACCATATTTATTCATTATGTGGTTTTCATGTTCCAAAAATTTTTCATCCGTATAATTTTCATATAAATCTTTTGGGAAAGTCATATCTGAAAAAATAAATTTTAAACCATAATAATTAGATAATAATACAGAAGACATGTGTCCTTCATTATCAAGTTCTTTTCGTTTAAACCTCAATTTCTCTAACTTATTTTCTATAATCACATCCACATAATTTTTAAGTTCTTTTCGCATCCCATATTCTGCACCAGATTCGTAGGTGCCAATACCAAAAAACAGTGAGTTACTTAAGTCAGAATGGGTTTTGAAAAATTGTCCTGCCTCTTGCGTAAGTTCTTCATCATTCCACCATAATGATGGGCTCATCACTATATAACTATCAAACAAGTTGGGTTTTTTCATAAAACTTGACAAGGTAAACAAGCCTCCTAAAGAATGTCCTTCTAAAGCTCGATAATCATTTGTCCTATAATTTGAATCAATATGGGGTATTAACTCTTTTTCAATGAATGCTAAGAATTTTTTACCTTCTCCACTTTTTGGATTTTTTTCACTTCTTGTTAAAGTAAAATCTCGCATTCTATTTGTACTTTCAATACCAACCACAATCATTGGTGGCACACTACCTGTTCTTGTCAGTACTTCTAATGTTCCAACTACATGCCATATATTTTGCATTCCATCGGTCAAGTACAGAACTGGATATTGTGAGTTAGATGTATCATAATCTTTTGGCAGAGAAATAATAATCGTTCGCTCCTCGTTTAGCACTGCTGAGTTGATTATTTGTTTTGTAGCAATACTTAATTTATTTACTTCTTTTTTCTTTTCTACAGTCTCTTTTGTGTTTGTTTGGCAACCAAATAATACCAGTACAAACATGATGGCTGTTAATAGATTTTTAATCATGATTATTTTCTATTAAATAAGAATGAATTTGGTTCATTTGATGTAGTTGCTTTAATTGGCTGTAGAAATTAAACTCACAGTAAATCCTATGCTATTCCAAACGATATGAGTCCCAAACGAATAGATAAAACCATAACGCATCCTAACATACCCATAGCAAAATGCACTAACTAACTTGTCAAATGTTAAGATTGGAAATAACAATAGATTTAATAAGCTTAATTCATAATTAAGAATGTGTGGCCAAGCAAAACCAAAACAGAAGAAATAAAGAATGTATCGAAAGTTACTTTTCCAAAATTTTTCTAATTTTTTCTTAATTCTAGGGACCCTAAAAATATAGTAGCTGACAATTATAACGGAAATAACAATAATAAGCCTTATTGTAAAGTGGTTTTCAACGTCACTAAGTTTGGTTTGGTAGATGCCCTTACTTAAAACGTAATACGCAAGAACTCCAGTGGAGAAGGCTAAATAAATGGGGTTGAATTTTAAGGATAACCTAAATGCCAATTCTTCCATTAATGACAATACAAATACAACCAAAAATAAAAGTAATGGATTCGTAAATCGATCCATCATGCCACTTTTCGTTAAGTTTTCAGGTTCATAAAACAAACCTATTCCAACACCAATTATCAGTGTTAATAAAAATTTTACTACAAACATTTTCCATGTTCCCTCAAGTTTTTCAACTAAATTAAGATGCGTTTCAAAGTTGCTTTTTGGCTTAATAATGAACGCATAGAGTTGCTTAAACTCCGTATAGTAATTTTTGGGATTAATGAACCTATATCGCATTATAAATTAAAAATTATCAAGGAATCAAATTAATGGGCTATTTGAAATTGTAGTTGCTTTAATCATGATTTACTCTGATGGAATCATGATTTCATCATGTTTTGTGTGAGTATTCTTAAAATCTCTATTATCCTATTAAAGCAATTTTTATTAGAAGGTTTTTTCGCTTTAAGATGATCTTATTTCAAATCGAATAATTTTTTAGCACTTATCCAGAACACTTCACCTTTTTCTACTCCTGCCCATCCTTTTTTTTGAGGGTAACTCTTTCGTCTGGAATACATAAAATACTTTCCGTCCGAAGACATATAAGGGCAATAATACTTCCAATCTTCTTCATATTCTAAAGGAATTTCTTTTGGTTTCGACCATTTATCATTCTCATTAAAAGTGATTTGAAAGCGGCCTTTTGCGTTTGTAACGGCATAAGATTCATCAGGAGAGACGTACACAATAAGTTCACCGTTTTCTGTTACAGGCGGAATCATTTTAGGAGCTTCAAATTTATTATTCCCAATATATTGTGCACGAAAGGTGTTCAATCCTTCTTTTTCACTAGGTCTGTTGGATCGAAAATACAAGCTTCCATCAGCGGTGACTACAGGGTAGGTTTCAAAAAATTCAGTTGAAACGGTAAAATCAACTTTTTGAGCTAATTGCCATTTACCGTTTACTTTTTTACTGCTGTAAATATCTGGAGGTATTCTATATAAGGCTTCTTTAGTAATATCATTGTTATATAAATTTGGATCTACACCCAAAAAATACATTGTATTTCCATCCTTAGTTATTGTTGGGTCACATGCTACAGAAACCAAAACATCATCAGGATACATTTTTATCGGTTTTATGGGAGACCATTTCCCTTCAATTCTTTCAGAATGATGAATCACAAAACTATTATTTACAATTCTGGAAAAGAATAGCTCTGTATGGCTATGATTAAAAACCACGTTGAGTTCAATGCTATCTGTATTCACGATGGATGGCGCAAATAATTTTGGAATTGTTGAAGGAGGTTTTTGATCAAAATAAGAAACCGACTTATTGGCGCTACAACTTAAAAAAAGAATTGAAATGAATAGGATTACAATAATTTTAAACATTACTAATGATTTATAAAATTGATTTAGAATAAACGATGGATAAAGATGCCTAGATTCTGATGTTGAGTTTTATTAGGGCCATAGAAATCTAAGTTGAAGCCAAGTCCCAAACTCATTTTTTTAAAAGTTAATCCTGTTCTCAGATATATTAGACTGCGTTCATGAAGACCATTTTCCAGATTAAAATTGTAAATACCTTGAAATCTTGTATAAATTCTTAGCTTTTTTGATAGTTTAGGCTTATACTCTAGTATACCCACACTTTGGAAACTAGCTTTTGGTAAAAAGGCAATACTTGGACTCATCACCAATAACCATTTGGGGTTTGCAGATAAAATTTGAAGGCCAGTATAAGGTACAATTCCCTTTAAAAAATGGTATTGCAATCCGCTAGTTGCATAGATATTATTTTTTAGTTTATAAGTTATCGCATTAGAAAAAACAAATTCATTAGACCCATTATTACTATGATAAGGGCTCGATATGGTCAACACACCAAAATAACCTAATCGACTTTTCTCTCCGAGGCGAAAATTAAAAATGGAGAGGTAATTGATCTTTTCATGACCAAACATGGTTTCAATAGGAATAGGTGATTTTAGTGATTTAGGATTTTTAGCTGAAGTACGATTTAACATTAAGGAGGTTTGTTTTTCTTGTGAAAAAGCGATTTGATTAGTCATCAAAAGAAAAAACAACGTTACCCAGATTGTGTTTGTCATTTATTAGGTTTAGTATAACCTCAATGTTTATGCCATTAAGAGGTCAGCAAAAGTATTGGGTGAAAAATGTAAATTGAAAAAAGAAGTACAACGGCTTTGATTAAATGATGAAGGTATTTCATCATTGATAAGTCGATTTCATCCGTTTTTTGTCAGTGTATTGGGCTTAACTTGATATTTTTAAAATGTCATAGTCGTTTTATGTCAAGTCCTAGAATAAATAACATTCGATTTCATCTCATAGTTTTTTTAGCTGTATTTCTGCTAGAACTCCTAATTAGCTGGTCGACCTTTTCGAATTACGGAAACATTTACGATTATTTTATTTGGCAATTCGCTTACGCCTCTATGGTTATTTTAGTCGTTGGAATCAATCATTTTTTCCTGATCCCCTATCTATTAGACAATAAGAGGTATGTTTTTTATTCGATACTACTATTGGTTACTATTTATTTAGGAATACAATTGAAATCTTATGGAAAAGATTTCGGATATAGTATCAAAGTGTTTTTAATCTTCACCTATATTACGGGAACGGGCTTAGCATTTTTCCTTTTAAAGCGATCGATTGTCTTTGAAAAAGAAAATGCCCAAAAAAACAAGCTCCAAAAAGAAATGGAATTAAATTATTTAAGAGAACAAGTCAACCCGCATTTTTTATTTAATTCATTGAATAGTATTTATGCCTTGGCTAAATCTCGGTCCCTTGAAGCTCCAGATTTGGTTATGCAACTATCGGAATTGATGCGTTATCAGTTAGAAAGTGCTAAAAAAGACAAAGTTTCTTTACGTGAAGAATTAGAATTTATTGAAAATTACTTGTTGCTAGAAGAAAAAAGATTAAGTGAACGCTGTAACATTGAACTTTATATTTCCGAGATTGAAAGAGAACTATACATTGCTCCAATGTTACTTATTCCATTTGTAGAAAACGCCGTAAAACATGGGGCACAAGCTACAAATGAAAATAGTAAAATAGAGGTTCGTGCTGATGTGAACGGCAATAGATTTGATTTTTCTGTTTCCAATACAAAACCCAAAACTATAAAAGAAGACAACAGAAAGGGCATAGGCCTAGATAATGTAAAAAAGCGCTTAAAATTGCTATATGCTAATGTACATGTTCTGGAAATTTTGGAGAAAGAAGAACACTATATGATACACCTTTCCATTCAGTTGTCTAATAGGATAAAATCGAGTCCCTTGTGATAAAAGTAGGCATTGTTGACGATGAAATATTGGCACGAAATATCATCGAAGATTACTGTGCTAAGATTGATAATTTGAAACTTGTTATCAGTACAGGGAACCCCATTGAGTTCATCAATTTTTTGCAGCAAAATGAATTAGATCTCATTTTTTTAGACATCGAAATGCCGGAACTCAGTGGCATGGAAATCTTGAGATCTATGGTAAATTCACCTAAAGTCATTTTAACGACTGCCTATTCAGAATACGCCGTGGAAAGCTACAATTATGACGTTGTGGATTATTTATTAAAACCCATAAAGTTATCACGTTTTTTAAAAGCCATTCATAAGGTTTCGCATACATTAACAGCTTCCACTAAAACTGTGGACACCCATAAAGCATTGCAGCTAAAGCAAGACGGCATGCCGATTACAATTGCTTTTACATCGATTCTGTATATCCAAAGTTTTGGTAATTACCTCAAAGTATTCACGGATGAAAGGATGTACCTTATAACTGAAACCCTTACGAACATGACCAACAAACTACCAGACTATTTTCAGCGCACACACAAATCCTACATCGCCAATTTATGTAGAGTAAATAAAAGAAAGAGTAAACATCTGTGGATTGAAGATAAAGTAGTGCCTATTAGTACTACATTCAAAATTTTGGTTCAGGAAAAGTTGAAGTCTTTAAAATAAGTGACCCAACAAACCCGGACTATTAACTTCAGACACAAAACCACTATCTCAGGTCGTGCGTTTCGACTGATAAGGAGAAAATGTATTGAGTCCACGTACCAGCAACGTGAATCTAGGGATAAGTTTTAAGGTTACTTTTTGGTGAAATAATGAATCCACAGCGCTGCTTAAACTCCCGCATAATAATCTTTGTGATTAATTAACCTATGTCGCATTTTGAATTGAAAATTTTCAAGTGGTCAAATTAATGGCTTTACTAAAAGTTTAGGTATTCTAATCATGATTCACTCTGACGAAAACATAATATCTTCATGTCTTATGGGTATATTCCTGTTGTTTTGCCGCTATAATTTTCAAAATTCAAACGATGTTCAAAAAATACCGCATTTTGAAATGGTCACTCGTTTCATTATTCAGTTTAATTCTTATTTTAGTAGTAATCGGAGCCTGGTTCATTAATTTATTACCTGAAAAGGGGATAGATATTACAAAAACTACTGTAGCTGACCTGCCTTACCTATCGGAAGATATAGTTCCATTTAGGGGTAAAATTTTAGCCATTGTAACAAGTGCAAATAAAATGGGAAGCAGTGAGAAAAGCACAGGATATGAACTCTCTGAATTAGCGCGAGCCTATTATGTTTTCATAGCAAATGGCTATCAAGTCGATATTGCCAGTCCTCTTGGGGGTAATGCTCCTGTAGTGTTAGATGATGAAGATATGGGACCATTTGATTATGCTTTTTTAAACGATCCCGTCGCACAAGTAAAAACAAAAAATACAATTAAGTTAGAAGATGTTGATGCTGAAGCATATCAGGCAGTGTTTTTTGCTGGAGGTAAAGGAGCAATGTTTGATTTTCCAGAGAATAATACCATACAAACTATTGTGCGTAATTATTATCAATCCGATAAAGTAATTGGCGCGGTCTGCCATGGCCCAGCTGCATTGGTTAATGTAATTTTAGACAACGGTCGTCCGCTTTTAGAAAATAAAATGGTTACTGGTTTTACCAATAAGGAGGAACTACTTCTCATACCAGATGCAAAAACAATATTCCCGTTTCTTTTAGAAGATAAAATTGCGGCACAAGGAGCCTCATTTGATGAGGGCATAATGTATTTGGAGCAAGTTAGTCATGATCGTAATTTAATCACAGGTCAAAATCCTTGGTCAACATGGACTTTAGCTGAAAGTATGATAAAGCAATTAGGTCACAACCCAAAGTACAGAGAGCCAACGGATGAAGAAAATGCCGTAAAAGTTTTAACGGCCTACCACTTGCATGGCAGCCAGAAGGCTAAAGAATTAATCAAAAAAATGCTTTTAAACGAAAATAAACCTCTAAGCAGATTATTAATTGCGAAACATGGAGCTTTAGAGGCCATGCAATTTAATATTTGGAAATTCTATGAGATTTCGAAATTAGCTTCCTATACCAAGAAATGCGAAGCGATGAAAAAATAAGAAGTTACCTAACCATAGTGTAACAACTTTCTTGTAGATTCGTTGTATTCATACAATCAAAAATTGTACATGAATACGATTGATATATTTCTAATCATTATTTGTGGTGCTGGGCTAATTCATGGACTATCATTAGGAGTTTATTTTGGCTTTGTAAAATCTAAGAGAACAAAGTCAGATGTTTTTCTAGCTATTTTACTCAGTTTAATGGCATTCAGAGTGGGTAAGTCAATAATACTTCAATTCAATGCCAATCTTGAGCTATTGTTTATACTCATGGGTTTATCTGTATTATCAGTAATCGGACCATTACTTTACTGGTATACAAACTCTTTAATTCACGTAAATTATAAGTTAACAAAACGTTTTTATCTACATTTAGTTCCATTTCTAGCAGTGATAGCTATAAGTATAACCATTTCAAAAGAATGGTTAATTACTAATGGTAAGCTATTATTTTTCCTAATCTTAGTTGGTGTTTATTTGCACTTGGCCTTTTATATTTTAGGGTCATCAAGACTATTATATGTTTTTAATAGATCCATTTACAGCAAGGGCAAAACAAAATCCCAAGAAAAGATTTCTAAATGGTTAAAATGGGTGATTCTCGGTACCGCCTTAATTTGGTTTTCATATGTACTAAACATTTTTGATGATAAAGTACCTTACATTCTGGGCCCAATAATATATTCTGTGTGCATTTATGTTTTAACCTATATAGGCTTCGCACTAAAAATCAGTGATATCGACTCGAAGAAATTTGAACAAATTGAAGACAATTTAAAAGTCTATAAACAGGTAGAAAAGCTTATTACCGATTGTGAACTATACCTAGCATCAAATGTATCCCTCCAAAAATTAAGCGACTTAACTGGCTATTCAAATCATACTATTTCATTAAGCATAAATCAATATGCTAAAATGAACTTTAACAACTACATAAATCAATACAGAATACAAAAGGCTAAAAGTATTCTTGATGATGACACAGCTAAAAAGTATACTATTGCTTCAATTGCATACGATTCTGGCTTTAGTAGTTTGTCTTCATTTAATGCTGCATTCAAAAAGTTTGAAAAAACCACCCCATCCGCATATCGAAAATCAATATAGGATGGCTAATAATGTTTATATTCCAAGCAACAAGAATTTATAATCTGTGTTCTAGATTATTTGCTAGAAGACACAACTTTACAACAATTGTCATTTAACAGACCGAGTACTTATAGCAATCATTTCTCATTTTTTTGGCTCACAAGAAGACATTAAAGGCACAAATTTACTCGAGAGTTTTTATTTTCTCCTAATATTCGTAGAGTATTGTACTGAAAGATTTAGCTTCTAAAATCTCCCAATACATTATAACCGTCAATGCAATAATTGGATAATTCAGATGACTTTTTAGCATCTACAATTCCAGGTTTCGATTTCAAAATCCAAAGGCTTCAAGAGCTTTATGAGGATTATAAAATCAATTGACATGTTCATCTTTATTTTTTTTCATGAAACTTAAACATTCAAATACAATGAACAGTATTGAAATATTAATCTTGTGAAGGAACAATAATTGCTGCTTATATTACCGCTAATTCAATATTTATGCTGAAAAAGGCATTTATTCTTTGTTAAATAGAGGCTTTCATTTTGTCTCGCGAGCGGGTCAAAAATTGTAAAGCAAGAGGATAGCACGCTGGCGCGATGCTATTGATTCATTTTTCTTCGGAAAAACCCAGTTTTAGCATGTTTTTTTAAAGTATTGGTTCTTGGCGTTTACATCATTTTTGACTAAAAAAGGCTTCCAGCCCAGTAAAATCAATGGATTTTTGACTAAAAAATGGTTTTTTGGAGTCTAGTGTAAGTGTGTAATAGACCTATTTTTAGGTGTAATTTATTTTAATACTCAATCTCCCGTTTTTGGTGAAAAAATGCTCTCAGCCCAATAAAATCAACGATTTTTTGGTGAAAAAATGGAAGGTTGATATGAGGGATGGGTGTGGATTTCTAATTTTTCCTTCGTCCTTTTGATATTTTTGGATTCTAACTTTTTTTAACGGAAAAACACGCTCAGCCCAGTAAAATCAAGAAATTTTTAACGGAAAAAACTGAAATCGAGCTGCTTAGTTGGAGATATTATTGCTTTTGTAATTCTCGTGTCAACCCCTTTCTTTGGCCTTTTTTTCTTCTCGATAAAATAGGTTCAAATGGTCCATCAAAGCTTCTTCCCCAACCGGCATCAATCGGTTGGCTATGGTCATGGCCTGATGAATGAATTCCTCTTCGTTCCTTTCCATGACATCGTCCGAGCCTAACTCTGGATTAATTGCCCTCATGGAAAGGTATATCAATGCGCGAACGGCCAACAATAGATCGGCGTGACCGTCAAGGTAAAAGAATCTGGGTTGGAACTTGCCCTTGAACCATGGATGGGGAACCAAGGTAGGGGAATGGTCGTTAGCGTGGAATCTTAAATCCTTTTGGAGCTTTTCTTCATTTGGTTCATGGATTTATCTTTTGTTTTCAAGTTTCGATAGCTTTTCGTCCAGCTTATCCATGAAGTACAATTGGCTGCCCGGAAGGATGCTCAATACCAGTTCCAATACTTGGATCACACTATCCTCTTTTGATGTATTTTGGTTGGCGGGAAACAACATCATTCCCTCCCCATCAAGCGCAAACACACAAACCTCTAAAAGACTGATGATCTGTGTCAAAAGATGGTTGTTGTCCCTGACCTCGAAAGTAGCATAGTTTCCCTTGGGGTCGATGGCCTTTTTGTTTCCCAATAGTCCAGATAGGTTGTTCCTGAGTTGTTGTATCTCTTCCAAGGTCTTTAACCTTTGTTTCTTTGATTTCATGTGAATGGATTTATGGGGTTGTGGTTGTCTTTTGTTCGGAAAGCAGTTTTCTGACTTTGTCCAAGAAAGCCATTTCATCATGGGGTATCAGATCAAGTATATATCCGAGAACCCCGCTAATATTGCTGTGAGGTTGGGGAACGGAACGTGTCGAGAAATTTTCGTTTTCCAAGGCAGTGATACAGACCTTAATAAGGTCGGAGATTATAAATGAAGTTTCTCCATATCCCTCGGTTATCAGATCGATACTGTACAGCCCCTTTTCAGGAATATAGGGCTTAAGGGAAAAGAAATGCTCTTTTTCCAATTCTTTTAATTGTCCTAATAGGGATGATTCATCATTGTTTGTAACACTCTTGTTTTCTTTTGTGGATGCTTTCTCAAAATCCTTTTCGATTCTTTCGATATGCCCTTTACACTGGTCTAGGTGCCTATAGAAAATGGATTCAACCTCTTGGATGAATTCCTTCATCTTTGATTGTATGGTCTTGGTCTGCACCTTTGTGATCTCAAACTCATTGCCATATCGGGCAACGCTATAGGCATGCTCCAACATGAGCAACAGTTCATTACTTTTTAACTCAGAGGACTCGATAAAGGGTTGCAGAGTGGGAAAGAACTGTTTGCAATAGTTGATATGGCTGATGATACTGTGGGTCACCATGCTCCTTCCTATGCACATCTGTTCGATGAACCGAAACGAAAGTTCAAAGGCCTGGTGTATGTTGAAAGTGGCAATGGCGTAGTCCCCTTCCTTGATCAAGATGTTCGCAGAATTGGCAAAGGCATTTACTTTTGCCAATTCCGATTTATGATACCGAGTAGCCCTCTTCATGAGGGTCTCGTATGCCATTGTTGAATAGTCCATGATGTTCTCCCCCTCCGGATGGGCGAAGACGGTTTTACCGAGGCAGCAATGTTCCAAGAAATAGAGCGAACCCCTTTCAAGGCCTATTTCGGATTGGTTCTCCGTGTAGACCCTTATCCTGAACTCAGGATGCTTCTTTCCTTTCTTTGCAACTAGTGAACGGATCTCATTGGGAAGTGGGTCATTGTTGACATCCACAAAAAGGGTAAGGAAATAGTATTCGATGTTTCCCTCAATTTGCTTCTTCGATAGAAAGGCCCTGTCAATGGTTATGATGTTCAGGGTGCTGTCGAGCAGTTCGGACAGCTCTTCCGCTTTTTCAAAGTTTTCCGGTATGTTTGTACTATGTGTCATGAGAATGTGATTTTAAGGGTTCGAGAATCATTGACCATATTAAGGCCACATTTCCATGTAGCCCACCATAGACACTTGTATTTTATTCAAACTGTTTTGTATTTTACAATCGGATAATTGTGGGAAACACCCTATATTTGAGATATGGAGACAAAGACCAAGAACAATCATATAGGCAGAAAGATCAGTAGGATTAGGGAACTTCGTGGAATGAAGCAGGAGACCCTGGCCGAAGAATTGGGCATTAGCCAACAGGCTGTTTCCAATATTGAGAACAGTGAGAAGGTAGATGATGCCAAGTTGGAGCAGGTTGCAAAGGCCCTGGGAGTAACTAAAGAAGGTATTGAGAATTTCTCAGAAGAAGCTGTTTTCAATATTATTGGCAATACAGTGACCAATAATGACAATGCAGCCTTTTTTAATTATATGCCTACTTTCAATGCAATTGACAAACTTGTTGAAGCCTATGAAGAAAACAAAAAACTTTATGAGCGTCTTCTTCAAGCAGAAAAAGAGAAGGTTGCTTATTTGGAAAAGCTTCTGGACAAATAGAGGTATTCTTCCTCGCTCAGTAGTATTAGTTTTTGTAAGATTTGGGGCTTGCAGCACTTCACTTCGTTCCATTCGCCCTTATTCAGATTTCCATTTCAAGACCAGTATTTTTAAGGTACCGTTTTATTGAACTTTTAGAGTAAAACGAGTCCACTGGTTTGTAATAGTTCATTTCCCCCATATTAAACAAATAGTTTACATTCTACCGTTGATTTAAACTTTTAGGTTATGGTTTTTGGGTATGCGCGGATCAGTACCTTGGGGCAAAGTATCAAGTGCTAAGGAAGAAAGAAAGGGTATGAGCAAACATTTAAATAAGTTAGCGACGGTGATACTATTGTGGTCTGGAAAATTGACCTGTTGGTTATTGTTTGACTAATTTTAACGATTTCATTCCAAGTATCCGCCGCTTATTGCACTTGAAATTTATCTTAACTTAGTCCCAAACATTAATGGAATATAGATAATATGATCTATATTTCCACGTTGTGCTTAATGTCATATCAAACTTAGAAATAAATTCAAAAAAAGCTCGAATCCATCTAAGTGACGAATCCGAGCTATCTTCATTGTTTTAAATCTATTTCATTAGAGTATAAAAGTCAACATACTTTCCACCCCAGAAATCAGATTCAGGCAAAATATTTCTTTCAGTGTTAAGCAACTTGAAACCAGTACCATCCAAAAGGCAGATAATATCATCTTCAGAAAAATGCTGAGTCCAAAAACGATATGTATTTAACTTATCACCTTCTTTTATGACATTATGCTGATAAAGAATCGTCTTTTGTTCTTTATACAAAAAGCTTTTTGATAAAACCAAGTATGGTTTATTAGACCAAAAGCCACTTTCAGCTACCTCCCAATTTGTAGGAGTCAGTTTGGATTCAAGGTCCGTATCATTTAGAACATCAAAAATAAATTTTCCACCTGGTTTTAATGAATTGTACACCTTAATCAAAAGACTCTTTTGTTCATCAGGCGACAATACTCCAAAGTCGGTATATATCATAATTACTAAGTCGTATTTTTTCTGCTCTAAGTCAACATTCAAGTAGTCAGCATTTATATACTCAATAGCCTTTGAACTTTCATTTGACTTTTTCTTCGCATAATCAATTGAGCTACCTGATATATCAATACCTGTCACTGAATGACCATTATCGTGAAGAATATTACAATATAATCCTGGACCACAACCAAGGTCAAGTATAGTCAAGCCCCGTTTTGGGCATTGTTGTATTATCCAATTTACTGTCGAATTTATAGTAGTCTCTTTACGACTTGCAAGGTCAATATCCTTGTTCAAGTGAACATCTAATAATTGTTTTGAAATATGTGGGTCATCCCACATGAATACATTGCCTTTTTTATAGAGACTGGGCTTATCAGTCTGCTTTATTAAATCTTTAATAGACATAATTATTTGAAATTGTGCAGGTCACATTTTTCAATTGAGTTCTGCAGATTAAAACATTAAATGAATATGAATAGCGACCAAGACTTGAGCTCAAAAGAAATCCAGCTCGATTGGTAATCGATATTTAAAGGAAAAATATCCTTGGTCAGATATGTCTACTAAAGTTTCATTGCAAAGCAAAAATACAAAAACCATTATCTTTTGCACTTAAGGCAATAAATAAAAACACTAGGCACAACATTGTATCCTATGAAAAGCCATAGTCCAGTTCTCTAAAGTTAAACAATATTTTCTTTTTGCCTTAAACCACCTTTTTTCTTTTAATATAACTTGCTCGGCATCCTATATGTGATACACTTATTTTTGTGTTCACCAGCATCTGTATGATCATAAGCTATAATAAGTTTGGTCACTTGCTAACCGATGTGATCCCTGCCATGGGCAAGGTCACCTACATTGTTCTGTAATCCAAACTTCTCTACTTCCATTGTGAGCTTTGTTATGGTATTATTATGCTATAACCCCTATCTCATAGGGGATTCCTGTTTTTATGACCGCCAACGTACGGCTCAAAAGTTTACGGGCCACTTTGACGATCACCGATTTCACGTTCTTGCCCTGATGGTTGCGATAGTATCCCTGCATCACCGGGTCCGTCCTTATCGCCTGCCAGGAGGCCTCTATAAAATAACTGCGTATCAATCGGTGGGCACGCATACTTACCCCCGTGTGTCTTATGGTGTCGCCACTTTGGTAAATGCCCGGGGCAAGCCCCACATAGCCCGCCAGTTGCTTGATGTTGTTGAACCTGCGAAGGTCCCCAAGCTCGCTCAGGATACCACTGGCCACGATGGGACCTATCCCCGGTATGCTGCGCAATAGCATGTAATCCTTTTTATAGTGTGCCTTGGTGTGCCGCCTGAGCAAGGTGGACACGTCCCTGAACTCCTGGTCGATGAAACGAAAACTGCGCATTCGACTCTCCAACACCTCATTTCCCGATTCATATTCGAACGAAAGATCGTCAAGCCAATTGCGGAACCCATGGCTCCAATGGTCATTGTCGAACTCCTCGGGAACAACCACCCCGTAATACAACAGCTGCATCTTGATGTAGCTCTTGATCTGGCGCAGGTCCTTGACAAGGTCGTTCCTTCTGCGGAACAGGCTCCGCAACTGCTCCCTGCATTTATCGGGCACGCAGATGCCTTCCAACCTGCCGTCCTTCAGTTCCCTGGCTATCAACTGGGCGTCTATGCGGTCGGTCTTCGTGTGGCGTTCCCTGCCCCTCCTGAATATATCCGCAGGGTTCACCACCAAGCTCCGCCAGCCATAGGACTCAAAACTGCGGTGCGCACTGTAACCGCAGCAGCCCGCTTCGTAGGCCGTGGAGACTTCATGGCCCGAAAAATGCCGCTCCACATACTCCCTTAGACCTTCCGGGTCAGGGGACATGGAAAAGGTCCTGCCACAGGACAGGTCCGTTGCACAGTGCACCTTCCAACTGCGCTTGTGTATGTCGATGCCAATGAATAACTTGGGTGGGGCAGTTTGTTGTGTTTTCATATCTTTTGATTTTGGTGAATCTTAAAGATACTCGACAGACTGCTTTTACATAGATGCTATAAGCAATAGCGGTTTAAGTGCATATTTGAACCGTTTTCGCGTTTAATCAGGTATATTGCAAAATGACAGATTAGTGGTTTAAATCCGCTACTGCTCATATACGGGACGGCAACTAAAGTTCAAATAAACCATTGAATGTTGAATTAAAACTAATATCTCAAAAGGAATAACCTATCAGGAAAATCTGTTTAAATTTGAACTATAACATCAAGCTAGCCAGCATCCAAATATTTGGACAGATATGGCAACTTAGATGTTGTTTTTCCAAAAAAATCAGTTCCGATTTACTATTTTTGTTAAAAATAATTTGGCAGCAGCAGAAAAAATAAAAGCATTATTACAAAGTTATGGTGACAAAGACGATGCTCGTTTTTACACCACTGCAATGCAAATTGCCGCAGCCGAAGCAAAAAAAGGGCATACCAAACTTGCTGAAGAACTGAAGGTCCTAATTGAAAAAATTAAGACTAAACGAAGTGTAGATTCAGTCTCAAAAACAAGAATACTTCCCGTAAATGAAGCCCAAAAAGAACTAAAGGATTTACTTGAAGTTTATCGGCCTCATATCAAAACCAAGGATATGGTTTTGACACCACTAGTTGCAGAAGCGATTGAAAGAATATTATCTGAACAGAAAAAATTTGACCAACTTTTACAGCACAATCTTGAGCCTCGAAGAAAGTTAATGCTGGTAGGCCCACCTGGTTGCGGAAAAACTATGACGGCCAAAGCCATTGCTGGCGATTTAGAAATTCCATTATTCATTATTCGATTGGATGGATTAATTAGCCGTTATATGGGTGAATCAATTGCCAAATTGAAATTGATATTTGATTCTATGTATCAACATCGCGCAGTTTACCTATTTGATGAGTTTGATTCCATTGGTTCTAATAGAAGTTACGGTAATGATGTTGGGGAAATAAAAAGGGTGCTGAATAGCTTTTTGATGAATATTGAAAAAGATGAATCAAATAGTTTATTAATAGCTGCAACTAATATCCCGGAATCCTTGGATAAAGCATTGTTTAGACGTTTTGATGACATTATACAATACCCACTTCCCAAGGAAAAAGAAATTGCTAAACTTCTACAAGTTCAGCTAAAAGAATACGAGCTATCTAAGGGCAAGACCACTAATTCCATTGCGAAGGAAGCCGTCGGCCTGAGCTTTGCCGATATTTCTAATGCTTGCAAGGATGCAATTAAAGAAATGATTGTGCAAAATTCCAATAAAGTCTCATCAGCTACACTTTTCAAATTCATTAAAAACAAAAAGACACAGTTTTAATAATTAAATGCCTAGAAATTTAGAACACATAATTCTTTCTGGGTATGTAACTACCGAGTCTTATACTAGTCCTAATACAGGTCGAGACCGAGTTGTCCCAACTGGTCGCAATAGAAATATCCACGGAAACGCTTTACGAAATCAACTAAGCACTGCTATAGCATCTTTTAGACAAGGAAGTGATGCTGATTTGGTTTATTTAGAATTTATTTCTGAAGAGGATTGTTTACTTGCCTTCGATAGCTTTGAAGATGGTAGAAGAGGCGACCACAGATTCGTTTCTTCTAAGTTGGAAAAATATACTGTTGATGGTGTAGAGCACGAGAGATATAGGGCCTGTGTTTATTTAAACACGAATGGTATTTCAAAATTTCTTAGGAAAATTGAATCTTACCTTGACCCTGAGAAAGATAGCGATTCTGGTAATCCCAGGAACACAAAACTGCTCAATAACATTGCCGAAATTCAAAGAGCTACCCTAAAAAGCTTTTGGCAAGAAGATGACGTTGAGTTTCCAGACCAAGATGAGAATGTTTGGTGGGAAGTTTGGCTTCGACGAGACGATGTTGAGAGCGACTCCATTGAAGACCAAGATGTGATCAATATGCTAGTAGACAATGATATCGAAATTGCAGAACGAAGATTACTGTTCCCTGAACATATTGTGAGATTGGTTAGATGCACAGCAAAAGAATTATCTACAACAATTTTATATTCAGACAAACTTGCCGAATTAAGGAAGCCCAAAGAAATTGCAGATTACTTCACAGGTCTGGATGGCGATGACGCAAACGATTGGGTAGAAGACCTTAGAGGTCGTACAATTAATAGAACAACCGATGATTCCGTTGTCGTCTGCTTGCTGGATACGGGTGTGAATCGCGGACATCCATTACTGCAAGATTTTCTTCCCGAAGAAAATATGGATACGGTGAAACCGGAATGGGGTAATGCCGATAATGATAGACACGGTCACGGAACACCAATGGCGGGCACAGCTTTATATGGCGACTTAACAGATTTACTACAGGGAACTTCCAATATTGAAATATTCCACCGTCTGGAATCTGTAAAATTGATTCATCCAAATAATCCACATCATCCGGATTTATATGGTGCTGTTACAGAAGAAGCTGTTGCAAGAGCCACAATTTTAAACCCAACAAACAAACGGGTGATTACAATGGCGGTAACAGCTACGGATGGACGTGATAAAGGTAAGCCTTCATCGTGGTCTAGTTCTGTGGACAAAATAGCTTTTGGTGAACAAGGAACTTCTAACGACAAGATGCTTTTCTGTGTATCTGGCGGCAATACTGAAATACATTATCCCTCAGAATATCCCACACTAAATTTTGAAGAATCCATTCACGATCCCGCTCAGGCATTCAATGCTCTATCGGTTGGTTCGTATACACAAAAAACAATTATTGACCAGGCACAATTTAGAGGTGCGACGCCTTTAGTGCAAGCTGGAGGAATGTCCCCAAGCAATAGTACTTCCGTAATGTGGGATAATGGATGGCCTCTAAAACCTGAATTGGTTATGGAAGGTGGTAATTATGGTATTCATAATGGTGGTATTATAGACCCAGATTCTCTGCGTTTACTTTCAATTGGAAAAAATTTCAGAACCGAACCGCTTCATAGTTTTGGCGACACAAGTGGTGCAACGGCTCTAGCATCACGATATGCTGCAATATTGACTTCGCAATACCCTACCCTTTGGCCTGAAACAATTAAAGGACTGCTAGTGCATTCTGCAGATTGGACATCAGAAATGCTAGACAACAGAAATATCCAAGACCTCAATAATGTAGAGCAACGTAATCTGCTGAGGACCTTTGGATATGGCGTTCCAAATTTTGAAAAGGCAATTCGCAGCGCCAATAATTCGCTAACTCTAATTTCACAACAGTCATTAAGACCTTTTCTTCTTGATGGAAGTACGGTAAAAACAAATGATATGCACTTGCATAATCTTCCGTGGCCAACCGAGGTTTTAACAGCTATGTTTGATAGTGAAGTAACGCTTACCGCAACCTTGTGCTATTTTATTGAACCTAATCCTGGCAACAAACAATATAGTAAATCCTACTATTACCAATCACACGGTCTCAGGCTAAAAATGATTGATTCGGGTGAAAGTATTGAACATTTCCGTGAAAGGGTCAATAGGGAAGCACGTAGCGAAGATGAAAATGGCACTTATTCTGGTGAAAACTGGATAATTGGGAATAGGGTACGAGATAAAGGCTCTATTCATAAAGATATTTGGATTGGTACTGCTGCCGACCTTGCCACGAGAAATGTCATCGCAATTTTTCCAGTAAACGGATGGTGGCGCACACGAAAAAAATTGATGCGTTATAATAATGACGTGCGATATAGTCTAATATTATCAATGGAATCACCAAGAAACGATGTTGACCTCTACAACCCTATTCTCAATCAAATCGATGTTTTGATATAATTATTGAGGGCAAAGTTCAAAAAAAGATGAAGTATTCAATAATAGAATTGTCATCAATATTTTAAAATGTCAAATAATAAGCGTGTAGTAAAAATAAAAGAAGACCCGCTATCTTATACGTCGATTCCGATACAACTATTTTTTTAAAGAAACGAATCAAAGTTTAGGAAAAGCAACAGCCTTTGTTTACGAGCTGAATAATAAGATGTACTTGATCACAAACTGGCATAACGTTACAGGTATTAACCCTAATACGAGTAAGCAGATTGGAAATCATGGCGGAAGACCCGATCAAATGGGAATTGTCCTATTGAATAATATGAAGCTTCCAATTCTTGAATGGCTTGGAGTTAAAATGGATTTGTACAAGAACGGTAAGCCTGATTGGCTCATTCATCCTGTGTATAAAGAAAAAGTTGATGTTGTCGCTTTCGAATTGGATATAAATAATGACTTTTCTGGACGTTTTTCACACATAAATAACGTTAGCTTTGATAAATATAAGGTAGAGGTTGCGGACGATATTTTTGTTTTAGGGTTTCCTAATTACCTTAATGGAGGTGGCTACTTTCCAATTTGGAAGAGAGGAAGTGTTGCCTCCGAACCAGATTTCGATTTAGATAGTTTACCTAAGTTTTTAATTGATACTGCCACTAGAGAAGGAATGTCAGGCTCACCGGTAATTTATAGAAGGACTGGTATTCATGGAGCAATTGGTGGACAGGTGATGAACAGCACTATTATTGGTAGGATACAAGGTTTTGTGGGAATATATTCCGGTAGAATTAAAGGAGAAACGGAGTTTGAGGCTCAATTAGGAACTGTTTGGAAGGCAAAAGTAATTGATGAAATAATCACTGGTGGGATATTTGATCAGGGAGATTATTTATAAGAGAACTTTGGAATAACTCGTGTGTGTGTTTTTCTAAACCTGTTTTAATTTTATTACTAAAGTCAAAAAAAATGATGCAAAAATTGCCGGCTTTTTCACAGTCCATGGTATATGTCTCAAGTTTTGTTATTTCTCCTACCTTCTTACCTAACCTAATGATGACAAGGGTTTTCAAGCTAGGTTAAATGCTTTTTCAACTTACCTATCTTACCCTTTAGGTAGGTTAGGTAACCATTAGGTAAGATGGAAATTATATATCCTACCTAAGGTTTTGCCCCATGACCATTGGCTTTATCCTGTTTTGGGTAACTAGGTAGGTATTATTCTTCTTTCTTCGTTAATTCCATTTCCCATAGGCTTCCCCCAAAGAGCGGTCGGGACAAATAGCCGTACACCTGTCGCTTGGGGTGCTTTATCGTTTGATTTATTTTTTTCTTTCGCTCTGCGTTCCGTTTCCAACGAATTTTTGATGATTTGATGACAGAATGATGACAAAGTGATGACAGCTTAATCTCTTATAAAAACTGGGCTAAGATCAATCTGTCATCAAATCATTAAATTTTAGGCCTGTGATTTTGTTTTTTCCTGTAGTTCATCATCAATCTAATCGCACTATGTAAAAAGCCCATTTTCTCCCAACGGCAAAAAGTGGTAGAGAATCAGGCTCCCAACTTTAGCATGAATACTAAAAATTAATCACACTGTCCAAAGCTTCGTCCGCCTCCATATGGATAAAATTTGCTTGATAGTTCAAAGTAGTTTTTAAATCGCTATGGCGATAGAGTTTTTGTA
This sequence comes from Allomuricauda sp. MMSF_3307, assembly GCF_030733585.1. Taxonomy (NCBI): domain Bacteria; kingdom Pseudomonadati; phylum Bacteroidota; class Flavobacteriia; order Flavobacteriales; family Flavobacteriaceae; genus Allomuricauda; species Allomuricauda sp. MMSF_3307. Next base: position 46,329 of record NZ_JASHIQ010000001.1, read on the forward strand.
GCATTAAGGGATGAATCTTGTCACCCGCAATATTCCCAAAACTATGCCGTGCAATATGATTGGAAAGAGGTTTATCTATATTACAGAGCTCAGCGATTCGTCTGAGATATTTATTACATAGTTTTGTAGCGTTTCTTGTTTTTACAAAAACATCTTTCATGTCCTTGGGATTTACATCCTTTAGAAAGGGAAAAATATAGCCATTATTTAGCTCTTTGTCATTCGCATATAAATCCAAAATGACCTGTGCTTTATCAGGGATTTTTAAGCTCACCGGTTTAGAGTTTTTGTTCATTACATAGAAGAGACGATTGTCTTTGAAATCGCTCCACTTTATCTGTACAATATCCGAAATACGTATGCCAGCAAAATAGAAAGCCGTTAACCATAAGTTCCGGGTATGCCAAATAGAAGTTCCATAGTCCAACTCTAATTGCTCAATGCTTTGAACTTCTTCGATTGTAAGACCGATTTTATGCCCTGAACCAATCCTTATTTTTTCCTTATCACCTGCAAAGGGGTAATATTTGGATGGAACAATCCCGTCTTTGATAGCCACATTGAACAACGTACGGATAAAGATAAGTTGATTGGTTATGGTTCGTTCTTTATGTTCCAGATAAATAGCGCAAAAATCCTTGAACTTTTCAATAAAACGCTCATTAATGTCTATAAATCTAAGTGATGACCTGTTTTTGAAATAATTCACCGAATCATAAAAGTCGGTTTTCGATTTGCGTCCAGCACTGATACGTTTCTTCCTTCGGCTTTTTATGCCCTCTTTGATCTCATCCTTATTCAACGAACGTTTAAGGTGTAAAAATTCATCAATATTAAAAAGAATTGACATCTCGGCCTTGGCAACAGATATGGTTCCCCTATCATATTTATCCTTTATACGTTCAGCCGCTAGCGCAAAAAATGGTTTTACCCCCTCTACTCCCTTCAACTTTTGCTTAGCCTGTTTTGGAGTTAGGCTTTCTTCTTTCAAATCAAAATAAATATCGTTGGCCTCAATCAATTTTTTCATCAAAAAGTTATTCAACTTTTTATGATTGGGGTGTGATCTTTTGACCCTGCTAAATGTCTTATCCCAATCTTTTTCAAGAATGTACTGGCCCAAAAATCGGTAGCTTGTTCTATAATTATCACTTATCCGCAATGCAAGTGGTGCTGAACCATCCTTTCTTTCCTTATTTTTCCGTCGAACAATCTTAATGCTGGCCATAATTCTCCATTTTAATCCTTAATAAAAGTACAACTTTAAACAAAAAAAGGGGTACAGAATAGGTACAGAATAAGTTGATTTTAAATAGATTCATTTGGTTTTATTTAACATTTAAGAAAATGTAATCAATTTATTTTCAAATATTTAGGCGTTTATTGGTTGGTGTTTTATGAAGCTCATAACCCGAAGGTCGCTGGTTCGAGTCCAGTCCCCGCTACTAGGAAGCTCCTTGAAATTTCAAGGAGCTTTTTTTTGTTTTGCACACAACCGATTCCCACTTCGATTTCGAATGACTTTCCCTAACCAGTTTCATTCCTAGCCATTACCTTTGCCCCTTAAGAAAACACGCTTGAAGAACACTACGCAACCCACCAACAAAAAAGCCCTGCTATCACTTGCTATCGGCGGCTTTGGCATAGGCCTTACCGAGTTCGTTATTATGGGGATTCTACCCAATATTGCCGATTCCTTGGACATATCCATCCCCAAAGCAGGTCATTTTATCGCTATCTATGCCCTTGGAGTCGTGATTGGGGGACCGTTCATGGCACGCATCACCACCCACTTAAATCCGAAAAAGACATTGTTGTTCTTGATGCTATGGTTCACCGTGTTCAATACCTTATCGGCCTTCTCAGGCAACTATTGGGTAATGATGCTGTTCCGATTTTTATCGGGCATGCCCCATGGGGCGTTTTTTGGTATTGGTGCCGTGGTGTCGGGCTATTTGGCAAGGCCCGGAAAGGCGGCCCAAGCAATGGCAGTAATGTTCTCGGGGCTGACCGTTGCCAACATTTTAGGTGTGCCATTGGGCACCTATATCGGCCAAGAGATTCATTGGAGCTACTCCTTTATATTGGTAGGATTTGCTGGAATCGCCACCTTATCCAGTCTTTATTTTTGGATGCCCAAAGAGAATCTGGAAGGCATTGATGATCCTGAAGGCGCAAATCCCTCTCCCGGGTTGAAAAACAAAAAATTATGGGCACTTATCGCATTGACCACCATAGGGTCGGGAGGTTTCTTTGCCTGGTACAGTTACATTGCCCCGCTGGTTATTTCGACGACCATATTGCCCGAATCCTACGTAGGGTATGTCATGATTGTAGCGGGCTGTGGTATGTTCTTGGGCAATTTTTTGGGCGCACGCATGGTAGAAATCTTTAATCCGGTCAGGTCGGTGGTCATCAGTATGCTTTCCATGACGACCGTACTGATACTGAATTCCATTCTGGCAGAATATACCTTTGCGGTATTTGTGCTGAGCTTTTTAGTTGGCGTGATTACCTTTTCGATAACCGCACCCATTCAAATTGCCATTATCCGGGCGGCCAAAGGTGCCGAAAAACTGGGTTCCTCGATGAACCAAAGTGCCTTTAATATGGGCAATGCTTCCGGAGCCTATTTTGGAGGGTTGCCCATGGTTTTTGGCTTAGGGGTGAATTACTCCAGTGTGGTAGGAGGTTGTTTGGCGTTTATAGGGGCCTGTATTGGAATCTCGATACTCTACACACAAAAAAGAAAAGCTTAGACAGCATGCACCACCACTATCCCGCTTTTGTTTAGTAGTTTTACGACTATCAAACCTAAATTATTTTGAGAAGTTTCATTTTTCTTTTACTAAGCCTTGGCCTTCTTGGTCAAGATGTTCCAACCATCGAAAAAAGCACGCACCAAAACAATTTTGATAACTTGGTGTTTGTTGACGAATTCGAGGGGGATGGAAGGCCCGACCCTAGCAAATGGCACCATCAAGTGATCCCCCCGAATAATGGCAGTTGGCACAATGATGAACTACAACATTATACCAACAGGGAAGAAAACTCCATTGTCAGCAAAGGCACCCTCAAAATAAAGGCGCTTAAGGAAGCTTATGCATACCAAGGAAGTCAAAAGAAATATACTTCGGCCCGGATGAACGCAAAATTTGCCTTTACGTATGGACGTGTGGAGGTACGGGCCAAATTACCCAGCTCGGCCGGGACTTGGCCAGCCATTTGGACGCTGGGCGCCAATGTGGACGAAACCGGAAATTACTTCGATGACCAGTATGGCAGTGTGGGATGGCCACTTTCTGGAGAAATCGATATTATGGAGCAAACCGGTTGGGACAAAGACAGTACTATTTCCCATTTTCATTGGGGCGACTTGAACACAAAGGTCTACAAAGAAATTGGAGGAGAAACAAAAGTAGCGAATGCTTCTTCCGAATTCCATGTGTATGCCATGGAATGGAGCAGTGAGAGTATCAAAACTTATGTGGACGATACGTTGGTATACGAATTGCCCAATTCCAATGACAAACCGTTCAACCATCCGCACTATTTAATTCTGAACATTGCCATGGGCGGTAATCTTGGAGGTAAAGTTCCAGCGGATTTTACCGAAGGTACCCTTGAAATCGATTATGTGAGAATCTATCAGTAACCAATCGGCATACATTCATCACCTCTCGGATTGAATAAGTAAAAAGTGGTGTCTTTTACTGGCCTAATTCCCGCGCCTCGAAGAAAACCAGTTCCTGTTGTCTACATTGTGCTGTAGCCTCTATGGGATTGCAGCATACTTCGCAATCTTCTACGTAGGTCTGTTCGGGAATGGAAGTATCGAGCAAAAAAGATATTTCTTCCCAACAGTACGGACATTGGAAAAAATGCTCGAACATATCTAAAATTCTACATTCAGCAATTGACCACTCACTTGAAGCATTTGAAGCTCGGCCAATTTCGCATTGTATTTGGCCTGACTCTTGGCCAATTCAGCGTTCAAAAGGTTCAACTGGGCCTGCCTAAATTCAATGGAGGTCACCTGCCCCAATTTATAACGCTCGTCAGTACGTTTAAAGTTGTTCTGGTTGGTCTGCAGGTTTTTTTCTTGAACTTCCAACACATATAGGGCATTGGTATAACTGTCCCATGCGTTTCGTATATCGCGTTCCACCTCCAATTGGATTTGTTTTTTGGCTATCTCCTGATTTTGGTAGGCTATCTTGGCGTTTTTTATCCCCGTAATGGTCGTACCACCGTCAAACAGGTTCCAAGTAAGGTTTATGGCTCCAGTGACCCCAGTTGATGTATTCTGTAGTACGAACGCCAATGGGCTATTGTTGTTGCTTTCGTTCCAACCGTAGGTTCCTGTCAGGCCAATGGTAGGTAAAAACCCACTACGCGCTACCCTGATATCATATCGCCCCATATTGATGTTCTTTTCCGCAATCTGGAGCCTAACATTGTTCATCTGGGCCTCGTTGTACATATTTTCCATTTGAAGTCCCGGAACAAAGGTAACCGTAGTATCGGCTTCAAATTGGGCGGAAAGGTCACGGTTCAAGATCAAATTCAGGTCCCGCATCGTATTTCGGAGCTGCTGTCTGGAATTCAATAGATTGATGCTATCCGTATTGATGTCCACTTCGGCATTCAGTACGTCCAACCCGGTATTTTGTCCAAACTCAAATTGATATTGGGCCCTTTTGAGCCTATCCTTTGAAATCTCCAAGGCCTGTTCCAAGGTATTCGTGTTTTCGGTGAGGCGTGCCGCCTCGTAGTACACGGTAAACAATTGGAGAATGGTGGTCTCGATTGTTTGCCTAACCTCCAACTCGGATTGCTCCGAGCGTTCTTGAAAACTCTTGTAGTTGTAGTATCTTCCAAGGCCATCAAATAAGGTGTAGTTCACGTTCACCGCGGCGCTGTACCTGCGCGTCTCGGCCCCTTCTGCACTCCTTACATCACCGTTGGCCAAGATACCTTCGGAGTTCTGCTTGTCGATACTTCCGCTGGCATTGCCGGAAACTGTGGGCAGATAACCTGAATTGAGGATACCCGCATTGTTCTCATCGATGGTTTTGGTATTTCGGGCCACCTGAATGTCCAAGTTGTTTTCCAATACCAAATCAATGGCCTCCTCCTTGGTCAACACATCTTCTTGGGCGTAGGCCAATGAACCAAAAAACAATAAAATCAAGGGTAGTCTATAAAAAAAGCTTCTCATTATGTGGTCTCTTCTACAACTTTTGAGGTTTCTTCTCTGTTTTTTGACACATTTGAGCTCTCAGTTCCGTTTAAGTGAACCATGCCAGATTGCATCTCTTCTTCTTCGTGCTGTTCCCGAATGGCGCGTTCCACTTCCTCTGGCGTAACCTCTTCCCCGGTCCACAGTCGTTTTGCCAATACTTTTACGTTGTTTCCAAAGGAAAGTAGCAATGGCAGCATGAGAAGGGTCAGCACTGTGGCAAAACCGATTCCATAGGCAATGGAAATGGCCATAGGTTTCAGGAACTGGGCCTGACGACTTTTTTCCAATAGTAAGGGTGCCAAACCGGCAATAGTGGTTACCGATGTCAAAAAGATAGCCCTAAAACGGGACTTTCCTGCTTCGTATATGGCTTCGTCAAACTTCATCCCATTGCGCAGATTGATATTGAATTTACCGATTAGCACCAATCCATCATTCACCATAATACCGATCAAGGCAATGATTCCCAACATAGAAAGTACATTGATGGGGAATCCGTGTATGTAGTGTCCCCATGCCACTGCCGTTAAACTAAAGGGCACCATAAAAATCAGCAGTAATGGTTGACTGATACTTCTAAAAGTGAAGGATATGACAATAAAAATCAGGAATAAAACGATTGGACCCACAAACCCTAGGGATCCTATCAATTTATTGGCTTCCCGGTTCTGCCCCTCATACGAAGGGGTGATGGATGGGTATTTAGCCAAAATATCGGGCAACACTTCATTACGTATCCATAACATGGCATCGGTTCCACTGGTGGTTTCTGGGTCGGTCAAATCCGAAGAAACCTGTATTTCCCTTCTTCCTTCCAAGTGGTTAATGGCTACATCTCCCCTTTCTATGGTGTAGGTTGCAATTTCCTTTAAAGGAATTCGGTCACCGCTGGGAGCCAAAATCCGCATTTCATCCAAGTCGGAAATGGATGATCTATTTTCACGATCATAGCGCACCCAAACCCGTATTTCATCCTGTCCCCTTTGGAAGCGTTGCGCCTGAGCGCCAAAGAATCCACCCCGAACTTGGTTCATGACCGTTCTGAGGTCGAGCCCCAGCAAGTAAGCGTTCTCTTTGAGCTGTAATCGTATTTCCTTGATTCCCGCAGGGTCGTTATCGGTAACATCCTTTAAATTGGCGTTGGCTTCCATGGCTTGTTTCAGCTCGGTTTTGGCCGCCTTCAATTCGGCAATATTGTTGCCCAAAAGGGAGACCGAAACCGGACTTCCCCCAAAGTTCCCTCCGGAACCATAGATCAAGCTTTCCACTCCGATGACCGGGCCTACCAACTCGCGCAGTCGTGTGGTCACCATATCGGCGCGGATACCATCGGGGCGTTCCTCACCTGGCAATAGATTGATTTCCAGAGTGGCATTGGATGCACCCGGACCTAAATTTTTGATCATGTTGACGAATAGCATTTTGTCCATGCCCTGCAGATATTCGTCCGTAAGTTCTTGATTTACAATATGTGCCTTATCTTGAATGAGACTGATAATGGAGTCGGTCACTTTCTCATTGGTACCATTGGGCATCGTTAAGTTGATGGATACCTGATCACTGGCAATCCTTGGGAAAAAGGCCGTTCTGATAATCCCTCCACTTATGGAACCCAAGGTGAGGGCCAACGCCATGAAGAACAGGGCGAAAGTGAGGAATTTGTAGTTCAACATAAACCGCAGGGCTGGACTATACCAGTTATCCCTCATATAGTTCATGATTCTGTCCCCAACTTTATTAATCACACGCAGTTTGGCAAATACTTTTCCTATGCCTGTCTTTGGTTTATCCGTTTGGGGACGGAGCGCTTTGGAATGCGCCAAGTGTGCCGGAAGTATGATCAATGCTTCTACCAACGATACCACCAGCGTCAGAATCACGATTACCGAGACCTCCCCGAAGAATTCCCCGATACGGCTATCCAAGAACAAGAATATGGAAAAGGCCAATATGGTGGTGATGATAGCGGAAATAATGGGCGGTATCACTTCCATGGTACCATCCAACGCAGCTTGCACGGGTGATTTCCCATCTTCGTAATGTTGATAGATATTTTCTGCAATCACAATACCATCATCCACCAAAATACCGATAACAATGATCATCCCGAAGAGGGAAAGTACATTGATGGTAACGTTGAACATGGGTGCAAAAACGAACATTCCCAAAAAGGCAATCGGAAGTCCAAAGGCCACCCAAAATGCCAACCTCGTATTCAAGAAAAGGGATAGGAACACCAAAACCAGGATCATCCCTACAATGGCGTTCTCCGTCAATAATTGGGTTCGTTGGGTCAATGTCGTGGAGCGGTCGTCGATGACATCCAATCGTACATTGGTATATTTTTCGTTGAACTCCTCGATATATTGCCTCACATTTTCGGCGGAGCCCATTAAGTCTTCGGTGTTGGTACTGGTGATGGTGATATTCACGGCAAGCTCCCCATTAAAATAAGAAGCGTTGGGAGTTTCCGAAAAACGGTCCCTGATGACGGCAACATCCTTTAATCGAACGGCACGGCCGGCAGCATCTCCCCTAACGATGATGTTGGAAAGTTCGTCCCCATAGTAGGAGCGGTTGTTGGCCCTGATCAGATATTCCTCGGTTACAGTCTTGATATTACCTCCAGTGACCAAGATATTGGCATTGGAAACGGCCTGCGCCACATCGGCAAAGGATAGGTTGTAAGCCAAAAGACTGTTTTCATCAACTGCGATTTCAATTTCTTCGTCGGGATACCCATCAATTTGAATCTGGGAAATTCCATCAATGGCCCTAAGGTCGTTTTCGATTTGACGGGCTATTTGCTTTAAAGTGACCAACGGAATGTCCTTACCACTTACAGCAAAACTAATTGTTGGCCTAACCGGTTCCTGTTTGGCCACAATCAAAGGTTCCATCCCTGTTGGGAAGGTGGGCACCCGATCCACCGCATTTTTGACCTCCAACAGCATAAAATCAACATTTCGCTCCTTTTCGATTTCCACATTGATGGTACCGCTATTTTCCCTAGAGGTAGAGGTAACACGTTCTACCCCTTCCAAACCTTTAAGGTTGTCCTCTATCTTGAGAACAATACCTTCTTCGATTTCTTGGGGGGATGCCCCGGGATAGGTAATGGAAATGGTAATGTTACGGGCCTCGTTCAGCGGAAAGAAGGACGATTTTAAGGAAAGAATCCCAACAATACCAAAGACAAAAAATGCCAAGATAAAGACATTTACTGCCATGTGGTATTTAATAAAATACGAGATGAGCTTTCTCATAGCTTACGATATTAGGATTTACTTTCGTCAAAGGTGCGCACCAACATACCGGCGTATGCACCTGTCATGGGTTTTGCCACGATGACTTCGCCATCGGGAACGTTCTTGAGCACTACAGTCTTATCGGTGAAGAAAACTGGTTGAACATCCATAAGGTCCAGAATAGAATCCCGAACCACAAAAATCTGGTTGTTTTCCAATAAAAGCGATCGGTTGATCTCAATGGCATCGGTTTCTTCCTTAGCCTCAAGATTGGCTTCCAAATATTGACCTTCTTTCAAGTCGTCACCACTAACTTCGATGTAGACCATAATAGTCTGGGAGTTCTGGTCTACCCTACTGTTCACTCGGGTAACCTCTCCCATGTAGGTTTGGGTCTTTTCCAAATTTGTCAGCTCCACCTTTTTCCCTACGCGTAAAAAGTCTCCATAGGTTTTACTTACGGATACTTCCAGTTCGTACAGGCCTGTATCGATGAACTCGCCAAGCTTCTGCCCCGAACGAATCAATGTTCCCTCGGTAACCAATGCTTCGGTCAACACACCGCTAAAAGGCGCTGTAATGGTATATTTGGTGAGACGCTGCTCCAAATTTTTCACATTGTAGTAGGTCGTAATGATTTCCCTCCCCGTAATAAAGAATTTCTCCTTTTCCGAATCCATGGAAGGTAATTCCGGAGTGGTCTTGTCCAAATCAAAACTATTGAGGTATTGTTGCCATTTGGGGTAGATTTCCGGGTAGTCCAACCTCAAGTCGGGCATAATGGAGGTCAACAAATTGTACAGATTACTTTTAGCGGATTGTACGGTTGCGTAGTATTCGCTGGCATCGATTCGGATAAGCGTTTGTCCTGCGCTGTATGCTTGTCCAGTACGGAACAATTTGCTGCCAGGTCTAAACACACCCTGTACCTCAGAGAAAAGCTCCAACCTTTTTTTGGCCTGCAGGTTACCATTGGCCGGAACCCGAATGGGTACGGTGGTGTTTTTAACGGTGTCTACAAAAACAGTCTTTACAATTTTTTGTGATGGCGGTCTTCTGTTATCCTTGCTGTCTGCAATAAGTCCAGCGAAATACAGGGAGGCGAAAATGATAATGCCTCCAACAACTGCCGATATGATGAGCTTTCGCATGCGTAAGTTGGTTTAATCTGTGCAAATCTATTCCCTTCGATTTTTACAATGGTTAAATATTTCCTAAAATACGTTATGAACCCGGTCAAATACAAAAAGGGGACCCCAAACGGCATCCCCAACCAAACAAACTAAAGTAATAACTAACTACTCGTTTTCGTTCTCGTCCTCGAATTTGGTATCTGCCATTCGAGTCCGATCTATATTGATTTCCTTGAATTTAGGACTCAATGACTTATCATCGGTGTCAAAAACAAGGAACTGTTTCGAATCCATCCCTTGCAGGGCATTGAACGAATCAAAACGGTTATTTTGAAGTTGTAAAATTTGCAAGCTTGCCAATTGACCAAATTCTGCCGGAATCTCACCGCCCAAACGATTGTTGGACAATACCAATTCCTTGAGTTGTACCAAGTTTCCAATTTCCGATGGTATTTGGCCCTCCAACATATTTTCAAAAAGTCCAAGCGCTTCCAGTTTGGATAGGTTCCCGATAGAACTTGGGATAATTCCCTTTAGATTGTTGCTCGAAAGGTTGAGTTCTTTTAGATTTTTGAGCTCTCCAAAGCTTTCTGGTATGGGACCGCTCAAAAAATTATTGAACATGGAAAAGATTTCCAATTCCTTGCAATTGCCAACTTCCGTGGGAATGGCTCCTTTGATTCGGTTCATTTCCAGACGGAGCACTTTTAGTTTTTCCAATTTGACAATATCCTTTGGAAGTACGCCCGTAATTTGGTTGAATGCAAGATTGAGCGTGGTCAAATGCCTTAAATTTCCGATGCTTTCCGGAAGCACACCGCTTAAATTATTCATAAACAATGTTATCCCGGTCACGTGGCCATCTTGGACCTCTATCCCCTTCCAAGTATTGGCAGGGGCTTCCAAATCCCAAGAAGTATTCCATTCAGGGCCATTGGTGCTATTGTATAGGTCCACCAAAGCAGCTTTTTCTTCGGGGGAAACCTGTCCACTGGCAAAAGATATACCGATGGAAAACAGCAAGCAAAAGAAAAATGGGGTTACTTTTTTCATCTTTCCTGTTTAGTTGTAAGGAATTTACTTACAAAGTAATAAAAATGAGAAACATCCTACAACTTTAATCGATGAACTTACACCCTAATGTTGTGAATCCTATAAAATATGTGGTGAAAAGGTTGGAGCATTGATTAATTCAATGCTTCCAGCTCATGGGATAGACTCTCCCAATCTTCCATTAGAGATTCCAATTCCTTCTTTTTGCCTTCGTAGTTATCAAAAAAGTTGGGCTTTGCAATGGTGGCATCGTAATCCATCAGCAAATCATGGTCAATATCAGCAATCTGTTTTTCGAGCTGGGATATTCTCTTCTCTACCCCGCTCAACTTATTCTTTAGGGATTTTTGCTTCTTTTGGACGTGATACTCGTTCTCCTTCGGTTTTTCTTCGGACTTGGTTGCCTCTTTTTTTGCATCGCCCTTTTCCACACTTCGGAAGTCTTCCATTTTCCGTTGCTCCAGATAAAAGTCAATATCGCCCAAATATTCCTTGATGCCTCCATCCTTAAATTCATATACCCTATCGGTTAATCCTTGGAGAAAATCACGGTCGTGGGAGACTAAGATCAAGGTTCCCTCGAAATTTTGGAGTGCTTGCTTCAATACATTTTTGGATTTGATGTCCAAATGGTTGGTAGGTTCGTCCATTACGAGCACATTGAAGGGCTGCAACAACATTTTGGCCAGTGCCAAGCGGTTTCGTTCCCCACCTGACAGTACCTTTACGTACTTATCCACCTCATCGCCCCTAAAAAGAAAAGAACCGAGAATATCTCTTACCCTACTTCGATTGGTCTCGTTGGCCGCATCGATCATGGTATCCAAAATGGTCTTATTGCCTTCCAGATACTCGGCTTGGTTCTGGGCAAAATAGCCCAATTGCACATTATGTCCCATTTTTAGATTGCCCTGATAATCCAGTTCGCCCACCATAATTTTGGCCAAGGTGGTTTTTCCTTGTCCGTTCTGACCCACAAAGGCCGTCTTGCTGCCTCTATCCACCATAAGGTCGATATCTTCCAGTACTTTTTTGGGGCCATAACTTTTGGAGATGCCATTAAGTTCCGCAACCACCTTACCTGGAGTGACCGATACGGGGAAGCGCACATTCATCACGCTATTGTCCTCCTCATCCACCTCGATGCGGTCCATTTTGTCCAGTTTTTTGATCAAGGACTGCGCCATGGAAGCCTTACTAGATTTGGCCCGAAACTTTTCAATCAGCCGTTCGGTCTGCTGTATCTGTTTTTCTTGGTTTTTCTGCGCGCTCAGCTGTTGCTCCTTGATTTCTTGGCGGTGCACCAAAAATTGGGAGTAGGGTTTATTGTAATCGTAAATCCTACCCAATGAAATTTCGATGGTACGGTTGGTGACATTGTCCAAGAACATTTTATCGTGGGAAACGATTACCACCGCTCCCGTAAAATTGCGAAGGAATTGCTCCAACCAAATGATGGACTCAATATCCAAGTGGTTGGTAGGCTCATCCAGCAGCAATACATCATTGTTTTGCAATAGCAGTTTGGCCAGCTCTATCCGCATGCGCCATCCTCCCGAAAATGTATCGGTGAGCTTATTGAAATCCTCCCTTTTGAATCCTAGACCCAGAAGCACTTTTTCGGTATCACCTTGATAGTTGTAGCCGCCTAAAATTTCATAACGATGGGTCACATCGTTCAGGTCTACCATGAGTTGATGGTACCCGTCACTTTCATAATCGGTGCGCTCTGCCAAGGCGGTATTGATCTCGTCCAATTTCAGTTCCATCTCCTTGATCTCAGAGAACGCTTGATAGGATTCTTCCAGTACGGTCCGGCCCTCTTCAAAATCGATATCCTGCTTCAGAAAGCCAATCCTGATGTTCTTTTCGGTGGCAATAGCTCCTTCATCCAAGGGCATTTCCTTGGCCAGCAATTTGAGCATGGTAGATTTACCCGCACCGTTCTTCCCGATAAGGCCTACGCGGTCGCCCCCATTAAGACGAAAGGATATTTCCTCGAACAGGTATTCGCCCCCAAAGGCTACGGAAAGATTGTGAACATTTAGCATTTTTATGTGACCTTGATTACAAAACTTTAATTGGCGAATGTATACTTTTGTACAAAAGCCGTGCAAATGTTAAAAAAAGGAACCAAAATGTACAGCATTTTAACAGGAAACTGTCCAAGATGCCATGAGGAGAGCATGTATGAGAATTCCAACCCGTATGCGTTGTCCAAGATTTTTAAGATGAACGAGAGATGCTCGCATTGCGGTTTGAAGTACAAAATAGAGCCTTCTTTTTTCTACGGCGCCATGTACGTGAGCTATGGGGTGGGGATTGCCTTTGCAGTGGCCGCTTTTGTGATTTCCTTTTTGTTCTTGGGTGCATCACTACCGACAGCCTTTATTGCTATTGTAGGTACATTGGTGGTTTTTATGCCCGTCATTATCCGACTTTCCCGAAATATTTGGATCAACTTTTTTGTAAAGTACGACCCTTCTTCCGTTAAAAAGCACGAAGCCGTCGCCAAAAGCTAAACGGGATAGTATTTTTTGGTGAATCGTTGGATGTCCATTTCGGGATCTAATTCCCTGTCATTTTCAATATAATCGAAAAGTTGGCGCGAAGCATAGGGCCCAATAAGAACACCTCGGGAACCAAATCCATTTAGTACATAAAGATTTTGATGCTCTGGATGCCTCCCCACCAAAGGCCGGCGGTCCACCACCGTAGGACGAATTCCTGCAACATGGTCTACAACCTCAAAATCGCATTGCAAAAACGTCCGTAGCTTCTCCAAGAGTTCGTTCTTGGAGGCTTCGGTGGGTTCGTTGGTTTTGTCCTTCCATTTGTAAGTAGCACCCACCAAATAGCGGTGGTTCTCCATGGGAATGGTAAACACTGAGGATTTGATGACATGCTGCTCTTGGTAATCCGGAGCATGGATGACCAGCAACTCCCCTTTGGTTCCGTTCAAGGGCAAGTATCCAAAATAAGGGTCTTGTTTCAAGCCATATCCACAGGCAAAAACTATTTTTTTGGCGACGGTTCCTTTATAGGTGACACTATCTTCTTCAATAGAAAAGGCATCATAATCAAAAGATTCCTTTATACATTTCCCTGCTTGCTCCAAGTAGGTTTTGTAGGCACTTACCATGGTGTGGGTATCTACTCTGCCGGTATGTTTTACTTCGCCAAAACCGTGCGAAGCATCAATGGCGGGATTGGTGTTCGGATGTATGTTGGTGGACAAAAAGTAATCCAGACCGGGACGGTCGGCGGCCTCAAACCAAAGGTTTTGTTCTTCCACCGAGGCAAACTTGCGCCACACCGGAAGGTCATTATCTACTTTCACCCTAAGTTTCTCCTCTAAATTTTGATAAAACGGTTTGACCAGTTCCAATTGTTGTTTGGCCTTCCAAGCTAGGGTGAACCTTTTTAAAATAACGGGATTGTACAATCCTCCTGCCACAAGAGAGGCTCTTTGGGAATCGTCGGCAATTACGGTAAAGCTTTTGCCTTCACTTTCCAATACTTCGCAGAACGAAATTCCTGCCAAACCCAGACCTACTACGATATAATCCAACATACCGCAAAATTAGGCATCTGTTTGATTTATTCTGCCCGTTGTTTTGAGTTTAATGCAAAAAAAACGCCGCACTGAGTGCGGCGTTTTGCTGTATTGAATTGGAAATATGTTGTTTGTGGTATCCCGAAATTCTTCGGGATTAATTCAGCTATTGGTTTCCTGCGACCAAAGGTCGAAAAAACCGAGCTTCATTAATATGCCCACATATCTTGTTCCCTGTCTCGTATGCCCTCCTTGATTCGTTGGGCCTCCAAGAGTTGGAACAATGCATTATCAAAAATGTAATCGCTTATTTCACGGTCTTCGTGAACGTTTTCCTCTTTGTAGATCACTCCGTTGAATCGACGTGCGTTCAACAGCATATCAAAGGAAATGGGTCTTGCCGAATTGCGCTGGTTGTATACTTTGGCATCGTGCAAAATTTTACGTGCCGCTGGATACCATACCCAGAACAATTCCACTTTGTTTTCTCCAGGATCGATGGATTCATCGTCGATGAAGTTCACGTCCGGAGCAACGGGTGCAATTCCCAATAAGCGATACTTAAGCTCTCCCTGGCGTTTATCGAAATACCAGATACCTTTTATGCGGTACTCCTCGATATCGGCAGCGGTAATATCCCTTTTGTTGATAAACTCTGGGGAAACCTGCTCGCCAGCGTTTACCTGCTCGTAACCAAGGTCTGTGGTATCCACTTTGCTCAAGGTAGCGGCAAGGTCTGCCAGTTTACGTTTTTCCGTAAAGTAGGAGTCTGCATAAACCTCCGTAAGGTTTCCATTTCTGATGTTCTTCATCAGCACATGGTACAGCGACCTTCTATCCGCCCCAATACCTATGGTATCGGTTGGGTAATAGAGTGGAAAGTTGACTCGCTCGTCAAGATCGATGATTTCCCATACGGTCTTGGACCAAAGGATATCCCTATCATCCACATATCCGTATTCCAATGGCTCATCGGCATCTTGCTCTATTTGAGCTTGGGTTTTTTTACCGATATCTTCGGGCAGCTTGGCATTCAAAATGTTTGCCTGCGCCATGATTGATACTGGCAATATGCCCAACAATCCAATTAACAATGCGTTTTTCCAATTCATGATCACTTGTATACTTTTTATACTTCTTAGTTTGTAAGCTCAATAAACACAGGAGATACTTTTTTCAACTTGTAGCTCTTGTTGTTTGTGATGTAAGCTTGGATATCGAATATCTGGACAGACTCGCCTCTATCGGCTCTTCTAAGTACAGATTTGGCTCTGCTGTCCAATTTGTTGCCTTGTACCACTACGGTAGGTTGACCTGGCACTTTGAACTTAAACTCGCTTACCGCAAGGTTCAAATCAAAATCGAAGTCTTCCAACATAGCGCTAACAGTGGCGATTTCCAGGTTGTTCCTTGGCATTTTGATGCTTCCGGACTCTCCTCGAACAGTACCACTTGGCCTTGGAATATCCTTGATACGGAATTCAGACTTGGTGCTGATTCCCTTACCATCAGGCAATGTACCAGAGGCAGTGATGGTCACAGACCTTCCTGTACCTGGGTTCATGATATACTGGCTACCGCTTCTTCTGGTCAAACCAGGGGCTGATGCGTTCACTTTGTTATCTGGAATACCAGGAATGGAAATGGTCATTGGGTTGGCAACACCACGATACACCACGTTCATTTTATCTGCGGAGATTACCGCTGCATTAGGCATGGAGATCGTAGCGAAAGTGTTGTTCACTTCCACTGGCACCTCTTCGCCATCCTGCATGTAATACATCGTTCCTTTGATGGTGTGGTCACCTGGAGTACCGGCACTGATCAACATTTTGATTCCACCAGCTTCCAATTCGTAGTCCTTACCTTGGGTCAATGGTCTTCCGTCCAAAGTCAATTCTGCTTTTACGGGAGTGGAAGTCTTGTCCGTTTTGCTCACAATGATTTTACCATCGTATTTTTCACCAGCGTAGTATGCCGTTTTAGGGGCAGCCAATGTACTGGCAAAATTGGTCAAGGAAACCGCTTCGGTCAACTCACCTTCCAAAAGGGTCTTCAACACCTCTTGCTCGGTAGTTTTGATATCGGCCTGCAATTGGGTCATCTTTGTCAAAGAAGCTACCAATGGAAAGCCTTCAAAATGATAGTTAATCCAATCTTGGCGTGTACCATCTCTTTTCTCAACCTTACCGTCTTCACCTCCAGTGGCAAAACGGGTTTTTACAGCTGATTTCAAAGATTCAAAACCTTCTGCGGGCAAAGCATTGATTACACCTTCACGATAGGTTTCAATCTGCTCCATGAACTTTTTCCCTTCTGGGCCCAAGTTGTCGCCCTGAAAGAACTTTTGGTCCAAGTAGTCAGACTTGTCCATAACCACATAATCTTTGTCATCTTCCAAATCTGCGGTCATTTCTTTCTTCAATCCTTCCAAATAACTGTAGTAGTTATCGGAAAGTTGTTTGATCTGCTGAGCATCTTCGTACAGTTCGCCATACTCCTCTGCGTTTTCAGAAGCTTTGGTTTCCAAGCTTGCAAAGAAAGTGGAGTTATTGGCGTCCATGTTGGTGTTGGAAGTTTCCAGCTTTTCGTTCATAAGTCCGAAAGCCGCAAGTACTTCCTTGCTCATATTCAATGCCAACATCGCGATGAAGATCAAGTACATAAGGTTGATCATCTTCTGACGTGGTGTTTGTTTTCCTCCTGCCATGTTTTTCTAATTAGATTTAATAATTAATTTGATTTGGTTTGTTTTTTGTTGATCAAAAACCTCTAATTAGTTTCTGCCTCCCATGGCGGTTAGCATACCACCGTACACACCGTTCAATGAAGAAAGGTTGGTGGCCAAAGATTGCATTTGCTCTTTCAACGCTCCTGCGTTCTGTACTACTTCTTCGTTAATGGAAGCTTGTCTGCTAGCGCTTTCCAATTGTACTTTGTACAAGCTGTTCAAAGATTCCATTTGGGCTGCAGCGTGGGACAATTCCTCAGAGTATTTCTTAGTGTGCTGAATTGCATCTGTAGTAGGAGTGATATTCTTGGCGGCACCTTCAAAACTCTTGATACTTTCTCCCAAATTGGCAAATAGCTCGGAATCGATTTTAGCTTCTTTAAGCAAGTTGTCCAATTTCTTGGAAAGCAATCCTTCTGCTTCTTGGGCATCTTTTGCCTCTTGCTTTCTTTTGGCATCCGCTTGACCTCCGGACAATTCTGGATATACCAAAGACCAATCGTATTCGTCATCTACCGGTTCAAATGCAGAGATAGCGAAGATCAATGCTTCCGTAATAAGTCCGACAGCAAGAAGAAGTCCACCGGTTAGTGGTCCAAACTCCCAGTGAAGGATCTTGAACAATGCACCAATGATTACCACTGACGCTCCAAGCCCGTAGGCCATGTTAAACAGCTTTTTTGTTGATTTTGACTGTGCCATAATTCTAGTTTTAATTAAGTGTTATATAAATAAGTATTTGGTTACTACTGTTACTTGTTATTTATATAATGTTCTCCTCGTTGTTATTGTATTAAAGTCCGCTTCTGCTTCCGTTGGTGGAATCTTCCTCGCCCATATAATCCTGAACGGTTCGGAAACCAATGTAGCTTCTTGCAGAATCTTGGTATTCGTAATCCCTTGTGCTTACCTGTAGGAAGTAGGCAACGTCTTTCCAAGAACCTCCACGGATCACTTTACGTTTGTTGTCCTGTGAACCTATATTTGGGTTCATGGTGGAAAGGTATTCGTACGCTCCTGGGTCAAAGCTGGAGTTCGTCCATTCGGAAACGTTACCGGCCATATTGTACAAGTTGTAATCGTTTGGTTCAAATGATTTGGCCTCTACGGTATACAGTGCGGCATCGGCGGCATAATCTCCCCGTTGTGGTTTAAAGTTGGCCATAAAACAACCTGTATCGCTGATCACATAAGGACCACCCCATGGGTAAGTTCCTCCTTCAATACCACCTCTGGCGGCATATTCCCACTCTGCTTCGGTAGGTAACCTGAATTGGTTGACAAATTGCTTACCACGACTTTTTTGATCGTCGTTCTTGAATTTGGTCCTCCAGTTACAGAACGCTTTGGCCTGCATCCAGTTTACTCCTACTACAGGATAGTCACTATAAGCGTCGTGCCAGAAGTAATCGTTGTGCATGGGCTCATTGTAACTGTATTCGAAATCACGGATCCACACGGTGGTATCTGGATAGATTTCCAACTCTTCTTGCTTGATGAAGTCCTTGCGGCTTCCAGATCTTGCCCTGGCAGCAGCCTCTATGTCCATCCAGCTATACTTGTATTTGATTTTGGTAACGTCGATGCTTCGCAATCCGTTGTAGCTTTCCTCTTCGGGAAGATACATGGAATCCATAACCTCAGCGTAGTACTCATCGGGATATTCCGAAGTATCCCAAACTAGGTCCACATCCTTGTTCAACGCCCTGCCTTCGTATCCAGTTGCCCCAAGACCGGCGTAGTTGTCCAACATGTACTTGTCGTAAACCGAAAGTTCGGTGGTATCGGTATCCTTAAAAGCATACTCTCCGATGCCTTCGTCCTCAGGTCCAATGCCCAACTCATCGGCCAAAATGGCCAATCTTGTTCTTACGATGGAATCCTTGACCCACTCCACAAACTGACGGTACTCACTGTTGGTGATTTCCGTATCGTCCATATAAAAGGAACGAACGGTTACCGTTCTTGTAGGAGCATTCAATACTTTGGCCTGATCCTCCTCGGCTTTACCCATCACAAAGGCGCCCCTGGGAATCAATTCCATTCCATAAGGTTTTTCCGGGTGCCATTTTTTACCACTGACCCCAACTAGTTCACCTTTGGACCTTGATTTAGAGCCGCAACTGGTAAGCAAAAAAACAAGTGCTATAGATGAAAAGAATAGCTTTCTCATACTTTAGGTTAAATTGTTCGATTCAAGATTTTAATAACTGTGCTACACAGATTCATTATTCTCAAAACTGATTTTTGAATGAATTATTGTGTAAAAACAATTAATGATCAAAAAATTAATTTATTTAGTTCAAGCCTTTTCTGTAGGCTTTGAACCACCTTTCGGGGATGTTCTGGTTGCAAGCATCCAAATAGTCCTCTTCGGTGCATGGTAATAACGCCACCGAATTTGTTTTAGTATGCTCTGCTAAAATTGTTGGTACCTCTACCCACCATCTTTCTGTGACATGGCTTTTGAAGAAGATCAATTCCTCCGTGTCCGTGGGTACGGTAAACTTTGTGAAGTCTTCGCTCTTTGAGCTGGGGTATTCCTTTATCCGGAAACTGAGCCCCTCTATAAAATACCAAATGATCTGGGCGATCATCTGGAATGCCTGATGCGAATTTTCCCCTTCGTATATACCAAATAGGGAAACCTTATCGCTAATTCCTGCATAACGTGCAATGGCGCAAATCTCCCGCCCCGTAAACCCGTTGGGGGAAAAGTTACGCGTCATACCCATTTCGCTGGCCCGAATGGCCCGTAGGTCCAAGCTTACGATATCACTACTGCGCAATACGGGTTCTGCCAATTCGATATTGGCCGCTATTTCACCCAAACGATAGGCATCAAAAAACAGACGCTCCATCAAATCCTTTTCTTCTTGGGCATTAAAATAGCTCTGATAGCCAATATTGGAAAAATTAAAAAGATTGTTGGGCTTATCGGTGATGATCTTGCTCATATAGGAATGTGAAGAAATGAGCTCATCATCCTCACCAAAGTCAAAACGGCTATCAATGGAAACCAGGTTGACCATCTTTTTTATGTTATCGAAAGCGCGGTAAGTAGGAAAAGTAATGTCCTGGGTGAGTCCTAATACTATAGGTATGATATTCTCTTCCAACAACCCGGCCACGATTTCCTTCACCACAAAATAGGTATCCTCTACGGTATCGCCCTCCTCCACATCGCCAATATCGATAATTGTGGAGTTCCAGTTGCCCATCATTAGGCGGTACAATTGGATACGCACTTCGTCCAGATCCAGTTTTTCCGGTTTTTTCTCAAAGGCATTTCTCGATTCCAAAACGCCAAAAATGGCTACATCGGCATGGGCAAATACCGGGAGCCCATCCTTTTCGGTGTGCATGTGAACGTTCTTGCCCACTGCTTGTTCTGGCAGCAATTCACAATGTGCCAATACCTTGTCCTTGACCGGAACCAGAAAATCGAACGCCATACTTATTTCTTCGCTTTTGCCTTGGCTTTTTTCTTTGGTGCTTTTTTATCCAATAGGGCCTGTGCTTCTTCCAAGGTTATTTTTGTGGCATCCACATCCTTGGAAAGTTCCACCTTTACCCTACCTTTTATAATATTGTGACGCCCCCATCGGGCTTTTTCAATCCTGATCTTTTCTTCTGGCCATTCCTGAACGACCTTTTCAGCTTCTTTCTTTTTTTTGGCTTCAATGAGTTCAACAATGTCATCATTGGACAAATTGTCGAAATCATACTTCTTGTTCACATTAATAAACATACCGTCCCATTTGATAAACGGTCCGAACCTACCTTTACCTTTGGTAACCTCTTTGCCTTCATAGCTGGCAATGGGCGCATCTGCCTTTTGTTTTTCCTTGATCAGTTCTATGGCGCGTTCCATGTCCACATCAAAAGCACTTTCTCCCTGTGCCAGTGAAATGAATTTTTTTCCAAAACGCACATAAGGTCCGTAGCGTCCCACATTGGCCTCCACTTCCTCACCTTCGTAGACGCCCAGTTTACGTGGCAAATCAAAAAGGGTCATGGCTTCTTCAAACGTAATGGTGCCTATCGATTGATCGGGCAACAAACTGGCAAATTCCGGTTTTTCCTCGTCATCAACAGTTCCGATTTGCACCATGGGACCAAAACGGCCCAATCTCACGGATACCTGTCGGCCCGATTTGGGGTCGGTTCCCAAGACACGTTCACCACTTGCGCGTTCTGCATTTTCTTCTACCTCTAGCACATTGGGATGAAAATCGTTGTAGAAATTCTTCATCATCTCCTGCCAATCCTCTTCGCCCGATGCAATTTCATCGAAATCCTCCTCCACCTGAGCCGTAAAATTATAGTCGAGAATCTGGGTGAAGTGGGTCACCAAGAAATCGTTCACGATCATACCTATATCGGTAGGTACAATTTTCCCTTTTTCGGAACCTACCATTTCGGTAAGTGTACTGGTTTTTATCTTTTCGCTTTCCAATACCAGTTCCGCATATTTTCGCTCGGTACCTTCTACGGTGCCTTTTTCCACATATCCCCTATTTTGAATGGTGGATATGGTAGGCGCGTATGTGGATGGTCTACCGATACCCAGTTCCTCCAACTTTTTCACCAAGGAGGCCTCGGAATAGCGGTAGGGTGGGCGGGTGAATCGTTCGGTCGCGGAAATAAATACATTTTGAAGCGGCTCTCCCACTTTCATAGCAGGCAGCATTCCATCCTGTTCTTCGCTATCTTCATCATCGGTCCCTTCCAAATACACCTTGAGGAAACCATCAAATTTGACTACCTCACCATTGGCAGAGAATTCTTCGCTATGGGTACTTGCCTTTATTTTAACGTTGGTGCGTTCCAATTGGGCATCGCTCATTTGCGAAGCAAGCGTCCGTTTCCAAATCAATTCATATAATTTGGCCTGATCTCGTTCCAATTGGGGGGACTGTAATTTCATATCGGTGGGCCGGATGGCTTCGTGTGCCTCCTGAGCCCCCTTGGTCTTACCCGTAAAGTTTCTGGTTTGACTGTATTTTTGGCCATAATTTTCCAAGATGGCCTCTTTTGCCGCTGCCAAAGCCTCATTGGACAAATTGACGCTATCCGTTCTCATATAGGTGATCAAACCTGCTTCGTACAAACGCTGCGCTACCTGCATGGTGCGGCTTACCGAGAAATACAGTTTTCTCGACGCTTCCTGTTGCAAAGTGGAGGTGGTAAATGGCGCTGCCGGAGATTTTTTTGCTGGCTTTTTGGCCAAATCGGAAACTGAAAAGTCCGCTCCGATATTTTCTTTCAAAAACTGTTCTGCGGCTTCTTTGGTTGGGAACGTGGTGTTCAGCTTAGCCCCAAAGGTGCTGCCACCATCGGTTTTGAACTCGGCCTTGATGCGGAACGAGGCTTCTGGCGTAAATGCTTCGATTTCACGCTCACGCTCCACGATCAACCTAACCGCTACCGATTGTACACGGCCGGCAGAAAGTCCCGGTTTTATTTTTTTCCAAAGTACAGGCGAAAGCTCATACCCCACCAAACGGTCCAACACCCTTCTGGCCTGCTGCGCATTGACCAAATTGTAGTTGATGTCCCTTGGATTTTCAATGGCCTTTTGGATCGCCGATTTGGTAATGGAATTGAAAACAATTCGCTTGGTCTTCTTTTTGTCCAGTCCCAGTTCTTCGGCCAAATGCCAAGAAATGGCCTCCCCCTCACGGTCCTCATCACTCGCCAACCAAATCGTTTCCGCTTTTTGGGCCAAGTCCTTGAGTTTTTTTACAAGTGCCTTTTTCTCCTTGTCAACGGTATATTTTGGCTTAAAATCATTCTCTACATCAACGCCCAACTCCTTGGAAGGAAGATCGGCAATATGTCCAAAACTCGACTCCACTTGAAATTCCTTTCCTAGAAATCTTTCGATGGTCTTTGCTTTGGCGGGGGACTCTACAATAACTAAATTCTTTGGCATGCACTGGTTTTTGTCTCAACAAAAGTATATTAAAATTTATACATCCGCATTTCCCATATTTCTTTTGACCTTAAAATCGATAAAAAACAAGGAGACTTTTTACCATAACTATATTAATTCTACTGGCTTTGATGAGGGCGGTTAAAATAATTGTTATTTTTAGGAAGACTAACTCAATAACCACATAACAATGACCAACCGTTATTTGACCATAGTACTTGCATTACTATGTTTTAACCTCTCAAACGCACAACGAAAAAAGAACAAAACCAACGCCCCACAGTTTAAAGAAACCCTCTACGACGGAATGGAATGGAGGATGGTGGGACCGCACCGAGGCGGACGCGCAGGTACCGTTACCGGAGTTATCAACGACCCCAATCTGTATTACATGGGTACCGCTGGAGGCGGTGTTTGGAAGACGACCGATGCCGGTAATTCGTGGGAATGTATTTCCGACGGGTATTTTGGCGGTTCCATTGGAGCAGTAGCCGTTTCCGAATCGGACCCTAACATTATATACGTAGGCGAGGGCGAGCAGACCCTTCGTGGAAACGTTTCATCCGGAAAGGGCCTTTGGAAAAGTATGGATGCTGGTGAGACCTGGGAATTTATCGGTTTGAAAGACTCCGAACATATTGCCCGAATCCGCATCCATCCCACAAATCCAGACCTTGTTTACGTGGCGGCCATCGGAAACCTTTGGAAACCCAATGAGACCCGAGGTGTTTTTCGTTCAACCGATGGAGGCAAGAATTGGGAAAAAATACTCTACATCAGTGATAAAGCAGGTGCAGGCGACCTCATTATGGACCCCAACAACAGCAGGATCCTGTATGCGGCAACTTGGGAGATGAAACGTAACGGATACCGAATGGACAGTGGCGGTCCGGATAGCAGGATGTTTAAAAGCACTGACGGAGGCGATACTTGGACTGATATTTCCGAACATTCGGGGTTGCCCGGTTTTCCTTGGGGAATTGTTGGGATTGCCGTTTCGCCTTTGGATTCGGATAGGGTTTTTGCCATTATTGAAGCTGAGGACGGCGGGGTTTTTCGTTCCGATGATGCTGGGGTCACTTGGAAAAAAGTAAACGAAAACCGAGGCCTCAGGCAGCGCGCTTGGTACTACAGCCGTATTTATGCCGACACCCAAAACGTGGATAAGGTTTGGGTAATGAACGTGAGCTATGGCGTATCCACCGATGGCGGTAATACCTTTACCCTTAAAAATGCTCCCCATGGGGACCACCATGATCTTTGGATCGATCCCAACAACAACCAAAGGATGATCATTGCCGATGATGGCGGTGCCCAAATCTCCAACGACGGCGGAAATAACTGGACCACCTATTTCAACCAGCCCACCATGCAGTTTTATCGGGTGACCACGGACAGCATTTTTCCTTATCGCATTTATGGGGCGCAGCAGGACAATACCGCTTTGCGTATCTTCCACCGTTCTTCGGGTTCGGCCATTACCGAGGCCGACTGGGAACCCACCGCAGGTGGTGAGAGTGCCCATTTGGCACCGGACCCAAAAAACAATCAATTGGTGTACGGCGGCACCTACAAAGGGTATATGAACCGTTTGGACCATACCACCGGACAGACCATATCTACCAATATTTGGCCCGACAATCCCGCAGGTTCTGGCGCGGAAGTCATGAAATACCGCTTTAATTGGAACTATCCCCTAACATTTAGCCGCCACGATTCAAACGTGCTGTATGCAGGTTCCAATTATTTGCACGCCACTACGGACGGCGGACAATCCTGGAAAACCATTTCCCCAGAATTGGCAAGGGGCATTCCGGAAACCATTATGTCCTCGGGAGGGCCCATCACACAAGATAATACGGGGGCTGAGTTTTATTCCAACGTTTTTGTAATTACAGAATCCGTATTGGAAAAAGGAGTGATTTGGACCGGAAGTGACGATGGCTTGATCCACGTTACCCGCGATAATGGTACAACTTGGGAAAATGTGACCCCTCCGGAGTCCATGTCGCCCAAATTGAATATGATCAACTGCATCGACGCAAGCCCGTTTGACCCGGGTACCGTTTATGTGGCAGCCACTTCTTATAAATTTGGCGATTACACCC
This sequence comes from Allomuricauda sp. MMSF_3307, assembly GCF_030733585.1. Taxonomy (NCBI): domain Bacteria; kingdom Pseudomonadati; phylum Bacteroidota; class Flavobacteriia; order Flavobacteriales; family Flavobacteriaceae; genus Allomuricauda; species Allomuricauda sp. MMSF_3307. The sequence goes on from NZ_JASHIQ010000001.1 coordinate 71,341, forward strand.
CTTACCTCTACAAAACGGATGATTACGGAAAAACTTGGACCTTGATCACCAATGGCATCAAGGACAACTATTACACCCGGGCCATCCGTTCCGACAAGGTTCGCGAAGGCTTGTTGTACGCAGGGACCGAATGGGGGATGTATATTTCGTTTGATGATGGAAAAAATTGGACCCCGTTCCAACTGAATTTGCCCATCACCTCCATTCGAGATCTCCATGTAAGGGACAACGATTTGATTGCCGCGACTCACGGAAGAAGTTTTTGGATGATAGATGACCTCACACCACTCCATCAACTGTCCGATGCGGTGGCCAAAAGCGATTTTTATCTGTACAAACCCGATATGGCCTACCGAATGCACCAAGACAGAGCTTGGGGAGAACCCGACACCAAATTGGTGGGTGAAAACCATCCGGATGGGGCCATCATCAATTACTACTTAAAGAGCTTAAAGGAAACCGATACGGTGACCATGGAAATCTTGGAAATGGACGGTAGTGTGATCCAACGTTTTTCCAACCATGCGAAACCTGATAGATTGGACCCCACCTCAACGCAAAAACTGGAGGTATCCGAGGGCGGTAACCGATTTATTTGGAATATGAGATACCCCGGCTACCAAGAGTTCAAGGGGATGGTATTTTATTCCTCTCCAAATATAGGGCCGAAGGCCGTTCCCGGCAACTATAAGGCCAGGCTCACTGTAAATGGGAATTCCATGGAGCAGACCTTCAACATTGTCAAAGACCCAAGAATAGTCTTGAGCCAAAACGATTTCCAAGAACAGTTTGATTTTGTCATGCAGGTTCGCGAACAAGTAAGTCGAGCCAACAAGGCCATCATCAATATTCGGAACATCAAAAAGGATTTGGAGTATCTCAAAGAAAAGACCAAGGACAATCCTGAGATTCAGAATATGGCAAAGGATTTTGAAACGGCCCTCTCGGTTATTGAAAACAACATCCACATGACCAAGAACCAAAGTAGACAAGATCCATTAAACTATGGTATCCGCATCAACAACAGATTGGCCTTTTTAATGGTCGATTCCCAGCGAGGGGACCAAAGGCCCACCGAACAGGCCCAAGAATTCTTTGTGGAGGTGACCAAAGAGTTGGACAAGGAAATCAATGACTTGAATGCCCTGGTGCAAAAACAAGCCACTCTGATCAATCAAAAAGTCGATGAAAATCAAATTAAGATGATTTCCACTCCATAGAAATGCTAGATAGCTTAAAAGAAAGCGCCCTCAATCCAAGGGCGCTTTTTTTATTAAATGTCACTACACATCCATGGAAATGCCCACTGCATCCTTATAAATAAAATAAATGGGGATTTTGGCGAACATAGCTGTAAAGAGGACCCCAACGAAACATAAAATGACTCCAAGCTGGGAAACTAGTCCTGCCACTATCACCAACAAGAATATCATGAGCCAATTTTTATTGCCAAGAACAAATGAAGCCTTCACGACCTCCATGGCAGAAAGCTCCTTGTCGAACGCAAAAAAAGCAGGGAAAAGCGACATGGGAACCACTAAATAAATAATTCCCAAACCACAGGCAAGGACACCTAGAAAGGATAACCCGAGCATGACCAAGGATACCATAAATGACTTTTTCAGATACTCCTTTTTGAAATAGCAAAAATAATCGTCCTTCCCAATTTCACCGAGGTCGTACTTGCGACACATACGCAAAAAAGCCGCATTCAAACACAGTGAAATGGTCATTACGGCCAACATGATAATGGGCATAAAAACAATCATAAAAAGGGAAAATACTGGAGGCATTTGGTTATGTCGGAGGGTTTCGGGATCGGTAATTCCAAAGGCAATCATTGGGGCATAAATGACCAAATAAAAAGGAAGAATGCTCACAAAGGTCAACACTAAGGTAACAAACCCTTGCAACCAAACTTTCTGGAACAGTGTGACGGAATTATTGAAAACAGCACCAAAATCCACCGGTGGACTTTGCTTGATTCTTTCGGAAAGATTGGTGAAATTCATTGTAGTATTGGTTATGATTTACGCCTGAAGGTAAGACTAACAGCGGATTCTACAATATAATCTTAAAAATTACTGCCAAATTGTCACTAAACTGTAATAACCATTATCTTTGCACCCCATTGCACTATTTATGATCGAGGAAAACAACGTGGAAAAAATAATAGACGAAAGCCAACAAGGAACTGCCCTATCGCTGGATAGCAATCAAAGTAACGGCCGAAAGCTCTACATAGAAAGCTACGGCTGCCAAATGAACTTTTCCGATAGCGAAATCGTAGCGTCCATTTTGGCAAAGGAAGGTTTCAATACCACCCAAAACTTGGACGATGCCGATTTGGTTTTGGTGAATACCTGTTCCATTCGCGAAAAAGCAGAACAAACCGTACGCAAACGTCTGGAGAAGTTCAACGCCGTAAAACGTACCAAACCCCATATGAAAGTCGGGGTCTTGGGCTGTATGGCCGAGCGTTTGAAGAGCAAGTTTTTGGAAGAGGAAAAAATTGTGGACATGGTCGTGGGGCCAGATGCCTACAAAGACCTACCCAACCTGATCCAAGAAATCGACGAAGGTAGAAATGCGGTAAACGTCATCCTTTCCAAGGACGAAACCTATGGCGATGTGGCTCCGGTTCGACTGAACACCAATGGGGTATCCGCCTTTGTGTCCATCACCCGTGGATGCGACAATATGTGTACCTTTTGCGTAGTTCCCTTCACACGAGGTAGGGAGCGTAGCCGAGATCCACAATCCATTTTGGAGGAGGTGAACGATCTTTGGGAAAAAGGATTCAAGGAAATTACCCTTTTGGGGCAAAATGTGGACAGTTACCTTTGGTATGGGGGCGGGTTGAAAAAGGATTTTGACAAAGCTTCCGAAATACAAAAGGCCACTTCGGTGAACTTTGCAGGGCTTTTGGAGCTTGTAGCCCAGGCCCAACCCAAAATACGTATTCGCTTTTCCACCTCCAATCCTCAAGACATGACCTTGGACGTTATCGAGGCCATGGCGAAATACGAAAATATCTGTAAGTACATCCATCTTCCCGTACAAAGTGGAAGCAATCGCATCCTAAAAGCGATGAACCGTTTGCACACCCGTGAAGAGTATTTTGAATTGATCGATAACATCAAAAGAATCATTCCGGATTGTGCCATCAGTCAGGATATGATTACCGGCTTCCCCACCGAAACGGAGGAGGACCATCAAGATACCTTGAGTCTGATGGAGTATGTGAAATATGATTTTGGATTTATGTTTGCCTATTCCGAGCGTCCGGGAACCCTTGCCGAACGGAAAATGGAGGACGATGTACCTGAAGCCACAAAGAAAAGAAGGTTGACGGAAATCATCGAACTGCAGCAAAAGCACAGCCATTATCGCACCCAGCAGCATGTTGGAAAAATAGAGGAAATCTTGATTGAGGGAACCTCCAAAAAATCGGATGCCCATTGGATGGGACGTAACTCCCAAAATACGGTTGCAGTTTTTCCGAAGAAACATTATAAGGTTGGGGACTTTGTGAACGTCAAAATCAACGATTGCACCTCTGCCACCCTTATCGGGGAAGCGGTGGGATATTCAAAAAACAATTGATAACCATTTGCATTGTGCACGGATGACCAACTCTTGCCCTATGGGCGGGTATGTGGCCAAATCACAATGCTGAACTAAAAAAGATTCCTGCCACGTAGGAACAAAAATATATGGAAAGTGTACAATCCATAAAACAACGGTTCGAGCTCATCGGGAACGATGTGAAGCTCAATCGCGCCATTGAAAAGGCCATACAGGTTGCCCCTACCGACATCTCGGTATTGGTAACCGGTGAAAGTGGTGTGGGAAAGGAATCCATTCCCAAGATCATCCATTCCTTAAGCCATCGCAAACATGCAAAGTATATTGCGGTAAACTGTGGTGCCATTCCCGAAGGAACCATTGACAGTGAACTCTTTGGGCACGAAAAAGGTGCGTTTACCGGGGCTACGCAAACCCGTAGCGGTTATTTTGAAGTGGCCGATGGGGGAACCATCTTTTTGGACGAGGTGGGAGAATTGCCACTGACCACCCAAGTGCGATTGTTACGGGTATTGGAAAATGGCGAATTTTTGAAAGTGGGTTCCTCCCAGGTTCAAAAAACCAATGTGCGCATTGTGGCCGCCACAAACATCAATATGTTCGAGGCAATTGAAAAAGAAAAGTTCCGGGAAGATTTGTATTATCGATTGAGCACAGTGGAAATCAATCTACCACCACTACGTGATCGTCGTGATGATATCCATTTGCTGTTCCGAAAATTCGCCTCCGATTTTGGTCAAAAGTATAAAATGCCCACCATCCGATTGGAAGATGATGCCGTGGAACTATTACTTAAATATCGCTGGCCCGGTAACATTCGTCAGCTGAGGAACATTGCCGAGCAAATCTCTGTACTAGAAGAAAACCGTAACATCACAGCAGCCACACTGAACAGTTATCTGCCCAATTCCAGCGGTTCCAATTTACCGGCAGTCATTGGCCAGGCTAAAAAAGAAAGTGATTTCAGCAACGAGCGCGAGATTTTGTACAAGGTACTTTTTGATATGAAAAGTGACCTTAACGACCTTAAAAAGCTGACTTTGGAACTTTTGAAGGACAACGACTCCAATAAGGTGCAACGGGAAAACGAAGGTTTGATCAGAAAAATTTACGGCAACCAAGAAGAGGAAGACATTGATCATGAAGAAAGTACGGCTACCGAACTGCTACACCTTCCAGAGCCTGTAGTGGAGGCGGCACCCCCTCACTCCACGCAGCAGCCACCGGAGGACAGATACCATTTTGCCGAAGAAATTGAAGAAGAAGAAACCCTATCTTTACAGGAAAAGGAAATCGAATTGATCAAAAAATCGTTGGAGCGCAACAAAGGAAAACGAAAGGCTGCTGCTGCCGAACTGGGCATCTCGGAAAGAACGCTCTATCGAAAAATAAAACAGTACGACCTTTAATTTGAAGTCAAGATTACAAATGAATACAATCAGAAAAAATATACTAAAATCGGTACTGTTGGGATTGGCTTTCTTCCTGCAGAGCTGTGGGGCTTACAATTTTTCCGGGGCTGATATCGGGACTGCACAAAGCTTTCAGGTCAACTTTTTTCAAAATTACGCCGACCAGACCCCAGGATCCATTATTGTACCCGGACTGGACCGCGATTTTACCCTGGCGCTTCAGGATTTGATCAACGACCTTACCAGTTTGTCCCTTACCGGAAGCAATGGCGACCTCCTTTACGAAGGCGAAATTGTGGAATACAAAGTGGTTCCCATGACGGCCACAGCCGACCAGCGGACCGCACAGAACCGCCTCACCATGAGCGTGAATGTTCGGTTTTTTAATACAACCAAGGAAGATGCGGATTTTGAAAAGCGGTTTTCTTTCTTTTATGATTTTGATGCCGCCGCCCCGCTCCCTTCTGTGCAGGCAGCCGCACACGAAGAAATTTTTGAACGACTTACCCAGGATATTTTCAATGCGTCCTTGGGCAATTGGTAATTAGTTATGAACGTTGCAGATTTTATACATATCCTTCAGAATGCGAACACCATACTCTCGCCAAGTCAGACGAGGGAATTGGAGGATATTATTGAGGAATACCCTTATTTTCAGGCCGCGCGTGCACTGCATTTGAAGGGACTCAAAAATCTGGACAGTTACAAATATAACAACGCCTTAAAGGTCACCGCCGCCCATACTGCGGACAGGGATGTACTTTTTGATTACATCACCTCCAAGGAATTCATACAGAACAATATTGCCGATACCATTGCTGGTAGAGGCGCCAAACTGGAAGACCAAGAGGCCGTTTCGGAGGAGATTCAACCGAATCCCAATGCCGCGAGTATGCTTACGGAGACTGAAGAAGCAGCTTTACCACAAAACTTGGGTGATGCCGAACAAATCCTGAATCCTGAGCTGTTTGAATCCAGAAAACCAGAAGAAGTTCCAGAAAAAGCAGGTGAAGAAACAAAGGAAACCGACCTGCAGCTGGGCAAGCCTCTACCCTTCACCAAAAAGGAAAAACATTCCTTTACCGAATGGCTTCAATTGACTTCCAAGGGCGAAGAACCCGAAAATAGTCAGGAAGACGTGATGGAAGAATTGGAGCGCAAAAAGAAATTCGAGCTTTTGGACAAGTTCATTGCCAACAATCCCAAGATAGTTCCAAAGGAAAACAACCCCAAAGTCAATATTAAGGAGTCCACAAAAATCAACCAAAACGAGTTGATGACAGAGACCTTGGCCAAGGTGTACTTGGAGCAAAAAAAGTATAAAAAAGCCATTCAAGCGTTCAAAATATTGAGTTTGAAATATCCAGAAAAAAGTGGTTTCTTTGCAGATCAAATTCAGGCGGTGAAGAAGCTGCAGCAAGAAAAAGATAAGAAATGAGCACGTTTACAATTTTTTTGGTATTGATCATTATCGTGTGCCTTTTGTTGGTCTTGGTCATTATGGTCCAGAACCCAAAAGGAGGTGGTTTGTCCTCATCTTTTGGAGGAGGCGGCAACCAAGTTGTTGGTGGTGTTAAAAAGACAGGGGACTTTTTGGACAAGAGTACTTGGACTTTGGCCACCTTATTGATTGTTTTGATACTGCTTTCCAATGTATCCCTAAAAGGAAACTACAGCCAAGCAGACTCCAAACTACTTCAAGGCGACGATACCGAAATACCAGAAACGGTTCCAGAGGAAGTTCCTGAACAACTTCCACCGGCCAACACGACTAGTCCAGTGGACACCATTGGATAGTTTCCAGTGACAAAGCATAGAAAAATGCCAGCTTGAAATGACAAGCTGGCATTTTTGTTTTCCAGAATGTCAGTTTTCGGGCATTGGCACAATTTCTGTCATTTTGATTCAAGAAATTTTAAAACAAACATCTAAATCATTTAAAATATGGCTAAAGTAAATATCAAACCATTGGCAGATAGGGTTTTGATCGAGCCTCTACAGGCCGAGACCAAAACTGCCTCCGGTATCATTATCCCGGACAACGCTAAAGAGAAACCTCAAAAAGGAACCGTTGTGGCCGTTGGACCTGGAACCAAGGACGAAAAAGTGACCGTTAAGGTAGGTGATACCGTTCTATATGGAAAATATGCCGGTACCGAACTGAAGTTCGATGGAACCGACTATTTGATGATGCGCGAAAGCGATATTTTGGCAATTGTATAACTAAAAAATCAACTAGATAGAGATGGCAAAAGATATTAAGTTTGACATTGATGCACGTGACGGACTGAAACGAGGCGTTGACAAGTTGGCCGAGGCCGTAAAGGTGACCTTGGGACCAAAAGGTAGAAACGTAATCATCAGCAAGTCCTTTGGAGCACCACAAGTAACCAAAGATGGTGTTTCCGTTGCAAAAGAAATTGAATTGGAAGACGCCCTGGAAGATATGGGTGCACAAATGGTGAAGGAAGTTGCTTCCAAAACCAACGACCAAGCCGGTGACGGTACCACTACCGCTACTGTTTTAGCACAAGCTATTGTAAAAGAAGGTCTTAAAAACGTGGCTGCAGGTGCCAACCCAATGGACCTGAAACGCGGAATAGACAAGGCTGTTGAAGCTTTGGTGGCCGATTTGGAAAAACAAGCCAAAAAAGTTGGTAACGACTCTGATAAGATCAAGCAGGTTGCCTCCATTTCAGCCAATAACGACGATGCTATCGGTGACTTGATCGCCAAAGCATTCGCAAAAGTTGGAAAAGAAGGGGTAATCACCGTAGAGGAAGCCAAAGGTACCGATACTTATGTTGACGTTGTTGAAGGTATGCAATTTGACAGAGGTTACCTATCTCCTTACTTTGTAACCGACACCGACAAGATGATTGCAGATTTGGAGAACCCATACATTCTTCTTTTCGACAAGAAAATCTCCAATCTACAGGAAATCCTTCCAATCCTTGAGCCCGTAGCACAATCCGGAAGACCCCTTTTGATCATTGCTGAAGACGTGGAAGGCCAAGCCCTTGCAACTTTGGTGGTAAACAAATTGAGAGGTGGACTTAAGATTGCCGCAGTAAAAGCACCTGGTTTTGGTGACAGAAGAAAGGCCATGTTGGAAGACATCGCCATCTTGACAGGTGGTACCGTAATTTCCGAAGAAAGAGGTTTCTCTTTGGAAAATGCTTCTTTGGATATGTTGGGTACTGCTGAGACCGTGACCATTGACAAAGACAATACTACAATCGTGAACGGTAGCGGGAATGCCTCTGACATCAAAGCTAGGGTAAACCAAATCAAAGCTCAGATTGAGACCACTACCTCTGATTACGACAAGGAAAAACTTCAGGAGCGTTTGGCCAAATTGGCTGGTGGTGTTGCCGTACTTTATGTAGGCGCAGCCTCCGAAGTTGAAATGAAAGAGAAGAAAGACCGTGTGGACGATGCCTTGCACGCTACCCGTGCTGCCGTAGAGGAAGGTATTGTTGCCGGTGGTGGTGTTGCCTTGGTACGAGCCAAAAAGGTACTTGAAAAATTGGCAACCGAATCATTGGATGAGACCACAGGTGTACAAATCGTGGCCAAAGCCATCGAATCTCCATTGCGTACCATCGTAGAGAATGCTGGTGGTGAAGGCTCTGTAGTGATTGCCAAGGTTTTGGAAGGCAAAAAAGACTTCGGTTACGATGCCAAATCCGATCAATATGTGGACATGCTTAAAACAGGAATCATCGATCCCAAGAAAGTAACCCGTATTGCTTTGGAAAATGCAGCATCCGTAGCTGGAATGATCTTGACCACAGAGTGTGCATTGACCAATATTAAGGAAGATGCCCCAGCCATGCCTCCAATGGGCGGCGGTGGAATGCCAGGTATGATGTAAAAACATCATTATCCGAATAAAAACAGGAACGCCCCGATTTGCATCGGGGCGTTTTCTTTTGTCTTTAATTGCCCGTTGCACTAATCGATAGTACCTACGACACTGCCACAGGTCAACATCGCATCACCGTAATAAGGATTTCGGATTTCTTCTTCCAAACTGAGCCAATTGGCACCCCTATCATTATTGGCCATGGGACAGTGCTGCACATAAAGTTTACCATCCAGCCCGCTTATTTGTTGACCAATTTGAATCATATTTTGGGAAAGCGAAACAAACACCTCGCGTTGACCTTCCAAGTCACTTTTTGAACCTATCTCTTTAAGTTGACTCGCTAGTTGTGTGATATGATTCTTCCCCATATCATCCATTTGCATTCCGCTTAGTTCAGAAGCGATTCCCGCTCCCTTCTTCGCCAATGTTTGCGTTTGTTCTTGGTCAGAAGCCACCAAGGCATCCTTTAAATTCAGATACACCTTTAAAAGGTCGCCAAACTTTGTTTCCGCTTCTTGCGAAAATTCCATTTTCATTGTAGAGCCCATTTTGGAATGGCCTTCGTGTCCCGTGGGCATCGGCTGGGCATCTTGGTTCATCATGGATTTTTTGCCCTGCAATTGTGCCGCGGCATCCACTGTAAAAGTACCTTTGGCAACCACCCAATCACCAGAGTTCAATCCTGAATTGACTACGTAACTGCCGTTCATCAAATTTCCGAGCTCCACTTCCCGCATTTCAAAAGTGGAACTATTTGGATCAGGTTGTACATACACCAAGGAACGCTTTCCTGTCCACAACACGGCACTTTCGGGAATGGTCAACACTTCTTCTCCATCCTTTTTATTGCCCACCTCAACCTCTGCTTGTACGAACATGCCCGGCTTCAACATCCCTTTTTTGTTGTCCAGCTCTGCACGAACTTCCAAAGTTCTGGTTTGCTTGTTCAATTTTGGAGCCACAAAGGAAACTTTAGCCGTAAAGGTTTCATTCGGATAGGAATTGGTGCTTACATCCAAGGTTTGACCTTCTTTAAACAAGCTCAATTGGTTTTCATAGGCATCAAAAATGGCCCAAACTGAATTTAAATTGGCCACTTTCAGCAGAGGTGAGCCCGTTTTGATGTAATCCCCTTCCTCCACCATGATCTCGGAAACCACTCCACTCACATTGGCATATACTGGAAAATTTTCAAGCACTTGTCCAGAGCTTTCGATTTGGTCGATTTGTGTATCGGACAACTTCCACAACTTTAACTTGTTCCGAACCGCCTTGTACAGTTGCGGTTGCGATTCCTTTAATTTCGCGGCTGTCAATAATTCTTGTTGGGCCGAAACCAAGGCCGGGGCATAAATTGTGGCCAACTTTTGACCTTTACGGACTTGTTCTCCTTCAAAATTGACATGGATATTTTCTATTCTTCCGTCAAAATAGGCCGATTGCACCGCATCCGATTCCTGGTTGACAGCAACTTTTCCAGATATTTTCACATGTTCTTCTGAATCGGCCCCTGTACCAACCCTAATGGTTTCCACGCCAGCCAGAACCATCGCGTTTTCCGTCATCTTAATTTGATTGATAGCCAATCCCTCTCCCCCATTATCCGCAGGAATTAAATCCATCCCACAAATAGGACAAGATCCCGGTTCTTGTTGCATAATCTGTGGGTGCATGGAACAGGTCCACATTTCGCCCGAAGCCATTTCAGTACTGTGGTCATGTTCATCCACTGAAGTAGTTTCAGTATTGCTTCCAAATATGAAGTATCCCACCATTAGGCCGACCACTACAGCTATTCCGATATAAATGATGTTTTGCTTTTTCATCGTATTATTTTTTTCTTTTAACCAACTTCCTCATCGTTGGTGACGAGGTAAACCAAAGTAAAAATCCACTCAAAACGGTGATCAACCCCAAAAGGGAGAAGGCTCTGAGTAAAGTAGTATTAAAATCGTCCCTACTTTCATAATCCATGGTGTGGGTCATCCATAAAAAATCAAACCATCGCCAGTTCCGATGTCGTACCGTTTGAAATGACCCATCGGCCACAGAAACATAGGCTTTGATGTTTTCAGGAGAATCGTAACTGATCACATAAGCGGGCAACTTCTTTTCACGGTATTCATGGTGCTTATCGGTCTCATCGATAACCTCAACTCCTTTTACTTTTAAATCGGAAGACATTTGACGCTCTGCAACGGCCAAGGCTTCTTCTTCCGAAATCCCTTCTTTAGGGTCACCTGTTCTCGCATCCACCAAAAACTCATTGTTGATCCAATAATAAGGTTTCCCCGCAATCTCCTTTAAACCCAATGAACTGATCTTGGCTGGGAAGTTAATTTCTGAAAATCCAATAAGTCCATCAAAAGCAGCGGGTTCGTAGTCCATATTTCTAAAATGATCTCCGTGTATCTCATCAATATCCGTCCAGCTAAAGTAGAGACCACTTACTGTCCACATGATGAATTGTACACCCAAAAATATACCCAAATACCTATGGGCCTTTCTAATTTTAACCGCTGTTGTCCGTTTTACCATTTTTGTTCTAGTCGATTGATTTAGTTCGTAATCTCAGTGCATTGGCTATAACCGATACCGAGCTAAAGCTCATGGCCAGGGCGGCGATCATGGGTGAAAGCAAAATCCCGAAAAAGGGATAGAGCACACCTGCTGCCACCGGAACACCAATGGTGTTGTATATCAATGCAAAAAATAGGTTCTGCTTAATGTTTCTCATGGTGGCCTCACTAAGGTTTCGTGCTTTTACGATCCCATGCAGGTCACCCTTTACCAAAGTAATCATGGCACTTTCTATGGCCACATCGGTTCCGGTTCCCATGGCAATACCCAAGTCACTTTTGGCCAATGCAGGAGCATCGTTGATACCGTCGCCTGCCATGGCCACCACCTTGCCTTCATTCTGCAAGCGCTCCACTTCATTCATCTTATCCTCAGGTAGGGTTTCCGCTTTAAAATCATCCAAATGCAATTCGCTGGCAACAGCTTTGGCAGTTGTGGTATTGTCTCCAGTAAGCATGATTACCGAAATCCCTTTATCTTGGATGGCTTTGATGGCCTTGGCGCTAGTCTCTTTGATCTTATCCCCAATACTCACAAAAGCATGGCAATTGCCATCAATGGCTAGATAGGAAACCGTTTTCCCTTTTTCTTGTTCCTTTTTGACCTTCTCCTTCATCTCATCCGAGATTTTAACATTCGCCTTTTCCATCAATTTGATGTTCCCCAGACGAATTTCCAAGTCTTTGATCTTGCCTTCTACTCCCATACCCGTAACAGCATTGAAGTATTTTGTTTTCAGAATTTTGATGTTTTTCTCCCTGCCATATTTCACGGTCGCTTGAGCCAAGGGGTGTTCACTATTGGCATTGACGGATACTAAATATTGAAGTAGGTCTTCTTGTGAATAATCATCCGAAAAAGTTTCCAAATGATCGAAGGTGGGTTTACCTTCGGTGATGGTACCCGTTTTATCAATAATCAAGGTATCCACGTCGACCATTTTCTCCAGCGCTTCGGCATTTTTGATCAGCACACCATTTTGGGCACCTTTTCCCACTCCCACCATTACCGACATTGGAGTTGCCAACCCAAGCGCACAAGGGCAAGCAATGATCAAAACTGCAATGGCATTAATTAACGCGTAAACATAGGTGGGTTGTGGTCCCCAGATGGCCCAGACCCCAAAGGTTAAAATGGAAATAATCACCACCGTGGGAACAAAATAAGCGGATACCTTATCAGCTAAATTTTGAATGGGCGCACGGCTTCTACTGGCTTCGTTCACCATGCTGATGATCTGTGAAAGCAAGGTATCACTACCCACTTTTTCAGCTTTCATCAAAAAGGATTGATTCCCATTGATGGTCCCACTGCTTACTTTATCTTCAACTCCTTTTTCAACAGGAATGGGCTCACCTGTAATCATAGATTCGTCAACTGAAGTCTCCCCTTCTGTAATAATGCCATCCACTGGAATTTTTTCTCCGGGTTTCACCCGTAAAATATCGCCAAGTTCAATAGCGTCAATACTTACTTCGACTTCTTCTCCATCCACAACTTTAATGGCTTTGTTCGGTGCCAATTTCAATAATTCCTTTACGGCATTATTGGTTTTGCTATGTGCCCGCGCTTCCAACAATTGACCCAAAAGCACCAAGGTGAGGATTACGGTTGCTGCTTCAAAATAAACATGGACCGCACCTGTTTCCCCTTTGAACTGATCAGGGAAAAATCCCGGGAACAATAAACCAAGTACACTGAACACAAAAGCTACCCCTGCACCAATCCCAATTAACGTAAACATGTTCAAATTCCATGTTTTGATGCTTCGGTAGGCTCTCTCAAAAAACATCCAAGTGGCGTAAAAAACCACAGGAAGTGATAATGCAAATTGAACCCAGTTCCAGTATTGAGTTTCCATGACATCATGCAGCGGATTGTTGGTCAGCATATCGCTCATGGCAATCAGGAAAATGGGCAAGGTAAAAGCAAGGGCTACCCAAAACTTTTTGAGCAGTTTTTTATAGGTCTTTTCCTCTGCGCTGGCTTCGGGTTCCTTGGGTACCAAGTCCATTCCACACTTTGGACACGACCCAGGCCCATCCTCCACTACTTCGGGGTGCATGGGACAAGTCCATTGCTGTTTGGAACTGGTGGATGTATTTTGTTCCTCTACCAAGTCCATCCCACAAACAGGGCAATCACCGGGCTTGTCATAGGTTTTATCACCTTCGCAATGCATAGGGCAATAAAAGGTACCGTTCCCATTGGAAACTGTTCTTTTCGCCTCTTTCTTCTTTGGTTGATGATGGTGACCGTTGGTATGTATTGAATAACTGCCACCATCATCCTCCAATGCTTTTTCGAACCTTTTGATGGGAATGTGTTTCTCCATCTCAATCACGGCCTCAGCTTTTTCCAAATTCACCTCAACCGCATTCACTCCATCCACTTTGGACAGGGTTTCCTCAACATGCTTTCTACAGCCATTACAGCTCATTCCGTGTATGTGATAGGTATGTTTCATCTTGTTTATATTTTATTCAAAACTAGCTGAACACCAGTTGGAAGCTTTTTATAATTCTGGATGTCTTTTATACAATTTCATCCAAGGGCTTCCTATTCCAATCTTGCACTTTTCGATAGTCGCTCATCGACATTCCGGTTACCGATTTAAACTGTTTGGCCAAATGGCTACTGCTTTTATAATTCAAGTCGTAAGCGATTTCCGAAAATGTTTTGTTCTCCATTTGAATTTCTTCCTTTACCCTTTCAATTTTTAAAAGGATGAAATATTTTTCAATGGTAAGGCCTTCTTTGGCACTGAACATTTTACTAAGAGCCGAATAATCCTTGTTCATTTTTTCTGAAAGGTATTTCGAGAGATTTTGGTGCATATCGTTTTTCAAAGCATTGATCAAGTGTTTTTTAATGTCAGCTATATGGCTATCATTTACATCCTCGATCAACTCGAAACCATTATTGACCAAAATCCCCCGAATACGTTCCATTTGTATTTGGGCATTTTCAGCGAACTGAATTACGCCCAGGTCCATTTGCACCACTTCGATTTCAGCCTTCCCAAACTCTTGTTTTAGGACCGCTTTGCATCTATCGCAAACCATATTTTTTACTTTGATACGCATCTCGTGGCAGGATGGAAACCCGTTTAATTGTGAGTATGTCCGTTAGCCGTGTGCTCTTCGTTCAGCACGTAGGTCATTCCACAAACTGGGCATTTACCCTCTTCGTCACTACCGCTTCCCTCACAGTGCATTGGGCAAACATATTTGGAGGTATATTCCTTGCCTTCCATTTTGGCAGTTTCCATACCTTCCATATCATGTCCTTCATGGTTCATGCTATCCATATCATGATTCATTTTTTCCATGTCATGCCCTTCGTGTTCCATGGTCGCTTCGGTGGAAGTTTCTTTTGCTTCCTCTGTTTTTCCTTTGCATGATACCGTTAGTACCAATACTGAAGCGAATGTGATTCCGATAATTGTTCTAATGTTTGTTCTCATTTTTGATAAATTAAATTTACTTGTTAATTAAATAATTGATGATGGCAGATTGCAGGTAATATAACTGCACAGATTGTATTTGATTGGTTTGAAATTTTAGCTGTAATTCCTGAATGTCGAGCACATCGTTAAAGTTGATGGTTCCCGTTTCATAGTTCTTGATCAGGATTTCTTCGGCATCCTTGGCCTGTTTTAGGTTCTTTTCTTGGGTTTGATGGGCGATACGCGCCTGATTCCTCTGCGAAATGGCATTGGCGAAGGTGTTTTCCAAAACATTCAAGCGCTCCTTTTTTTGAAGTTCAATTTCCTTTTGACGCAACTCGTTTTGCTTGGTAACGGACCTGAATTTGTTGTTGAAAATGGGAATGGAGAAAGTGACCATCGGCATCACAATATCCTTTCCGTTATCGCTAAAAACCATGTTCTCCCTTTCCGAAACGGGAATATAATCCAGTCCGATTCCAAAACTTGGGGCATTTTCCTTTTGGTTGAGCAATTCGGATTGTGCAACTGATTCATACAGCTGATCATATTTCAACAATTCTGGATTTAAGCTCAAGTCCTGCTTGTCAAGGATTGGGTCATCCTCCGGAATATCCATTTCATCCACCACCTCAACAGCAATACTTTCGTCTCGGTTCAACAAATTATTAAAAACGGCTTGCTCTGCGATATAGGATTGTTCAAATACTTCTTTCTGTTGCTGCAATTCGTTTTGGCGTATTTGAAGTTTCAACACATCCACGGCCAAGGCCTTTCCCACTTCCACAGAGGTAAGAGCCAACGTTTCGTAGGTTTTAAGCAATTTTATGTTTTCCTCCAGCACCTTTTGTTTGGCTTTGATACCAAACAATTTATAGTAAGATTGTGCTACAGCTAGGGACAACTTCCGTTTGGCAATTACAATTTCGGCATACTCGGCATCCGCCATGGAACTGGCATAGTTTTCACGGGCCGTGATCGTACCGAACCAGGGCAGCATCTGGGAAACTGAAAATCTGGCTCGCTGTGCGCCTGTCCTAGTCTCTGGTTCGCTAACAAAATACCCGGCACCAATGGTTGTGTTGGGCAAGGTGTTGACTTCATTCACCTTTTCCTTGGCAATGTTGTAGCGTAATTCCAAAGCCTGAATCATGAGACTGTTCAACTCTGCTTCTTGAAGGTAATCCTCCAAGGACTGCCCTTTTAAGCCGATCGTTGCTAAAGCAAATACTATATAAATGACTGTTCTTCTCATCGGTTTTGCATTTTAAGTTGCCATTCCCTTTTCCAGCTGAACAGCACTGGCACCACAAACAACGTGATCAGCGCAATCAGCATACCTCCAAAACTGGGAATGGCCATGGGTATCATAATGTCGCTTCCCCTTCCGGTACTGGTCAAGACCGGTAACAATGCCAAAATGGTCGTTGCAGTGGTCATCAAACAGGGTCTGATTCTTTTTTCGCCTGCTTCCAATACAGAGGCTCGAATACCTTTCAAGCTTTCAGGTTGATTTTTTTCGAAAGTTTGGGTCAAATAAGTAGCCATTACCACCCCATCATCCGTAGCAATTCCAAAAAGGGCGATAAATCCAACCCAGACGGCCACACTGAGGTTGATGGTATGCATTTGGAACAGGTCCCTGAGGTTTTCTCCCATAAAACTAAAGTTGAGAAACCAATCCTGACCGTAGAACCAAATCATTAAAAAACCTCCTGCAAAAGCCACCATTATCCCCGAAAAGACCATCAAGGATGTGGCCACTGACCTAAACTGGAAATACAGAATCAAGAAAATGATCAAGAGGGCCAATGGAACCACTACGGATAAGGTTTTTTCGGCCCGTAACTGGTTTTCATAGGTTCCGGTGAACTGATAGCTAATGCCCTTGGGCACTACCAAATCCCCGCTTTCTATCTTTTCAAGAATCTTGGCTTGTGCGTTTTCCACCACGTCCACCTCAGCATAACCATCGAGTTTATCAAACAGCACGTAACCCACCAAAAAGGTATCCTCACTTTTAATGGCTTGAGGGCCTTTTTCGTAGCGGATGGTGACCAACTCACTCAAGGGAACAGGACTTCCTTTTTGCACAGGAACATAAATGTTCTCAATATCGGTAGGGTTTTCACGAAGCTCCCTTGGGTAGCGTACACGAACTCCGTAACGTTCCCTCCCTTCCACGGTTTGGGTCAAGCTCATCCCGCCGAGCGCTACTTCTAAAATTTGTTGGACATCTTCGATAACCAAACCGTAACGGACCAGTTTTTCACGATCAATATCAATGAGCAGATAGGGTTTACCCACGATTCGGTCAGCAAAAACGGCTTCATCCTTAACCCCAGTAGCTTCTTTTAGAATAGGTTCCAGTTGAAGTCCAAAGTTTTCAATCTCCTTTAGATCCTGACCTTTTACTTTAATTCCCATAGGCGCACGCATCCCAGTTTGAAGCATGACCAACCGTGTTTCGATGGGCTGCAACTTGGGTGCCGAGGTAACCCCGGGCAACTTGGTCACTTTTACAATCTCGTTCCAGATATCGTCAGGTTTCTCAATATCGGGACGCCAATTTCGAAAATACTCCCCATCATCATCTGGAATCAATAGACTCCTATCAATTCGTAGGGGCTCGCTTACATGGTTCTCGGCATAGTTCTGCTCATTGCTTACTTCCAAATTCGGATTGGCCAGTACTTTTCCGTTGCTCAATTCAAAATAGCCATCGGAATTGACCTTGAAACGCTGTGGACTGCCCGCCTCATTTTTTTGATACTCCGACCTGTATTGAATAATGTTCTCGTACATGGAAAGCGGCGCGGGGTCCAAAGCGGATTCCGTTCTACCTGCTTTTCCCACCACGGTTTGAATTTCTGGAATGGTAGCCACGGCCATATCCAATTGCTGCAACACCCTCTTGTTTTCTTCCACTCCGGCATGGGGCAACGAAGTGGGCATCAAAAGGAAAGATCCTTCATTTAAGGAAGGCATAAATTCTTCGCCCGTATTTCGCATGATCAAAAATCCGAATACCACAATGGTGGTAGGAATTGAAAGGAACAATAGTTTGTGCTCCAAAGCCCATGTCAAAATTCGACTGTAATATTGCCTAAATAGGTAAAACACCCCGAGCAACACACCACAGACCAACCCCACAAAAAGTAGGTTTATCCCAATGCTACGATCAAAGCCCAACGGTCTCCAATATGCGGCCAACAAGAAAATAATCGTTGCAACACAAATACCCACATTAAGCATTCCTCCATGTTTTTCATCAAAGATGGCTTTCAATTTGAGGATGCCTACAACCCCAAATGCCATTAAAGCCAAGCCTACCCAATAACCAAAAGCAATGGCTGCTACTCCCAAGGCCACCAACACTCCATTCCAGATGTATTTGAAGAGCTGATTGGCGCTTTTCTTTCTAAAAATCATGGCGGCAAAAGGTGGAATCAAAAACAAGGCAACGATTATGGATGCTGTCAAGGCCATGGTTTTCGTAAAGGCCAACGGACGAAACAATTTTCCTTCGGCCCCCACCATGGTAAACACGGGGATAAAACTAATAATGGTCGTAAGTACCGCCGTTAAAATGGCACCGGAGACCTCGGAGGTGGCGTTGTACACTACTTCGTTTGTAGATAAATTGTTGTCGTTCTCATCCATGTGCCGAATTATATTTTCGGAGAGAATCACCCCAACATCCACCATGGTCCCTATGGCAATGGCAATACCAGAAAGTGCTACGATATTGGCATCTACGCCAAATAGCTTCATGGAGATGAACACCATCAATACGGCCACGGGCAACAGACCGGAAATCAGGATAGAGGCCCTAAGATTGAACACCATGACCACAATCACCAAAATGGTAATCAGAATTTCTAGGGTGAGTGCTTCATTTAAGGTTCCCAATGTTTCTTGGATGAGTTCGGTCCTATCATAAAAAGGAACTATGGTCAACTGTGAGGTGGTTCCATCCTTTAATACTTTGGATGGCAGACCTGCACTCAATTCATTTATTTGCTCCTTAACGTTATTGATGACCTCCAACGGGTTGGCGCCGTATCGTGCCACAACAACACCACCAACTACCTCGGCCCCTTCCTTGTCCAAAATTCCACGGCGCACGGCTGGCCCTAAGGACACACGGGCCACATCTTGAACACGAATGGAGGTGTAGTCCGTAGCGGTTACAACCGCATTTTTGATATCGTCCAACGATTTGATGTAACCCAGTCCGCGCACCAAATATTCTGCTTTATTGATTTCCAAGGTCTGAGCACCAATGTCCCGGTTGCTTTGCTTCACAGCTTTGACCACCTGATCCAAACCAACATTGTACTGCTTCATCAGTTCGGGATCTACATCTACTTGGTATTCCTGTACAAATCCCCCAATAGAGGCCACTTCAGATACCCCTGACGCAGAAGAAAGAGCATATTTTACATAGTAATCCTGTACGCTTCGGAGTTCTTGCAAATCCCATCCTCCTGTCACATTGCCATCTTTATCGCGCCCTTCCAAAGTATACCAGAAAATCTGGCCCAATGCAGTGGCATCTGGTCCCAAGGCGGGATTTACCCCATCGGGCAATACGTTATTGGGAAGTGAATTGAGCTTTTCCAAAATACGGCTACGGCTCCAATAAAATTCTACATCTTCTTCAAAAATGATATAGATGCTGGAAAACCCGAACATGGAAGAACTACGGATGGTCTTAACCCCTGGAATTCCCAACAAGGAAGTGGTCAACGGATACGTAATCTGATCCTCGATATCCTGAGGAGAGCGACCGGGCCATTTGGTAAATACAATCTGTTGGTTCTCGCCAATATCGGGAATGGCATCCACAGCCACGGGATTGGTGGGTAAAATGCCCCCGGTATCCCAGTTAAAGGGAGTGCTTACGATACCCCAAGCCATAAAAACCAGCAGGAGCAACACGGCTACCAATTTGTTTTCTATTAAAAATTTGATGCTTTTGTTCAGCATAAAGCTTTGATTTAAACATTAGATCGACACAAAAAAGCGTATAAACGCAACAGCCCAACCAATAGGGTCGGGAAAATTCAATCTATGTTAAATCAAATAAGGAAAGTCTGGTCAAGAACCTGTACATCCCGTAGTAATGGAGGTGGGTTGTACGCTATGAACGAATTGGGTTCTTCCAACTCAACTTCGAAACGTTGAAAATAGGTTTGGACGAAGCTTATTAAAAAAACTTGTTGGTCCAAATCGAAGTTCTCAAAAGATATCTTTAGGTCATCTTGACCTTGAATGGTGAATGATTCATCATCGCAGCAGGATGTTTCCAAATCCATGTCCATTCCACAGTCATCGGCATGGGCAAAAAAGGAAATATCCATCACTCGCCCCATACAGATATGCTTGTCCACCGTCCACGAAACTGTGGAGGCCATCAGCAAAAGGGCCATGAGCAAGGATGCTATTTGATGGAAAAACTGTCTCATTCGATTACAAAACTACAAAATATTAACATTTATTGTTTTGCTTAACAGAACTTTATCTGTTTCAAAGCTGTAAGCTTACTTTATTTTGTCGTACAAATCCACGATTCAATACATTTGCAAAAAAATACTTCATGCTAAAATCATTGGAACCCAAAATACTTGATATCGTTAAAGACGAAAGCAAAGCCGTGGACACCCGTTTGGGCGACATCTGTGAACTTTTGCGTAACAACGTTGACCATTATGATTGGGTAGGGTTTTATTTTAAAAATGGTGACAAGGAAGAGTTGAAGCTAGGGCCCTACGCTGGAACCCCTACCGACCATACCATTATCCCCTTTGGAAAAGGTATTTGCGGTCAAGTAGCTGTGAGCAACCAGAACTTCGTGGTACCGGATGTGGCCGCCCAGGACAACTATATCGCTTGCAGTATTACCGTAAAAGCGGAGATTGTGGTCCCGCTATTTGTAAACGGGGAGAATGTGGGCCAAATCGACATCGATTCCAATACACCTGATCCGTTTACGGAGGAGGATGAACGTTTTTTGGAATTCATCAACCGACACGTGGCGGAGATGCTGTAAAACTTCTCCGAATTTGTTGATAACCCGTACTGCTTTTTAGGACTAAAACAAGTACTTTTGTACGCTTAAGAAATTGATTTTTAAGATAGAAATGAGTACTGCCAAAAAAGCCTCCGCTGCGTTGATTTCCGTTTTCCACAAAGACGGACTGGAACCTATTGTAAAAAAGCTGGACGAACTCGGTGTAACCCTTTATTCCACAGGGGGTACCGAAAAATTTATCCGTGACCTCGGTATCGATGTGGTACCCGTAGAAGACGTGACCAGTTACCCTTCCATTTTGGGTGGGCGTGTAAAAACATTGCACCCTAAGGTTTTTGGAGGCATTTTGAATAGGCAGGACAATGAAAGTGACGTGTCCCAAATGAAGGAATTCGATATTCCACAATTGGACATTGTGATTGTCGATTTGTATCCTTTTGAAAAAACGGTAGCCAGCGGCGCTTCGGAACAGGACATTATCGAAAAAATCGATATCGGTGGTATTTCCCTGATCAGAGCTGCTGCCAAAAACTTCAAAGATGTACTCTGCGTATCGTCCATGGAAGATTACGAAGACTTTTTGAACGTAATTTCGGAAGGAAACGGTAGCACGACCTTGGAAGACCGAAAACGTTTTGCCACCAAGGCCTTCAATATTTCATCCCATTACGATACGGCCATCTTCAATTATTTCAACAAAGAGAAAGAAGAAACCGTGTTGAAAATTAGTGAGACCAAAGGTAAGGTGTTGCGCTACGGAGAAAACCCGCACCAAAAAGGGTTCTTCTTTGGCGATTTTGATGCCATGTTCACCAAACTGCACGGAAAGGAGCTATCCTACAACAACCTGTTGGATGTGGATGCTGCCGTCAATTTGATGGGCGAATTCAAGAACGACGACCCCACTTTTGCCATCCTCAAACACAACAACGCTTGCGGATTGGCCACTCGAAGCACCATCAAACAAGCCTATGTGGATGCTTTGGCCGGTGACCCGGTTTCTGCCTTTGGCGGTATTCTGATTTCCAATGTGGAAATCGACAAAGCAACTGCCGAAGAAATTCATAATCTGTTCTGCGAAGTGGTCATCGCTCCAAGTTATACTGATGAGGCCTTAGAAATCTTGAAAGGCAAGAAGAACAGGATTATTTTGATTCAAAATGATATTGAATTGCCCGAAACATTGGTAAGAACCTGTTTGAACGGTGTATTGGTTCAGGATAAAGATTCCAAAACCGACTCCAAAGAAGATTTGAATCCAGTTACGGACAAAAAACCGACCTCTGAGGAGATAGAAGATTTGATTTTTGCTTCCAAACTATGCAAGCACACCAAAAGCAACACCATTGTTTTGGCAAAGAACAAACAGCTTTGTGCCAGTGGAACCGGACAGACTTCACGTGTGGATGCCTTGAACCAGGCCATTCATAAAGCAAAGTCCTTCGATTTTGATTTGGAAGGTGCCGTTATGGCCAGTGATGCCTTCTTTCCGTTCCCCGATTGTGTGGAAATTGCGGACAAGGCAGGCATCAAAAGTGTCATCCAACCCGGAGGTTCCATCAAGGACCAGTTGAGCATTGATTATTGCAATGAAAACGGATTATCCATGGTGATGACTGGTACTAGGCATTTTAAACATTAATTTTAGTACTTTAGCCGATAATTTTTACCGTTAATCCGAAAAACAGACGATTTGTATGGGATTTTTTGATTTCATGACCGAGGAAATAGCCATTGACCTTGGTACTGCAAATACCCTGATCATCCACTTGGACAAGGTGGTGGTTGACAGTCCCTCCATTGTGGCAAGGGACCGCGTATCAGGTAAAATAATCGCGGTAGGCCGCGAAGCTAATATGATGCAGGGG
This sequence comes from Allomuricauda sp. MMSF_3307, assembly GCF_030733585.1. NCBI lineage: Bacteria > Pseudomonadati > Bacteroidota > Flavobacteriia > Flavobacteriales > Flavobacteriaceae > Allomuricauda > Allomuricauda sp. MMSF_3307. The sequence goes on from NZ_JASHIQ010000001.1 coordinate 94,145, forward strand.
AAGACCCATGAAAACATCAAGACCATACGACCGTTGAAGGATGGGGTAATCGCTGACTTTGATGCCTCGGAAAAAATGATCAGTATGTTCATCAAGAACATTCCGGCACTCAAGAAAAAATGGTTCCCTCCCGCTCTGCGAATGGTCATTTGTATTCCTTCCGGCATTACGGAGGTGGAAATGCGAGCGGTACGTGAGTCTGCTGAGCGCGTTAACGGTAAAGAAGTCTATTTGATCCACGAGCCCATGGCAGCGGCCATTGGTATCGGTCTGGACATTATGCAGCCCAAAGGGAACATGATCGTGGACATAGGTGGTGGTACTACCGAAATTGCGGTGATTGCGCTTGGGGGTATCGTTTGTGACAAATCCGTAAAAATTGCGGGTGACGTTTTCACCAACGATATCATTTACTACATGCGTACGCAGCATAACCTGTATGTGGGCGAAAGTACGGCCGAGGCCATCAAAATAGAAATTGGTTCCGCCACGGAAGATTTAAAATCCCCACCAGAGGACAAGTCCATTCAAGGTCGCGATCTTTTGACAGGAAAACCCAAACAGGTTCAGGTTTCGTATCGGGAAATTGCCAAGGCCCTGGATAAAAGTATTTTGCGTGTGGAAGACGCGGTTATGGAAACGCTTTCCCAAACCCCGCCCGAACTTGCGGCCGACATCTACAATACAGGTATCTATCTGGCAGGTGGTGGTTCTATGCTCCGCGGATTGGACAGAAGGCTTTCACAAAAAACCGACCTACCTGTTTACATTGCCGAAGATCCATTGAGAGCTGTTGTTCGCGGTACAGGGATTGCGCTCAAAAACTTGGAACGCTATAAAAGTATTTTGATAAAATAGTGCCGTATTCCTTACGGTTCTATTACCTTCAAGGAGTTGAAAAACCTTCTTAACGATACGATTGCATGCAACGCATCATCAATTTTGTTTTACGCTACCGAAATACATTCCTATATGTATTTTTTGCGTTTATCGCCTTGGTGATGACCATCCGATCGCACTCCTACCATCAATCCAAGTTCTTTAATTCTTCCCGATGGGTGTCCGGAAGTATTTATGGCGCCGGGGCCGATGTTTCTTCCTATTTCAATTTAAAAAAGGAAAACAAAAGATTGGTTGAGGAAAACCAACGCCTGCGAAAAATGCTGTTCAATGCCCAAGATGACAGTGTAGCTCCCTTGGATTCCACTTTGGCCGTATACCAAGTGCTCAACGCCAAGCTCATCAAGAACAGTTTTACATCCCCTCGTAATTATGTGACCATTGACAAAGGAGAAAAAGACGGCGTTCATCAGGATATGGGGGTAATCACCACAGATGGTATTTTAGGTATCGTGGAAAACGTTTCGACCAACTTTGCCACCGTGCAAAGCGTGCTCAACACCAAATCCAATATCAACGCAAAAATTAAGGGTACAGAATACTTCGGTTCCTTAATTTGGGATGCGAAAAATTACAGGGTGGTCCAACTTATCGATATTCCCCGATTGGTTCCGGTGGTCGTAGGCGACACCATTGTTACAGGGGGAATGTCCAGCATTTTTCCGGAAAATGTACCCATTGGAACCATCAAAAAATACGACTTGAACGCTTCCCAAAGCTTTTATAACATCGATGTTGAACTGTTTTCCGATATGGCCAACATCAAAAATGTATATCTCATCGAGAATAAGGATAGGGAAGAAATCGAAGAACTGGAATCAAGGACTATAGAATGAGCAGCACCCTAATCATAAATATCTTACGTTTTGTGCTGCTGGTCATCACACAGGTGCTCATTTTTAACAACCTGAACTTTTTAGGGTTCATCAATCCCTTTGTGTACGTAATCTTCTTTTATTGGTATCCCATCAAAGGAAATAGGGCCATTTTTATGCTGAGTGCTTTTTTGTTGGGGCTAGTCATCGATATTTTTTCGGATACCTTGGCGCTAAATGCACTGGCTTCCGTAACCATTGCCTATGCCCGACCTTCGATCATGCGCTTTTGTTTTGGAGTAAACTATGATTTCCAGAGTTTCAGTTTTAAAAATACGACCAAGGTACAACGGGTCACCTTTTTGGCGTTATTGGTGATACTGCATCATTTGATATTCTTTTCGTTTGAAATTTTAAGTATCGCCCATATCCTATTAATTTTGAAAAAAGTTCTTGCCACGGGCATGGTAACTTTAATACTTTGTGTATTATTCAGTTCACTTTTTAGTCCAAAGAGCGAATAAAAACGTAGTTTTTATCGTTGGGTATATATTGACGCCCAAGAATTTAGATTGGTCATGAAAAAATTATTGCTATCCTCCATTATTGTGCTCATAGGATTTACCTTTATCGGTAGGCTTTCCTATTTGCAATTGTTCCGTTTTTCGCCGGACCAAATACTGGACGATCCGGCCATCAAAAAAGTATATGACTATCCCGAACGCGGCTACATTTACGATAGGAACGGCAAACTTTTGGTGGGCAATCAACCGGCTTATGATGTGATGGTCATCCCACGGGAGGTAAAACCATTGGACACACTTGAATTCTGTAGTCTGCTGGGCATTGACAAACCTGAGTTTCTTTCCAAAATGGAAAAAGCTAGGAGGTACTCACCTCGGCTCCCATCGGTTTTGGTACCCCAACTTTCCAAGGAGGATTACGCCAAGCTTCAGGAAAAAATGCGCCATTTTACCGGTTTTTATATCCAAAAAAGGTCGTTGCGCTATTACAACACCAAAAGTGCCGCCAATGTTTTGGGGTATATCAGTGAGGTTAACGAGTGGGACCTTAAGAACAACCCTTACTATGTTGCGGGAGAGTTAAAAGGGCGAACAGGTATTGAACAACAATACGAGGAAATCCTTAGGGGACAAAAAGGTGTGAAACACATCCAAAAAGACCGCTTTAATCGGGATATTGGACCTTATAAAGATGGGAAATTGGATACACTGCCGCAACAAGGCAAGGAAATCCATATCACCTTGGACAAGACCTTGCAGGAATATGGGGAGAAGCTCATGCACGGTAAACGCGGCGGTATTGTGGCCATTGAGCCCAAATCCGGAGAAATCTTGGCCATGATTTCAGGTCCAACCTACGACCCCGCACTTTTGGTGGGCAGGGAACGCTCCAAAAATTATAGCAAGCTCCATTACGATACCATTGCCAAACCCACTTGGGACCGTTCCATTTTGGCCCAGCCCTCGCCTGGCTCTCCTTTTAAGACCTTGAATGCACTTATCGGCCTACAAGAAGGCGTCATTGACGAGGATACGAATTTTAGATGTTATCATGGGTTTTATGTGGGCAACACACTTCGAGGCTGTCATTGCGGAGGTGGTGTCCGCGACTTGAATTCTGGCATCTACCAATCCTGTAATGCCTATTTTGCCGGGGTTTTTAGGAAGATTTTTGACAAATATAATACCACGGACGAAGGAATGTCCGTTTGGGAAAAGCATATGAAAAGCTTTGGTTTGGGCGATTTCTTGGGCACCGACCTTCCCACCGGAGCCCCTGGTAGAATTCCTGATGTGGCCTATTATGATAAATGGTATGGGAATGGCCGATGGGCTGCTTCCACTATTATTTCCAATTCCATTGGCCAAGGCGAAATCGCTGCCACACCCTTACAATTGGCCAATATGACGGCTGCCATTGCCAACCGTGGTTATTTCTACACACCACATGTTATCAAAAGTATAGGTAATAAAGGTGACATTAACCCAGAATATACCGAACCCCGCTACACAACCATCGACCGAAAACATTTTGACCCTGTAATCGAGGGCATGGCCAACGTTTACAATTACGGTACTGCCAGATGGCTCAAAATTCCAGGGATCGATATTGCCGGAAAGACGGGTACGGTTGAGAATTACATACGCGTGGATGGTGAACGTATGCAGCTAACGGACCACTCCGTTTTCGTAGCCTTTGCCCCGGTGGAGAACCCACAGATTGCTTTAGCGGTTTACATTGAAAATGGATATTATGGTGCACGTTATGCTGGACATATCGCTTCCCTATTGATTGAAAAGTATATCAAAGGGGAAATCACCAGAAAAGATCTGGAAAAACGAATGCTGGAAAAAACCTTGGAGCACGAGTATGCCAAGCCTTACAGCGGCGAACCCTTTGAAATCAACGAATATGTCTGGTAGAGGACCTTTCGGAAGGTTGGATTGGGTTTCCGTCATACTCTACGCCCTCTTGGTATTTATCGGGTGGCTCAATATCTACTCTACTTCCGTAGGGGAAGCGGACACCTCTCTTTTCAATTTTTCCACCCTCTATGGAAAACAGCTCTTTTTTATCGGACTGGCAGCCTTGGGTATTTTATTTGTCCTTTTTGTGGAGTCACAATTCTTTGAACGATTTGCATCCATTTTTTACATTGTGTCCATCGTGTTGTTGCTGGGTCTCTTCGTCTTTGGTAAAACCATTGCAGGGGCAACTTCTTGGTATGATTTGGGTTTTTTCAATCTCCAACCCTCCGAGTTGGCCAAAGTTGGAACGTCGCTGGCACTGGCCAAATTTTTGAGCGACATCCAAACTGACATCCGCACCGGAAGACACCAGATATATGCTTTGGTCATTATTCTATTGCCAGCTGTGCTGATACTTCCCCAGCCCGACCCGGGGAGTTCCCTCATCTATTTTTCCCTGTTTTTTGTCCTTTTTAGGGAAGGATTCCCCATTTATTATTTGGGTATCCTCATTTTCGCCGTAGTTTTATTTGCAACCACCCTAATGTTTGGTACTGTTTGGGTCGCCATTGGACTGGTGATTTTGACACTGCTTGTCTACACCTTCAAAAAGGCTTCCGTAAAGATTCCCATATTGCCAGTCTTGGGAGTCATTGTAGTTGCTATCCTCTTTTCGCTATCTGTAAATTTCGTATTTGAAAATGTGTTTGAACAGCGTCACCGCGACCGCTTCGCCCTTTGGTTGAGTTTGGAAAAGGATGAGGAAAAACTGGATGAAATCCGAAAAACAATCGGCTACAATACCTATCAATCCGAAAAAGCCATTGAATCTGGCGGCTTTACCGGAAAAGGATTTTTGGAAGGTACCCGAACCAAGGGCGATTTTGTACCCGAGCAGCACACCGACTATATTTTCAGCTCCGTAGGAGAAGAATGGGGTTTTCTGGGCACCTCAACCGTTATCCTATTGTTCTCGTTGTTCTTTTTACGGTTGATTTATATTGCGGAGCGGCAAAAAAGTGATTTTAGCCGCATGTATGGCTATGGAGTGATTTCCATTTTGGTGTTCCACTATTTTATCAACATTGGAATGGTCATTGGATTATTGCCTACCATTGGCGTGCCTTTGCCATTTTTTAGCTATGGCGGTTCTGGACTCATTTTCTTTACGATGTTGTTGTTCGTTTTCCTAAAACTGGACTCCAACCGATTGAAGGACGGTATCTAGAACTTCCAACCCCTAACCTTCACTTCGGACTCTATGTTGGACTGCCAGTCCTGCGACTGCTTTTCAAAAAAATCGATGCCCGTTCTTTTTTCGATCTCATCGATAGGTACCAAAAACTGCTCCAAGGGTTGCTGACTTTCCTTGGCCGGCATCAAAAAACCCAAAGCTCTGGCATCTTTGGCTTTACCGCGCATCACAATTTTGTAATAGGATTTGGGCACATCCACATCTTCATCGCCTATCTCCAGAAGGTCATTTTCCAGCACTCCCCCCGTAATCACCATCAAATCACCATATTTCTTGCACCAATAGCGAACCTTCTGTTCCAATCGGTTCCAAATACCTGCATTAAAATCCCTGTCCTGCGGGCTTATGTTACTGGTATAAAAAGTTTCATTGTAGGCCTGTTCCGAAAAGCGGCGATCTCCTGCGGGACACAAATGTCCACGATCATATCCAGAACCTCGATAATTGCGCCAGTCGGCCGACTTTGTACTTACTTTGGGGTCTTCTATAAAATAAGGACGTTCCCTATCGTCGTAGGTCAAATGCTCTTGTTTGAGGGTATAAGCCACCCATTCGGCTTGTTCGTGCGGTTCACTATAGGACAATGTATAATACGAATGCTCTACGATTTCACCCGTTGTGGAACTCGGTAAAAACCCGGAAGCAGCCACATTCGCCTTGGATGTGCTTGGATCCGAATACGTAGCCGGAGTATAAAAGTTTTCGAATAGCCAAAAACCCACAATACAAACCAACATGAGCAGGGTATAAATCGTTCTTTTTCTCATTTGATGCCTAAATCCCTTGAGTTGGGGCGAAAATAAATAAAAAAGCCAACTCAAAATGAGTTGGCTTACATTCGTATGATGTGTTCAGTTTATCCTTTATTGACACTGGCCAGTTCGCTCTCCTTCTTTTTGATATTGTTTTGATGAAGATCCCTAAGCACATTCACTGCCTCTTCCACATAAATATCCCGAGCCAAATCTTGGTGCCATCTGTTCCTTTTCTCACGAAGCACTGAATCTTGTGTGAACAATTCCTTTTCGTACTGCAAGGAACTGAACGATAACTTGGAATCGTAATCCCTCAGGCTCTTAAACTTTTCTGCCCGTTTTTTGGCTTCTTGCTCCTTTGAGATGTAATCGTCGTATCTCAAGGAAATCAGGTTTTCATCCTGTTGCTCTTTCACCCATCTGGCATTTTCTTCGATAAGCTTAATTTGTTCGTTGGTGGCCATACGGTCCTTGCTCTTTTTTACAGCATCGTCAAAATCAATGTAACCGTCCCAAACCTCATAGTCGGCTGGTGTGATTTTATCCCAACCCAACGGATTTTGCTGATCGCGCTCGCCCAAATCGATATAGCTATATCTGTCTGGAACTACAATATCACTTTTTACACCTTCCAACTGTGTGGAGCCTCCATTGATTCGGTAAAACTTCTGGGTCGTCAGTTTGATGGCTCCCAAATCACCGTGTTCGTTTCCTCGAACAATACCATCCAAAGGAATCACGTTTTGAACGGTTCCCTTACCAAAGGTTTGTTTGCTCCCTATGATGACCGCTCGTTTATAATCTTGCATGGCAGCTGCCAATATCTCGGAGGCAGAGGCAGACAATTCGTTCACCAAGATGACCAAGGGACCATCCCACTGGATACGCTCATCCTTGTCTTCATGGACTTCTTTTCGCTGACCCGAAGAACGTACTTGAACGATAGGGCCATCCTTAATGAACAATCCTGCCATTTCTACCACAGTCTTCAGAGATCCTCCTCCATTGTCACGAAGATCGAGAATGATTCCTTCGGCACCGGCCTCTTTGAGTCGTTCCAATTCCTTCGCCACATCGGTCGCTGCATTTCTTTCGGAATAATCCTCAAAATCAACATAGAATTTTGGGAGATTGATCAATCCAAATTTTTCGTTGCCGGCGTCAATGGTCGCGGATTTTGCATAAGATTCCTCCAATTCCACTACATCGCGGGTAATGGAAACGGTTTCAATCGTCCCGTCCACTTTCCTAACGGTAAGATCAACCACGGTACCTTCTGGGCCCTTGATCAATTTAATGGCATCTTCCAAACGCATTCCCACAATATTGATAGGCTCTTCGCCATCTTGTCCCACTTTTAGGATTTGATCTCCAACCTCCAAGGATTGGTCTCTCCAAACGGGACCGCCAGAAATAATTTCAACGATTTTGGCCCCTTCGGGTTTCTTTTGCAATCGTGCCCCGATTCCTTCAAATTTTCCGGACATTCCAATATCAAAACGCTCCTTTTCCTCAGGCGCAAAATAAAAAGTATGTGGGTCAAATTCCTCTACAATGGTATTCAAGTATTGCACGAACCAATCTTTTCGTTCCAAATCGTCCACAAAGTCGAAAAATTCATCCAAGGTATTTTTGGTGACCTCCCTAGCCTCCTCCTCAATTGCAGCCTTATCTATGGAACTGGGAATCTCGTTAAAAGCCATCACTGCATCGGCATTAAGACTGCCATCGGCGTTGGCATCGGCAATTCGGTTATCGATTTTATCATCAAATACGTTGAGGGTATTGTATTTCAATTGTTTCCTCCAACGTTCTTTGAGTTCTTTTTTGCTCGTTGCAAACTCTTGCTTATCGTAATCGATCTCGATGGTTTCATCGATACTGTAATCGAATGGTTGGGCGAGGACTTCTTTATAGATTTCCTTGGCCTCATCCATACGGACCATCAACCGCTGATAGACGGCGTTGAAAAACTCGATATCCGTATTCCTGATCTCGTCATCGATCATGAAACGGTATTTTTCAAATTCCCTGATATCGCTTTCCAAGAAATAGCGCTTGGTGGGGTCGATGACCTCTATAAAGTCATCAAAAACATTGGAACTAAAGGTGTCGTTCACCTCTTTGGGCTCATAATGGCCCCTTTCCAATACGTAGGAAATCAATTCCAATAAAAATTTATCCTTGTCATCGTTATCAAAAGACTTGTTGGTAAAGCTGCAGGAGGCGACTGCGACAAGAATAACCAAAAGTGCCAAAATAAAGTTCTTTTTCATAATCTGATTTTTCCGGAACGAAACAATCTGACCTCATACTGTCAAATCTTCATTGTATCTTCCTTCGTTTCTACTTGTATGAATTCCCTAAGATACAGAAAAAACCGTGCCAGTCCTTTCAGGCGGATTTAATTTTTTGTTAAACGCCCAGGCCTTCATATCCTTATGAAAAACGTATTTTTATAGCTTAAATTATCCGAGATGGAAAAACCGCTTATTTTGGTCACCAATGATGATGGAATTACAGCTCCCGGCCTAAGGGCGCTCATACGCACCATGAAAGAGATCGGTGAAGTGGTGGTGGTGGCTCCGGACAGTCCACAAAGCGGCATGGGACACGCCATTACGGTGGACAGCACCCTCTTCTCCAAAAAGGTGGTCGTGGACCATAAGGAAGGTGCCCCAAGCGAATATAGTTGCAGTGGAACTCCAGCCGATTGTGTAAAATTGGCGCTTCGCGTGATTTTGGACCGAAAGCCTGATATTTGCGTAAGCGGCATCAACCATGGTTCCAATTCATCCATTAACGTAATTTATTCGGGCACTATGAGTGCGGCCATCGAAGCGGGTATCGAAGGGATTCCTGCCATCGGCTTCTCCCTCTGCGATTATTCTTGGGACGCGAATTTTGAGCCTGCACTGGGCGCTATCAAAAAAATTGTGTTGGAGGCACTGACCCATGGTATTCCCAAAGGGACCGTATTGAACGTAAACATTCCAAAAACGGAAAAAGAACCAAAGGGAATTCGTATCTGCAGACAGGCTAGAGGCAATTGGAAGGAGGAGTTCGACAAACGCACCAGTCCGTCCGGAAAGGATTACTACTGGCTCACGGGTGAATTTGAGCTTTTGGACAAGGGAGAGGATACTGACGAATGGGCCTTGGCCAACGGTTTTATTTCCGTAGTACCCACCCAATTCGACCTGACCGCGCATCACGCCATACCACAAATAAACAACTGGAACTTAAATGAACAATAGAAAAGAAATCATCATAGGATTTATTGTAGGAATCATAGCCAATACCTTTGGTACTTTGCTGTACATACTCCTTTTTTCCGATTTGGGGATTACCACCACCTTTAATGCTGCCGTGGAGCAAGGTCATATTGGCAGTTTACTGGCATTGGGCGCCATTTTGAATTTGGTAGCCTTCTTTGGTTTTTTGCGCATCAAACGGGACCAACGCGCCAAAGGCGTTATGCTGGCCACCTTGGTCACTGCACTGGTTATTTTGGCCTACAAAGTAATGGCTTAAACCTTTGGTTTTGAAATTGATGGTTGAATTTTGAACTTGGACACTTACCCATGAAATATTACATCATCGCTGGCGAAGCATCGGGCGACCTGCACGGGTCCAATTTGATCAAGGCACTCAAAAAAGAGGATAGCGCTGCAGAAATCCGTTGTTGGGGCGGTGATTTGATGCAGCAGGCCGGGGGCGATTTGGCCAAGCATTACAAGGATATGGCCTTTATGGGATTCTTGGAGGTCATCCTTAACATCCCAACAATTTTTAAGAACATTGCCTATTGTAAGGAGGATATCCAAAAGTTCCATCCAGATGTGGTGATTTTTATCGACTTCTCGGGGTTCAACCTTAGGATTGCCAAATGGGCAAAAGCCAACGGGTTTAAGACCAATTACTACATCTCACCCCAAATTTGGGCGTCCCGAGAAGGACGGATTTCCAAAATCAAACGGGATATCGACCAGATGTACGTTATCCTTCCCTTTGAAAAAGATTTTTATGAAAAAAAACACGGCTATCCTGTTCAGTTTGTGGGCCATCCCCTCATTGATGCCATCGAGAACACTCCCTTGCAAGACAACGAAACCTTCAGAAAGGAGAACGGTTTAGACCCTAAAAAGCCCATTATTGCCCTATTGCCAGGAAGTAGAAAACAGGAGGTGCAAAAAATGTTAGAGGTCATGCTATCCGTAAAAAAGGACTTTCCGGAGTACCAGTTTGTGATTGCGGGCGCGCCAAGTCTCCCAGATGATTTTTACACTCCTTTTTTGAAAGGTGACAAAGTGGAATACGTTTCCAACAAAACCTACACCCTGCTCAAACACTCCCACGCCGCCATGGTCACAAGTGGAACGGCAACCTTGGAAACCGCCCTTTTTGGAGTACCACAAGTGGTCTGCTACAAGGGCAACTGGATTTCGTACCAAATTGCCAAGCGCATTATTACCTTGGATTATATTTCGCTGGTCAACCTGATCATGAAACGAGAAGTGGTGAAGGAACTCATTCAAAATGATTTGACCTCCAAACAGCTCAAAGCAGAGCTTACCAAGATTGTGGATGGTCCAGAGCGCGAGCGAATACTATCCGACTACGTCGAACTCAAGGAAAAACTGGGCGGAAAAGGGGCCAGTGAACTAGCTGCTCGATTAATTGTGAAAAATGTGTAGTTTTATCATCCAAGAAAGTAAATCTATTCTTGGATGTTACGTAAAACCATAATCTTACTATTGTTTTTTGCCCTTATGGCCTGTGGTCCCGGCAAAAAACGACGTACCTACAGCAAGACCCGAACCGTAACGGTAGAGGGGTCCACACGAGACACTTCCCCTGAACGCACACGCAAAAAGGAGGGGCGAAAAAATGCAAAGGCAGAAGCCATTATTTCTACGGCGATGTCCTATTCTGGAACCCGGTACAAGTATGGGGGAACCACCAAACGAGGTATGGATTGCTCTGGTTTGGTCTATGTTTCCTTAAAGGAAAACGACATTATGTTCCCACGCACCTCCTACCAGATGGCCCTGGAGGGACAAAAAATTGGGGTCGGCAATGTTGAAAAGGGCGATTTGCTCTTTTTTAAGACCAGCAAAACCGGAAAACGCATCAACCATGTTGGATTGGTAGTTGATGTTGATGGCAGGGACATTAAATTTATTCACGCCACAACCTCACGAGGCGTGCTGGTATCCTCATTACGGGAAGGATACTGGAACAGCGCTTTTGTAAAGGCCATGCGCATCTTGTAAAGTGCGTCAGCTTAATTTTGTGTCCATAAAGCTCACTGTGTGGGTTATTTTGGGCATCAGTATCGGCTTTTATGCGGAAGTGACTCCGCTTTTGCCTTTGATTGCGACGGTTGTATTGCTGCCTCTGCTATACTGGACCAGCAAAAAACAATCCAGCTCAGGCTTCCCGTATGTTGAGTCACTTGTTGCCATTATCGCAGTTGCGTTGGGCGTCTTTGTCGTGGGCATGTCCACCAACAAGGGTATGCCCAATTTTTATGGCCAGTTAGATGTGGAACACCCAAAGGTTTGGCACCTTAAAGTGGAAGAAGCTTTAAAACCCAATGCCTATTCCCATCGCTATGTAGCCGAAGTTATTTCTGCAGACAAGAAAAGGGCCTCTGGAAAATTACTATTGAGTCTAACACCAGATTCCCTTTTGCATCCGCTAGAGATTGATGATGAATTGCTAGTTCATGCATCGCTTGAAAATATTCGACTACCGTTGAACCCTTACCAGTTTGATTATCGAAGTTATCTACAAAAACAGGGCATCCAGCATCAAATCAGAACCAACTATCCGTCCATCCTTAAAACGGAAAAAAACTCGAGCACCTTGTTTGGACACGCCTCCCGTTTTCGGGAACACATCATCTCCAAACTCAAAAGGAAAGCCTTTGGGGCGGACGAAATGGCAGTCATTCAAGCCCTATTATTGGGCAAACGCGATGATATTTCTGAGGATACCTACAATAATTATAAGAATGCAGGCGCAGTCCATATATTGGCCGTGAGCGGACTTCATGTGGGGATTATCCTTTTCATTTTGGAGTTTTTATTGGTTCCATTGGAGCGTTTACCTAAAGGTAAAACCTTGAAGTTGGTATTGGTGGTGCTATTGCTTTGGGCGTATGCTTTTGTGGCAGGACTTTCTCCTTCCATCGTCCGGGCCGTAACCATGTTTTCGTTCGTAGCTTATGCCCTCTACCTCAACCGTCCCACGAGTTCCTTCAATATTATTGCGCTCTCCATGCTCTTCATTTTGTTGATAAAGCCCTTGTTCTTGTTTCAAGTGGGGTTTCAGATGAGTTATGCTGCGGTATTTGCCATCGTTTGGATCTATCCGAAACTGCAACGCTTCTGGTTTCCCGAAAACCTTATTGTCCGGAAAACGTGGCAATTGCTATCGGTGAGCATTGCGGCCCAATTGGGTGTCTTGCCCATTAGTTTGTACTACTTTCATCAGTTTCCGGCCTTATTTTTTATTTCCAACCTGCTCATTATTCCTTTTTTGGGGTTGATTTTGGGCTTTGGCATTCTGGTTATTGCTTTGGCACTCTTGAACGCATTGCCCCAATTTTTGGTCAATGCTTTTAACTGGGTAATCCACATCATGAATGCTATTGTAGAATGGGTAGCGCAGCAAGAAGGTTTTATTATTAAGGACATCCCTTTTGATTCGGTACAGCTGCTTTTGGGATATGTCATCATAATTTCGGCAGTGGTATTTCTGTCCAAACCCATCAAAAAATTAGCTTTAATTCTGTTTGGTGGAATTATCCTGTTTCAAAGTTGGGGCATCTGGAACAACCTTCAAGTACAGCGAAAGGAGACGGTCATACTCGCCCACCGCTCCCGAAACTCGTTGGTATTGCATCAGTTGGGAGATTCGCTTTCCATTCTCACTTCAAATCCTACAAACATAGGAAACATTGCCAACGATTATGCTGTGGCTGAACGCATCCGAACCTTGGACACATCCAAACTCAAAAACAGCTACATTTTGGGTGAAAAAAAATTGGTGATTGTGGATAGCACAGCGTTGTTTCCTTTGGAAAAGCATCCCGATTACCTCTTGTTGACGCAATCACCAAAACTGCATTTGGAGCGATTGCTGGATTCCCTACAACCCAAAACCGTGCTGGCGGATGGCAGCAACTACCCTAGCTTGGTCGCAAAGTGGAAATCCACTTGTGCCCAAAAAGAAACCCCCTTTCACTACACAGGTGAAAAGGGATTTTATGCGTTTAAGTTTTAAAGAGTTTAATGGACGTTGCCCATCAACTTTTTGATCAATGGCGAAGCCAAGATGACCAAAAGTCCTGCTCCTATAGAATATTCAGCGATGAGCATAAATCCGTCGGTGTAAATGTTTAGGGTACTAAACCCACTGATATCGGCATCCGTACTTTCTATGGCCAATTGCTTTCCAATAAAGCCCACCACCTGAAAGGCAAATGCGGAGGACAGGAACCAAACTCCCATCATAAAGGCAACGATGCGTTTGGGAGATAAATCAGTGATTTTCGACAATCCTACGGGAGACATGAACAATTCCCCAACGGATAACAAGAAGTACATCAACAGTAGATACGTAAACGGAACGAAACCATTTTCGTTCGCACTGGCGCCACTTATCGCCAAGGCGTAGAAACTGATACCGGCAAACAAAAGTCCCATTCCAAACTTATAGGGCGTCCTTGGATTGAGTTTCTTTTTGGACAACCATTGCCACATTAACGAAATTGGAATGGCCAAAATAATAATCCACATGGAATTTAAGGAGTTGGTCTGAGAGGCCGACATGATGCCCTCCAAATCCACATTTCGTGCTGCAAAAAGGGTAATCACACTACCGGATAGTTCATGAAAACCCCAGAAAATGGTCATAAAAAAGGTAATCAAAACCGCTACGAAGAGTTTTTTACGTTCTTCCAAAGTAGCCTTGTACATGATGTAGCCCAAGTACACCAAAATAGAAAATCCAATCAATTTGAAGATTACGTTGACAATGTTTTGGTCGTCAAAAAAAGTTCCTTCAGCACCCAGAGCTTTATAAGCGGACAATAAATAGGCAATTACCGGCACCGATGCAAAGGCCAATACGGGAACAAGGACGCCTTGTTTGAGTCCAAATACCTTTTTATCGATGTTTCCGTTCTCCGGAGGGAGACCTTTATCGCCGAACACATTGTTTTTGATTCCGCTCCAAAAAACAATAAGACCTGTAAGCATTCCAATTCCTGCCAGGCCAAATCCGTAATGCCAACCATATTTAGCAGCCAAATATCCGCAAAGCAAAGGTGCTACCCATCCCCCGATATTGATTCCCATATAAAAAATGGTAAAACCGGAGTCTTTTTTGGGGTCACCATCTTTGTAGAGGGAACCTACGAAAGTCGATATATTGGGTTTGAAGAATCCATTCCCGGCAATAATTAGGGAAAGGGCAAGGAAAAAGGTGATGTTATTTTCAATGGCCAAGACAAAGTGCCCCAAGGACATCAATATTCCGCCCAAAAATATGGAACGGCGCATGCCCAATATGCTATCGGAAATGCGTCCGCCGATTACCGTGGAAGCATACACCAAAGAACCGTAGGAAGAGTACACCGCCGCGGTGGCATAGTCGCGTTCCATCAAGGCCGCAAATATGACCTCTACCATATAAAGCGTAAGCAACGCCCGCATTCCATAAAAACTGAAACGTTCCCATAGCTCGGCAAAAAAGAGGTAGAACAACCCTTTGGGATGTCCAAACATTTGTTGTTCTTCTACTGGTTTGGATACTTCTGACATATCGAATTGGTATTGGTTAGATTTTTAAAGTTTTTCCTTAACGAAGTTGGTCATCTTGGTGTAGAGGTGCAGTCGCGTGTTGCCCCCATAAATACCGTGATTTTTATCGGGATAAATGGCCCAATCGAATTGTTTGTTGGCCTGTACCAACGCCTCGATCATGCGCATGGTGTTCTGCACATGGACATTATCGTCCCCAGAACCGTGAACCAATAAATAATCCCCTTTTAGCAACTCCGGATAATTGAATGGCGAGTTATCGTCATAGCCCGTTGGATTTTCTTGGGGCGTTTGCATATAGCGCTCCGTATAAATGGTATCGTAAAAACGCCATGAGGTAACCGGTGCCACGGCAATGGCCATTTCAAAGGTATCGTTGCCCTTGAGCAAACAGTTGGTGGACATAAATCCGCCATAGCTCCATCCCCAAATTCCAGTTCTGTCCTCATCGATATAAGGTAGGCCACTTAATTGTTGGGCTGCCGCAATCTGGTCTTCCACCTCATATTTGCCCAACTCCTTTTGGGTCACTTTTTTAAAGTCGCGCCCTTTTAACCCGGTCCCACGACCATCTACACAGGCCACAATATAGCCTTCGGAAGCCAATAGCTGGTGCCAGTAATCGTTGCTTCCCATCCACGAATTGGATACCTGCTGTGAACCAGGGCCACTGTATTGGAACATGAAAAGCGGATATTTCTTGTTTGGATCAAAATTGGCAGGTTTGATCATGTACATATTCAGGTCGTTTCCATTTACAGTGATGGTGGAGAACTCCTTGGGCGAAATCTCGTATCCCTCCAATTTGTTCAGCAAAGCTGAATTATCCTTGATTGCCTTGACCAGTTTCCCAGTAGCTGCATCATGCAGGGTGAACCTGTAAGGTGTTGTTGCACTGGAATAGGTATTGATGTAATAGGTAAAATCACTGCTGAAAGCTGCGGAATTCGTCCCAGCTTCGGTGGATAATGCTTTCTTGCGCTTTCCTTTGGTGGAAATGCTGTAAACGCCACGGTTGATGGAACCATTTTCCACGGATTGATAGAAGATACGGTCGTTCTTTTCATCATATCCGTAATAGCTCGTGACTTCCCATGGTCCGTCGGTAATTTGGTTCTTCAATTTGCCGTCCTTTCCATAAAGGTAAAGGTGATTGTATCCATCTGCCTCACTGGTCCAAATAAAACTATCGTCGTCCAAAAAGGTAAGATCATCATCAATATCCACGTAGGCGTTATCACTTTCCTCCAGTAAAATTGTCACGGAATTGTCTTTGGCATCCACGGCATGTAGTTGCAATACGTTCTGATGCCTATTCAACGTTTGGACGCTCAAATGATTGGGATTGTGCATCCATTTGATTCTAGGAATATAGTAAGGGTCATTCAAATCGACGTTAGAAATAGATGCAGATGCTAGATCATACATGTGCAAGGTAACGATGGAATTCTTCTCTCCGGCCTTGGGATACTTAAACTCATATTGATACGGATACAAATCGGTACCGTAAAAATCCATCGAAAAATGAGGAACCTCGGTTTCATCAAACCGAAGAAAAGCGATTTTGGTTCCGTTGCTGTTCCATTCAAAGGCACGCACAAAACCAAATTCTTCCTCGTACACCCAATCCGTTACCCCATTAATAATGGTTCCTTTGTTCCCATCCGTGGTCACCTGCTTGGTGGTGCGGTTGGCCAAATCCATCACATAGAGATTATTGTCCAACACATAGGCCACTTTGCTCCCGTCCGGAGAAAGTGTGGGCTCTTGGATTTTGGTCTCTGATATTTTTATCAGATCCTTGGAAGAAATATCATAAACATAATAGATACCTAAACGGGAACGTCTAAAAATGGGCTCTACCTCTGTTGCCAAAAGCACTTTGGATTCATCATCACTAAAAGTGTAAGAAGAAAAATAGGGTACCGCTTCGGATGAAGCTACAATGGTCTCTACTTTTTCCAAGGTTTTATAGTCGTATTTGTCCAAACTACTGGATCTTGGGGAACGTTCCGTATTCAATATGGTATACTGGGTACCGTTGTTCATGGAGCGGAGGACATCCATATATTCCGTTCTAAATTCTCCTCCCCAAATCTCTTCGAGGGTTATTTTTTTCTTTTGTGCGGTGGAAAAGGTCAAGCATCCTAAAAGAAAAAGGAATAGAAAAGACGGTTTGTTCATGAAGTGATAAATTGATTAAACATGTGTTTTACAACCAAAAACGTTTTAGTCAACTGGTTTGCAGTCAAAAGGTCAAACAAAAATGTCTCGATGGTGTTCTAATTCACATTCTTGATTTAACAACTTCCAAGTTTACTAATATTTATCCGAAAAATAAATTTTGATGTTGCGTTTGCAACAAATTTTAACCTTTGGATTTAAAAACAATGCCTTCTACTGTAAATGGTCAATATCCGTATATTTGAAAGCGTTAAGCCAACTTTATGAACACTCCAGTTGAAGGATTTTCCAAATTGTCCAAAACCCAAAAAATTGATTGGATAGCGACAAATTGCACCAAAGACCCCAAACAGACCAAAATGCTATTGCAGCAGTATTGGAACTCGGACCCGAGGGTACAGCAATTGCATGATGAGTTTATTGAAAACACCATTTCCAATTACTATCTGCCCTTTGCGGTTGCACCCAATTTCTTGATCAATGATAGGCTCTACGCCATTCCTATGGCCATTGAAGAAAGTTCCGTAGTAGCTGCTGCGAGCAAGGCGGCAAAATTCTGGTTGGAACGGGGCGGATTCAAAACAGAAGTCTTGGGAACGGAGAAAGTGGGGCAGGTACATTTTATGTATCGAGGTGATCAAAACAAGCTCACCGATTTTTTCAACAGTGTAAGGCCTAAGCTGATTACCAGTGTGGCTTCCATCACGCAAAGCATGGAAAAACGGGGCGGTGGCATCAACGATATTGTGCTTCGAAATCTCACGGATAAGATTGAAGGGTACCATCAGCTCCATTGTACTTTTGAGACCTTGGACGCCATGGGCGCCAACTTTATCAACTCCTGTCTGGAACAATTTGCCAAAACCCTGAAAGAAGAGGCCCAAAATCACAAAGCCTTTACCGAAGAGGAAAAAAATATAGAGGTGGTGATGAGCATCCTCTCCAACTACGTGCCGGATTGCTTGGTTCGGGCGGAGGTCAGTTGTCCTGTTTCCGAGTTGGGGAGTGACGATATGACAGCGGATGAATTTGCACAAAAATTTGTGCAGGCCATCAACATTGCCAAGGCAGAACCCTACCGAGCCGTTACCCACAACAAGGGCATTATGAACGGTATTGATGCCGTGGTGCTCGCTACTGGCAACGATTTTAGGGCTGTTGAAGCAGGAGTGCATGCCTTCGCTGCCAAGGAAGGTCAATATTCAAGTTTAACGCACGCCACCGTCGAAGATGGTATTTTCAGATTTTGGATAGAGGTTCCCTTGGCTTTGGGTACCGTGGGCGGACTTACCTCTTTGCACCCGTTGGTGAAGTTGGCCTTGGAAATTTTACAGAACCCTACCGCCAAGGAGTTGATGCAGATTATGGCCGTGGCCGGACTGGCACAGAACTTTGCAGCTGTGCGTAGCTTGGTCACCACGGGAATCCAAAAAGGACACATGAAAATGCATTTGCTCAATATGCTCAACCAATTGGGCGCCACCGAAAGTGAAAAACAGGAATTGGTCACGTATTTTAAGGACAAAACTGTTACCAATGCATCGGTAAAGGAGGCATTGGAGAACATCAAAAAATAACCGTCTTGTTTTTGTATCTTTAACAGAGTCCAAAAAAATAAACTAAGGTGGAACATTTGGAAAAATATATCGAAATCAATCCAGACAAAAGGTTTGGAAGACCCATCTTAAAGGGAACCCGAATTTCCATTTATGATGTGCTTAATTGGATGGCGAATGGTATGGAAAAGTCTGCCATAATCGAAGACTTCCCCGAATTGACCGAGCAACACATCAATGCTTGCCTTGCTTTTGCTGCAGATCGTGAAAAGAAATTGAACATCGCTTCGTGAAATTACTTTTTGATCAAAACATATCTTTTCGACTGCTGAAAACCATAGCCGACATTTTTCCTCAGTCGTATTCGGTAAAAGATTTGAACCTAACAAACGCATCAGATCTTGAAATTTGGAGATATGCCAAGGACATTGACTTCACCATAGTTACCTTCGATGCGGATTTCTTTGACTTAAATACCTTATATGGTGGACCTCCAAAGATTATTTGGCTTAAAACGGGAAATATGACCACTTCACTTTTGGCGCAGCTGTTCAAGGAACAAGAAAGTACCATCAAGGAATTTATAAAGGACAACAACAGTGATTTCCTTTTGCTTTCACTCAAAAACCAAGAATGAAGAAAGAGCTTTACAGCAACGGTAAACTATTGCTCTCCGGCGAATATGCTATTTTGGATGGGGCCCTTGGCCTGGCCATCCCCACCAGTTATGGGCAATCGCTACAGGTAACCCCTACTTCGTCCGGTGTATTAGAGTGGACCAGTTTGGACGAAAACGACCATAGCTGGTTCTCCGCAACGTTTGACCTTGCCAACTTAAAAATAGTTTCCACTTCGGATGAGGCCATGGCCCAAACCTTGGCGCACCTCCTTTTGGAGGCCAATGCGCAAAACCCTTTATTGCTTACCGATAGCGATGGATTCGAGGTAACAACCCGTCTGACCTTTCCACGATCTTGGGGATTGGGCAGCTCATCCACTTTGATCAACAATTTGGCACAATGGGCCCGAGTGGATGCCTATCAATTGTTATGGAATGCTTTTGGCGGAAGCGGTTACGATATCGCCTGTGCTCAACACAATTCTCCCATCACCTACCAACGTTTGGATGGTGAACCAAAGGTCGAAACCATTGATTTTGACCCCATTTTTAAGGACTCCTTGTATTTTGTGCACCTTAACCAAAAACAAAGCAGCAAAGAAGCCATCGCCAATTACAAAAACCGACAGTTTGATAGGAACAAACTCATCCAAGAAATTTCATCCATAACCCATAGAATGATTGAAGTCCCAACCCTAGCGGGCTTTGAATCCTTGATGGAAAAACATGAAAACCTTCTTTCCGATGTGTTACAGGAACAACCTGTAAAGCAACGACTTTTTCCAGACTATTTTGGTATGATCAAAAGTTTAGGAGCTTGGGGCGGTGATTTTGTTTTGGCTACGGGAGATGAAAAAACCATTGCCTATTTTAAGGGCAAAGGATACTCCACCGTTATCCCCTATTCTCGGATGATTTTTTGATGCTCCAAAAATGCATCCGTTGACTGGGAAGGGCCATCCGTCAGATCAAAAGGGGCATCCGTCAATTGGTACCCCGATAAAACTTTACTTTTTTGCAATTTGAATCCCGAAGACAAAAATGATTGCTTATGTCACTCTGGGATTACACACATTTCTTTCAGAAAAACAAGGTGGACCTTTTTACCAAAAGTTTCATTTCGCTGTTTCTATTTTTATTTGGGTACACGCTCTTTTTAATCTTTTACAGTTGGACCAACTTTGAAGATTCCTTTCTCTTATTTGCAGTGCCACTTCCGTTTTATGTGATTGCCACTTGCCTATTGTTGAAATATCGTCACCTATTGAAAACGAAAAGTCAGCGTACAATTGCCCACACCAAACAGGACAAATATGAAAAAACGGGATTGTCCGAAGCCTTTTCACAAGAACTAAAGGAAAAACTGGAGGATTTGATGGACACCCAAAAACTTTATTTGAACCACGAACTTCGCCTCGACGATATCGCCAATATGCTCAATATTTCCAGACACCATGCCTCCCAAGTAATCAACGAAAACTTTAATATGAGTTTTTACGACTTCATCAATACCTACCGGATTGAAGAGGCCAAAAACAAGCTTTGCAACAATTTCAAAAAGTCCTCCGAATCCATTTCCGATATCGCCTACCAATGTGGATTTAACAATCGGGTATCGTTTTATAAGGCATTTAAAAAGCGAACCAAGATCACACCCAAGGAGTTTATCCAAAACGCGGCCTAGCCCAGTTTCCCGCCGAATTTGTAAACGTAAATCCCATTCGGGAAATAAGTAAAGGTTAATAAGCGCTAACAATCTTCCCTCCAACTTTCCATTCTTTTACCCCGCAATCCACAGGGTGGAGGCTCTAAATCTTATCTCTTTCCGATTTTTTAGTTTTCATTGTTTCGGAAGATTTTTTGAATTAGCCTACAAAAAAGATTCATCCTCCCCCTGCTCGATTGCAAAAACTAACTCTAAATCAATTTTATGATAATGAAAAATTATTGGATGATGTTGGTGTTCTTATGCTGTTCCATTACAGCGGCACTGGCTCAAGAAAAGAATGTAAGCGGTACGGTTACCGACCAAAATGGATTGCCCTTGCCAGGTGTTTCTATTACCATCGTGGGTACCAATACAGGAACCCAAACGGATTTTGATGGAAACTATTCCATCATGGCTTCTACGGGTCAAACACTCCGTTTTAGCTATATCGGTCAAAAAACAGTACAAAAGGCTGTTGGAGCATCGTCCACGATTAATGTTCAAATGGAGGAAGATGCACAGGCGTTGGAGGAGGTTGTAGTTGTGGGTTATGGTGAGGTTCAAGACAAAAAGCTTGTACAGAATGTTGCTCAAGTTGGTAATGAAGACATACAGGATATCCCAGCCGTTACAGCACAGGAATTATTACAAGGACAGGCCTCTGGTGTTCAATTTGTACAGAGTTCTGGGGTGCTTGGTGCAGCTAACGTTATTAGGGTGCGAGGCGTAGGGTCTTTAACAGCAGGGGCCCAACCTCTTTTCGTGGTTGATGGTGTTCCCTTGAATGACAACGACAATACTTTTAACAACGGGGGTAATACAGGGTTAAATCCTTTGCAGGACTTAAATCCAGAGGATATAGAATCATTTTCTATCCTAAAAGATGCCGCTGCTTCGGCAATTTATGGTTCTAGGGGTGCAAACGGTGTAATAATCATAACCACTAAAAAGGGTAGGGAAGGTAGAACAGAAGTTGACGTCAACGTATTCACCTCGTTTAGTCAGGCTACAGATTTGATACCCATGCAAACTGCAAATCAAACCCGTCAGTATTTGGTAGAAAGAGGGATTGCACCCAGTGTCAATGATTTGCCGCAAGGTAATTTTGACTGGGTAAATGGTGTTACTAGAACGGGTATTTCCCAAAATGCTAATATTTCCATTAGAGGAGGAAGCCAAAAAACTTCATTCTTTATGAGTGCGGGGTACCGTGACCAAGAAGGTTTTGTAATTGGAAACGATTTGACTAGGTTCAGTGCAAGATTGAATTTGGACCACCAAGCAAATGATTGGTTGAAAGTAGGAATGAATATCGGTTTAACAAATACCCGAAACGACAGAATCGGAGTTGAAAACAATACATTTGCTCCCTTGACTTCGGCTTATTTAATGATGCCATGGCAAGAACCATTTGATGAGGATGGAAATTTTAGAAATACGGGGTTTGTTCAAAATACGATTGGTATTGAGCAACTGGAAACAAGACAGGTTGATAATACAAGGATAATCGCCAATGCCTTTGCAAATATCAATTTTACTAACAATTTGTTCTTTCGGTCGGAAGTAGGCATCGATAGGGTTCAAGGTGAAGAGTTTGGAAGGGGCGTTGAATTATTTGATCCTCGTCCAGATGGTTCTCCAGGTGGAAATGCCTTTGTTTTATTGACCAACGATAACAAATGGTTGACGAACCAGACATTGAATTATAGCGGTACTTTTGGAAATCATTCGGTTTCGGCAGTTGGGGGTCTTTCTTATGAGACTTCGTTAGATAACACGGTTCAGGCGGCTTCACAGAACTTTCTATCCGATGACTTAAGAAACGTTTCATCTGGAGGTGAAGCAACAACTACGGAGCAAAACAGAACCCAGTGGGCTTTGTTTGGATTGTTCGGTAGGGTCTCTTACGATTACATGAGCAAATACATTATTGAAGGTTCTTACCGTAGAGATGGATCTTCACGTTTTGGCTCCAATAAAAGATATGGGAACTTCTGGTCCGTTGCTGGAGGTTGGGTATTGTCGGAAGAGAACTTCTTGAAAAATGCAAGTTGGATTAACAATTTAAAATTAACCGCTAGTTATGGTACCTCTGGTAACGATAGAATTGGAAATTTCCCATCTTTGGGATTATTTCAAAATAGCGCTTATGCTAATGTACCTGGGTTAAGACCATTACAGGCTTCAAATCCTAATATTGGTTGGGAGGAGAGTTCTACTTTGGATTTGGGCATAAGCGCCAGCCTGTTTAAAAATAGATTGAGCTTTACTGCTAATTACTTTGAGAAAGATATTACAGAACTATTACTGGATGTTCCCGTTACATGGTTGTCCGGTTTTGGAAGTATTACCCAAAATGCCGGTACAATGAACAATACAGGTTGGGAATTTTCTTTGAAGACCCAAAATATAGTAACCAATAATTTTTCATGGACTACTGATTTCAATATATCCTTCATCGATAACTTGATTGAAGAATTGCCTGGAGCTTCAGACTCTGAAGAGGGTAAATTTATTGCTGGTAGTGCAAATCAAAGAGCAATTGAAGGTTATTCAGCTAACAACTTCTATTTGGTTCGATATAATGGAATTAACCCTCAGACAGGTGATGCAGAGTGGTTGACAAAAGATGGCGAAGTCACGACCACACCTAATTTTGACACAGACCGAGTTATCGTAGGAGATGCCAATCCTGATTACTTTGGTGGTATTACCAACGTTTTTAGATATAAAAATTGGGATTTAAGAGCCTTTATGACCTATAGTGTAGGGAATGATATCTTCCTCGATGGATTGAGGTTCACGGATGCCCCGTCGCTAGCAGGATCATTTAATCAGAGCGTTCGAATATTGGATTACTGGCAGCAGCCTGGAGATAATGCTTATGCCCCCGCTTTGGATAGTTCCACAAACAATGCCTTTAGACAAGCGTCAACTTTACAGTTGAAAGACGGTTCCTTTTTGAGAATGAGAAACATTACCCTTGGATACACTTTGCCGAGCAAATTCTTGGAGAATACTTTCCTTAAGGGCTTAAGGCTTTATGCTACCGCAAATAATGTTTTTGTAATCAAATCAAGTGAATTGGATGGTTTTGACCCTGAAGTTACGGATGATAGCGATCCACTGGTTCAAGGGGAAACTTTCTTTACCGCACCCCAAGCTAAGACCTATTTAGTAGGTGCCCGTATAACTTTTTAAAAAAAATTAATATGAGAATAATAAATAAGTTAAATAAAGTTATAGTCCCAACTATGGCCGTTTTTGCCTTAATGGTCGGTTGTGATGATCGTTTAGATTTGGCCCCAGAAGATTCTTTAACATCTGACGTTGTCTTTTCTTCGAAGTTTGCGGCTCAAGGTGCCGTGACCGGACTATATGCACAAGCACGTGAAGTTGATGCTTTGAACGGTAATAGTTACGTATATGAAGGTGTAATGTCCGATGAATTGGAGTGGACCGGTTCCTTTCCAACCATTGTAGACATCAATCTTTATGAAATTCAGGCCACAAATGGTTCTACAGGAGCATTTTGGCAGGAGGGATATGATCTTATCAACTTGGCTAATTTTATAATTGAGAAGGTGCCTTTAATGGATGAAACAACCATAACACAAGCAGAAAAGAATCAATTGGTAGGGGAAGCTAGTTTCATGCGTGCCATAATTTACTTCAGATTAGTGAATTTATATGCGCAACCATTTTCCTTTTCAAATGGTTCAAATCCTGGAATTCCAATTGTAACAATGCCTTTTGATGATAATGCAGTCATAGAGGATTTTCAGTTGCCAAGATCTTCGGTAAACGAAGTTCATGCCTTAATAGCTGATGATTTACAGGAAGCAATAAACCTACTACCTGATACTGCGGATAATGCTAGGGCTTCTCAAGGTGCTGCAAAGGCATTAAAAGCAAGATTACACCTATATAGAGGAGAATGGGAACAAGCTGCCACATTGGCTAATGAAGTGATAGAATCTGGCACCTACGGTTTTGCAAGTGACTACAGCTTTTGGAACTCTGAAAGTACCGAACACATTTTCTTTATTGATAACAATGCGATTGACGGGGCTTTTGGAGGTACAGGACTTCATAACTTTGCAGTGGCCGCACCTGCAGGTAGAGGTGACGCCTTCCTTTCCCAGGATTTGTTGGATTCATTTGCTGCAGAACCAGGAGATTTAAGACTCTCGGATACCAAAAATGCTGTTCAAGGAGAAAACACAAATGCTGTTACTAAAACTTTCTCGAACAAGGTTCCAAGTGCTCAAGGTGATGCGGACATGCCCGTTATTAGAATCACCGAAATGTACTACATAAGGGCCGAGGCAAACCTAAGAGGTGGAACAACAATAGGCGATACTCCCTTGAACGACATAAATTTGGTTAGGGATAGGGCAGGTCTAGCACCTCTAGCTTCAGTAGACTTAGACCAAATTTTGGAGGAGCGCAGAAAAGAATTCTTTCTTGAAGGTCACAGAAGAATGGATTTATTGAGAAATTCCAGAGATTTACGTCCCGCAGGTAATCCGCAGTTTTCCGCTGCTACCTTTGGTGCTAATAGAACCATTTTTCCAGTTCCTGCCAGGGAAAGGGAAAACAACCCTAACATCGAACAAAACCCAGGGTACTAACAAAAAAGTCTCTTTAAACACAAAAAATCCCCTGTCAATCACAGGGGATTTTTTATTATTCAAACCTTTCACATTAAAGTCAGGAAACAAAGATTCAATTTTGCAATTGAGCTAAGAACATCTAAAGCATTTCTTCAGCTTTAGCTTTCTTATTTTTTTAATCAATGTTCAGTTAAATTTATCAAGTTCAAACACCAAATGTTTGTTTTTCTTCTCTTCATCTAACAATGAATTTAAGATCAAAAATCTACTTTAACATACTGTACAGTTTTTGAAAAGAGCTATAAAAAGATATCTACTTTTTAATAAATCGAAGATAACCTGCCGTTTAGTTTAAACCCTAAGTTTAAAGTACTGGAGCTAATACAAAATTGTCTTAATAAGTATTGGTGAAGTAATAGTTTATAAGGCAAATTTCAATTTATAGGCTGCTGTTAACTTCCATCGGCAGCTGTAAAGGTTCTTAAACCTTAACAGTTCCTTAGGATTCTTTTAGTTTTTTTGGGCTCATTCTATATAAATAGGGAATTGGTTTTAACTATCCAAAAACAACATACTTCTCAACGGATCCTAAAACCAAATCAACCTCCCACCCTATGGATACGGAATGGAAAACTAACTCTAAAATTAATGTTTATGATAATGAAAAATTATTGGATGATGTTGGTGTTTTTATGCTGTTCCATTACAGCGGCACTGGCTCAAGAAAAGAATGTAAGCGGTACAGTTACCGACCAAAATGGACTGCCCCTGCCGGGTGTCAACATTGTTGTTGAAGGGAGTTCCACAGGTACGCAGACGGATTTCGATGGAAACTATGCCATCTCCGCAAAGGTGGGACAAACGCTTCTATTCACCTACATAGGGCAAAAACCAACTAGGCGCACCATTGGAGCATCAAACTTAATAAACGTACAAATGGAAGAAGATGCCCAAGCTCTTGAGGAGGTGGTTGTAACCGCTCAAGGCATCAAGAGGGAGAAAAAAGCCCTCGGGTATGCTGTGACTTCCGTAGGGGCTGATCAAATAGAAAATCGCTCAGAAGGCGATGTTGCTAGGGTCCTCAATGGTAAAGCGGCTGGGGTGCAAATCACTTCAGCAGGCGGTACCTCTGGGTCAGGTACAAACATTACCGTAAGAGGTTTTAGTTCCTTTAGTGGGAGCAACCAGGCCTTGTTTATTGTGGACGGGGTACCCTTTAGTAATGATACCAACGCGCCTGGAGACTTCTTGGACGGTAACCCTGCTCCTTCCCGTTTCTTGGACTTAGACCCCAATAATATTGCAAGCGTAGAGGTATTAAAAGGACTTGCAGCGACCACCCTTTATGGAACTTTGGGGCGTAACGGCGTAATTTTGGTGACCACCAAAGCAGGTGCAGCTCAAAAAGGGCCGAAAAAGACGGAGATAACGGTAAGTCAGTCTTACTTTGCGAATGAGTTCGCCTCTTTACCTGATTATCAACAACAATATGGGAATGGGTTTGACCAATCCTTTGGCTGGTTCTTTAGTAACTGGGGGCCCAGCTTTGACCGTCCAGGAGTTTCTGGGTGGGGCAACCAGTCTGCCATAGACGATCAAGGTACTTTGTTGCATCCTTATGCTTCCTCTGCGTTTCTAAACCCAGGAGGGCGGAATACGGGACAGGGAGCCTTAGCAAAGCAATTTGCCAATCAAAGATATGACTGGAAGCCCTATAATTCAGTAGAAGAATTTATGCGTCCCGGACGTACCTTGAACACCTCTGTAAATATTGCTGGTGGATCAGAGGATGGGAATACCACCTTTAATGCCAATATTGGGTATTTGGATGAAGAAGGTTTTACCCCAGGAAACTCATTGAACCGTTTCAACTTCTCGGTAGGTGGAAAATCTAAACTGTCCAATAAATTTAGCGTACAGGCCACAGCCAATTATGCCCGTAGTGATGTGAAAAGTCCTCCGATTGCAGCAAGCAGGGGTAATGGTTCCTTGGGACTTTCCGTATTTGGAAACGTCCTATTCACGCCTATCAGCGTTGACCTTATGGGACTTCCTTTTGAACAGCCAGAGGACGGTTCCAGTATCTACTATCGGAATGGAAATGATATCATCAACCCGAGATGGACGGCAAAGAATGTTACCTACAATAACCTAACCAATAGATTTAATTTTAATGCCTCACTGAGCTATGAAATCAACCAAAATTTAGGATTGACCTGGAGAACTGGGCTCGATTTCTATAACGAGCGAAACATCAATGGCTCAAACAAAGGTGGGGTTGAATTTACCGATGCCATTTTTGGATTCTTGGATACATTCGACAACAACAATACCATTTGGGATCACTATTTCGCATTTAATGGCAATTATGATCTTTCTGAAAAAATTGGAATGACCTTCATTGCTGGTGCAAATGCTCGTTCGGACATCTTTGATCGACAAGGGGTAGCAAGTACCGGACAGATTGTTTATGGCATCAAGAGACATTTTAACTACGAAAATCAATTGCCGATACAGTTCTCCCAACAGCGGAATATTATTGGTCTATTGGGTCAAGTATCCTTCGATTACGACAATATGCTATTCTTGAATTTGAATACAAGAACCGATTGGGTATCCAACTTGATTAGAGAAAATAGGGCACTTACATATCCAGGGGTAAGTCTTTCCTTCCTACCTACCACCGCCTTCAAAGGACTACAAAGTGAAGGTGGATTAAATTACCTTAAACTTCGAGCAGGATATGCGACCTCTGCCAACTTCCCAACAGGATATCCAACTGCTGGTGTGGTGGAGCAAAACACACAAATTTATGGTGATGGCGGTGAGATTACCACCAACCAAGTCGGAAACGTCAAAGAGAATCTCGACCTAAGACCTGAGCTTTTAAAAGAGTTTGAAATAGGATTGGAGTCCCGTTTCTGGCAGAATAGAGTCTCATTGGACTTTACCTATTATGATAGAAGAACAGATGACCTGATTGTAAATCAACCACTACCTCCTTCCACCGGATTCACCCTGACTCAATCCAATATTGGTCAAATCAGCAATAAAGGTATCGAGGCCGACTTAGGTATCGACATTTTTAGAGGTGGAAAAGATGGCTTCAACTGGAACTCAAGGGTAAACTTCTTTGCCAACGAGGAAGTCGTTGAAGAGCAAGAGGAGGATATCATTTTCTACGCAGGTAGTACTGCCCTTTTTGTTGGAGCGAACGCTGCCATAAAAGGTGAATCTTTGGGTACTATAGTTGGTACAGCAGTTGGACGTGATGAAAATGGAAACTTCCTGGTGAATGATGGTGGCAATTATGTTATTGTCGAACAAGATAATGAGGGTAATGTTCCAATTATTGGCGATGCCGTTCCCGACTACACCATGAACTTCTTCAATACCTTTTCCTATAAAAACTGGAACCTTGGTTTCCAAGTCCAGCACGTGAAAGGTGGAGATATTATGTCCAGTACCATAGCCACCCTATTGGGTCGTGGTTTGATCACAGAAACCATTGATAGGGAAAACAGTTATATTCTTCCAGGTGTGAACCAAACTACAGGTGAAGTGAACGACAAACAAATCAACAATTCCACCTACTATTTCAACAACCTATTGTTCGGACCGGCGGAAATGAAGATTTATGATGCTTCGGTAATCCGTTTGCAGGAAGTATCGCTATCGTATTCTTTCCCCAAAAAGTATTTGGACAATACTCCATTTGGATCTTTGACCTTGACCGCCCAAGGCTTCAACCTTTGGTATGATGCCTACAACACCCCTGATGGCGCGAACTTTGATCCCAACGTAGCAGGGGTAGGTATTGGTAACGGTCGTGGATTCGACTTTATGAACGGGCCTTCCCAGCGACGATACGGCCTAACCGTAAGAGCATCGTTCTAATAACAATTGTTAATGATATACGCATTATGAGAAATTTTCTAAAATATATTACCATGGTATTTATCGCAGGAGTGAGCTTCTCCTCTTGTGAAACCACAGAACTGGACTTAAGGATAAGTCCAAACGACCTTGCTGCCGATCAGGCGGACCCTAACTTGTTGTTGAACTCCATACAATTGGCCTATGCCTCCAACATGGCTGAAATAAGTGACCTAGGTGCCGAGTTGACCCGAATTGATTATATGTTTGGAAGGGATTATTTCAATAATTACCCTGGGGATACTTTTGATGATATCTGGGCCAGAACCTACAGTAGTGATTTTAATGACGCGGGAAATGGCGACATTCGAGTTGGAATGTTCCCTAACATTGCTAAATTGGAAGAAGCAGATGAAATTAGTATCCTAGACTATTCATTCCATAAGGGTGTTGCAAAAACCCTTCAAGCGCATATGCTTATGCTTTTGGTGGATTACCTTGGTGAAGCCGCATTAGGAGAAGCTGGTAAACCGGACGATTTTCCAGCACCAAAATTAGATGATGGAGGCTCTATTTATGCAGCTGCAATGACTATTTTGGATGAGGCAGAAGAATTGCTTGCGGGAAGCCCAGAAACTTTAGGAGCTACAGATTTGTTCTACGGTGGAGATACTACCAAATGGCTGAAGCTGATAAATACCATTAGATTGAAGTCCTATATGATGACAGGGGATGTGGGCAGTTTTAAAGCAGTGATTGCAACCGATAATTTTATTTCCTCTGCTGCCGATGACTTTCAGTTTCAGTACGGTACTAGCGAATTGCAGCCGGATACCCGTCACCCTGACTATGCCGACGATTATACCCCTTCGGGAGCGAACATTTATCAGTCCAATTGGCTAATGGAATTGATGCTAAACAATAACGATCCACGTATTCGCTATTATTTCTATAGACAAGTAGGTGCGACCCCTGGAGCAGATGACGATCCTAATGAAGAAACCTTAGCTTGCTCTTTAGCTACTCCTCCCCAGCATTATATAGATGGCGGATTTACCTATTGCAGTGTACCTAATGGCTATTGGGGCCGCTCTCACGGTAACGATGAGGGTACTCCTCCGGATAACTTTGAGCGTACTGCCGTAGGTGTTTATCCTGCAGCTGGCAAATTTGATGATGATGATTTTGCCGTAGATCCAGAAGATGATGCATTCGATGGAAAAGTTGGATTGGGTAAAGGTGGTGGCGGTGCAGGTATTGAGCCTATTATTCTTTCTTCATATGTTGAATTTTGGAGAGCGATTATGGCCGATAATGACACTGAACGAGGACTACGCTTAAACCGTGCACTCCAAATGTCAATCGATAAAGTAATGTCCTTTGGGTCACTGGATCCTTCCGCAGATTTATCCTTTGCTCCGGACCAAACAACGGTAGAAAGTTATATCAATGATGTTGTAACCAATTTTAACAACGCTACAGGGGACAATAAAGAGAACATCTTTGCAGAACAATACTTTGTTACCCTTTATGGAGGTGCGACTGAGGCATACAATTATTACCGAATGACAGGCTACCCCACTACGGTATTGCCCAACTGGGAAGCTAACCCAGGTCCTTTTCCAAGGAGTTTCTTATACCCACAGAATGAAGTGGTGACCAACCCCTCATTGACTCAAAAACAAACTATGACACAGCAGGTTTTTTGGGATACCAACCCAGCAAGCCCCACTTTCCCACCTGCTAACTAAAAATTAAAGCTGACAGTATGAAAAATTATTTAAAACATATTAAGATTCTCTTTATAGGAACTTTACTCTTGGCCACATCCTGTGATGAAGGAGAAGTTATCGTTGATCAGGTGACTGCTGAAACCGAAAGGGGAGCTATTCTTAGAACTATTTCAATTGATCAAAACCAAATTGTGTTGGATTTGGACAACAAGACACTTATTGACGGGGGATTTTCTACGACTGTGGAAGTACAGGATGTTGAGGATGGCAATCTTGTTTCGCAAATTGAGGTTTATGCGGGTTTTCGCGATAACACCACAGAAAAAAGTGTAAATAGTAAGGATGAAGTTCTATTGGGAACAATACCAAGTTCAGCTGGTGTTATTGGCGAGTTTGGTTTTCCTAGATTTACCTATTCCGTTGGATACGAAGAGTTACAAACTGCTGTGAATGTTTCGGATGATGTGCTCTTTGGTGGGGATGAATTCACGGTTCGATTTGAACTCGTACTTACTGATGGCAGAAGGTTTTCGTTTGATAACAACACAAGTACTTTAACAGGTTCCTTTTTTAGGTCTCCTTTCCTCTATACAGTACAGCTAATTTGTTTCGTGCCCGATGATTACTTTGTAGGTGATTATTCTATGGCTCAAACCGGTGCTTTAGCTCCCCTAGGTATTGATGATGCTTTCTCCCAACCTATTGTATCGGTAAATGCCAATTCGATGAGAAGTAGATCTATTGAATTTACTTATGACCCAGGAGGAGAATATGAGGCATCTTATATTTTTACATTCGATCTTATTTGTGGAGAAATACAGAATTTTTCAGGAAGAATAACCGAAGGTAAAGCTGGGTGTAAAAAAGATGAAAATATTGGACAAAAAGGAATTATGAATATCGAATATGATTTGGCAGATGATTCAGAGTTTACCATTATATTCGAAGACTTCAATCCTGATGGTGGATGTGGAGAAGAATATGAATATGAAACTTCAATTACACTTACCAAATTATAAAGAAAAAAACATTGTATTCAGACCCCAGTTCTCAAAAGACTGGGGTTTTTTTGTTAAAACTTAAATAGTGATGGTGTCTTCGACAGTTGAAATATTTATATGATGTGCTTTGTCCTACCCTTCAAATCAAAATAAATTTTTGTAGAGCAAAACCCTTCAAATCAACCCAAACCCCTCATCCGTCAGATCAAAAGGGGCATCCGTCAATTGGCACCCTAAAAATCCATCCATAGCCCTTATGTTTGGGATATATTTATCAAAGTATAGTGTATTATGATCCCAATCTTTAAAACACCTATGACCTACGTTTTGGCGAGCGCCTTACTTTTGGGCATCCCAAACGCTTTTAGCCAAGAAGACCCACAAACAACGCATCGACTGGAAAACTTCATCAAACAAAGTTGCACCATCAACTACAACAAAATTACTTCCGAGTCGGTACTACGCATCTTAAAGCACGATGTTTACCATATTACCCAAGAAACCAAAAACATTTATGGTGATAAAGAGACCGAAATCCACGAGTTTATTGTGGTGGACAATGGCCAAGAGGTGCAACCTTTCGAAAAAATCCAAATGAACACCCCATTACCCAAATTGACCAACTATATCCGTGAGGATTTTATTTTAAACCAGGAATCTGCACCCCATTTTCAGGTACTCTTGGACTACATCTACCCTATTGCGGAATGGAAACCGGACAAACGGGAATTCTTTTTTACAAATGGGAAATGGTACTTTCTTCGGGATGCCTACTTCCGAACCAAACAGGGGTTTGAAATCACCGTTGACCCTAAAGGCAAAATCACCCATATCTGCTATAAAATGAAGTGGGACGAAACGGAAAGCAAATAAAAAGCCTCCCAGTCGGGAGGCTTTTTTTTTATCCTTTAAAGAGCAATTCTTAGTAGAATGTAGCTCTTTTATCTTCAATTTCAGCTTTATCCTTTAAGGCATTATAAACTGCTCCGTTGACCCTGGCCGCTGTACTGGACTGCAGGCTTTGGGCATAAGTGCTGTAGTTTTCCACATCAGGAGCTGCCGTTTTGTTGGTCACGGTCAATTTGTAAACACCTGTCTCTCCCTCGATCAGTTCGGAAGTCTGGTCTTTGTCCAAAGCAAATGCCGTACCCACAACCATGGGCTCTCTTCCTGCACCGGGCAAGGTAGGTGCCTTTAGCGTCAAAGCAGAAGCTGTACTAATGCTCACATTGTTGTCCGACGCCATGGCATCCAAGCTTTTTCCTTGGTTGGCGGCAATAATTTGCTGTGCCTTGCGCTCTTTTCTGATGGCTGGCAGTGCAGTTGCCGAAGCATCCTCTGGAGCCATAAGTCCTTTTCTATATTTTTTGGTAAGCTGTACCACGGCATATCCGTTGTTCACATCAAAACGTCTCACGTCACCTACCTTGGTATCCTCGTTAAACGCCCATTGCACCACACTACGTTGTGAACCCAAACCTGGTAGGTTTTCTTCCATTTCCTTTATCTTGTTCACGGGACGAACGGTGTAGCTACTTTCCCTAGCAATGTCCCCAAAGTTTTCAGGCTCGTCATCGATAACCGCCATTTCAAACTTGGTCGCATCGGTGAACAAGGTGTTGATGGTCTGCTCGGAAGGCTCCACTTCACGGGCCAAGGTAGCCACCTGGATAACGTCCTGCTTGTCATCCACTTTAATAACATGGTATCCAAACTGGGTTTCTACCAATCCAATGGTTCCTACCGGGTTGCCAAAACAGAAATCGTTGAACTCATCCGCCATTAGACCTTCTTGGAAATAACCAAGATCTCCTCCACGTGGTGCGGAAGGTCCATCGGAATTTTCCCTGGCCAAAGTGGTGAACATGACATCCTCTTTTTTGGCTTCGGCCAATAATCTTTTGGCCTCTGCTTCAGCTTCTTCTTTGGTCCTTGTAACCGCAGGATTGGCTCTTTCGGCACCTTCCCAAGAAATAAGAATATGGCTCGCCTTTACCGTACCATTTTCCTTTCGGTCCATAACTTTTGAGACTTTATAGAAGTCCCCATCCTTATACGGACCATACACCTCTCCTACTTCCATGGCCATCAAGGTATCGGCCACAACGGAAGGAAGGTCTTTTTTGGCTTTGTAAATGGTGTCAAATTTTTCATCTGAATGTCTGTCCAAAAAGGCAGCCATATCGGTCGTATTCCTAAATCCGGCAATGGTATCGTTGGCATCTTTGGCCTCCGAGTACTCTACTGAATCATCCAATAGTGCCGTAATGGCCTCCTTTACACTGGCATCATCTTCCGCTGACGGCTTTTCCTCGAAATACACAAATCGGATATCCCTGGCGTTTTCTTGCTGAAACTTGGCCTTGTGATCTTTGATGTATGCTTCGATCTCACTTTTGGAAACTGTGATGGTGCTGTCTGGAATGGTGGTGTAAGGAATACGAACATATTTGATATCCACCTTGTCGTTGGCCATGGTGTAGTCCAGTTTTCCTTCGGCAAGGGTAGCAGTCACCCCTCCTTTGACCAAGTTGAAGTACATACGCTCTTTGGCAGCTTGGATAATGGACTTTTCATCTTGCAACCACGCATCGTAACGCAAAGGGTCGTTGGCTTTCCAATCGGCAATGGTGCTTTTGAATACCTGCTCGTTGAAAATACCGTTCTCATCTTGAAAATCTGGAATCTGGGCATAACCCGAAGTCCTCACAAAGTCAACGATTTGGTCGCTCTCCACTTCAATTCCCAAATCCTCAAACTGCTGGTTCAGGATGGTTCTACGCACCTCTTGGTCGTATACCATGTTCACCAACTGGGTTCCTGTAACGCTAGGTCCATATCTTCTGGAGGCATTCTCCACTTGGGCCCTAAATTCATTGATGGGAATATTTTCTCCATTGACTTCTGCGACCGTGGAGCCAACCTTTCCACCAGCAAAATTATCGCTGCTGAATACTCCCGATATTACGAATGCGAACAACGCCAAACCAATGATAAGAATCAGAACTGTTGTCCGTTTTCTAATATTCTCTAATATTGCCATTTTACTGCTTGTTTTCTTTAAATTCAGTGGGCGAAAATACCACTTTCTTTTCAAATAGGAAAGCTAAAAAAGGTGCGGAAATTATTAATCTTCAGTGTGAACGGTGACCTTTACCAAATCGATTTTGGTATTCGATACCTCCAATATCTTGAAGCTAAATCGACCTAATATGACTTCCTTGTCCTGTTCGGGTATTTCTCCGGTCTGATGCACGATCAATCCGCCCAAGGTCTCGTATTCTTCGCCTTCGGGCAGTTCCAGTTTGTAGTTTTCGTTAATGTAATCCACCTCCAAGCGGGCGGAGAACTTATATTCATTTTCGCTAATCTGCTCCTCGTGCAGGTCCGTGGAATCGTGCTCATCCTCTATTTCGCCAAAAAGCTCCTCAATAATGTCCTCAACAGTCAAAATTCCCGAAGTACCCCCATATTCGTCCAAAACCACGGCCATACTCTTTCGTTTTTTGGTCAATACGTTCAGAATGTCCTGGATGAGCATGGTCTCCGGAACAAATTCAACCGGTAGCAGGATACTTTTTATGGTTTTGGGCTTTTTGAACAACTCATACGAATGCACATACCCAATAATCTCGTCGATACTGTCCTTGTACACCAATATTTTTGAATATCCGGTTTCCGAAAAAAGTTTGGTCAGGTTTTTTGGTGTTTCACCAATTTCCACTGCCGTAATCTCGGTACGCGGCACCATTACTTCCCTTGCTTTTACGGTTGAAAATTCCAAGGCATTCTGGAATATCTGGATCTCGGAATCCACATCGTCCTCCTCTTCCACGGTTTCCATTTGCTCGTTGATGTAATCGCCCAGCTCCAATTTGGTAAATGTAAGTTGCACCTCGTCTCCTTCGGTCTTGAAAAGGGTTCTCAGAACAAAATCGGATACCTTGATGACAAAGGTCGAGATCACCGAAAACAACAGGTAAAACATATAGGCCGGCACGGCGAACACCTTGATCAGTACATTGGCATAGATTTGAAAGAATACCTTAGGCAAAAACTCCGCCGTCAACAGGATAAGTATGGTTGAAATTACGGTCTGCGAAAGCAGACTAAAATCCGTCAATAGCACATTGACAAACTCATATTTGGCAGGCAACAAGCTTTGGAACCACTCCATGAGCACATCCCCCATAAAAAGACCATAGATCACCAAGGCAATATTGTTGCCTATAAGCATGGTGGCTATAAATTTGGATGGTTTGTCGGTGAGCAGGGTTAGCACCTTGGCCAAAAAGCCTTCTTGCTTTTTCTCTATTTCAATATGGATCTTATTGGCGGAAACGAAGGCGATTTCCATGCCGGAGAAAAATGCCGATAACAGCAGGGAAACAATGATAATGATTAGGGAGGAGTCCAAGGTTATTGTTGATTATCCTTTTTTCGCTGTTCAAAACGTTTCCGATATCTTCTTCTAAACACAAACATAGCAACGGATACTACGGCGAAAAAGATAAAGATGTAGGTTTCCTTTGGGTCCACGCTCCAAAGTGTTGCAATCTTATAGATGGATATGGCAGCTACGGCCAAGTATAGGTATTCGGTGTATCGTAAAATCTTAATCATCCTGTTCTTCTTCTTTAATCGTCATCATCCCATAAGTTTTATGGGCCTTGAAAAATGTAAAATCCTTATTAAAATCCATCCCTTCACCGTCCATTACAGTTCTGTCTTCCGGATTGGTATATGTAAATGAGGCTTCTGTAAAGATCCAGTTATTTTTTCTGTCAAAATACAACTGGTCGGTTTCCAGCTTTTTGCCATCGTGACTTTCCAGCACCACATTGCCCCGCAAATCTATTAAATTGGTTTGGGAATATACGATGCCATAATCGGCTATGATGACGCTTTTCTGATTCTTTTCATTGAAAAAATCCACTCGTAACCCTTCTGGGAAAGTACGGAATTTAAACCGTTGATTATCGAAATCTTCGGACAAAGGACTGGTGAGCACGGCGATGACCCGCGAATTTGCGGAATCCTGGGTGCTCATGGCCTCTACGGTTTCGGTATAGGTCAAGGTAAAGTTTTGGGCAACACCTTGGGGAAAGAGGGGTTTTACGGCCTCCTCGCCCACTCGTTCGTAATCGTCACCACAGGACATAAAAAGGATTGCCACGGTGAAAACCGTGGCAAAGCTCATTAATATATGTTGTAATGTTCGTTTCACTACAAATTCGGTACCGTAACACTACCGCCTACCCAACAGCTAAAGGAAATGGTCTTACCAGCCATACCGGAGCTAAAGATCATCTCTTTGGATGGGGCCTTGGCCTCATAACTTGCGGCTGCTTGGCTTGCGCGTCCGCTCAATGCAGGATCCACAGTGGCCGCTTTTCTGGCCATGCTTGCAGCTTTCCAGTAGATAGCTCTTTTCTCGAACGGAGTGCTTCCGCAATCGTTGGCACTGTTTCCATAGAGGTTGGCAATCAACAAATAGGCTTTACCGTTTGCTGGATTGGCATCTATGGATTTTAAAGCATAGCTTCTGGCTTGTGAAGAACTGCTCCTTCTAACCGTAGTTGCAATCTTGTATAGGATTTCCGATTTTTTGTATGAATCGGTCTCCAACTCTACCGCCTTGTTAAAGTCGGCAAGGGCTCCGTTCATATCACCGGATTTCTGCTTCAATACACCACCGTACATGTAGGCATCTGCAGAAGGATCCAAAGCCAACTGGGCCTCGAACAATTTTCTAAACATAGGGTCGTCCGTACATTCTTTGGAGAACATTCTTCCTACCGCACGCTTAACCCACTTTACATCGCCTTTCTTTTCATCAAAGCTTTTTTCGTAAAGAGGAATTAGGTTATCACAATCTGCAAGTGCACCCAATTTGGAATCTACACTGCTGGCCACTTTACCGTAAGATTCTGAGTTCACGGTAGCTGCACGCAGCATTCTCTTTTCTTTGGAGGTCAAAGTTCCCAAAGAATCCTTAGGAAGAAGCTTGGTTACAACATCGGTCAACTGCTTATTTTCTTCCTCGATTTTTCCTGTTACATCATCATAGGTGTTGAATACATCTTGAAGATCTTTTTTACCTGCATCGTGCAAGTCTACCAAACTGGAGAAGTACAGGTACAATGCCCTTGGGTTCTTAAAGTTGGCTTGATCTTCTTGGAATGCCTTGTCCAACATATTGAACAATTCTTCATCGGAAGCCATTTTGTTTTCGTACATCAACAATACCTTATCAATAGCAACTCCCGCCTTGGTGTAGTTGGTAGGGAAGTACTTAAGACTGTTATCGTACAACGCTAAAAGATCTTTGATATAAGCATCCTTCTCGGCTCCAGTAGAGCTTTCGATCTTGGCTTTTAGGATTCTTTCCCCATAGGAAAAGTTTGCCTTGTTGATATCTGGACAGCTTTCATACACCATTTTCCATGGTTCGTAAGCTGCATCATAATTTTTAACCTTTACGTGTTCTGCGTAAATCGACAGATTGGTCATACACTCGGGGTTCTGTGCTTGGGCCATACTTAATCCCGTCAACATGGTGACCGCTATCATTGTTAAGTAGTGTCTCTTTTTCATCTTTCTAATTTTAAAGCTGTTAAAGTACAAATTTTCATTAAAAAATCCTTTTATGGGACCTTTTATGGGTGGTTATTTATTAATTTTTCAAAAAAACGGCCTATCAATCTATTTTTCTTCTCAAGAACCATCTATCATTTAAGGATAAGCCCAAATTGATTTTGAAATAACTTTCTTCCACCAAGTTCTGATCCGTGGTGCCTCGTCTTCCCAACTCAAACCCAAGGTTCAAATTGGAGAAACTTCCACCCAACGGTAAACCAAGTCCAAAAGTTATGCCAAAATTGTTTATCTCTTTGTTATTGACGGTCATCCCGGTCACATCGTACCGAAGTCCAGCACGGTAGGTCACCCGATTAAAGTAACCGTTGAGCGCCCTGTATTCGGGCACCCAGTAACCTCCCAAGGCGTAGCTGCTCGCGTCATTATAGGTTACGTTGTCCAAGCCCAAGAAAGCGTTCTCGAACTTGCTCATTTGCTGAAAGCTGTACTCTGCCCCCACAAACCATTTTTTATCTTCTCCATACCCCAATCCCAAAGTGGTCCGAGTAGGTATCTTGATTTCGGTATTTCTGAGGTTGGATGCATCAAGGTTGACATCCACAACCTCTACGTTGTTTCCGTTGGCAATGGAAAACGAGCCAAGTGTCTCCGTATTCTTTGACACCAAGTTCCCTTGGGTATTGACCAGAACCGAAGTATATAAGGTGTATTTATCCTTTATGGTAGGGGTATAATTAAGAGCGTATTTAAAGTCGTAGCCGTTTATTCTGGATTCCCGATCGTCCAAGGTGCCAAACTGTACTCCTTCCACGCTTTGGATCCTTTGGTATTCCAGCGTTCCGAAATTGTAGTTGATGGTAGCGCCCAAGCTTACATTTTTGATCGGCTCAAAACCAATGGAGGCATACAAACGATTCAATCCGCCCGAGCCCTCATAAAAATTGGTGACTTCCGCTTCGTTGCTGTTCTGGGCTATGGAGTTTAAGGTGTAGCCCACAGAGGAGTATGGCATAATTCCAAAACCGAAGCCTGCATTCCGCGCTATGGGAAATCCTATGGATAGGTAATCCAAATTGGTCACCGAGGTGTTCTGTTCTTCCGTAAAGGTTTTTAGGCGGTATTCTTTATGGGAAAGTCCCGCGGTGTAGGCGGTCAATCGCAATTTGGAATAGGCCGCGGGATTGCCCAGATTGATATGGATACTGTCCCCGTACAAGCTCAATCCACCCATCATTTGGGTATCCACTGCCCCGTTGTCGCGTTGGTCGCCAATACCGAAGTACGAATAGGGCGAAATGGTTCCATTTTGTGCGAACAGACCATGGGCAGCCACGCAGAAAAAAGCGATCAGAATTCTTTTAATCATTCAGTTTGTATTGTATTCCAGTAGGCAGTTGAGCCCCTCCAAGAGAAATTTGGAGTTGGCAAATATGGTGTTTTTTAGCCTTTTGGCAAAAAAATGGTAGTCCCCGCCTGTTAAAATAACTGTTAAATCTTGAAAACGAGACCGATATTGCCCGATCACCCCATCCACTTCCTGCGCCACACCATTGATCACCCCGCTGTGCATGCAAGATTCGGTGGAATTGCCCACAAAGTCCAGCAGCTCCCCGGGCTGGAGCAGCGGTAGGCCGGCAGTTTGGTTGTGCATGGCGTTGTAGCGCATACGGATTCCCGGCGAAATGGCACCTCCCACATATTCCCCGGCATTGTTCACCATATCGTAGGTGATGCAGGTACCGGCATCGATCACCAAGGTATTGCCGCGCGGGTTTTGATGATAGGCGGCCGCGGCCAGGGCCAATCGGTCCACGCCCAAGGTATGTGGGGTAGCGTAGCTATTTTTAAAGGGAACCTTTGAGGCACTGGTAAGCACGTGCACCTTGCAGAACAGGGCGACCACATCGCGCTCCTTACGGTCCAGTTTGCCTACCGACGAAAGTATGGCATTGTTGATCTGTGGATATTGCTCAAACAATTCCTTGATCTTGGAAAGGAACAGCCCCGACTCGGAAGACTGATCGTGCACGATGCTATCGTTTTTAAAAACAGCATATTTGATAAGGGTGTTGCCTATGTCGATCACCAAATTCATATTGCAAAGATCGGGAATTGGAAAAAATGAACACCTTTTTTTCGGGTTTTTGTTTGTATATCCTAATTTTGAAATTATATTTGCACCCGCTTAATACAGCATGGTACCTTAGCTCAGTTGGTAGAGCAACGGACTGAAAATCCGTGTGTCCCTGGTTCGATTCCTGGAGGTACCACAAAGTGGAAGCTACGAAAAGCCCGTCCTATTTGGATGGGCTTTTGTTTTGGCACAAAACGGAATCGAAGTTTATACTGAGCAAAAAACAACGGTTTTTGCCCGAAATGCTGCTCTATTGGGAGTTGAGGGTTAAACCCGACTTGTTTATTAAACCGGTTGTTTTTTGGCAAAGTGATTTATTCAAACCGGATTGAAATGTCCAAATGCCCTCCCAATCCATCGTTGATTATTCGTTGTAATGTCGAAAATCGGATGTCCTTTAAATTTCTTTCCAATTTTGATATGTAGGACTTGTTTGTTCCAGCCAATTCAGCCAATTGTTCTTGGGTAAGCCCCTTGTCCTCTCTTGCTTGTTGAATTAAAACTCCCAATTTGAAAGCGTCATATTCCGTTTCAAATTCCTCACGTTTTTCGGTTCCTCTCTTGCCAATTTTTTCATCGACAAATTGGTCAAGACTTTTAAGATTCTTATTCTTTGCTTTCATAGTACTCTTTTTTTATTTGTTCGGCTTTTTCGATCTGTTGTTTAGGGGTCTTTTGGGTCTTCTTTTGGAATCCGTTACCGATGACCACTAGATTGTCCAAGTCGAAAAAGCAAAAAATCCTAAAAATATTATTTCCCACTTGAACTCTTATTTCGTAAAGTCCAGTCGTATTTTTTAGGTGTTTTAAATAAACTTCGGGAATGCGGTCCAGTTCCTCAATAACCTTTAAGGTCCAAATTATTTTCTTTTTTACCTTATAGGTTTGGCTCTCATAAAATTCCTCAAAATAATCCTTGAAGAAATACAGTTCCCGTTTTTTGTTCATTCAACAAAAG
The DNA here is from genome assembly GCF_030733585.1 of Allomuricauda sp. MMSF_3307. Taxonomy (NCBI): domain Bacteria; kingdom Pseudomonadati; phylum Bacteroidota; class Flavobacteriia; order Flavobacteriales; family Flavobacteriaceae; genus Allomuricauda; species Allomuricauda sp. MMSF_3307. The sequence continues at coordinate 136,181 of NZ_JASHIQ010000001.1, forward strand.
TACAAAAAAGTTGTCCAATTGGACAACTTTTGCATTTTTTAAGAACCAGTTCAGTGGCCCAACTTAATTTCCCTAAGTGAATTTTATTTTCGCGAAGCGCAGCTGAAACCAGTATTGTCCTATTGGGAGTTGAGGGTTAACCCGACTTGCTTTTTAACTCAGTTCTTTACTATGGTTTTCTTAATACACTGGCCCCGTAAACTGCATTAAAACCGTATCCTTCTTTATTTCACAAATTACCTTTCTGTCTAAAGAACCACCGTTGGTATAATATCCGCCGCCTGTCTGTTCCTTTTTGCCATTTTCCCGCTCAAAAATTAATCCATAAGCACCATCACCTTTCTGGTTGTTCGTCATATCAAGAAATTCTACAACGGATTCGTTGGGTTTGATTTTTTCGATTTCCAGTTTCGTTTTATCGTCAGAAGAGAAAGTTACGTTATGGATGGCTTCGCCAGAGGTGTTTTTGATTTCCACAAGTATTCCGTTTTTACCCAAATGGCAGGAACTTATCATCAGCAATACCAGTATGGTAATCAGTTTTTTCATAGTGTGTAAAAAGGTCTAGATATAATTTGTCGCCTCACTTTCTTCTTCGTTCAGCCTAGCTGAAGCCAGAAATATCCACATCTAAGATTAAACCTGCCTATCAGCAGGCAGGAATCATTGGTTGTGGAGCGTATTACAAAACTGCTCTTTTAGATTTCAATTGATATTTTCACCTTTCCCCCTAGTCCTTTCTCCACTATATCGTAGAGTGTTTTTAGCGTAAGATTGCTTCCGTTGTTTTCCACACGCGAAATGTAGGTCCGCTTTTTGTCCACAAGTTCCCCCAATTGTTCTTGGGTAAGGTTTTTTTCCTCACGTGCCTTACGCAACAAAAGTCCGATTTTAAAGGACTCAAAGTCCCTTTCCAGTTCATCCCTGCGTTCAGTTCCCCTTTCTCCGTACACGGTATCCTTAATATCCTTCCAACTTTTTGTATCCATTTTATTTTCTTTTGTCTTCATAGTATGAGTGCATTAGTCCTACTGCTTTGTCGATTTCCTTTTGCGGGGTTTTCTGCGACTTTTTGGCAAATCCGTTTAAGAGGATTACCAATTTTCCTTTGTCAAAAAAGCAGAATACTCTCCAAATATTCGAGCCGAGTTTAATTCGGGCTTCGTACAGTCCTTTAGTGCCCGTTATGGCCTTTAGGTAATTGGAGGGAACCCTCTCATAGGTTTCAATTATTTCGATGACCTTGAATATTTTGTCCTGCACCTTGGTTGGCTGCTGTAAAAGGAACTCTTCGAAATAGTTTTTGTACTGGATTACCTCCCGGACCTTTTCCACAAAACAAATGTAACTTAAAAGTTACATATTATAAAATTTTCTTCGGATTTGGTGGTTGCAAGGGTATAGATTAAAAAGGCCTCGAAAATAATTTCGTTACCTCATTTTCTTCTTCGTTTAGCGCGGCCGAAGCCAGTCCCAAACCATGGGGAAATATGGGGTAAACCGACTTGCTTTTTAAGTCAATTCTTTGTTGGCTCCGTTGTTTTTATTCGTTTTCCAAATAAGCAATTAAATTCATTAAGGTCTTTTCATTAGCAGGAATGAAATAGTCCATTAATGACAGATATTTCGGGTTGTTTTTATATCCAATACCGAATGACTTAATATTGGTATGTCCATTTTCCAACTCGTCAAAATATATCACATTGTAAAAATCCTTCGCATCATCTTTCATAAATTCAGGGAAGTTGTCGGCTATTTCCGATTGTAGGGTCAACAGTCTTTTCGGTACGTAATTGATAATGTGTGTAACAATGGTCGTGCTGTCACCAATTTTTCCTTGTTCGTTGTAATTTGTTTTAATGTATCCGCCAACTTTTAGGTCAACTTCTGCAAGAGGTACAGCCCAGTTTTCCCATCCTCTTTTTGTTGTGTATGCATTCCACACCGAATCAATAGAAGCCTTTACCGTCAATTCTTGTATTAGTACCAATTCTGGTGTTTTTGTTGAATCAATTTTCGATATAACTCTTTTCTCTTGTCCAAATGTGAGTGTGGTCAGAAATATCAAGCAAAGGATGAATAACACGTTTTTCATATCAGTCAATTTATTTAGTAGGTGTTTTTCAAATTGCAGGTAACGGTTACGGGTATGAAACGTAGGGCATTTCGGAGCTGCGTACTTGTCCACCGAGAAAGACTTTGTTAAGAGCCGAAAACTTGCGGAAACCACTGTCCGCCCTATGTTTTATACCCATTGTTGGCGGTAGTATTTTTATTTTAAAAGGTCATTCAACCAGTCTTCATTTTCTTTGTCTCTCCGTTCTTTTTCTGCTTGCTTATGGTCAAGTGCTGCTTTCTTTGCATCAACAAGAGTAGGATGTAAGTCATTGTCAGCGGACTGGTCAGCTATTTCACTGTATAGTTCAATTTCTTCATTCAAAACTTGTGCAATATGACCAGCTACTTCGTCATTCTTGATTTTTCTTAATAGGTGATTAAAGGTATCCATGGCATTGAACCTATTACACCAAACAGCCGCACGGAGGGTATTTCTTATTGCGATTGCCATAAAGTCAATTCTCTCAGTACTTTCAAAAACAGCAGACATTTTTGATGCTACCGTTTCGGCATACGAGAAGTCCACAAAATTATTCTTGAAATATTCAGATAGTTTTTCTGTGTACAGATTAAGTATTGGTTCGAACCTTTCCGAGTATTCCTTGGATAAGACTTTTACGATTTGATTTGGGATTTTATCAAAGTAGTCAATGAATAAATCTGTGTCTTCCTTATTATTACCAAGTAAATCAAGTAACTCGGCACAAAGGTCTTCACGATATAGACCGCTGTCGAGTAGTTTCTTTATTTCTAAAATCTTATTCTCCAGAGCATCCTTTGGGTTCTGTTTCGGGTTGAGTGACTTTTCATAACTTTTAATTGCTTGCAGAAAATCGCTTACGGTTTGAAATCTATCATCAGGATCTGGCGATGTTGCTTTCTGAATTATATAGGCAAGACCTGATGGGATCTTTTTAGAATTGATTAGATAAGGGTAATCAGAAGTGAACATCTCATAAAAACACTTTCCGAGTTGAAATACGTCCGTTCTTGCATCTGAATTTTTGGCTTCAAATTGTTCAGGAGCATGATATCCAAAAGTTCCCAAAAAGTCATTTGAAGAAGTATGAGTTGAGCTGTCTCGTTTCTCAAATTTTGCTAATCCAAAATCTGCAATTTTTATATTACCGTCAGACATAATAAGCGCATTTCTAGGCTTAATATCTCTATGGAATTTACCTGAATTGTGTAATGCCGAAACTCCCTTGCAAATTGGCTCAAATAGCTTTATTACTTTACTGAAGTCTCCTTGAATATTTCCAATTACGTCATGGACGCTAGCCCTTGCTAAAGGCATCACGAAGTAAGGCGGGAGGTTTTCAAGATTGGTATCAATTATTTCAATAACATTTTGGTGTTTAGTTTCTGAGGCTATTCTTACTTCACGTTTAAATCGTTTAATAGCTTTTTCATTTGTGTCCTTACAATATTTTAGTGCGACTAGATTACCTGTTGTGGTGTCTCTTGCTCTTAGAACACATCCCATTCCACCTTCTCCAATTTCATCTTCAATTAGGTAGTGGTCTATTTTGTCTCCAACGTTCATTTTGTGTGTTTTATATTACCGCCAACTTGTTTATATGGATGTAAAATACATCTATATACACCAAATTAAGCATAAAATAGATGATTGGCAGTTGTTTTTACTTTTTAAAGCTCAATCCTTAAAATCAAAAAGTTGGGAAATATTCACTTCCATGGCCATAGCTAAAGTGACCAGTGTTTTTAAAGTTATATTGGTTCTTCCATTCTCGATTCTGGATATGGTGGTCTTATCGTAATCGCATATAGAGGCAACATCCAATTGGGATAACTCTTTGCTCTCCCTGACCTCCTTAATGCGGTGACCTAACTTTTTTTGGTAGGTGAGTAATATTTCGTTGTTGATTGACATTTATGTCAATATTAGTTTCTATATTCACAGATTGAGTAAACATATATGTCAACTGTATAGCGATGAAAAATTCACCTACAACATCAAATAAAGTGGATAAACCAAATCCCAACCCCTCACAAACCATCACGGATTTCCTCCACCACAGCACCCACACCCAATTGCAGATTACCTTTGCATCGCTCAACATCTGCAATTCGCAACACGGAAAACTGCTGCAGCGCCTGCCTAGCCGGCAGGGCCGTATCGGGTTTCAAAAATTGTCCCCGCAGCTGCTCCAATTGGATATTATGGACAGTCTGGTGTTCCGGTTTTCCGTTCAGTGCCACATACCCCAAACCACCAACCTCAACGATATGGGGCCGCTCTCCCTGCCCCGCCCCTTGGACCAAGGCAGCCTATATGTGGATGAAGAAAAACTGGTGCTATCCTTTAGGATAGATGCCCCCGACCCGCAGCTCCGGATACAGGTTACGCATACCTACCAAGGCATACACCGCCTGGAGAAGTTTTGCACCCCGCTTTGCGGGCATGCCACTAAGGTGTAGTTAGTTGTTGTATTGGGCATCGGAAACGGGCTCCATCCATTCCACGATTCCTTTTTCGGTGTTGGGAATCACATAAATGTGCGACATGCCCTCATCCTTGGATGCCCCGTGCCAATGCTTGGTATTTGGCGGACATTTTACCACATCGCCCTTTGTAATGATTTCCTTCGGCTGCCCCTCGATCTGATGATAGCCGGTACCATCGATCACGATCAATAGTTGCCCCGCCGGGTGGGAATGCCAATGGCTCCTCGCCCCAGCTTCAAAATACACATTGCCCGCCAAGGTGGTGTAGATAGAATCGGCCTGTACCAAACCATACGGATAGGCGTTGCCGGTAAAAAATTCAGCTGGGCCCTTTTGCCCCTTCGGGAAAATGGCATCTTGGGCGTTTCCGGTTGTGGCGAAGCACAGTGCGCCCAAAAGCGCTATCAAGGTCATTTTTTTCATTGCTATCGTGTTTTAGTTGTTGTTTTATCTCATTCAAACCACCCTTGGCCCAACTTATAGGTTCAACCAATAGGTGAGCTTTAAGTTAATGGAACGGAACCGGGGCGCAAAGGTTCCCGTAAAATAATTGTCGTTGTACACCAAAAACAGGTCCGATAAGGGAGCAAAACGCCATTGCAAGCGCGAATTGATGCCAAAATTGTCCCGCTGATTGCTGTATTGGATCAAAGTGTTCCAAAATATGGACTTGCTAAAAGTGATTTCGGTACGGGCAATGCCCAACCAAATATCGGCATCGTTATAGGGTTCTGGCAGTCGAATACCATCGTAATTGACGCCCACGCTAATGTTGGCCCACGGCTGAAAGCGATAGCCCACTTGTCCGCCAAAGGAGTACTGCTCCCCGTTAAAAAACTGTCCGATCGAGGTATTGCCCGAAAATGTGAACAGTTTGGACGGGTTGGATGCGTATTCGGCGTTGTACTGCGTAAAGCTGTACCCCCGGTTTCCGGATAGTGGGGTAGCGCCCGGCGTTCGGGTCGGGTCAAAGTCGTTGGTAAGAAAAATATAATCGTGCTGTACGTTATTGGAAAAGGTGGACTGGTTGGTAAAATTGACTTCCCACGTAGCGCGGTAGAAATAATCGGTGTTCTTAAAATCGAGGTTCACCCTCCAAAAGTTGACGCCCAACAGTTGGAAACTGTGGTTACTGATCTTGGAATCCCTCGGATAAAACCGTCGTGTGGCCGAAAGGCCATTTTTAAAAATATCGGTTCGTGGCACAAAGCCCAAATCGGCTCGGTACTCTTCATCCACATACACAAAATCGGTTACAAACCGCCAGTCCCTATCGTCGTAGTTCACCCGGGCCTGAGCCGAAAAGTTGCCTTCGCTGTCCCCCGGTTGAAAGGATTTGTGCACAAAGAAATTCCCGGTCCAAATGTTATCTGCCGAAGCCAAATCATAGTCCAGCCCAATGACCCGATTGTAGCGTTCGTTCGGGTTGAGGGATTCATCGGTGTCCAACGTTTGGCGGTTCACCCAAAAGAAGCCCAAATTGGAGCGGGAGAACACTTTCTTTTGAAACGCCAACATCATATTGTTGTATGAAGGAATCCTGTTGGCATCATCTGCGGCCGATTGCAGGTTCAAAAAGCCCAGTCGCCATGTGGAATTGAGTTTTCCGCTCAAACGTACCCCGCCCAGCAATCTGTTTTCAATGAGATTGCCCAAGGTATCGCGCACCAAGCCGATACGTCTTGAGAAAAAAGGAATATTGTCCAAGGTGTTCCCGTAGTTCGCAAAAAGGTCGTTATTGTCGATAAAGAACTGGCGCCGTTCCGGCAATCGTATTTCAAAGCGCGTCAGGTTGGTAAACACATCATCGACCTCCACATTACTAAAATCGGGGTTAATGGTGACATCCAAATTCATCCCGTCGCTAACGGCCACTTTCGCATCCACCCCTGTCTTAAAATCCTGTTGTTCGGTATCGGCGGCATAATCCTGCTGCGCCAGCGTATTGATGTAGGGAATCAAGAAAAATGGGCTCCGCGAGCGTCCCAAGGGTCGTTCAAAGTTCAACTGCCCCATGTAGGCCAAACTGGATAGGGTCTGGTTTTGCGGAATCTGGGTCCATGTGGTCTGTTCGTTGCTTTGGATATTCCAGCGGTAGGCCCGAAAACGCCAAGAAGTGGAACCCTCGATAAATTTTAAGGAGGTGAAAGGTATCGCGATTTCCACGGTGTAATGGTCGTTGTACCGTTGGGCTTCGGCCTGCCACTTGATGTCCCAGGTATTGTTGAAATTTTCCCCACCTTCGGCCACTAGCCCCTCACGGCGCACACCGTAGGGGGTCACACCAAAAAAGAAGGCCGTGGTCGCATCGCTGAAGGTATCGAAGAGGAAGGAGATGTTATCGTTGGTGGTTCCTCCAAAATCCCGGCGAAGGGACGATACGACGTAGTCGCCATTGGCTGCCTCGGCCCGAACGCCCAAATACAGGGTAGTTTCGGAAAAGACCACTTTAAAGGATGTGGCGTGTTTAGCGGGTAACGAATCGGTTGGGAAGTACTGCACAAAATCGGAACCGGTTTCGGCCATTTCCCAAAAAGCTTCGTCCAATTTGCCATCCAACACCACTTCTTCGGTGATGAATTTGGCGCCGATCTGTTTGGTGGTATTTTGGGCAAAGCCCGAATACGGAACGAGCATAAAAAGGCCAAAAATCAACCATAATACGGGGTGACAGTGCTTCATCATCATCGTTTTTCCATTGATGTGACCAAAAATACGCTCCGACCCAGTGAAAAATCGTACCAGAATTACAGATGTTCCTACCAATATTACAGATTGTTCACGCCCATTTGAAATACTGGTAATCAATAGCTTATATTTAATGCGTAATTGATAGGGTTAGAACCATGGAAAAGATTTTACACATACGGACTGTTAACGATTACTTCAAGTGGCGCGATGCCGAATTATTGCACCCCTTGGTCAGTATTTTGGATTATTCCACGCTAAATCTGGACCAGTATTCCTACAAGGGCTATGAGGGCATCCATTGGGGCTGCTACGGCGTTTTTTTAAAGGATAGCAAGCATTGTAAGATCAAATATGGCGGTAGGGACTATGACTATGACGAGGGAACCTTGGTGTTTGTGGGTGCCGACCAAACCGTACAGCTCACCCAAGATGCCAATTACGTGCCCAAAGGGTATGCGCTGGTGTTCCATCCCGACCTTTTTCTGGGCTCGGACCTTGCCAACAAAATGTCGTCCTACTCCTATTTTTCCTATGCCGTAAACGAGGCGCTCCATTTATCCACTAAAGAGCGTAGAATTATTTTGAGCCTGTTGGATAAGATTCAATTTGAACTGGAACAAAACCTGGACAAACACAGTAAAAAGCTCATTGTTTCCAATATTGAGCTGCTGTTGGATTATTGCCTCAGGTTTTATGATCGCCAGTTCTTGACCCGTGAAATTCCACATCAAAATTCCCTAAACAAGTTTGAATCTTTGTTGAGCGACTATTTTACTTCGGGAAAACCTTTAAAATACGGATTGCCCACGGTAGGGTACTTTGCCGACCAATTGCATTTGTCCAGCAATTATTTTGGTGACTTGATCAAAAAAGAGACCGGAAAATCCGCCCAGGAATACATCCAGACCAAACTTATCGATGTAGCCAAAGAGAAGGTCTTCGACCCGAACAAATCGGTAAGCGAAATCGCGTATGAGCTCGGCTTTAAATACCCCCAACATTTTAGTCGCATGTTCAAGCAGCAGGTTGGGCATTCACCCAAAGCGTTCCGCAACTTAAATTAACAGACCTTCAGAGCTGCATCAACCTACAGTCTGTGCGCTCTTTTTACTATTTTTGAATTCGCTTGGGCTTAGGCCGTACTTTTCCTTAAAAATCTTGGAAAAATAGCTCCTACTGGTAAACCCGATGGAGTAGACCACTTCGGAGATGTTCATTTCGGTGGTGGCAATGTAGTCGCGGGCCAGTTCCAATCGCGCATGGCGAATATACTCCGTCACCGTTTTGTTGTAGAGCAACTTAAAGCCTTCTTGCAGTTTGGCCTGCGTTAGTCCCGTTTCCGCAGAAATGTCTTCCAACGAAAAATCTTGGGAAATGTTCTTCTCTATTTTTTTGACGTAGTTGCGAATGGTCTTCAGCTCCCGCTTTAGCAGACTGGTCTGCGGTCGTTTGTTCAGTACCTCCTTGTTGTGCTGGATCATGTGCATGGACAATATCTGATACACGTAGCCCTCGATCATCATAATGCGGATCATGCCCTTGGCCTTGATTGCGCGCATCTTGGTGACCACCTCCGCCATTTTTAGGTTGTACGAGCCGTAGTAGGCAAACACCTTTTCCTGGTCGCTATCCAAAAACACCTTGTACAGCTGTTGGTTGAGCTCCTCGCCCTGGTTGAGCCTTTTGCGCAAAAATGGCTTCCGGCGCACTTGGATGACGGTTTGGGAAATTTTGATGTCCTTCGGGAAGTACCTGTCGGTGATGCCACCATCCCTGTTGGTCAAAATCACGGACTGGAACTGCTCCATGATTTTGATCTCATCATCGGGCTGGTACCCGAATTTGTGTCCGCAATAACCTTCCAAACAATAGTAAAAACTGATGGGATTGAAGTTGGAGGTGTCCACCTCAATGATCACCTCTTCGGCAAAGGTAATGTCCAGTTCCAACAGGCTTACCCCCCAATCGAAGGTAATAAAACGTATGCTCCCTTCGGCCTTATCGTTGGAAACCTCCAAAACATACTGTCCCCAGCGCTCCTTGATTTCGCCTCCGATGACATCTCTTATCTGCTCCACCGATTCCGCGGTGTCCTGAGCATCCACTTTGATTTTGATCATTAAAATCTCCTACTAATTTGTTTATTCTTGGTCTAAGACTATAAATATAGGGTTTGTTGTCCGTTGGTCAGCCATGGCCGCTTGGCTTTATCATAGTTTTAATAAAAAAATGAAAAGCAATACAAATAATTTGATTTGAGTTAACCATTGCCTGCTTTTTAAATTTACTTGATAACCTATTACTGGAGACTATGATTTACAAGCTTTCAAATGACGCAGGAAAAGAGGAGATAGAACAGGAGTTTGGAATTCCTTTCCGATATCCAAACCTATACACCCCAAACCCCATTATTAACGGATTTCACGAAATCAACCTCAGTGTGGTGACCATAGAGGAGCCCAACCGCATCTCATTGGCCATTTGGGGGCTGATGCCTCAGGATTTCAAAGAAGACTGGCATATATTTCAGGACAATGCCAATACCCTCAACGTAAAGGTGAGCGAACTGGAAGACATCGACTGGATGCAGGAATCCTTTGAACAGCGCCGCTGCTTGATCATAGTGACGGGTTTTTATACCCACCTTTTGGAAAACGGAAATACCTGTAGTTTTTACATACATCAAGCCAACAACAGGCCTTTCTACCTTGCAGGCACCTATAATACCTTGAACGATGGCTTTTTGTGCACCGCTCTTATGGTGGACAAAACGGATACCTTCCTCACCAAATACCACAACATTAGCAATCTGTGCCCCGTCATCATCCCCAAAGCCATGGCGATGGACTGGCTAAACCAAAAGGCTACCCCATCGGAGCTGGAAGAAATCATCCAAAAGCCAAAAGATGTGAAACTGAAAGCCAAACGGCTATCCAATGAGTTTTTTTTGAACCATATCACTTCCGACACCCAACACCTACCCCTTATCACAAATTCGCAGGACTAACACGGTCATTTGAAAGCATTACCACCTCTTTTTTTAAAGATGATGTGATTCCTATTTTGCTTTTGAGTTAACATAAACACCGAAAACGACAAGCTACGGACAAAAGGCAAGCGATATTTGTAATGTACTGATTAAGAGTTGATCAGGCTATAATTTAAACACTACTATTATTATGTTACGTTGGACAGTCACTTTTGTTATTTTGGCCATCATAGCGGGTATTTTCGGATTTGGCGGAATCGCCGCCGGAGCTGCAAGCATCGCCAAAATATTATTTTTCATTTTTATTGTCCTGTTTATCATTTCACTGATAACCGGAAGAAAAAGACTATAGAACACCCACAATAATCATTAACCTTAAAACAGAGAACCCATGAAAAAGACGATAAGTGTATTTGCCCTGATGCTAGCTACCGTGCTTACTTTGAGTATGACCAGCTGCAGGGAAACAAAAGAAGATAAGGCCGAAGAGGCCGTAGAAGATGTGAAGGAAGGCGTTGAGGATGCCGCCGAAGAGGTGGAAGACGCAGCGGAAGATGTTGGAGACGACATTGAAGATGCTGCCGAAGAAGTGGAAGACTCCATTGAGGACGCCACTGACGATTCCCAATAGACTTCACAAATTAAAAAGTACAAACTCTGGCAAAGATTTGCCAGAGTTTTTTGTTGGCACCTATTTTATTATAGGGATGGCATGGCTTTACCATAAAACGTTGCTACCTTAGAACATCTAAACACTACCATTTTTTTTGAAGACTGTCCTCACCATCCTCTATATCGTAACTTCCGTTTGGGCCATTGGCGCCATCATTTACCACGGAAGAAGGCCTTCGCGTTCCATTAGTTGGGCATTGGCCATTATTACCTTGCCCTTTCTTGGGGCACTCCTCTATTACCTTTTTGGTGTGAACCGCCGAAAGTTCCGCTTTTTTAATCCCAAGGAATTTGAAAAACGCAAAAAATATGGATTACCGGAATCTCCCTTAAAAGAAGACCATCGCACCCATTTCGAGAACGACATCAGAAAACAGCGCCTCAGTCGGCTTATCCATTCCAGTTGCAATACCACGGCGACCTCTGGAAACAAAGTTTCCGTGTTGCAGGATGGCGGCGAAACCTTTAATGTGCTGTTCAATGCCATGGAAAAGGCCAAAAGGTTCATCCACATTCAATATTATATTTTGGAACAGGGCCAGCTCTTGGACAAAATGTTGGATTTGTTGAAGCGGAAAATTGATCAGGGGGTAGAGGTACGCATCATTTACGATTCCTTGGGAAGCTATCAATTACGGGGCCGTCCCAGAAAAAAATTTCAGGATATCGGGGTAAAGATCTACCCCATCATGCCCATCCGAATAACCAACCTGCTGTTCTCGCTCAACTTTAGGAACCATAGGAAAATTGTCATCATCGACAACCAAGTGGCCTTTACGGGAGGCGTGAATGTATCAGACAAATACATCAAACGGGAGGATGGACTGGGCAAATGGAAGGACGTCCACTTGCAATTGGAAGGGCCAGTGGTCAACGACCTGCACATGGTGTTTCTAAAGGACTACTTTTTTGCCAGCAACAAGGAAAATTTTCATATCTCCGATTATCTGTTCGAACAGGAACAAATGGACGGAGCGGATGCCCAAGTGGTGGCCGGAGGACCGGATTCCATGTATCCCACCATCATGCACCAGTACATCGGCATGATGAACCAAGCCCAAAAATCCATTTGCATTGCCAATCCCTATTTTGTTCCTGGAGAGGCTTTCTTGGAAAGTTTGAAGATTGTGGCCTTGGAAGGTGTAAAAATCCGTTTGCTGGTACCCAAAAAATCCGATTCCCAGGCAGCAAAATTTGCGATGTTCTCCCATTTTGAGGAACTGCTGCAAGTGGGCATCGATATTTATTTGCGGGACGACTTTTCGCATAGCAAGATCATGATCGTAGACGACGACTTGGTATCCATCGGTTCTGGAAATTTCGACATACGCAGCTTTGAGCTCAATTATGAAACCAATGTGCTCCTGTACGACGAGCGCATCAACGCCGAAATGACCCAAGAGTTCCAAAAACTCTGCGATAAGGCTGAGTTGGTCACCTTGGAGCGCTTCAAGAACAGGGGCATATGGCTAAGGTTCCTCGAAGGACTCTTCAAGTTCTTTAAACCCCTCATTTAATAGGCCCAATAGGTATTTGGAGCAAACATTAAATGGTTTACGGCAAGCCAAAACAGGGACAAATCTACCTTTGTGTCAAAATAAACAATGATGAAAAATTTAATCTTACTTTTATTTTTAGCAGGAACAACAGCCATGAGTGCCCAGAGCATCTCAAAGAACGCCTTGGGTGTCCGATTGGGCGATAACGACGGTTTTGGAGGTGAAATCTCCTATCAGCGTTACCTAAAAGCAAACAACAGACTGGAATTTGACCTCGGTTGGAGAGACTCCAACAATGTGGAAGCCTTTAAATTGGTAGGTCTCTATCAATGGGTGATGCCCATAGATGGCGGTTTTAACTGGTACGTAGGTGCCGGTGGTGGTCTTGGTTCCTTTGATGCCGGTGAGAACGATGGAACTTTTGCCCTTGTGGCCGGTGACATCGGTATAGAGTATAATTTTGAAATACCACTGCTCATCTCACTCGATATGAGACCGGAACTTGGATTCAACGACAATTATTCCGATGACCTTGACCTTGATATCGCCCTTGGTCTGCGATACCAGTTTTAGGTAAAAAAAGAATCTAAATAAAAAGCTGTCTAAAGAGCCTGCTACCTGTCAGTTCGAGCGCAGTCGAGAACTTAACAGACATGGATTGTCATAAGGTTTCGACTGCGCTCAACCTGACAAAGTTCAAATATTACCGCTCTTTAGACAGCATCTTTTTAAGCCCAGTTCATTTTGAAGAGAAAATTCCTTTCCATTTTTCTTGTATTCATCGTACTATTTTTTGTAATCATTATTTTGAAGGAACCCAAAAACAGTATACCCGACAACATAAAAGATGAAGTAAACATCGCCTTGGAACATTTTCCAGAGCTTGAAGGCATTCCCATAACCTTTAAGTTTAAAAAAAACATCAAAAAATCGGTGATGCAGGCACAGCCTACGTGGAGCGGACTTGTAAAACCGAGAAGCAAACGAAGCTATGTGATTCTGATCAGCGAACGGTTCAAGATTTCCGGTGAAGAATATAAAACAGTGGATGTGCCCAAAGATGTTTTGATCGGTTGGTTGGGCCATGAGCTCGGCCATGTGATGGATTATCAAGAGCGGGGCAATCTCAACCTCATTGGTTTTGGCATTCGCTATGTGCTTTTAAAAGAGTTTGTGAAGCAAGCAGAGCGTGCCGCAGATTCTTTTGCCGTAGCTAGGGGAATGTCCGAATACATCCTCAAGACGAAACGTTTTATACTCAACAATTCCGACATCGATGAAACGTACAAGACCCGAATCAAACAATATTATCTATCCCCGGATGAAATTATGGAAATGGTCAAACAACAGGATTCTGTCGACAATGGCCTATTATGATTGATTAGCGACAAATTCCTCCCATTCCTTAAAGCGCTCCTCTCCCATTACGCGCTCCATTTTTACCTGACCACCTTTCTTTTTGTTGGCCCCGTTCCATTCGGCAAACATTTGTTGGGGCACAAAGGTGACCTTAACGCCTTCCAAAGCTTTGCTTCGGGCTACCTTGTAGTTTTTATTGGCTTCCTTTAAGTAAGCGTCCAACACGGCCGCAGTTTTTTCCTCATCCAGATTTTTATTGGACCCCAAATACCAGGAATGGTAAAATCCATCGTCAAAGCGTTTGGCGCAAAGTGTGTACTCTGGCACCTTGATATTGAGTTCCTCTTCCAAATGTTTCACAGCATCGTTCAACTTGTTCACCGAAAGCTGGGAACCCACGGTATTCAGGAAGAATTTAGTTCGACCCGTAATTTTGATTTCGGCTCTTTCCACATCCGTAAAGGCTATGGTATCGCCAATAATGTACCTCCATGCGCCCGATACCGTGGAAATGATCAATACATAATCTACCTCCTTTACCACTTTATCAAGGGTAATGGAAGGGGCATTATCGGTCAATGATCCATCCTGATTAACGTATTCCGGTTCAAATGGGACAAATTCAAAATAGACCCCATTGTCAGTAATCAATTTCATGGCCGTAGTCTCCGGACGGTTCTGGCAGGCAAAGAACCCTTCGGAAGCCAAATAGGTATCGATAATCTGAATAGGATGGCCCAATAGGGCGTTGAAACTTTTTTCGTAGGGCTCAAAAGCCACTCCTCCGGAAGTATAGGCCTGTAAATTGGGCCAAATCTCATGAATATGCTCCGCATTGTGGTAATCAATGACTTTTTTGAGCATCAATTCCATCCAAGAGGGAATGCCACTAAGGGCGCCAATGTCCCAATTTTTCGCGTTTTTGGCAATGGAAAGCACCCGTTCGTCCCAATCATCAATTTGGGCAATCTTGTCCCCGGGCTTGTAGTATTTTTTAAACCAAAATGGAATGTTGCTGGCACTTATGCCGCTAATTTCCCCTTCTTTTTTACCATTGCGTTCCTGCAGGTTGGTGGAGCTGCCCAACATCATGATTTCCTTCTCGAAAAAATCCGCTGGCATATCAAAATTGCTCATGGCGAAAACCTGTTGCCGTCCTGCCCGTGTAATGGAGTCCAACATATCTTTGGTTACTGGAATTCGCTTGGAAGTCTTACCTGTGGTGCCCGAAGACAGCGCAAAAAAATCGGGACTTCCGGGCCAAGTCACATTGGGCTCGCCCTCAATGGTCTTGCTCCACCATTCCTTAGTAATTTTGTTGTAGTCGTGGTAAGGAATTTTCTCT
This sequence comes from Allomuricauda sp. MMSF_3307, assembly GCF_030733585.1. Classification (NCBI taxonomy): domain Bacteria; kingdom Pseudomonadati; phylum Bacteroidota; class Flavobacteriia; order Flavobacteriales; family Flavobacteriaceae; genus Allomuricauda; species Allomuricauda sp. MMSF_3307. The sequence goes on from NZ_JASHIQ010000001.1 coordinate 151,323, forward strand.
GAAAAGGTCTTTTGGATGTCATCGGAGGTAAGGATGGTTGCAAAATCGTACTGCCTTCCAAAATCGGTATCCTTAGCTTTTTCCAGCAAATCCCGGAGTACTTTTTTTTGGTCTTCAACAGGGTCTGTTTCCCTACTGAGGGCATCCTTTGCCTCAATAACACCTTTGATAATGTTTCCTATGATTGCCATATGGGTAATTTCTTTATGTAAAATTACCGATATACCTGCATTGGGGTGTTCTCAATCCGTTTTTTGATTGACTGGAAAGATCTTAGAAATGAGCTGTCGCCAAAAGGGATGGCAAAGGTTCTTGCACATTTGGCGCTTTGGGCTGAACGAGCTTATCCGAAATTTTGGAATAGAGCGGTTCGGGAGTTTCTGGGTGAACGGAAACCTTTCCATTGGAAGCATCAATTTGAATCCCGACCAAAGAAAGGTAATTCATCAGGTGTTCTGCCTCTTTGATGAGTATCTTTACCACCTGAAGGCGGACCGCATATTCCAAATTGATCCTACTTTCGTGGTTGAGGAAAGTTTTGTTTTCCGTATGTTTCCAGATAATTTCCAATTACTTCTTTTGATGCAAAAATAGCCCAAATAATATGTAGTTTACAATTACGAAACGTTAAATTAACATACAACGGGGCTTTAGTGGAGAAAACCTGATTTTTTACACATCCTCCTTTATCTCCAGTATCAGGAAAACAGGTCGCTTCCAGACCATTTTTAGAATTTTTCAACACTTCCCCCACCCATCTTCTTAATGTTTTCATAAATATGGAAATCAAATGGTTGCATAGGCAAAAAGTATAAAACTAACTCTTATATTTAGCCGATTGCGAATAATTTTAAAAACAAAAAATGACCCAGGATTTATTACAACAGGCGGAAGAATTTGAGAAAAGGCCCATGAGCCACATGTCCACCAGCGATAGGGTTAAGGCCTCAAGGGAAGCAAAAAGCTTGATTCTTTCCATTAACGAGATCTACAAAAAGACTAAGGATTCCAAATTAATGGAAATCATGAAGAATATTACGGCCAAGAAGCGTAAAATCGAAAAACGACTTAAAGGTTCGCCCTTGGCTTAACATCTACTTTCAAAAGTATACGGAAGGATGTTTCTCCATCCTGCGATAAACATCCTTCCCAAGATTCCAACCTTCTTCTTCCAATTGACATAACAGTTTGTTTTTCAGCGGAAAAATCCAGCTTTCGCCCAACTATCTTCATGTCAAAATCCATCACTTTTCCATTTACATAACTTTTACCACCAGTTATGGTGATATTAGGGCAACCGATATAATTCTACATGGGAATTGGCTTAGTTTTGAATAATTTAGAGGTGTAGTTTTAACTCAACTAAATAAACAAACACGCTGAAAAATGAACACTATAGAAGCAAAGTTGGGATACCTTTTTTGGTACGCCGTAATTGCACTATCCGTCTACTCCCTTTTAAGAAGTATCTACTTTTACATTAGTTAACTATACTAAACACTAACGCATCCCTTAAAATTCATCTGCAGTTAGTTAGTAATGTGTCTTGGGGCTCCTGTCCAGGTGCCCTTTTTTTATTTCCACTCCATTTTGGGCAGCATAACCTCTTTCTTATCATGGGAGCTCTCCATGGTCTGCATCACCTCATCCAAAAAAGAGATGGCCTCAATAATATGCGGGCCTTTGTTCAACATAACACATTCGGCTTGTACGGAAGAAGCTAAATCGGTAATCTCAGATCTCGACGGCATTCCTTTTTTGGCCAAACCCTCCAATACTTGTGTGGCCCATACCACAGGAATATGTGCCGCGCCGCAGAACGATAAAATACCTTCCTGTACGGCACCCATATTTTTCCATCCTACTTCAAGGGCCAGGTCGCCACGAGCTATCATAATGCCCAAACGTTTGCGCTGCATTGCGGCAATAAGGATATTGATCAGGTTTTTATAGGCCAAATGGGTCTCTATTTTCAAAATAAGTCCCAACTCATCATTTGCACCCAACTTTTTGAGTTCCAAAAGCAGATCATTCACATCTTTTTCGTCGTTTACAAAGGAATAGTTGACCATATCCGCATATTGTGTCACAAACCTTAAATCTTCACGATCTTTTTCCGTGAGTCCCGAAATCCCCAAATCCAATGTGGGCAAATTGATTCCTTTCTCCCCTTTCAGTTTTGCTCCACCTGGCTTGGTACGCGTAATTTTTACCACAAAGGAATCCACATGTTTTTGGATAACTTCTCCTTCAATTTTTCCGTCATCGAATAAAATGGGGGCTCCAGTTTCTACCCGATCTACGATTATGGCGGGGATGCATCCGATGCTGGCAGGTTGAAGCTGTTTTCCATTTCCATCGAAGGTGGGTAGGGCAACCTCTTTTTCGTTTCCGGTCACGATGAGTTCATCGCCAGAGTGCACCCGGATATAGGGTTCTTTCGGGATATTGCCCTGTTTATGGTCGCGAATAACCATCGGCCCAGTCCTTATTTTTGGACCGGCCAAATCCATGGCTATCGTTACATGGCTGGAATTCTCATTGGCAGCCCTTCGGACGTGGTCAATTATGGCTTTCCATACGTCGGGGCCATCGTGGGCGCAATTGATGCGGGCACAATCCATCCCATTTTTCACCATTTGGAGCACCAAATCATAGTCTGTTGCCGCTTCGGTTGGTTGTGTCACCATAATACGCACCCTGCGTTCCCTAGTGTTCAGCCCGAATAGTGCTTCCGTATGCTTCTGTAGCAACAAGGCCCCATCGCCAATGTTCAAAAACTCATTTTTGGTAAGGTCGGGGCTCCTGCCCAACAAGCTATTCACAATGATTTTTAAGTTGAGAAGACTGCCCAGTATATTGCCCTCTGCATTGGCAAGCCGGGTCAGGCCCAGTTGTTTGAGGCCCTTTTGCATTTTTCGCGCATCAAAACTCCGAAAGGAAGTATAATGGAGCAGATTTCTGGCACTGGAGCTATACATATCGCATACACCCTTGGTCAATCCATGGCCATCCATTTCATGCTGATGGATCCTGTCAATGACGGCATCAATTTGCTCTGCCATTTTTTCCAGTAGTTCCCGAGTAATGCCCATAACGCCATGATTGACCACAAAGATGATCGAGAAACTTGTCAAAAAAGCTGATATCGGTCAGACAATCCTAGTTTTGCCAAACGGATTCCATCTTTTTGATGGATTCGATAATGATGGGATGTTGGCTATCCTCATTCACAATAATCAATGTATCGTAAGGTTTGGCGGGAAATATTTGCTCGGTAATGGCCAATAACCCTTCATTCACAAACAGCTCCATAGACGACCAATCCATCAAAACCCTCAAATTCCTGAGCTCCCCCTTCGGAAGCACTATAGGGGCTTTATGGACCCTTGCCCCAAAATCCTTTTGAAAATCAACTTGACCCGAAAATCTCCTATCCACTTGTAAGGTATCCAGACCCATCTGGACCTGAAGCGCTTCATCCCTATCGTTTTTGAACAGAAGTTTCATATTTTTTGAAGCTGTTTTCAATTGTATTTCGGATTGATGCAGCCCATCAACATCTAAAGTGTCCGAAGTGGCCGCTGGGACTTCCGTTGAGGACAGCAACATATCGGAAGTTAATTTTCCAACGGACGCAATGGGATAATTTGCCAAAACATAGTCGTCTTCAACCTGATGTAAGCTAAGTTTGCGTGGGACGGTCATGGCACTTCGCCATTTCTGGGTAGGGGTATCCCGTGCATAGTCCCAATTGCTCATCCAACCGATAAAAATTCGGTCCTCGCTTGGCACATTGTTGTAGGTGACCCCAGCATAATTATCGGTTCCATAATCCAGCCATTTAGGCTCTTGCTGATGGGAAGTAAAGGTTGTTCCGTCAAAATCCCCAACAAAATATTGGGTTCCGCTACCACCATTCGGAGCTCCGGGATTGATGCTGATCAACAACACCCATTTTTCTTCCTCTGAACCCTGTACTGGTAAGGGAAAAAGATCGGGGCATTCCCAAACACCTCCATGGGCGCCCTGTGTTTTTCCAAAATCGCTCATGTACTTCCAATCCTTCAGGTCTTTGGAAGTATAGAATTGCGCATGGTCGCCCGCCACCAATGCCATAATCCAAGATGAAGAAGCTTCGTGCCAAAACACCTTGGGATCCCTAAAATCCTTGATGCCTTGATTCAGTATTACCGGATTGCCTTCATACTTGGTCCAAGTGACACCATTATCCAAACTGTAGGCAATGCCCTGTGTTTGGTAGTCTGTTCTACCCTCTTTTTCACCCTCCATGGAATGGTAGGTGAATATGGCCACCAAAGGTGTTTCCCCATTTTTACCGAAACCCGTCGTGTTATTTTTGTCCACCACAGCGCTACCCGAAAAAATAAGTCCATGCTCATCGGGATATAGCGCAATCGGTTTATGCTCCCAATGCACCAAGTCCCTGCTCATCGCATGCCCCCAATGCATGGGTCCCCAGACGATATCATCTGGGTAGTATTGGTAGAATAGATGGTACCAACCGTCATTGTATACCAAGCCGTTAGGGTCATTCATCCATTTTTCCGGTGGTGAAAAATGAAATTGTGGTCGATATGCTTCTTGATATTTCGCATCCTTATCTGTCGAGGTCGATGCCTTCTTTTGTTCCTGCTTGCATGCCACCAGGGCGAGTACCAAAAAGCAACTTATGACTTGTCTGTGCATTTTCTCAAATAAATTAACCCGCTCAAGTTAAACAAATTTTAGCGCTCACTGTATGGGTTTTATCTACATTGAGGCAGAGCAATTGGACGGAAAACCAACTGTAACCAAAAAATATTTCCCTTTTTCCGAAAGGAACGAACGCAAAAATCTACCTATCTTTAAACAGCGTTTTGCAAACCCCAACTAAATCCATAAAAGTTGAGCAAAAACCTTCTTTTGACCCTTACCCGAAACCCCGAACTTGGCAAGTGCAAGACCCGATTGGCAGCGAAGGTGGGTGATAAAGCGGCTTTGGATATCTACAAATTTTTATTGGACCAAACGGTCGCCTTCACCAAGAATCTAAATGTAGAGAAATGGGTGTACTATTCCGAACAGATTTTGGAACATGATATCTGGGACAGTTCCATCTACCAAAAAAAACTCCAAGTTGGAAAGGATTTGGGCGAACGCATGATGCATGCCTTTGAAGAGGGATTCCGAGCCGGGTTTGAGAACATCATCATTATTGGAAGTGATATGTTCCATTTAAACCAAAAAGATCTGGAAGAAGCATTTTCCAAACTTGACCAACATGATTTTGTCGTGGGCCCGGCAGAGGATGGCGGCTATTACCTATTGGGCATGAAATCCTTACAAAGGGAGCTGTTCCAAAACAAGGCGTGGGGCACAAATACGGTGTTGTCCGATACGCTTTCCGATATCAAAGACGCCGACGTACATCTTTTACAGGAAAAAAACGATGTCGATTATTACGAAGACATTAAAGATATTGAGGCCTTTGCGCCATTTTTAAAACATATACAAGAATGACACAGAAACAGATTGACGAATCCGTTGATTACTTGAAAAAACGTGGTTTCGAAACCCCAGAAATTGGGATTGTACTGGGAACGGGACTTGGTCAGCTCATTGAGAGCATCGAGCATCCCATCGAGGCCCATTACAACCATATCCCCTATTTTCCGTTGGCAACGGTGGAATTTCATACTGGGAAACTCATCTATGGCACTATCGAGGGCAAAAAAGCAGTGGTGATGCAAGGCCGTTTCCATTTGTATGAAGGATACGATTTTTTGGATATTACCTACCCTATCCGGGTAATGCACAGTCTGGGTATTCAGCAATTGTTTGTGTCCAATGCCGCGGGAGCCATCAACCTCAACTTTAAGAAAGGGGATATCATGCTCATCGAAGATCATATCAACCTTCAGGGAGGTTCTCCATTGGCCTTTAAGAACGTATCAGAATTCGGGAACCGTTTTGTGGACATGAGCGAACCTTACGATTTGGATATGCGCCGAAAAGTGGAGGCCATAGCCAAGCGCGAAAACATTTCGTTGCAAAAAGGGGTATATGCATCGGTGGTGGGCCCGCAACTGGAAACCAAAGCCGAATATCGCATGCTCAAAACCTTGGGTGCAGATGCGGTTGGAATGAGTACGGTTCCCGAAGTAATTGTTGCCAATCATTTACGACTACCCATTGTAGCGGTTTCCGTTTTAACGGATGAATGTGACCCTGATAATTTGCAACCTGTTGAAGTACAGGAAATTTTGAGGGTCGCGGGGCAAACGGAACCCAAAATGATCAAACTATTCAAAGAACTTATCAAAGAACTATGAGCTATTTAGATGCCACCCAGGATTTATATAAGGAAGCAGCCCTGACACCAGATGTTGGACTCTGTTGCACCACCAACCCCATTTGGCAATTTCCCGGACTTTCCATTCCCAAGATCATGCAAGAAATGAACTATGGTTGCGGAAGTACCGTTTCCGCGCAGGATTTGGTGAACGAACCCAAAATTCTTTATGTGGGGGTTGGCGGTGGTATGGAACTGCTGCAATTCGCTTACTTTTCTAGGCAAAAAGGAGGGGTTACCGGAGTGGATTCCGTGGATGAAATGCTGGAAGCTTCCCGGAAAAATTTCAAATTGGCCGAAGCGGAAAACGATTGGTTCAAAAGCGACTATGTCAACTTGGTCAAAGGAGACGCCCTACATTTGCCCGTTGAAGATGCAAGTATGGACGTGGCCGCACAGAATTGCTTGTTCAATATCTTTAAAATCGAAGATTTGAAAAAAGCCGTTTCCGAAATGTACCGTGTCTTGAAACCGCATGGCCGTTTGGTGATGAGCGACCCCATTTGCGAGCAACCCATGAGCGATGAACTCCGCAACGATGACCGATTGAGAGCACAATGTCTCAGCGGAAGCATCCCCTTAAAGGATTACATAAAAGTATTGACCGATGCAGGCTTTGGTACCATCGAAATCCGGGGTAAACGTTCGTACAGGGTTTTATCGCCCAACCACTATCCCACTGATGAGCTAATCCATATCGAATCCATAGAAATAGCGGCCATAAAAGACCCAATGCCCGAGGACGGACCTTGCGTGTTTACCGGAAAAACAGCTATTTATTTTGGCAACGAACCCTATTTTGATGACCAAAAGGGACACGTATTGCAACAGAACCAGCCTTTAGCGGTTTGCGATAAAACGGCAGCGGCCTTGGCCGATGCATCGGATGAAATTTTTATCAGTGAGAGCACCTACCACTACAATGGTGGGGGTTGTTGTTAAATACCGGGAATTTATATTACATTTGATGCTACCCTAAACCAGGGTGACAGAAAATCATACCTCAATACTTTAAAAATTATTTTTAAAAATTGATTGTATGATAGTTCCTGACCGTATCAAAAAATTAAATCTAGCTGAACTCCCCCTTCACTTTAAGGACCTCCCCCTAAGAAGATTACCGATTGATCCCGTTTTTGGCGAAAAACTAATGAAGTTATCACCAAGAGGTTTAATCGCCCTGGCCGCTGCCATGTCGGAGTGGGTAATCTGGCGTATTGATAAACATCATGGTTTTGAAAGTGAGCCCTTGGTAGAAGCAATATGGGTGTGCTCCGTCCACCCATCTTATCTGGCTCCTTTCCAACTCGAACATTGGCCCAAACCTTCCGACCCTTTATGGGATTCGCCTCCAAGCAAGGCCTTCTTTAGTGTCCAGTATCATTTTAGGAAGATCATAGAGGGGATGATTGGATATGATCATTTTCATGACCTATCAAATTGGTGCTATAATGTCTTGGAAACCGGGATGTTCAAAAACAAAAAAAATAAATTTGAATCTTCAACAGGAAAAGAAATGGCATTTACTTTCCATACTTGGTTACACAAAACCATCGATAAAATGGCTGTTCTTTCACCAATTGATCAAATCACCTCCAAATGTCTTATGGAAAGAAATCCTTCCGAAAAATTCCAAAATTCATTCTGTTGGGGAAATGCAATTTGCCGAAATGAAATTTATGGTGAGTTTGATAGCCAATCGAATAGAACAAAAACAATAGATTCTCTTTTAAAAAAAGCTTTAGGAAACCCTTATTTATGCAGTGCTGAAGAACTCTCACTGAACAAATGCTGGGATTTTACCAAACACAGTATTCCAATGCTTCAAGGTAATCCCTATACTTTCGCGGAATAGCTAGGATGTTTACATAAAGGCCGGTAACATCCTAATTTAAAAATATATTGCTTCAATTCTCAAATTCAAGGTCCGCGTAGTCGTTCATGATACCGTTGCTGATCATATTGGCGAACTTTGTTTTATTGGTTTTGAGCGAAATTTTACTTTGGGCTGTTTTGGAGGAACTTTCCAAGGACAACAGGCTTATGGCAGGTAGTATGTTTCTTGCAAGATAAAGACTGTTTTCATCTTCAAAAATCAAACTGGCCTCGTCCACATTGGTATTGGAGATGCTGTGCTGCTTGAATACATTTTGAATATGGTGTGCAAACCGTTGCCCTTGCTCACTTTTGTTGTAATGGTAAACGGCTACATCCAGCGCGCTTCCTTGGGAAAGTTCGCCGGCACGCAATAAGAGGACACGTTGGTATTTGCCCATGTTTTGAAGGTATCGCTTGTTGATGACTTTCACATACTCCCCCATGATTCCTTTGGAAGCATTTGCATTGCTGGGCTCCCCCATTACATATACCTGTGCACCATTTTCCATCAATTCAGCAGCGAGACGTTTGGCGATATCTTTGGTAAAGCTGCCATCGCTTTCAACCTTATTTTCAACGATCAGATAGTACACGGCATCCTTCAATTTGTCACTTTTGACCGACATCTGGGAAAGTTCGGAATCAAAAATAGGGGCTTCGGCATCGGCGACCGCTTCGACCAAAACACCTTTCTTTTTAAAGGAATCACTGGCATAGGGCACCTTATATTCTTCACCTAATTTCAAGGCGCTCCCTTCTTTGATTTTATCGGAATTCAGTTCCAGAAATGTGCCATAGTGCTTGGCGGGATCTAAGCCCTGTTTCCGTAGCAAGGAAAAAATACCGTCGCCCTGCTCCGCTACCACTTGGTAAAAATTATTGTCTTGAGCAAAAATGAGTGTACAGGCCCCGACCCAAAAAAGAAGGGATAATCTTAATTTCATTATAACATGTTTTGGGTGGGATGTGCTACAAATATGGCGAAAATTATGAGACAACATGTCGTTATCCCATTAAAAATTTTGGGGCTTCATTTTCTAATCCCGACTTCGCGATGTTTTTACTTGTGCGTATTGTTCCCGTATCACGGACTCTGCAGGTTTGTTCTGGGGTGTAAAGCGATTGTCATCGGCTCCACCCACCTTTTCGTGTTCCATAAACCATTTCCACACAAAGCCACCAGCAAACCAGTCCTCGTTCCAAAATTCGTCAAAAAGCACTTGGGTCGCCCTTGCTTGGGCCTCCAAGTTCACATTCTCTTGGTTTCGGTCCACCAACCAGGGCTTTTTACCGGTAAAATCCATGCTCCGATAGCCAAATTCCGTAAACAAAATAGGACGGTCCTGTTCTTGGGCCAATGCCTTCATCTTATCCTTCCAAGGCTTCCAACCTTCGGTAAGTGTTTCTCTTGTAGGATTTTGCCTTTCACATAATGGAAAATAAGCATTCACCCCTATATAATCCAGTTCCGACCAAAAAGGTGTTTTGGCATATTCATCCCAATTGGCTGCATAAGTGAGCTTTCCATGATATACCTCTTTGATTTTTTGGATGAGTTGACCCCAAAACTCGGGACGTTCATCAATGAAGGTCTTCAATTCCGTGCCCACGCAAAAAATATCGCTTTGGGTTTCTTCGGCCATTTCGGCGAACAGCAGTATAAATTTTTCATAGGAAGCCTCAAACGTTTCCCAATCCGCTTCGCTCTTCATATCCAAGTTTCCGGTAAAAGCACCATTGGTAATCCAAATTTGGGGCTTCACCATCACCATTACCCCATTCCGGTGCAGTTGTTCGATATACTGTTTTGCACCATCCCTTCGTTCACCAAACCATTGTCGGTCCGAATTAAAAAACAATTCAGCTGATTTTTCGCCATTGATAAAACCAAAGGGCATAATGGCCGCATAGTTGGCATGGACATCCAAAACAGGGGCGATATGCCGTTCCGAAACCTCCTCACGGGAAGCCACAAAACTTACACCGTTCACCTTTTGAAACTTGCTACTGGCGCAAGAGGAAAGGACTAGGACCCCTAAAAAAATCAGTTTTTTCATAATGATAGCCAACCCTCTAAAATAATCATTTTAAAACAGCATTCAGCTCCATTATTCTTATTAAATTTCATCTTGTTGTTAAGTTCTTAACAAAAAAAGCGACACATCAAACAATCAAACCTAACCCATGGAGCACGTTGTCATTATTGGAAATGGAATAGCAGGCGTTACTGCTGCCAGGCATATCCGCAAACTTTCCGATAAAAAAATCACTATCATTTCGGCCGAGGCCGAATACTTTTTTTCGAGGACAGCCTTGATGTACGTGTACATGGGTCATATGAAGTTTGAGCATACCCAACCCTACGAAAACCACTTCTGGAAAAAGAACAACATCGAATTGGTGCATGGATATGTTGCCAAAGTAGATACCGAACAAAAGCTGCTTTATCTGGCGGACAAATCGTCGCTCCATTACGATAAGTTGGTTATTGCCACGGGATCCAAACCCAACAAATTTGGATGGCCCGGGCAGGATTTGGATGGTGTGCAGGGGCTTTACTCCAAACAGGATTTGGAACTCTTGGAAGAAAACGCACCCAACAACAAGGTTTGTAAACGAGCTGTAATCGTAGGCGGCGGCCTTATTGGAATCGAATTGGCCGAGATGTTACGAACGCGAGATATTCCCGTTACCTTTTTGGTGCGCGAAAAAAGCTTTTGGAACAGTGTTTTGCCCTCTGGGGAATCTGAAATGATCAACGAACATATTCGGGAGCACCACATAGATTTGCGATTGGGCACATCACTTCAAGAAATCCACCCCGATGAAAATGGAAGGGTAAAATCCGTCACCCTTGCAGAAACGGGTGAAGAAATTGAATGCAACTTGGTGGGATTAACAGCCGGAGTTACTCCAAACATAGATTTTCTGAAAGATTCTGGGATTGCATTGGGGCGAGGCGTAAAAGTCAATCGCTTTTTGGAAACCAACGTGAAAGATGTGTACGCCATTGGCGACTGTGCCGAACAGCATGAGGCCATTGGCAATCGCAGACCCATTGAGGCAGTATGGTACACGGGACGGATGATGGGCGAAGCCCTTGCCCAAACCATTTGCGGCAATCGGATGGCATACAACCCCGGACATTGGTTCAACTCCGCCAAATTCTTGGATATTGAATACCAAACCTATGGTTGGGTGTTTTCGGAAAGAAACAAAAAAGAAAACGAAGTCCATTTTCATTGGAGACATCCCAACGAAAAAATCTGTATCACCATAGCGTTTGATAAGGAGTCCGAAACACTATTGGGCATCAACACCTTTGGAATTCGTCTACGGCATCACGTATTCGATCAATGGCTCAGCGAGCAACGATCTATTGATTTTGTAATGGAGCATTTGGTGGATGCCAATTTTGATCCTGAATTCTACAAAAACTTCGAATCGCAAATAGTGTCAAAATACAATGCTGATTTCGGAAAATCCATCAGCCTGAAAAAGAGAAACCTAAAACGCATCTTCCAATTGGGTTGATGGGTTTATACCTGATTGGAAAATGTTAAAACAAAGAAACAACAAACAATGAGCAACCAAACACATAGTCCGAGCATGGCCCTGACCGGGGAACCACCAAAAAGCTTGAGCCTCAACCAAAAGATGGCTGTTTTTCTAGGAACATCGGGATTGGGCATTTTACTGTTGGCCGTTTTCAATGTGAGCTTTCCAAATAAGACCCTTTGGCTCACGATATCCCTTTTGGCCATCACCATCGGGGTTATCTGGTTTTCATGGGATGCCTACTCAAAAAAACTCCCTGGCATTAAAAATGACGGGGTCTGGTTCAAATCCATTTCCAGTCGTGGGCTTTGGGGATGGATTGCTGGCTTGGCTTTGACAGGCTTTTATATTGTACTCTATTTTTATCCGCAATATCTCGGTTTAGTGAGCGATGGTGAAAACAAGGGTGTTATCGCCCTTTTTGATCCACTCAGCCAATTATTGAACGGCAACCCGGCGAGTCAATGGTTTGTGTACGGGACCCTTTACACCGTGGCCATTTTGGCCTTTGGCATTAAGTTCCTTTGGAAATACCGCCATAACCGGTATGAAAGGCTGCGTACTATTAGCGTGATGTTCTTTCAAACCGCCTTTGCGTTCATTATCCCAGAATTGATGGCACGTTTGAACGGGGACAAGATTCTGAACGGAGGAAGCCTACCTTATTACGACTTAAAAAATATTTGGCCACTGAACTATTACAATTTTGAAGGATATCGCATCAAAATGTTTTTGAGCTCGGGCGAAATCGGTTTTGCACTATTGATTTTTGGTATTCTTTCCATTTTTGTGATTACCCCTATCCTAACCTACAAATATGGAAAAAGATGGTATTGCTCCTGGGTTTGTGGCTGTGGTGGATTGGCCGAAACAGCTGGCGATTCCTTTAGGCAGTTGAGCGATAAATCCACCTTTGCCTGGAAAGTAGAGCGATGGGTGGTGCACAGCGTCGTGGTTTTTGTAACCTTGATGACCACCGCCGTTATCTACTCCTATTTGGGAACGGACACCAGCAAATATTGGTTGACCAAAAGTACTTTTTTGATTGGCGTAGCTGTGTTGCTGACCTTGGTTTTCGGTTGGGCCATGATTTTTAAACGGGACCAACTTCAAAAAGATGCCCAATATGGGGCTATCGGTTACTTCGTGATTATCTTGGCATTGATTGGGTTCCACTTTTTCAGTGGTGAAGGGGAAGTGTTTTTGTTCAAATCAGGTACCCTACGTAAATCCTACTCTTTTTTGATCGGCAGTATTTTCTCTGGTGTTATCGGAACGGGTTTTTATCCCATTTTTGGCAGTAGGGTTTGGTGCAGGTTTGGATGTCCCATGGCAGCCATTTTGGGCTTTCAGCAAAGGTTGTTTTCCCGGTTTAGGATTACCACCAATGGCGGTCAGTGCATCTCCTGCGGCAATTGTTCGGTGTACTGTGAAATGGGAATCGATGTGCGGGCCTATGCCCAAAAAGGGGAGAACATCGTCCGATCAAGCTGTGTGGGATGCGGAATCTGTTCGGCAGTTTGTCCACGTGGCGTGCTTAAATTGGAGAATGGTCCATTGGAGGGAAGAATCGACAGCAATCAGGTGTTGTTGGGCAACGATGTAGACCTCATGACCTTGGTAAACAAAAAGTAAGATTACTTTCTTTTTCAAAGTTTCGCATCAGTTATCCATGGAAAATTTTAGTTTTGGCAACTGCTAACACTAACTAAATTGTTCCCAGCCAATGGCGGATATCAAAGTCATTATCCCAGCAATCAACGAAGGAGATTCCATTGGTTTGGTGGTCTCGGAAATCCCTGACCACGTAGCGGAAATCGTGGTGGTTGACAATGGTTCCGAAGACGATACCATGGCAAATGCCATAAAAGCCGGAGCAACGGTGATCACCGAAAGCCGCAAGGGATATGGCTTTGCCTGTTTAAAGGGATTAAATTATATCTCCGAACAATCCAAAACACCCGACATTATCGTATTTATCGACGGAGACTATTCAGATTATCCAGCGGAATTGGATAAGATTGTCGCCCCAATTTTGGAAAATGACATCGATTTTGTGGTCGGGGCGCGAAAAAAATCACTTCGCGAACCGGGTTCCATGACTCCACAACAGGTTTTTGGGAACCAATTGGCCACATTTTTAATGCGTTTGTTTTTTAGGTCAAAATTTACGGATTTAGGACCTTTTAGGGCGATAAAGTACGAAAAGCTCAAAGAATTGAACATGCAGGACACCACTTATGGATGGACAGTGGAAATGCAGTTAAAAATTTTAAGAAAAAAAATGTCATATATCGAAGTACCAGTGCGTTACAAACGAAGAATTGGCGTATCAAAAGTTTCTGGTACGGTAAAAGGTACTATATTTGCTGGCATAAAAATTTTGGGTTGGATCTTTAAATACAGTTTAAAATAATGGGACTCGCTATTACTTACATCATCATTGCTATTTATAGTACGGCCTTACTTTTGATTTTCTTCTACAGTCTTGCCCAGTTGAATCTTTTGATCAACTATCTCGGCTATAAAAAGCGAAACGAGGAAGCCCCAAAATTCAACCTTCTCGACCCCAAGGAAATTCCATTCGTTACCATTCAGCTTCCTATTTACAACGAAGAATATGTAATGGAGCGTTTGTTGGACAACATCGCCAAAATAGAATACCCTAAAAGTAAACTGGAAATCCAGGTCTTGGACGACTCCACCGACGATTCTGTGGCCGAAACAGCCCGAAGGGTACAAGAGCTTCAGGAAACTGGTCTCGACATACAGCATATCCGCCGCGAAAACAGAAAAGGTTTTAAGGCCGGTGCACTTAAGGAAGGATTGGAAATCGCAAAAGGTGATTTTATCGCCATTTTTGATGCCGACTTTCTCCCAGAATCCGATTGGTTGAAAAAAACCGTTCCTTACTTTAAGGATGAGGAAATCGGTGTGGTGCAGACCCGTTGGGGACACATCAACAGAGACTACTCTACCCTAACCCGTATCCAAGCCTTTGCTTTGGATGCCCACTTTACCTTGGAGCAGGTAGGACGAAATTCCAAAGGACACTTTATCAACTTTAACGGTACCGCTGGTATTTGGAGAAAACAATGTATCCTCGACGCCGGAAACTGGGAAGGCGATACCTTGACCGAAGATTTGGATTTGAGCTACCGTGCACAGTTGAAAAACTGGAAGTTTAAATATTTGGAAGATGTGGAAACACCCGCAGAGCTTCCCGTAGTGATCAGTGCCGCCCGTTCCCAGCAGTTCCGTTGGAACAAAGGAGGGGCCGAAAACTTTAGAAAAACGGTGCTTAGCGTTATCACAGCCAAAAACATCCCGTTCAAAACCAAGTTCCATGGCGTAATGCACCTGTTGAACAGCTCCATGTTCCTTTGTGTTTTCATTGTGGCGCTATTGAGCATTCCCATGCTGTACATCAAAAACACTTATGGTCATTTGGGTTGGGTGTTTGAGGTAACCAGCTTCTTTATTTTGAGCACCATCATCCTATTTGTATGTTATTGGTTTACGTATAAAAGCATACAAGGAAGCAGTTTCGACAATTTCGTGGATTACATCAAACTCTTTTTTACGTTCTTCTCTGTGGCATTGGGCTTCTCTTTGCACAACACCGTAGCGGTTCTAGAGGGACATTTGGGGAAACGAAGTGAATTTGTGAGAACTCCTAAATTCAATATCAACAACCTAACCGACACCTGGAAGGGCAACAAATATTTGACCAACAAATTGTCGCCCAATATGATTTTGGAGTTTGCTTTGATGATCTATTTCCTTTTTGGAATGTACAGCGCCATACCGTTGAACGACTACGGATTGTTCCCTTTCCACCTCATGTTGTTCCTAGGATTTGGATTCGTGTTCTTTAAATCCTTGACGTCCAAGGCATAATCCTGCACCATGCAAGCTTATTGGCGACTGCATAGATATCCGATACTATTTGCCGTCGCCTGTGTTTTGTTTTACTGGAGCTTTGCTTACCAACTGGTACGCACCGATTTTGTAAAGCTCTTTATGCTCTTTGGTGCACTTTTTTACCTCACCTATAAAATCATCCAGTTCGAAAAATGGAACTTTAAGTTCCTTTTGATTATCGGCATACTTTTTCGGTTGGTGTTTTTGATGGCCGAACCGAATCTTTCACAGGATTTCTACCGGTTCCTCTGGGATGGGGAACTGATTAAAAATGGCATCAACCCCTATTTGTACACCCCCGACCAAATTATGGAACAAGGGCATGTCACCTTTGCCAACATGAAGGAGCTGCGCGAAGGGATGACCGACCTCAACGCAAGGCACTACAGCAATTACCCACCTGTCAACCAAGTACTGTTCGCATTGGCATCGGTTTTGGGCGGAGGAAGCATTTTGGGGTCAACCATTGCCATGCGATTGATAATAATACTTGCTGACCTGGGCGCACTTTATTTCGGCAGAAAGCTATTGCAACAACTGAACAAGGCCAACAACTTGGCCTTTTGGTACTTTTTGAATCCCTTGGTCATTATTGAATTAACTGGAAATCTGCATTTTGAAGGTGTAATGCTGTTTTTCTTTGTATGGGCGCTTTACCTCATATCCATCAACAAATGGTTATGGGCAACCCCTGTATATGCCATTTCCATTATGGTAAAACTAATGCCGATATTGTTTTTGCCACTATTTATCAAATACTTCGGATTCAAAAAAAGTATCGCCTTTTACACCTTAGTCCTTTTAGGATGTACTGCATTGTTGTTTCCGTTTTACTCCTCTGTATTTATTGATAATTATTCCGAAACCGTTGGGCTTTGGTTCAGTAACTTCGAGTTCAATGCCAGCATATACAATGTGGTCAAAAAAATAGGAGTCACCTATTTTGAAGCCAAACCTTGGGAACTCATCGATGCTTATGGCTCTTTCATTCAAAAACTGGTCATTGTTATCGTATTGTTGCTCGCTTTCCTTCGGAAGAATCATAAAATGGAAAGCCTCATTACCTCAATGGTATTTGCCTTGGCCTGCTATTATTTTCTATCCACCACCGTACACCCTTGGTATGTGGTGTTCCTGTTGGGCTTCTCCATTTTCACCGATTATCGATTCCCCCTGCTCTGGTCCTTTACCATAATTCTTAGTTATTACACCTACTCCAACCCAGATTATACCGAAAATTTAGGGTTGTTGGCGATTGAATACCTATTGGTAATCGGCTTTTTTATTTACGAAATGATAGGTAGTCGCCCTAAAAAGTTATATTTCTTTAAAAAATAACATCAATTCTAGCACAGTTCGAATTAATTTGTACTTTAGTCCCGTAATGAAAGGACAAGAGTACATATTAACTTCGTTGAGCATCGCTGCTCCCATTAGTCCATTTACACCCCGCCGTCGTCGCCCGTAAGGGTGAATTATATCTATTGGAAATAGGTGAGTCCATTTCCGCACAACTTCCAAAATACTTTTTTCAATTTTTATAGATCAATCGCTTGCAATGGAAATTATTGTTGCTAACGAATCACATTTTAAATACGCACAAATCATTAGTGATACCATTACCGAATCCGCCAAGGTTCGCGGAACGGGTATCGCCAGACGTACGCCCGAGTACATCATAAAGCGTTTGCAGAACGGAAATGCCATCATTGCTTTGGACGGGGATAAATTTGCCGGCTTTTGCTATATCGAAGTCTGGGGAAATAAAGACTTTGTAGCCAACTCCGGTTTAATCGTTCATCCCGATTACAGAAATCAAGGACTTGCCAAGCAGATTAAAAAAGCCGTTTTTGACCTATCACGGAAAAAATTTCCCGATGCCAAAATTTTTGGTATTACCACCGGGCTGGCCGTGATGAAAATGAACTACGAGCTAGGCTACAAACCCGTAACCTTTTCCGAACTTACGGATGATCCCGAATTCTGGAAGGGTTGCCAAACCTGTAAGAACTTTGATATTTTGACCCGTACCGAAAAGAAAATGTGTCTCTGCACAGGTATGTTGTACGACCCCAAATCAAAAAAACAAGAACCTGAAAAAATCAATAAAAAAGCGTTCCAGCGATTAAAAAGCATCAAGGAGCACCTCTTTTTAAAAAAGAAAGATAATTAAACTGTCTGTTCGAGCTACCATACTGAACTTGAATTGAGTGAGGGGTCGAACCATCAGGAATACAAGAACTAAGACATAAAATGGATTCCTGCCTTCGCAGGAATGACAAACTAAAAGAACAATGGAAAAATTAGTTTTAGCCTACAGTGGAGGATTGGACACTTCATACTGTGCCAAGTACCTATCGCAAGAAGAAGGCTTTGAAGTACATGCCGTAAGCGTGAACACTGGAGGTTTCAGTGAAGCAGAAATTAAGGAAATCGAAGAAAAAGCCCTGGCTTTGGGAGCAACCAGCTACACTTCCATAGATGCCGTTACCACGTTCTACGAAAAAGTAGTCAAATACCTTATCTTCGGTAACGTACTCCGAAACAATACCTATCCCCTTTCCGTGAGTGCGGAGCGTATCGTACAGGCCATAGAAATTGTAAACCATGCCAAAAAGCTTGGTGCCAAATACATTGCCCATGGAAGTACCGGTGCAGGAAATGATCAAGTTAGATTTGATATGATCTTTCAAATCCTGGCGCCGGAAATCAAGATCATTACCCCGATCAGGGACAAAAAATTGGCACGAGAGGAAGAAATCAACTATCTACAACAAAATGGTATCGACTACTCTTGGGAAAAGGCCAAGTACTCCGTGAACCGAGGTTTGTGGGGGACATCCGTTGGAGGCGATGAAACCCTTACCTCCCACTTATCCCTGCCGGAAAGTGCCTATCCGAGCCCATTGGAAAAGGAACTGCCAAAAGGACTAAAACTGACCTTTAAAAAAGGGGAGCTTGTTGCCTTGGATGGGGAGGAAGACACTCCTGTGGCCAATATCGAGAAATTGTCTGCCATCGCCTCCAAATACGCCGTTGGCAGGGACATCCACGTTGGCGACACCATTATTGGGATCAAAGGAAGGGTCGGGTTTGAAGCAGCCGCACCATTGATCATCATTAAAGCGCACCATCTACTGGAAAAACACACTTTGAGCAAATGGCAGCAATACCAGAAAGAACAAATGGGCAACTTTTATGGAATGCTATTGCACGAAGGAAATTACTTGGATGAAGTAATGCGAAACATCGAAGCCTTTTTGACCGACACCCAGAAACACGTTTCGGGAGATGTTTTCGTGACCTTGCATCCCTATCGATTTGAATTGAACGGCATCACTTCCCCCCACGATTTGATGAACGCTTCCTTTGGAAGCTATGGTGAAATGAACAAGGGCTGGACCGCCGACGATGCCAAGGGCTTCATCAAAATTTTGTCCAACTCCGGGAAAATTGCAAACCACGTAAACAATGAAATTTAAAAGCCGTTAACTTGAGCGGAGTCGAAGGGAGAGACCTAATTGGATAAGATTCCCGCCTTCGCGGGAATGACAAAATTAAAATTATGATAAAAGTAGGAATCATAGGAGGGTCGGGGTACACCGGCGGGGAACTGATCAGATTGTTGCTCAACCATCCTGAGGCAGAAATTGACTTTGTGTACAGCACCACCCGAGCGGGCAAACCAATAACCGTTGCACATCAAGATTTATTGGGACAAACAGATCTGACATTTTCCGGGGAGGTAAATCCAGATGTGGATGTAGTCTTTCTTTGTTTGGGACACGGCAATTCGACCTCATTTTTGAACGAGAACAAATTTTCGGCATCAACAAAAATCATCGACCTCAGCAATGATTTTAGATTGCAGGGAGATTCCATGTTCAATGGGCAACGGTTCATTTACGGACTTCCCGAATTGAACAAGTCCGCGATCCAAGCTGCAGAAGCCATTGCCAATCCCGGTTGTTTTGCCACCGCCATTCAATTGGCCCTATTGCCTTTGGCGAAAGCAGGGTTGTTGGGCAATGATGTTCATATCAACGCTGTTACGGGCAGCACCGGCGCTGGGGTCGGGCTTTCGGACACTTCCCATTTTAGCTGGAGGAACAATAACGTATCGTGGTACAAACCTTTTACGCATCAACATTTGGGAGAAATTGGAGAAAGCTTGAATTCCTACGGGAAGTCTGTGGGCAAATTGATGTTCTTGCCAAATCGCGGCAACTTCACCCGAGGGATTTTGGCCACTGCCTATACCTATTTTGATGGCACCTTGGAGGAAGCGAAACAATTGTACAGCGATTTTTATAAGGATGCTGCTTTTACACATCTATCGAATGAAGAATTGCATTTGAAGCAAGTCGTGAACACCAACCAGTGCCACATCCACTTGCATAAGCACGATGACTTGCTTTTGGTGACATCGGCCATCGACAATTTATTGAAGGGAGCATCAGGACAAGCAGTACAAAACATGAATTTGATGTTTGGATTTCCTGAGACGACAGGTTTGTTGTTGAAGGCAGGAGTATTTTAATATGGGTGCCCTGAGCGGAGTCGAAGGGCACAATCAAATTAGATTTCCGTCTACACGGAAATGGTAAAAAGGATAATTATGAAAATAGCCATCATAGGAGCAGGGAATTTGGGATTGGCCATTGCCAAGGGCATTTTGCATAGCAATGGGGCCACCACCATGTTCCTCACCAAACGGAATACGAAATCCATTCAGGAATTTGAAAAGTATGGAATCGTAACCGTAACCTCGGACAACCAAGAAGCCGTAAAAAATTCAGATATCCTGATTTTTGCGGTGCAACCCGGTCAATTTGTTTCCATTTTGAATGAGACCAAGGACCTTCTGACCGAAAAACACGTAATCATAAGCACCATTACAGGTTTCCGTATTCCCAAAATAGAGGAAATCATCGGTTCGGATAAATTTATCATCCGAAGCATGCCCAATACCGCTATTTCAGTAGGTAAATCCATGACCTGTATTTGCAGCAACGAACTGGGCAAAAAACGGATTGATTTGGCAAAGGCCATTTTTAACCGAATGGGCCACACCATGGAAATTCCGGAAGACCAAATGCAAGCGGCAACGGTCATCTGTGCCAGTGGCATCGCTTTTTGGATGCGTTTGATTCGAGCCACAACACAAGGAGCCATTCAATTAGGTTTTGATGCAAAAGAAGCCCAAGAGCTGGCCATGCACACCTGCAATGGGGCTGCCAGTTTGTTGATTGAATCCGGTAGCCATCCTGAAGAAGAAATCGATCGGGTGACCACACCAAAGGGATGCACCATTGAAGGTTTGAACGAAATGGAGCATCAAGGTTTGAGTTCATCCTTGATCAGGGGAATTGTATCCTCGTTTGAGAAAATAAGTGAAATCAGAAAAGGATAAAACGAAAGGTCGAGCTGTCATATTGAGCGGAGTCGAGATGCGAGACCTTTATTAAAGAAAAACATAAAAAACACCTCTCGACTGCCTGCCTGCTGAAGGTGGGCGCTTGGGGTGACAAGTAAAAGATTATGAAACTATTCGACGTATACCCACTGTACAACGTCACTCCAGTGAAGGCCAAGGGCATAGAAGTCTGGGACGACAAAGGGGAAAAATATTTGGATTTTTATGGCGGTCACGCCGTAATTTCAATCGGACACACCCATCCACATTACGTAAAGCGAATCAAGGAGCAACTGGAACAGATGGCGTTCTACAGCAATTCGGTCCAAAATCCACTTCAGCAGGCATTGGCCGAAAAGTTGGGCCAAATGTCAGGATGCGAAGACTACGACCTTTTTATGTGCAATTCTGGGGCCGAAGCCAACGAAAACGCACTGAAAATGGCCTCGTTCCACACTGGAAAGTCAAAAGTGATCGCCTTTACCAATAGTTTTCACGGAAGGACCTCGGCTGCCGTTGCTGCAACGGACAATCCGAGCATCAATGCGCCCATCAACAAACAGCAAGAGGTCACTTTTTTGCCCTTGAACGATGTTGATGCCTTTGAAAAAGCTATTGAAAGTGATTCATACTGTGCCGTTATCATAGAAGCTATTCAAGGCGTTGGTGGTTTGGATGAACCGACTACCGAATTTTTCCGGTTCATTGCCAAAAAATGTAAAGAGCACAACATCGTATTGATTGCCGATGAAGTACAGTCCGGTTACGGACGAAGTGGTAAGTTCTTCGCTTTTCAGCACCATTTGGACATTGAGCGGAGTCGAAGTGTACAACCCGACATTATTTCGATTGCCAAGGGTATGGGCAATGGTTTTCCAGTTGGTGGTATTTTAATCCAAGAATCCTTTAAACCCTCCTATGGACTTTTGGGAACCACCTTTGGTGGCAACCATTTGGCGTGTGCGGCGAGCTTGGCCGTGTTGGAAGTGCTAGAAGATGAAAATTTGATGGCCAATGCGGCAAAGCTTGGTTCGTATTTCAAAGAAAAAGCAGCGGAGATACCAGAAATCAAAAAAGTAAAAGGCAGAGGACTTATGATTGGATTAGAGTTTGATTTTGAGGTGGCGGACCTCCGCAAGAAAATGATTTTGGAGCAACACATGTTCACAGGAAGTGCCAAAAACAAGAAATTGTTGCGATTCCTGCCTGCGTTGAACATCACCAAAGAAGATATGGACTTATTTTTTGAAGCCCTCAAAAAAGCATTATCATGAAGCACTATTTATCCATTAACGATATTGATTCCCTCCCCGACTGGGTGGACGAAGCCATTACCCTTAAAAAAGACCCGTACCTATTTGAATCCTTGGGCAAGCGGAAAACCATTTGTCTGTTGTTTTTCAACAATAGCCTTAGAACACGCTTGAGTACGCAAAAAGCGGCCATGCATTTGGGCATGGAAGTGATGATCATGAATTTTGGCAACGAAGGCTGGGCTTTGGAATATGGTGATGGTACCGTGATGGATAAAGGTACTTCCGAACACATCAAGGAAGCGGCCCAAGTGGTTTCCCAATATGCCGATATTGTGGCCATTAGGGCATTTGCAGGGCTAGTGGACAGACAAAAAGACGAAGCCGAAGAAGTCATTTCCGGATTTGCCAAATATGCCACCATCCCCGTGGTCAATATGGAAAGTTCGGTGGGACATCCGCTCCAAGCGTTGGCCGATGCCATTACCTTGAAAGAAAACGAAACTAAGAAAAGGCCCAAAGTAGTCCTTTCGTGGGCACCACATCCCAAGGCCTTGCCACATGCCGTAGCCAATTCGTTTGTACAGATGATGAAATTGCAGGATACCGATTTTGTGATTACCCATCCCGAGGGGTATGAACTCAATCCGGAATTGATACAAGGCTGCCAAATCGAATACGATCAAGATAAAGCATTGGAAGATGCCGATTTCGTTTACGTGAAAAACTGGAGCAGTTATTCCGAGTACGGCAAAGTACTCAGCTGGGACACCAACTGGACCATGACCCAACAAAAATTGGGTCATGCCAAATTTATGCACTGCCTACCCGTTCGCCGGAACATGATTGTGGAAGATGCCGTTTTGGATGGTGAACAATCCTTAGTGGTGCAACAGGCCAAAAACCGAGTCTTTTCAGCACAGCTAGTCTTGAAAAAAATATTGGAGAACTTATGAAATTAAAGGACAAGGTCTGTATTGTAACCGGTGCAACAAGTGGAATGGGCAAAGCCATTGCCCAAGGACTCTCGTCCGAAGGAGCGCGTTTGGTGCTTTCGGGTAGGAATAAGGAAAGTGGCCAAGCTTTGGAAAACAGCTTGGAACATGCTGTATTTGTTCCAGGCGATGTTACGGAGCCTTCCTACAACAAAAAGCTGGTGGATACGGCTTTGGAAACCTACGGTCAATTGGATATCCTTTCACTGAACGCAGGTGTTCTGGGATTGGGCAATGTGATGGAACTACCTATCGAAACGTGGCAAAACGCCATCAACACCAATTTGAGTGCTCTCTTTTATCTTTGTAAGTACGCACTGCCCATCTTACAGCAACAACCTCAAGGCAATATTTTGATCAACGCCTCGATAGCGGCCTTCAAAAGTTTCCCAAATCATCCCGCCTATTGTGCTTCCAAAGCGGGAGCCGTAGCGCTAATGAAGCAAATGGCGGTGGACTACGCTCCAAACATCCGTGTAAACGCCATTTGTCCTGGGCCAGTGGATACGCCCTTGCTGTGGGAATCGGCCAAGGCTTTTGAACATCCTGAAACTGCTGTAGAACATGCGAAAAGGACTACATTGTTAAAAAGGTTGGGTACCCCTCAAGATATTACTAAACTTGTGCTTTTTTTGGTTTCGGATGACAGTTCGTGGATCACTGGAACCACAGTAACCATTGATGGAGGGATTATAAACACATAAAATGAAACAAAAATTATCCGTAGTAAAAATTGGCGGAAACCTGATAGAAGATGCCGAAGGATGCAAACAGGTATTGGACCTGTTCGCCAAAATGGACGGCAATAAAATTTTGGTTCACGGGGGTGGTAACAAGGCCACCGAGTTGGCCAATCAATTGGGGGTAGAATCCAAAATGGTCAATGGAAGACGTATTACCAATGCCGAAACCTTGGATATTGCCCTTATGGTTTATGGCGGATTGGTTAGTAAAAAAATCGTAGCCAAATTACAAGCCCTTGGAACTGACGCCATCGGAATGAGCGGTGCAGATGCCAATGCCATTCGCGCCCACAAAAGGCCTAAAAAAAATGTGGATTTCGGTTTTGTCGGCGATGTAGATATGGTGAATACCTACGGAATCTTTAAATTGTTGCAAGCAGGGTTCACCCCTATTTTTTGTGCACTTACCCACGACGGAAAAGGGCAACTGTTCAATACCAATGCGGATACCATTGCCGCTGAATTGGCCATTGCCATGTCCGACCAGTTTGAGACCACCCTTTACTATTGTTTTGAGAAAAAAGGAGTACTGCAAGATGTGGAGGACGAAAACTCCGTGATTCATCACATCGATTCCAAGGGGTATGACGAACTCTTGGCCTACGGCATCATTGCGGATGGTATGCTTCCCAAGTTGCACAACTGCTTTTACGCCCTTCGCAACCATGTATCCAAGGTGTGCGTAGGCAACACCAATATGTTGGAAGCCAATAACTCAGATTACACCACATTGACCTTATGAACATCAATCAAGAAATAGTAACGGAAAAAGCCATTGACCTGCTGAAAAAACTCATCAGCACACCATCCTTCTCAGGTGAAGAGGATAAAACAGGTGATGCTATTGAGGGTTTTTTACAGGGTTTTGGAGTGAAAACCCATCGCCAATACAATAATATTTATGCGTTCAACAAGCATTTTGATGAAAGTAAACCAACCCTATTACTCAATTCACATCACGATACGGTAAAGCCGAACAGCGCCTATACCAAGGACCCTTTTGATGCTCATATCGAAGACGGAAAATTGTATGGGCTTGGCAGTAACGATGCTGGCGGATGTCTGGTTTCGCTCTTGGCCACTTTCGTTCATTTTTACGAGAAAGAAAACTTGAGCCACAATATCATCATGGCAGCGACTGCGGAAGAGGAGGATGCAGGCGAAAAAAGTATCAGGGCATTGCTCCCCATTCTTCCCACCATTGATGTTGCCATTGTGGGCGAGCCCACTTTAATGGATTTGGCCATTGCAGAAAAGGGATTGGTGGTTTTTGACGGTGTTGTGGAAGGAACCCCATCACATGCAGCTCACCCCAACGATAACAACTGTATTTACAACGCGATTAAAACCTTGCAATGGTTCAGGGATTACTCCTTTGAAAAGGTATCGGAGGCATTGGGAGAAGTCAAACTGACCGTTACCCAGATCAATGCGGGCAAACAGCATAATGTAGTGCCCGCACAGGTGGATTTGGTCATTGATGTGCGTGTGAACGATTGTTACAGCAATCAGGAAATAGCCGATATCCTGCAAAAGGAAGCGCCTTGCAAATTAACACCTCGTTCTTTGCGATTGAACTCCTCCTGCATTGACCCTGAACACGACTTGGTAAAGAGTGGATTGGCCCTGGGCCGAAAAACCTACGGTTCGCCCACACTTTCAGACCAAGCGGCATTGACCTGCCAATCAGTGAAATTGGGCCCTGGGGATAGTACCCGTTCGCACTCGGCCAATGAATATATTTTTGTTCGGGAAATTGAGGAGGGCATAGATCTTTACATTAAAATCCTGACGGGATTTTTACAGTAAAAAAACGAAACTTGGGCCCTGAGCGAAGTCGAAGGGCCATATATATGGAAATTATAAGATTCCCACCTTCGTGGGAATGACAAAAGAAAAACTATGAAACTCTGGGACAAAGGATTCAGCACTGATAAAAAAATAGACCACTTTACGGTGGGCAACGACCGTGAACTGGATTTGGTCTTGGCCAAATACGATGTCATCGCTTCCAAAGCCCACGCCAAAATGTTGGGCAAGGTGGGGTTGATTACCCAAGACGAGGCCAAAGATTTGGTAAAAGCATTGGATACCATCTCTAAGGATATTGAAAAGGGCAAGTTCAGTATTGAGAATGATTTTGAGGACATGCACTCCAAAATCGAGTTTATGTTGACCGAAAAATTGGGGGATACCGGTAAAAAAATCCATTCCGCCCGTTCCCGAAACGATCAAGTACTCGTGGCCATGCAATTGTTCTTGAAAGATGAGTTGACCGAAATCAAACAGCAAGTAAAAACCCTGTTCGATTTGTTGATGAAGCTAGCGGACAAGCATCAAAAAGTATTGCTGCCGGGTTACACCCATTTGCAGATTGCCATGCCCTCCTCTTTTGGACTTTGGTTTTCCGCCTATGCGGAGAGCTTGATAGACGATTTGTACTTTGTACAAGCGGCTTACAAAGTCGCTGACCAAAATCCGCTGGGCAGTGCAGCAGGTTATGGAAGCTCCTTTCCTATTGATAGAAGTTTCACCACGGCCGAAATGGACTTTGCCACGCAAAAATATAATGTGGTGGCTGCCCAAATGGGACGTGGAAAAGTGGAAAAAGCAACCGCCTTTGGCATATCGAGCGTTGCCGCTACGCTTTCCAAAATGGCGATGGACATTTGCCTGTACATGAGCCAAAATTTTGATTTTATCTCCTTTCCAAATGAGCTGACCACGGGAAGCAGTATCATGCCCCACAAGAAAAATCCGGATGTTTTTGAATTGATTCGTGCGAAGTGCAACAAGATTCAGGCAGTACCCAATCAATTGATCATGATCATGAACAACTTGCCTAGTGGCTATCATCGCGACCTTCAATTGGTAAAGGAAGTGATTGTACCTGCTTTGCAGGACATGCATGCCTGTCTGGAAATGATGACCTTCAGCTTGAAAGAAATCAAGGTGAACAAAAGTATCCTGAACGACCCCAAGTATGATTACCTATTTAGTGTGGACACCTTGAACGAACTCGTTAAAAGCGGCATGCCCTTTCGGGATGCCTACAAAACCATGGGCAAGGCCATAGAAAACGGGAACTTTAAACCCAAACGGGACATCGAGCACACCCACGAAGGTAGTTTGGGCAATCTATGTTTGGAGCAGATAAAAGAGAAAATGGAAAAAGTTTTGGCTTAAAATGGATACATTAGGTTGAAAATTTAGCCCTCGGCTTTCAAATCAAACCTATGTCCGTCAAAAATATACTTTGCCTTTTTCTCTGTATTGGGATGTTACAATCCACTCTAGCGCAGGATGTTTATCAAAAGAATGAATCGGTCGATATCCAAAACTATGTTTTTGCGCTTTACTTGAACGATACTTCCAACGAAATCAAAGGGGAAACCCAAGTCACCGTGCTGTTCAAGGACAAGCCAGTTCCATTTTCGTTGGACCTCATCCAAAAATCTGGTCAGTTCGGCATGCAGGTTTCCGAAGTCATGGACCATGGGTCACAAGCCAACTATACCTTTGCTAACGATAAAATCAATATCGTTCCAAAAAATACCGAGAATTCAATTCAAACCTACACCATCTCTTACCATGGTATTCCAGAAAGAGGCTTGGTCATCGACACCACCAAATATGGCAAGCGTTCCTTTTTTGGGGATAACTGGCCCAACTTGGCAAGGCATTGGTTGCCTTCGGTAGACCATCCGTACGACAAGGCCAGCGTGGAATTTCAAATTACTGCGCCCGACCAGTACGATGTGGTGGCTACCGGACTAAAAGTGGAGCAAAGCAACTTGGAAAATGGCTATAAGCTCACCATTTATCACGAACCGGCTCCCGTAGCTACTAAAGTGATGACCATTGGGGTCACTGAGTTCGCTTCGCGATTGTTGGACATGGTGGATGGTATTGAGGTTTCGGCCTGGGTGTACCCTCAAAACCGCTTGGAGGGGTTTGCCGATTATGCGGTGGCCAGCAAAGTACTCGATTATTTTATCGGTACCATTGGACCGTATTCGTATGCCAAATTGGCCAATATGCAGGCCAAAACGCAGTGGGGCGGTCTGGAAAATGCGGGTACCATTGCCTATTTTGAGAATTCGGTCACGGGCAACCAAACTGTGGAGCCATTGATTGCCCATGAAATCGCCCATCAATGGTTCGGAAATTCGGCCACTGAGAAAAGCTGGAACCATGTTTGGCTGAGCGAAGGGTTTGCCACCTACTTCGCCATTTTGTATTTGGAAAGTGAGTACGGCGATGAACGCCGTAAGGAAGAATTGGCGATAGACAAGCAACAGATTTTTGAGTATTACCAGAAAAATCCATCTCCCATTGTGGACCTCAGCATTAAAGACCCCATGAAGGTACTGAGCACCAATACGTACCAAAAAGGAGGCTGGATATTGAACATGCTTCGCCATAGCTTGGGTGATGGTGTTTTTTGGGAAGGCATCCGAACCTATTATGCGCTTTACCAAAATGGCAACGTGCTTACGGACGATTTTCGTACTGTGATGGAAGAGGTTTCGGGCGAGTATTTGGAACCCTTTTTTGAGCAGTGGTTATTTGTAAAGGGTCATCCGCAAATCCAATGGAACTGGGAGTACAGCAACGGAAACATTGACCTGAACATCATGCAAACCCAAGACCATCATGTATTCCAATTTCCTTTGGAAATAGGGGTGGTAAAGGATGGGAAGATGACGATAAAAACCATTGAGATAACCCAACAAAACCAAAGCTTCTCGTTGGAAAGTAGGGAACGGCCCGATGCCATAGTACTGGACCCCAACGAATGGACCTTGTTCGAGGAGGTGGTGAAATAGCAGTTTTTTAGGGCAAAATGGTCATCCGTCAATTGAAAAGGGGCATTCATCAATTGATACTTGATTTAGACCTATAATTTCCCGAACTTCACTTACTTGTGGAGAACTCGTTTCGGTATCGGTCGATATAAACTCATGGAAGCGATTCATATCTATTAACGTTGGACACAAAAAACATACTGATAAAGTAAATTTGGAGAAAATAAAATAAATGTATAAAGCCGAAGAAATAGTTGCAGAATACGGAATAGCCAAGGATGATTTAAGCCGCTATCTAAGAGACAATTCTATCCCAATGGTTAATGAAGGAGAAATATCAGAAAAATATTTTCAATCCGTTCTCTCATTCATAGAAAACCAAGAAGATAGAATTCAAAATAAGCTGAGAGGTGAAGTTGCCGACTTTGAAAATAATGGCAACAGGATTACCATATATCAAGATGACGCAATCTCATTTTTAGAGAAGCTGCCTTCAAATAGCGTAGATATTATTGCAACGGACCCCGCATATTCGGGCATGAATAATAAATTACAACTCGGAAAAGGGAGAATTGTAGGTAAATATTCAGACAAAGGAAAAGAAAATGGAAAATGGTTTTTCGAATTTGAGGATAGTGAAGAGAACTATACCAAGTTCTTAAGCGAGTGCAAACGCGTATTAAAGAAATCGACAGGACACATTTACATAATGTTTGACTCTTACTCACTTCTAAGTCTAGGTAACATAGTGAGAGATCACTTTGACGTTAAGAATCTTATCACTTGGGATAAGGTGAATATTGGTATGGGACACTATTTCCGCAGAAGACATGAATACATAATATTCGCTACAAATGAAAACACAAGAAAAATCAGGAACCGCAAGTTCCCTGATGTTTGGAGATTTAAAAGAATCCACAATTCAGCCTATCCTACGCAGAAACCTGTAGAAGTTTTTCAAGCAATGATTCATGCCAGTGCTGAAGATGGGTTTACAGTATGTGACCCATTTTTAGGAAGTGGTTCAAGCGCCATTGCTGCAATTAAAAATAATTGTCGTTTCGTTGGTTGCGATATTTCTGATAAATCAATTGAAACTTCTACCAATCGAATTCAAGAATTTCTTAATAACTCAAAAGACATTCTTCAAAAGAAATCAATGGCGGTCGAAGAAAATAATTTTTGGGAATAACATGGCTAACTTAAGTAAATCAAAGGCCCTTTTTGGGTTCACTTCACCAAGAACTATTGAAAAGATTATTCCTGAAATACAGATTCTGACCGATTATTTTAGCGATGAAGTATGGTCAGGAAATCAAGAAATACAAGAAAGTTTCTTTCAAACACTTTATGATTCTGAACATTATGAAGGCGAGACTTTTCCGTCTGACCCTGCATTGGCTGCACGGGATAGAATAACCAGAGCCCCTAAAGCTTTTGGCTTTGTGGACTTAGACCCAAAAATTAGTTTGACCAAGGCAGGGGAGCTGCTTTTATCAGAAAAAAGATTGGATGAGACCTTTACAAGACAACTGCTTAAGTTTCAATTGCCCTCTCCCTATCACACACAATCGCGAAAAGTTGAATTTGGTGTCAAACCCTACCTCGAACTCATAAGGTTAATAAACGACTTAGGCAGCCTTTCTAAAACAGAGATTGCGTTGTTTTTTTCTCAGCTGATTCACTATTTCGAATATGACCGAATTGTGAAGAAAATAAAGGACTTTAGGGAAGGTTCGAAAAAATACACGGGAAGTCGTAAAATGTATGTAAATGAATGCTTTGAAAAAGAAATACTCGAGATTTTTAATGAAGAAGTACAAAGTAAAAACCTAAAAACAAGAGAAAGCAATGATACTTCGTTGAAGAAGTTCTTGAAAACAAAAAGGGCGAATATGAAAGACTATGCAGATGCTTTCGTTCGCTATATTCGTGCCACCGAGCTTATAACTTTTCAAAAGAGAACATTCAGATTAATTATTTCTCCCCAGAAAGTAGAAGAAGTTGATTTTCTACTGAAAACCATTTCTAGAGAACCTATTGAATTTAAGAGTAAACGAGAATTCAAAGATTATTTGTTCAACCCTTTCTCAATCAAGCTACTAACTGACGACAAAAATCTATTGGTTGGAAAAATCAAAAAACTTGGTAACACCGCAGTCGACAGTTCACTTGAAACGGAAGAGTTAAAAGACATTTTAGATTCGTTACAAATTGAAGTCAAAGCAAAAAACATAGAAGAAAAGAAAAAGGAGCTTAAAGACTATAAAGAAGTTGATGAAATTCTTGAAGTATTTGAGCAAATAAAATCAAAAGACGTTCCTGATGCACCTCTTTTTTTAGAATGGAATGTTTGGAGATCATTTGTCATGCTCAACTATGCCAAACGTATTGATGGAAATTTCATAATGGATATTGATGGTATGCCTTTGAATACAGCACCAGGAAACAAGCCTGATTTGGAAATTGAATTTGACGATTTTGGAATTATTGGAGAAGTAACCCTTTCTTCAGGAGCTACTCAATTTAAGATGGAAGGTGATTCTGTTCCCAGACACTATGGCGACTTTAAGGAAAGAACAAATAAAGAATCTTACTGCCTGTTTATTGCACCAAAAGTTGACGAGGGAACAAAGGCATTCTTCTTCAATTTAAACAAAGGATTTACAAAGCGATATGGAGGTGCAACTAAAATTATCCCTTTGACGCTTGAAAAATTTATAGAGTTCGTAAATGTTGGTGTTGAACATAAATTCTCTGACCCCAATAAATTAAAGGCTTGGCTTGAAGAGCAATGGACTATTAATCAGACTATTGGTGATGAAGCAAAGTGGAATGAAAGAATTGAAAAAAATATAAAATCATGGGCTGCCTAAAAAATAAATACTGAGCCTGACAAAACCTGTACGAATGCCCTTCGGAATACTGTGCATAGCCAAAACCGATAAGTACAACTCCAAAACCCACTCGGAACTTTACACTCAGTTAAGGCTATTTTTCATTTCCGCAAGAAAATCCAGAACGTCCCAATACCATAGTTTTGCGCCTCAACGAATGGCTTTGTTCGAGGAGTTGAAAGGTCAATAAGGTTTATAGAAAAAAGTAAATGCTTACCTTTGCGGCACTAAACAAACAATGAACAACCTCCGCCTAACCTCCCCCGTTTTCATAGCGTTTGCTATGCTTTTTTGTGCGCTCACCTTTGCGCAAAAGAAGAATGCCGACTATAAAATCCATCTGTACCAAACGGACGAAACCATTACTATTGACGGTATTGGAGATGAAGCTACTTGGCAAAAAGCAGAGGCCGCCGAGGACTTTTTTATGGTGTTACCGATGGACGATCGCAAGGCCACCCAGCCTTCGGAGGTGAAAATGGCGTACGATAACCGGCAACTCTACCTATTGGCCACCTTTTACAAAACACCCGGTAATACCTACGTAGTGGAATCACTTCGCAGGGACTTCTCCTTTGGGGGAAACGACAATTTTTTATTGTTCATGGACCCATTTAACAACCAGACCACAGGGTTTAGTTTTGGAGCAAATGCCTATGGCGCACAGTGGGACGGCACCATGTCCAACGGTGGTAGCATCGACCTGAATTGGGACAGTAAATGGATTTCGGAAGTGCAGAGTTATGAAGACAAATGGATCGTGGAAATGGCCATTCCCTTTAAATCCATCCGTTACGAAAAGGATGTGACCGAATGGGGGGTCAACTTTTCCCGATTGGATTTGAGCACCAACGAAAAATCTAGC
Organism: Allomuricauda sp. MMSF_3307; assembly: GCF_030733585.1. NCBI lineage: Bacteria > Pseudomonadati > Bacteroidota > Flavobacteriia > Flavobacteriales > Flavobacteriaceae > Allomuricauda > Allomuricauda sp. MMSF_3307. The sequence goes on from NZ_JASHIQ010000001.1 coordinate 184,015, forward strand.
TGGACGCCCATTCCACGGCAGTTCCCTACCGCCTCGCTGGCCTACACGGGCACCATGGTCTGGGACAATCCGCCACCCAAACAGGGCCTCAACTATTCCATTATCCCCTACGTGCTGGGCACAACCGGCAATTCGAGTATCGAAAACCTGACCTACGACAACGAGTTCAAGGTTGGGGGCGATATCAAATTGGGGCTGACGTCATCCTTAAACCTCGACCTCACCATCAACCCTGATTTTTCGCAAGTGGAAGTGGACCGCCAAGTGGCCAACTTGACCCGTTTTGAACTCTTTTTCCCTGAAAGACGCCAATTTTTCCTTGAAAACGCCGACCTCTTTGCCAGCTTTGGGTATGATGAAATCCGCCCCTTCTTTTCGCGTAGGATTGGATTGGGCGTCCCCATTATCGCAGGGGCTCGTGTCAGCGGCAACCTCAACCGGAACCTCCGTTTGGGTGTTTTGAACATGCAAACGGACAAATTGGAAGAGACAGGGTTGCCAAGTCAGAATTTTGCAGTGCTTTCCATGCAGCAAAAGGTGTTCTCCCGTTCCAACATCGGTCTATTGTTCGTGAACAAGGAATCCTTGGACTACAATACCCTGGCAGATAGCTTGCAGACGCAGTACACCAAGTTCAACCGGAATTTGGGTCTGGAATACAATCTGGCCTCGGCCGATAACAAATACAATGGAAAGGTGTTTATGCTGAAATCGTTCGGTCCCGATGCATCTTACAACGGTATTGCCCAGGGCGCCCATTTGGAATATAGCAGCCGTAACTGGAACTGGCGGGTACAGCAGGAATATATTTCGGAGGATTTTACCTCGGAAGTGGGTTTTGTGCCCCGAAACAACTACCTCAAATTTGAAGGTTCCGTAGGATATCAATTTTTGCCCGCAAGCGACAAGGTGGTGAGCCATGGTCCGCAATACACCGGTTTTTATTATTTCAACCCCAATTTTAACGCCACGGATTATGTGTCCATCGTAGGCTACCGAGTCGATTTTATGGATCGTAGTTCCCTGAGTGCCGATGTTTTTAACGAATATGTCCGGTTATTGGCCCCCTTTGACCCCACCAACACCGGCCAAGAGCAGTTGGCCACGAATACGCGGCACCACTGGAATGGGGTGTATTTGCAATACAATTCGCGTCCAAAAAGTTTGTTCACCTATAATATGACGACCCGATTGGGCCGCTATTTTGCGAGTGGTTACCGCACCAATTTAAATGCCAGACTAGGCTATCGGTTTCAGCCTTATGTGAGTTTGGGGGCCAACCTCAGCTACAACAACCTCGATTTACCTGCACCTTGGTACACCACGGATTTCTGGTTGGTGGGCACGGAGGCAGATATCACCTTTACCAATAAATTGTTCTGGTCTACCCTAGTGCAGTACAACGAGCAGAACAACAATTTTGGCATCAATTCGCGACTGCAGTGGCGATACGCTCCAGCTTCGGACCTCTTTTTGGTATTCAATAACAATGAACAACTCGCCCCACTGGAAGGCAATTTGTGGTCCTTGACGCTCAAGTTTACCTATTGGTTTAATCGGTGATTGAAGATAGTTTCCTCTCAACGTGTTAAACAAACCATTAATCTAAGAATTTTCTTACCTTTTTAGGTTTTAATGTATTTTGCCCTCATAAAGACTACCATGAAAAAAATTACACTCTTTTCCATTTCAATTGTATTTATTCTTTTTTCTTGTTCCAAAAGCTCCACAGAAAACCCAGAAACTGAATCGGAAAAACCTGATAACGAAGAACCCACAGCAGAAGAAAATGTTTATTTTACCATAAATGTTGCCGAAGATTACTTTAATTCAGAAAGTGAAGGCTGGATTGTGAGCCACGATGTTAATAATGGGAATATTTTGAACTATTCCCGTTTGGAAAATGGATCTAAAACAACCTTTAAAAAGCCAACATCTTCTACGATGGCAGAACACCATATCAGTTTGATAAAAATATCCAACTATAACGGAAATACATATCATCAAATTACCAGTTTTGTATTTGTGCGACCAGATGTCGTTTGGCAACTTGAAAGTACGCATCAAAACTATATTAATCCAAGGGGTGATATCATTGGCGAAATTACCATAAACGCCAACGATTTGGCTTTTCCTGTATCATGGTCAATATCCAACAAACATGGGGCAACCCTTTCAGGTGGTTCAAGTACCGTTACCCGAAACAATTTGACCAGTATTTTCTTTGAAAATATTCCATTGTTTGAAGAGAATCGATATCTATTTTCTACTTATGACATCTATGGTGAAGTTCGATATCTATTTATGGATAACCTAGAACAAGGCGGCAATGTCACATTTGACAGAACAGACCTAAAGCATTTCGATAAAACCATTTTAGCCCCAGTACCCGAAGGAGGCGAATACTTTGCATTCGTATATGGATTTGAAGAAAATCAAGATTTTAAAGAGGGCGGAGGCTATATCTTGGCTGCTTATGATCCATTTTATAACGATAAAATAGTTACCAATAACATTACCCTAGGATACTTGGATGCTTTCGATAAATATATTACCACTTTTAAATACTCTAAAGACAGATTTAACTTTAGCTACAAAAAATATGGTAATCCTCCCCTAGGCATTCCTATGGGAAGCATGGGAGATTGGAATGTTGAGATTTCTGACGATTCTGTCGATAATTTTATTTACAGTGGAGTATCTCCAAATCTTTTCACAAGACAGCTCCATTATTGGAAAGCTAGCTCGGGTACCCGAAACGTTGACTATGTTGAAACTTCTTGGTCAATACATCAAGGAAAATTCTATTACACTTTCAATTTTAAATTACCCGAGGAGATTTTGACCACTTACCCGCAAATGGATGTAGATGGTTTAAACTATCAGAACAGTGTTTTCCATGTAAACGAATATGATTATTCACAATTTATAGATGCCATATTCGTGGAACCAAATCCTGATTTGATTCGTAATGACTTTTTTTATAGGATAGATTCGGAATAATCATTCAATACAAACATGGGTATTCATTAATCTTTGTTTGGTAAGCCTTGGATGATTTTGGTGCTTTACTGAATCAATTCTATACTTTGTTTGAATTGTACCCTTAGAAGTATAAAAACAGCTTGCGCATTATTTGGATTAACCCTATTCTTTATTTCTAATTTTCTCCTGACCCACCCCTTTTTAGTATCGTTTCCATCATTCGTCAATTCAAAACCCCCATCCGTCAATTCAAAAGGGGCATCCGTCAATTGGGCCACTATTTTTCCACTCGTTTTTACGAGATTTACTTTGAAGAATGTAAATCAAGTGACTATTGATGTGGTATTAACCCGTCAATAACTGGCCTAAAGCGTCAAAATCAAAAATGTATGAGAAAAATAATTTATTACGTAGCCGTTTCTTTGGATGGATATATTTCCGGAGCCAATAATGATATTAGCCAATTTATTATGCAAGGAGAGGGTGTGGACCACTATCAATCCAATCTTGCAGATTTTGGAACGGTTATCATGGGCCGGAAAACATACGATTTCGGATTTCAATATGGCCTGGAGCCAGGTCAGCCTGCCTACCCAAACATGAAACACTATATTTTCTCCAATTCATTGAAAATCGACAACCTTTCTGAATGGGTTTCCATTGAAAATTCAAGTGTAGCGAGGATTATGGAAATTAAAGAAACCGCCGATACGGATATCTACCTATGCGGAGGCGGTGAGTTTGCAGGTTGGCTATTGGACCATCGGTTGATTGACCAATTGAAACTCAAAGTCAACCCTATTGTGTTGGGAAGCGGCACCAAATTATTTGGTTCCTCAACCACTAGTGAGCATTGGGAGTCTACTTCCCAACTTTCATTTTCGGATGGGATGCAAATTTTAACGTATGACCGAAAAGACTAAGGATGCTTTTAATAAAATTTTTGCTTTTTCTTGGTCAAACTCATCCGCAAGTTGAAAACAGGCGTTCATCAATTGGTCGCCTTGGGCTAGCAACTTTTTTTAGACCTCCGAAATTCCATTGGTAATAGTTGAATATCATGTTGGACAAAACAACGGGTGCCCTGCGTCTTTACGAAGGTATCGAGATTGGCCCCCATATCGATTTTACGGCAACGACAGAACTGAACTTGGGCAACAAACCCGAGGTGATTGGCTTTGTGGATGCGGAAAATCAGCAAGTACATTTTAGAAATGTGAGAGTGGAACGCTCCTTTTTCACCTTCCGGATGCGGTTTAGTTACAACCGACTGTTGGTTTTGGAACTTTTGGTGAGTCCGCTTCCCATTCCAATTACAAGCGATTGGGAGGACTGGAGCTTTGAAGCGGAAATTCAACACTTAGAGCAGTGCAACGCTTGGTTACAGAAACAGGTCGGGAACGAACGTGAGTTCGATTGGGGCTGCATTTGGTCGGGCTACGATAGTTTGGGCGGTTATAGCAGTATTAAAATCAAGTATTATTAGCAGTGAAAAACACATCCGTCAATTCAAACAGGGTATTGATCAACTCAAAAGGGTCATTCGTCAATCGGCCTAAAATTTTTCCTGAAAAAATCCCAACTTCCCATTGTTAAACCCAGTTGGCAGAGTATTATTTAAAAGTAAACCCATGAACAAAAACCTGATTGAAAAGTTGAATCATTTGCATGATTCTTACGAACATCATGAAATCATCCAAATCATCGAAGAGCTTCCAGCAAATGAAATCGACTACGAACTAAAAAATATATTGGCTCGCGCCTACAATAATATAAACGCGTATGATAAGGCCCTTGAAATTCTATTGAAAGAAAACGACCAGGGAGCTCATGATTCCCTATGGAATTTAAGGGTTGGATATGCCTTATATTATAAAGACGAAGAAGAAAAGGCTTTGCCTTATTTTCAAAGAAGTTTGGAATTGGGTGAGGACGATGCTCAAGCATTTATAGAAGATTGTATGGAATATATTGAAGAAAAGCGGAAACGACAATCCCAAAGCGTACAGCATGCCAATGATAAAGAACACCCTGAAGAGATAAAACAAGCTGACATCACCTTGAACGAAATTGGTTGGAAGTTTTCTACCGAGCACTACTCAAACGCCGAAGCTTTTAATCGAGAGGTAAAAGCCTATCAAGAAGACATTTTTGGCACTGATGAAAAATGGAAACCAGAGGAAATTGTATCCGATTTTCCAGAACTACAAATACAATATATGGCATGGGTATCCAAACCGTCCGATTTGCTCGAAAACGAAACCCTAATAGATGAAGACAAATCAGTTTTTGAAGAATATCCAGACGAGGAAGAGTACCAAGTAGAAATTCTAGCAAAGCTAAAAGCCGATAATGCCAAGAACTTTTCGGCCCTGGAGTTTTTGATGAAGGCCCACAACCAGCAAGCTAATAAAGAGCTTGGCGACCATGTGTTTTTTGAGGGGACCGATACAGTTCCTAAAATAATAAACGGACTTCCTACCTATTATATCGCATGTGGTAGCTAGAATTATCGTTTGTTTGCATTGTCTAAACAAAATATGAACCTGATTAAGAGAACAACTCTGGTACTACTGACCATCCAAACGAGGCATTGATCAACTCGGAAGGGCCTTCGTCAATTTGTGTGAAATTTCTGTTGTAAAAAAAACTAGCTTCACTTGCCCCTGCCGAACTCGTTTTGATATCGATTAATATAGATTCCTATGATCTAACGTTGTAGCAAGTGCTGAAAAAAGCCGTTTTCAAAGTAATATCTCTTGCTAAAAAGTAAATAATAATTTACCTTTGAACTGTCCTTGAAAAGGAAAACTGGATGAAATGTTCCAAACTTTATAAAATTTTGACCAAGGATGGTTGGTATCCAGTTTCTCAAAAAGGTTCACACGTGAAAATGCATCACCAAACGAAAAAAGGAACAATAATATTTCCGAATCACGGGAGCCAGGAAATGGGTAAAGGATTGGAAAAGAAAATTCTTAAAGATGCTGGAATAAAATTATAAGATGATGGCAAAAAAGAAAATCATAATGACTGTTGAGAAAACCGATACCGGCTTTTCTGCTTATGCAGTAGATTATCCAATTTTTACGACTGGAAAATCAATTCCTGACCTGATAAATAGTGCGTATGAAGCGACCGAATTTTATTTTGAAGAAGAAATGGTAAAAGTTGATCCGACTGATATCCGATTCGAAATAGATTTTAAGCAGTTTTTTAAATATTATAAAGTAATCAATGCAAAATTTCTCGCTGAGAAAATCGGAATGAACGCTACATTGCTTTCTCAATATGTTTCCGGAACGAAAAAACCATCACCAAAACAAACTCAGAAAATATTAAACGGAATTCACCAAATAGGACAGGAATTGTCAGGTATTAATTTACTGCAATCTGCATAGCAGAAAGTTGAAGCACTAGCTACAACACCTATATAGTTTGTAACGAGATAAGTGTAACAAAAATATCCTTCCCAAAAAAAACACTTACCTAATATACCTCAAATCAATCACTTCTTGCTCGGTGAGGCAACGCCTAGCTACCTAGTAATTTATTTTTTTGCTGGAGGCCGTACAGCTGAATTTAAAATGATTCACCTCCGTGTGACGATGTGCCAAAACTTCAAATTTTACTCCATTTTTAAACCCTCTTTTTTGCATCCGTTGATCCAAACGGGGCATTGATCAACCCAAAAGGGGCATTCGTTAATTGAAAGCGGAAGTTTGAAGATAAAAACCTAATTTCACATAGAGATGCCTGTAGTTCCTTAAAACGAACCGTAATTTTTTACGCTATTCATGACTTATGAAAAAACTGATCGCTCTTACAACCCTTCTCCTAATCTCTTGCGGAAAGGAGAAACAAGTGATAGAACAAATCGACTTCTCCACAAAATATAAGTTTACCTCCGAAATTGAAGATAGGGTCGCCAAAGATACCACCCCATGGAAATATCAAATTTCTGCGGCGGATTTCGCCTCGAAAGGTGATTATAAAAATGCCTTGCGCCATTGGGATTTAGGAATGGGAACTTTTGAGAAAACTTATAGCGAATCCGAAACAGATTCAATCAATTCCTTGTACAAAAAAATATCTGCAAAAGAATATATTCTGAAAAAAGCCAAAAATGAAAGGGTCATTATAATAAACGAAGCCCACCATAGCTCACTCCATCGGTTTTTCACACGATCATTGCTGAAGGAATTGTTTGATCTCGGGTATAAAAATTTGGGACTTGAGGCACTAGGCAATGGCGAATATTTGGACTCTCTTCTTGTGAAAAGAAAATACCCCAATCAAGAAACAGGTTGGTATATCATTGATCCACAGTTTGGAAATATGGTCAGGGAAGCTCTTGAAATCGGTTTTAATGTTTTTCCATACGAACAAACTACTGGTTCTAATGGCAAGCCAAGAGAAATTGAGCAAGCCAAAAACATTTCGAACATAATTAACCAAAAGCCAACCGAGAAATTTTTGATTTATTGCGGATTTGACCATGCACTGGAAGGAATTCATGGCTCTTGGGAAAAGGCCATGGCAGGTAGACTAAAGGAATACACAGGAATTGACCCACTGACAATCAATCAGGTATTTTATAGCGAAAAAAGCGAACCTCAATTCAACGACCCATTTTTGAAAGCCATCAACCCAAAGGAATCCACTGTTTTGGTCAATCATGAAAATGAGCCTTTTAGATATCAAAGAGGGCAAGCATGGTCCGACATTGCCATATTGCACCCAACAACTCAATATATCGACAATAGACCTGAGTGGATTTTCAGCAACGATAATCAAAAAACGAAAATTGACTTATCTGAAATTAAAATGTCGTATCCTATACTGACCATGGCATTTAAGAAAGGAGAAGATATAAACCATGCAGTACCCGTTGATATTTATGAGGTATTGGACGAAACCAAAAGCTGCTTTATGGGATTACCAAAAGGGAATTATACCATTGTGCTGACCAATGGAAAAGAATCCCTAAAGTTCGACAAAAAAGTTAAATAACAATAGCTTACAAGGTGTGTAATTAGCCCTGTTCCAAGATTCAACACATGAATTTTGTGCCATCAATGAACTTTGCGTGCGCCCAGATTTTGTCGGTTCGGCCTAAGCCTAGCTATCTGGTAATTTATTTTTTTGCTGGAGGGGGTACAGCTGAATTTAAAATGATTCACTTCCATCTAATGATGTGTCAAAAACATCCAACTTCAACCCAATTTTACTCCATTTTTTAAACCCTGTTTTTTGCATCCGTTGATCCAAACAGGGCATTGATCAACTCAGAAGGGGCATTCGTCAATTGGTGTGAAATTTCTACCGTAAAAAAACTAGCTTCACTTTAACGTGCATTAAAAACCATAAAACAATGTTTAACCGACTATTGACAGTCTTTAAAAACAGAAGTATGAAATCAGAATATTTTTAATAAAAAATCATGTTTTCATTAACAAAGAGAACATTTTCAGAAATCATGAAATTTTAAACCCTTAATAATTAATCAAAAAGAACTATTATGTCTACAATCACTATTACCAATAATACAAAACTACCAATCCATGCTGGCACGCAGTGGAATCACATCGTACAAGAATTTAAAAATAATATCCTGCCTGGGGCTACTATTGACCTTCCATCTGCGGATTTTGGTTGGCAAGATTTAATGGTCGTTACAGGTTTTAAAGACAATGAAATAAGCCACGCCCAAGATTGGTCGAAAGCCCTTGGCTTCGGCGTATTCATTGCCGGTGCACTTGGTACTATAGCATCAACTGCCTTAACTGTAGTAACAGCTGGTGGTGCAACTCCTCTATTGGTTGCTTCTGTTGCTGCTACTGCTGCAAGTGTAACTGCTCTTGAGACAGAGGTTTTATTGACTATAAATGACTTTATAGTCCACCCTGCAACTGTACCTGCTCTCTGGGGGCCAGATGGTTACAATATAACCGTGTCCGGTGGAGATGTTAGTGGAGAGGTAAATCCAGCTACGGGAGAGTTTACCGTGAAGGAGGTTTCACCTCTTCAGGTTCAGTGGACAAATAAAACGTCAGGTACCACAGGAATTGTCGGGTCAACAAGATAATTTAAGTCAATCCTTGGGTTTTAGCATTCAAGGAGTGTTGAACAAAACGAATCAAGAACAATGATTACAGTACATAGCTAGCTTCACTACGGGGCTAGCTATGACATATTACACCAAAACTGAAAAGCATAATAAACCTAATCTCAAAAAACCAATTATTTAATATTCTTCAAATTAATCACCTCCTGTTCGGTCAGGTAACGCCAATGGCCACGAGGTAAGTCCTTTTTGGTGAGTCCAGCAAAGACCACCCGGTCCAATTTGGTCACAGTGTAGCCCAAGTGTTCAAAAATACGTCGCACAATGCGGTTGCGCCCACTATGGATCTCCACCCCCACTTCGCGTTTTGGTGCACCTTGGATGTAGCTCACACTATCCACAGTGATGGGGCCATCCTCCAACTCCAAGCCCGCTTCAATTTTGTGCAAATCGCCCAAATTCAGGTTGTTATCCAGATGTACATGGTAAATTTTGCGCACGTTGTGCTTGGGGTGCGTCAATTTTTTGGTAAGGTCACCATCGTTGGTAAAGAGCAACAGTCCTGTGGTATTTCGGTCCAAACGGCCCACGGGCAACAAACGGTTGTTCGAGGCACTCGAAATCAGTTCCATTACCGTACGGCGGCCCTTTTCATCACTGGTCGTGGTGATAAAGTTCTTGGGCTTGTTCAATAATATGTACTCTTTCTTTTCCAGGCTTAGGCGTTTACCGTCAAAACGAACATCGTCCGAGCGCTTTACCTTATACCCCATCTCGGTTACTGGTTTGCCATTTACAGTCACATTTCCGGCCGCGATATAGGTGTCCGCCTCCCTTCGGGAACAGATGCCCGCGTTGGCAATGTATCGGTTCAATCGAATCTCGTCGGGATTGGATTTTTTCTGAGGTGCGCTTGCACGTTGTTTGGGCGTAAAAGGTTTCCCCTGCGGTCTCTTGTTGTCCCCGCCCTTATAGTTTTTCGAGGGTCTTTTGCCCCTGTTGCTGTCTGATTTCGCCATCAGTCGTAATTTTTGGCAAAGGTAGTCTTTTTACATGCCCAAAGTTGGTTTATGGTTACAATTCTGAAACCTTTCGTACCAACTTGAAATCTTGTTACAAAATTCGGTTCAGCACCACATCCACATCGATCAACAGAATACTGAAAACGCCTACCACAATAATCAACTTGATGATGTTGTGCAGCCATACATAATGCTTTTTGCCATTGGCCTTCCACAGCAAAGCCAAAAACAAGATCAACAGCACTACACAGGCTGAAAAATAGAAGTACATATAGCCCACATCGAACGTATTGATCAAAAGTAGCGAAGGCACCAAGGTCAGTACAATCAAAAAGGAGATAATGGCTTTGGAAACCTTGGGTCCGTAAATAATGGGAATGGTCCTGTAGTTCTGGGCCAAGTCTCCCGCCATATTTTCGAGGTCCTTGATCATTTCCCGGGCCAAAATCAGTAAAAACAAGAAAAGCGCGTGCACAAAAATCACGGTCTGAAAGTTCTGATAGTACACAAACACAACAAAAAACGGAGCTATGGCCAAGGTGGAAGACACCAAATTACCGATCAGCGGTATCCGCTTGAGCTTGTGCGAATAAATCCAAATACCAAAAATATAGGCAGAAAAAAACAGTACCGCCTTGAACGAAATGTAACTGGCCGCAAAAACGGCCATAAAGTTGAGCACAAAATAGGTGGATAGTTTAAAACGCTGGCTCACCAAACGGTCCAACATACTTTTGGTAGGCTTGTTGATCAGGTCCTTTTCCGCATCATAAAAATTATTGATGATGTACCCACTGGCTATGGTGAGTGCCGAAGCGGTGACAATAAGGAACAGATTTAGGTCGAGGACCACATCCCGCAACGGAATATCGGGCGCCAGAATATATATGGAAGCCAAGTACTGCGCCAAGGTAATCACCAAGATGTTGTAGCCTCGGACCACGGAAAACAGACTCAACAGCTTAAAAAGCAGGAGTTTGTTTTTTCTACTAAGCATGGTTTTGCTGTTAGAAGTTGTACACTACTTCCAAAGTATGGCCTTCAAGGGCTTTTTTTGCCTTTTCCAGATCTTGGGTAAAGCCCAAAATGTAACCACCACCGCCAGAACCACAGAGTTTGAGGTAATAATCATTGGTTTCGATGCCCTTTTGCCAAAGTTGATGGAACTTGGCGGGAATCATGGGTTTGAAGTTGTCGAACACCACGTGCGACAATTGTTTTAGGTTTCCGAACAGCGATTTAATGTTGCCGTTCAAGAAGTCCTCCACACAGGCATCAGTATGTTTGATGAACTGATTTTTGATCATATTACGGAAACCTTCCTGCTTCATGTTTTCCATAAAGAGTTGCACCATGGGTGCGGTTTCGCCAGTCATACCGCTATCCAACAAGAACACTGCACCTTTTCCCTCGGTGTTTTGCGAAGGAATACTGGTGGATTCGATGTTATCCTTGGAATTAATAAGAATAGGCAGGCTCAAATAACTGTTCAATGGGTCCAATCCTGATGATTTGCCGTGGAAGAAAGATTCCATCTTCCCAAAAATTTTCTTCAACTGAAGCAATTTTTCACGGGTCAAGTTCTCCAAGACGGTGATTTTGTCTGTAGCGTAGCGGTCGTAAATGGCAGCCACTAAAGCACCACTACTTCCAATGCCGTAGCCTTGCGGAATGGAACTGTCAAAGTACATCCCTTCGGCCACATCCTTCTCCAAGGCTTCAATATCGAACGATACCAAACCTTCCTCCTTCATCTCCAACACCTTAAGATATTCTGCGTAAGCCTTCAGGCTTTTGTTCGATTCTTGGGCCATTTGGGAATTGTTCTTGTCCCATTTTAAGGCACCCTTAAAAAAATTATAGGGTATGGATAGTCCTTTGGAGTCTTTGATAATGCCGTACTCCCCGAACAATAGTATCTTGGAATAAAATAGTGGACCTTTCATATACTACGACTAAGATACAAACATTTTTTGTTTAATGTTTAATAAATATCGATAAACAAATCGATTTTATCCATAAAACCATGTTCCCGTTGGTCTAAAACTTTGGCAAATAACGTAAAAAAACGCCTTAGCTGTTCATTTTTAACCGTTTATTTTGATGGCCCCCGCGCCCACTTGATCGTGGATGTACTGTCCGTTTTCACAATGTTGGGCCAAATTGTCTTTGATAAACGTCTGTACCTTGTCCTTTTCGGATGAAGGGTAGAGCAAATGCACATTGGCCCCAGCATCAAGTGTGAAGCATACTGGGGTTTTTGTCTCTTCGCGGTAGTGCCAGATTTTCTGGATGATTTCCAACGTATCCGGTTTCATCAACATAAAGTAGGGCATACTGGTCATCATCATGGCATGCAAGGTGAGTGCCTCGCTTTCCACTAGTTTGATGAAATCGTCCACATCCCCATTTTTCAAAATAGGTTGTAGTTGGTCCAGATGATCAAATGCCTGTTGAAATCGGTTTGTGGCGTAAGGGTGACCGTGCATTAATTGATGCCCCACGGTGCTGCTCACCTGTTTTTGTCCTTTGTGCACCAACAAAATGGTATCACAATACCCTTTAAAATCGGGATGTACCTCAAACGGATATTCCACCCCAAACAAATCGGAACTATTGGGTATGTTGGCATGCGCCCCCCATTGCACCAAATGTCCTTTTATGCTGCGACAAGCACTCCCTGAGCCCAGACGGGCCAAATAGGACGCTTTTTGATAAAACACAGCCTCATCCAAATCTGGATTTAATTGTTTTTCCACATCCGTCAAGCAGAGCGATAGGGCGGCCATACCACTGGCAGAAGAGGCTATACCACTACTGTGCGGAAAGGAATTGGAGGTTTCTATGGTAAAATGATATTCATTTACAAATGGAACATACTTCTCAATTCGCTCTAAAAATGTTTGGATTTTGGGTTTAAAATCTTCTTTTGGCTTGCCCTCAAAAAAGAGGTCAAAGGAAATGGCATCCTCCTTTTCCTTTTTTGTAAACGAGAGCGAGGTAGTGGTAGCGCAGTTGTCCAACGTAAAACTTATGGAAGGATTGGCCGGCAATTGCACCGGTTTTTTGCCCCAATATTTCACTAGGGCAATGTTACTGGGAGCTTTCCAGGTTACTTTGCCCTTTTCCGGGAATTGTTGGTACGGATGGGGCAAAAAGTCTTGTTCCGTCATGGGAAATGCTTGTTAAATGTACAATATTGTCACAAACTTACTGTAAATCGGATTGAAATAAATTCTTATTTTAGTCGAAGTTGCTCCAATCATGAAAAAAAGAGTCCTTTATATCACCATAAGCGTTCTGGTTTGCCTAGCCATAGGATTCCTTTCGAGTATTGCTACCCAAAGCTCGGTAAACGATTGGTACCTTACGCTGGACAAGCCTTCCTTTACCCCACCCAATTATCTGTTTGCCCCGGTTTGGACCGCATTGTACATTATGATGGGGGTAGCTGCGGGTATTGTTTGGTCCAAGGGGTATCATCATATCTGGGTAAAAACGGCATTGTATCATTTTGTGTTTCAGCTTTTGTTGAATGCCCTGTGGAGTATTGTATTCTTCGGGCTTAAAAATCCGCTTGGGGGCATGATCGTGATTCTCGCCCTGCTCACCATGATCATTCTTACCATTAAATGGTTCAGGGTCATCAGCAAACCAGCGGCCTACTTGCTCGTCCCGTACGTCTTGTGGGTGGCTTTTGCCTCTGCATTGAACTATAAAATCTGGGAACTGAATTAACTAGCGGAGAGCTCCAACAGCTTTCGTAAGGTACGGTCATTTCTTGTGGTGGCCTGCACCTGCAATTTTCGTTCGATCAAATTATTGTTGAGTTTGGCCTTGCCATAGCCTTTTTTACATTGCAAATAAACACAGTTATCGGTAATATGGAAATCCTCGTGCTCAAAATTGAGTTGATGGAATCTCTTTATGAATTCCTCCTTCGGGCGTTGTTGAAGCAGCACATAGTACAATTTGTTGCTCTCGGTCGTATCCAAAAAAGGATTGTCCTCCAGAAATTGCTGGATTTCAGCTCTCTGAACCACTAACGTAGGCACCTCAAAACCAAAATGCTTCAAAATTGTTGAATTGATAAGCTCTTGAAGTGTCTTTGTTTGTGACTCTTCGCTATCAAAAACAAGATTCCCGCTTTGGATGTAGGTTGTTACGTTTTGAAGTCCCGCATCCTCCAAAACAGCCCTCAGCTCGGCCATTTTTATCTTTTTTTGACCGCTTACGTTGATACCCCTGAGCAATGCTATGAATGTGTCCGCCATGTTAAACCGATGTGATAGCCAAATTTATTTTAGTAAATTGAAACGCACTTAAATTAACAAAATGAATCAATATATCCTGGCTTTGGACCAAGGCACCACCAGTTCCCGTGCCGTAGTCTTCGATAAAAAGGGAACCATCATCTCCGTAGCACAAAAAGAATTCACACAACTATTCCCCAAACCTGGGTGGGTGGAACACGACCCCGATGAAATTTGGTCCACCCAAGCCGGAATGGCGGCAGAAGCCGTGAGCAAAAAGGGCATCAAAGCCTCGCAATTGGCTGCCATTGGCATTACCAATCAGCGGGAAACCGTGGTGGTGTGGGACAAAACTACCGGAGAGCCGGTGTACAATGCCATTGTTTGGCAGGACAAACGCACGGCCGATTATTGCGATGAGCTCAAGAAAGCAGGGAAATCACAACTCATCCGTGAAAAAACGGGACTCGTGATCGATTCCTATTTTTCGGGCACCAAGGTCAAATGGATTTTGGATAATGTGGAAGGAGCCAGGGAAAAAGCCGAAGCTGGGGACTTGGTTTTGGGTACCATCGACACTTGGCTCATTTGGAAAATGACGGATGGCGAACTACATATCACCGATGTAACCAATGCTTGTCGTTCCATGCTCTTCAATATCAATACGATGGACTGGGACGATGAATTGTTGGAACTGTTGACGATTCCTAAAAGCATGCTTCCCGAAGTAAAACAGTCCAGCGAGGTGTACGGGCATACCAGTGGCAGCCTTTTCGCTACTAAAATACCGATTGCAGGGATTGCCGGTGACCAACAGGCTGCACTTTTTGGGCAAATGTGTACCCAGCAGGGCATGGTCAAAAACACATATGGCACGGGTTGTTTTATGTTGATGAACATTGGGGACCAACCCATTGTCTCCGAAAACAATCTTTTGACCACGGTCGCATGGAAAATAAATGGGAAAACCACCTACGCGCTTGAAGGTAGCATATTTATCGCCGGAGCCGTTGTGCAGTGGTTGCGGGATAGTTTGAACATTATCAAAACCTCTTCGGAGGTGGAAAAATTGGCAAGCTCCGTGGAAAGTTCGGATGGCGTCATCTTTGTTCCCGCCTTTGCAGGTTTGGGAGCTCCCCATTGGAACCAAAAGGCACAAGGAACCATTTTTGGGCTCACCCGCGGTAGTACCGATGCCCATATTGCCAGAGCAGCATTGGAGTCCATCGCCTACCAGACCATGGATATCCTAAAGGCCATGGAGGCGGATTCCGGCATTTCGATACAGGAACTCCGAGTGGATGGTGGGGCCACCGTAAACGATATGTTGATGCAGTTTCAGGCCGATGTATTGAATACGGTTACGGTTCGTCCCAAAATTGTGGAGACTACGGTAATGGGGGCCGCTTATTTGGCCGGATTGGCTGTTGGGTATTGGGAAAGTCCCGAACAAATCCAAAATATCTGGGAAACCGATGTACATTTCAACCCCACCAAAGAGCGAAAAGCCATTGATGAAGGCATCAAAGGATGGTACAGGGCCATAAAAGCGCTCGAATATTGGACAGAAAATCCGTAATCTTGTCAAAACCAAACAAACACTAACATTCCTAGCATATGACTCCTTTTATTTCTGAGATCGTAGGTACTTTTTTATTGATGGTACTGGGATTGGGCGTAAATGCCAACGTTTCCCTACAAAAAACCTACGGTAATGGCTCCGGTTGGATCGTAATCACCACTGGATGGGCCTTTGCTGTGTATACTGGCGTTGTGGTCGCAGGACCATACAGCGGAGCGCACATTAACCCAGCGGTAAGTTTTGGACTTGCTGCAGCCGGTGAATTCCCATGGAGCGAAGTACCCAGCTATATCCTGGCCCAATTTATTGGTGCCATGTTTGCGGCATTTTGCGTGTGGCTCGTCAACAAGGACCATTTTGATGCCACTGAGGATGGCGGTACCAAAAGAGGCGTATTTTGTACCGCTCCTGCCATTCCCAACACGGGCATCAATCTGTTTTCGGAAATCTTGGGCACCTTTGTGCTCGTTTTTTCCGTTCTCTATTTTACGGATGCGGTCATCTCCACCAACAATGAAATCATCGGACTCGGTTCCTTGGGAGCTTTGCCTGTATCCCTCATTGTATGGGGCATTGGATTGTCGTTGGGGGGCACTACTGGCTATGCCATCAACCCGGCACGTGATTTGGGTCCGCGCATTGTACATGCGCTCTTGCCGTTAAAAAATAAAGGTTCCAATGGCTGGGGCTATGCATGGATTCCCGTAGCGGGACCTATTCTGGGAGGGGTGATAGCCGCTTGGGTAGCCATGCTCTTGCAATAATCTCATGAGGATATTCCTTGTGCAGCGATGTAGGCACCCGTCCATGCGTTCTGAAAGTTAAAACCGCCAGTTATGGCATCGACATTGATGATTTCTCCTGCAAAATAGAGGTTAGGATGTAGTTTGCTTTCAAAGGTTTTAAAGTTGATTTCTTTTAAATCGACTCCGCCTGCGGTCACGAACTCTTCTTTGAAGGTGCTTTTTCCTTCCACTTTGAACGATGATGCAGTCAATTGCTCCGCCAAGGTCTGAAGCTGCACCTTCGTAATGTCGCCCCAACGTTCCTCTGGTGAAATTTGGGCGGCAGCTACCAAACGTTGCCACAAGCGTTTGGGCAACTCGGTGAGGGTGGTTCGCATCACGGTCTTTTTGGCTTCTACGCCTTTTAATTCCTTTAAATACGCTTCCATGGATGCGGTGCTGTAATCGGGCAACCAATTGACCCGAATTCTAAAGGCGTAGTTGTATTCGTTCAAGATATTGGCTCCCCAAGCCGACAGTTTTAAAATGGCCGGCCCGCTCATCCCCCAGTGGGTAATCAATAGTGGACCATCGGCATACAATACGGCATCCTCCCTGGCCACGCTTTTGAGGTTGAGCGATTTTGTGTCGGTATGAAACGTTTTTTTGGGCAATACCTCAACAGTTGCGTAGGTACTCAATCCTTGTATGCCTTTAATTCGTTCATCATTGATATTGAAGGTAAACAAAGAAGGCACGGGAGCCACGATATGATGTCCCAAGTCCTCCAGCAGTTTCCAGATTTTTGGGTTGCTCCCTGTGGCCAATAGTAATTTTTTGGTAGAGTACGATTTGTTCATCGTCGTGACCTGCCAACCATCATCTATTTTAGCGATGGATTTTACAGAGCTATTTTTGAGGATGTGCACCCCCAAACGGTCCGCTTGCCCCACCAAACAATCAATGATACTTTGGGAAGAATCACTTTTCGGAAAAACGCGTCCGTCTTCCTCGATCTTGAGCGGAACGCCACGCTCCTCAAAAAAGGCCATCACATCCATGGGGGCATAGGTATGAAAGGGACCCAACAGTTCCTTTTCGCCCCTTGGGTAATTGGCTGTTAGCTCTTTTGGAGAAAATTCGCCATGGGTTACGTTGCAACGCCCGCCGCCTGACACCTTTACTTTGGAAAGTACAGTCTTGCCCCGTTCAAAAATGGCAATGTTCAGGTTCGGTGCCTGTTCCGCAATGTGAATTGCGGCATAAAATCCGGCTGCTCCGCCCCCTACTATGATTACATCGAACATCAGTTCACTCGTTCCGGGAAGTTGGTGATAATACCGTCCACCCCAAACTCCATCATTTTTTGGATGTCCGCAGGTTCGTTTACTGTCCAAGTATACACTTTGAATCCCGCAGCTTGTATTGCCGCCGTATTCTCTTGGGTCAATTGTTTAAAGTAGGGATTTATGGCCACGGCGTTCAGTTCCTTGGCGACTTGCATCGCCTCCATAGGATCATCTTCGGTCAAAACCGCGATTTGAATGTCTTTGTTCTTTTCCCTCATCGTACGGAGCTCATCCCACTTGAAGCTGGAAATCACAAAATTTTCCGGGCTCCATCCTTCTTTTTCGATATAATAGTTGACGATATGGTTCACCTTGTCGGCAGTGTCATCCCCTTTTAATTCGATATTTAGCACTACTTGGTTGTTGATCAATCTCAAAACCTCCTGTAACATGGGAATCTTGTGTCCACCATCCAAAATGAGCCGTCGAAGGTCGGCAATATTGTATTCCTCGATATTTCCCCCGGCATTGGCAAGTCTATCCACTCTTTCATCGTGAAAAACAACGACTTCCCCACTACTTATTTTGAAGACGTCGATTTCGATCATATCCACGCCCAAATCCAAGGCTTTTTGTACGGATGCCAATGTATTCTCGGTCTCATGCCCCATGGCTCCTCGGTGACCTATCACCAATGGTTTTTTCTTCATTTCACAACTGGTTAAAAGCAACATAGCTCCGAGAGCTGCAATACAGGTTTTCTTCATTTTTGGTTCGTTTTGGTTGATAAAAATACAATTTGCTTCGGAAATTTGTTTGATAGTGGACCCCTTGACATTACTGTATGCATATCATTTGTTTGAATAGCATCAAGGCAACTGAAAAATAAAGGATGCCAAGGGTTCGAGCTGCACTTGAACCTGACCTTGACCATTCTTCACTTCCAATTGCGGTTGTGTTTGTTGATACAGCATTTCTGTTAAAGGATACGTTCCATTGGTCAATTGCCATTGGGCAATCACATCTTCCGGTATTTTCAAGTTTAGGGAATAGCTTTTATCTGCGTCAAAATTGGACAGCACAATCAGCTTTTCGCTATCGGACCATCGTACATAAGATAGTACTCGATGATCATAACCTTCGGTATGGTCCTTATTGAAAAAATGGATCTCTTGATAGTTGCCCATTAGGGCTTCACTTTTGATGGTAAAGTTTAAGAGTCGCTTATAAAAATCGCGCAAATTTTTTTCTTCTTCGGATAATTGGCCACCATCAAACTTTTTATCATTAACCCAACGTTGGTGATGAGGCACTCCAATATAATCGAATATCGAAGTCCGTGATGGTTTTCCAAAACCTGCATCTTCCGCCCCGGGCTCTCCCACTTCCTGACCAAAATAGATCATGGTAGGAGATGTACTGATGGTAGCGGAAACCACCATGGCAGGTTTGCCCAATTGGGCGTTCCCCGCAAATTCAGGGCTAGCAATGCGTTGCTCATCATGGTTTTCCAAAAAATGAAGCATGTGGTGCTCTATGTCTGCCATTCCTTTTTGGACCACGGGAATATGGTCGGTCCAGCCGTAGCCTTTCATAATATGTTTGATGCTATCGTAGAGTTCTACCTTGTCGTAGAGATAATCCATTTTGCCCTTATGAATATAATCTCGGTACAATTGGGGATTGTAGACTTCGGCCAAGAGAAAGGCATCAGGATTTTTCATTTTGATGTTGGAATTCAGATAGCTCCAAAATTCCACGGGCACCATCTCGGCCATATCAAACCGGAACCCGTCTACACCAAAATCCAACCAATATTGGGTGATGTCATTGAACTTGTACCACGAATCGGGCAGGGCCTTATCCTTCCAAAATTCGTAATGTTCATTATACTCTTTTTGACGGTATTCTTCGGGCAGTTCCTCAAAATCTTTGGTTCCGTCCGGACGCACGCCATAATTGATTTTTACAGTTTCGTACCAATCATTAAAATGGGGCCGGGCCAAGCGCGAGCCGTTTCCGGTCCATTTGGCAGGAACCTCTTCAAATTTGGCATCGGCCAACCGATGTGCATCACCGCCCAATGGCAGGTACCCATCTTGCCATTCGGGCACTTGGAAAGCTTCGCCAGGGATATAGTAAAAATTGTTGTTTTTATCGTAGGCTTTGGAGGTATCGTCCGAAGCACCAAAATCTTCCACACCTTCGGGATTGGTCAACCCTTCGTAGTTTCTGGCTACATGGTTGGGCACGATATCGATGATCACTTTCATCCCCGCATTGTGCGTACGCTGAACCAGCGCCTTGAACTCTTCCAGTCTTTTTGAAGGATCAATAGCCAGATCGGGATTTACATTATAATAGTCTTTCACCGCATAAGGGGATCCTGCCCTTCCCTTGACCACATCGGGATCATCATTGGAAATGCCGTAGGCGGTATAATCACGGATAACGGCATGATGGGGCACGCCGGTATACCAGATATGGGTAATCCCCAAATCCTTTATTTCGGTCAGGGCTTCGGTGGTAAAGTCGGCAAACTTGCCCACACCGTTTTCTTCAATGGTTCCCCAAGGCTTGTTGTTGGTATTGGTATTGCCAAACAATCGGGTAAATACTTGGTAGACTACTTCTTTCTTCTTCATGGGCGGGACTGTTGGTTTTTGACTGGGTTCTTCTTTGCAGGCAGATAGGATGGTCAGGATAGTCAGAAAAATAAGGGTCTGTTTTGCATTCATACCATCTGAAGCTAAATTGTGCAACTTAATGTGCAATGGAATCACGGATTACCAAGGTGGGTTCCAATATTTTGGTCTGATAGGTCTCTTCCTCCGCTTCGCTTTCTACCTTATCTATCAACATTTGGGCAGAAACCTCTCCCATTTTTTCACCATGCTGAGCCACCACAGTTAGGCTAGGGTTGGCATATTTGGACAAAACGCCATCGGTAAACCCGATAAAGGCGATATCCTCGGGAATACGCAATCCTTTTTGCTGCACCAATCGCATACTGTAAACGGCAAATATCTCGTTTACACAGAGCACGGCATCCGGGTTTTTGGTATTTAAAAAGTTTTTGATGGCCTGTTCATCCATTTCCATGGAGGGCATTTTTAGGATCATGGATTCATCCGCCTCCAACTCACTGTCCTGCAAGGCCTTCCAATAGCCTTTGGTCCTTGCCTTGCTTACGCTCAAGTAGTCGTCGGTAGTAATCAGGGCAATACGTTTTTTGCCTTGGGATATAAATTTGTTGGTGGCTTGGTAAGCCCCTAGCTCATCGTCGATAATAACCTTATCACATTCCACTTCGTGAGTAATCCTATCAAACAACACCACGGGAATACCTTGCTCGGTGACTTCCTTTAAGTGATTGTAATCCCCTTTTTGCTGTGTTTGGGAAGAGAGCGACATGATAAAGCCATCGATACTGCCATTGGCCAACATTTCCATATTGATGACCTCCTTATCAAAAGATTCTTCGGACAAACAAACAATCACGTTGTAGCCCCGTGCATTGGCATATTTTTCGATTCCACGAATAACTGTGGTAAAGAAATGATGCACAATATCGGGGATAACCACACCAATGTTTTTGGTACGCTTGTTTTTAAGACTTATGGCTATGTTATTGGGCTTGTAATTGTAGAGTTTGGCAAAGGCCTGTACCTTTTCCTTGGTATCCCTGCTGATTTCCTCGCTGTTCTTCAATGCTTTGGACACCGTGGAAATGGACACCTCGAGTTCTCTGGCTATATCTTTAAGGGTAATCTTTGCTTTCAATGACCTAATTATTTAAACGGTGCTTGACAATCCGCGCGTGAAAATTACTCATTTATGCTTCAAGAGCGTACAGAAATGGTACTTTTTTAACACAACGGACACAATTCAATAAGGACCTCAATTCCATTTAAAATCCTTACCAAAGGATAAAATTGTTATATTAGGGCCAATATTGCTATATTCACAATCCCCACTGCTTTAATTGGGAATGCAGCAAACAGGTTGATTTAAATTTGTCGATTTAACACATTATAAAGTTATGAACACGAAACCGTTTTCGTTGTCTTTTACGATATGCTTAAATTTACATTAACCTTTTTTTTATATATGTTTAACACTTGAATTAAAATTAACTAAACTTAAATCTAATTATTTATGAAGATTACGCTACTACGAAGCTTTTTGATGCTCGGGGCATTTTTATGCTTTGGGTTGGTGAAGGCTCAAACAGTATCAGGTACCGTTTCTGATGCAAACGGACCGTTGCCAGGGGCAAGCGTATTGGTAAAAGGGACTACCAATGGTACGCAGACCGATTTTGACGGTAATTACACCCTTAACGATGTGGGAGAGGATGCCACGATAGTGTTTAGCTACATTGGTTTCCAAACCCAAGAGATTGCCGTAAATGGTCAATCTACCATTAATGTGACCTTGACCGAAGATGCGCAAGCTTTGGACGAAGTGGTAATCATTGGTTACGGCCAAACCACGGTCAAGGATGCGACCGGTGCGGTTGCTGCGGTAACTTCCGAAGAATTCAACGGAGGTGTGATCGCATCCCCAGAACAGTTGATTCAAGGTAAAACCGCGGGTGTTCAGATTACACAGGCCAGTGGTGAACCTGGTGCCGGGGTTAATCTTAGGATTAGGGGTTCCAACTCTATTCGTTCTAACAACAATCCGCTTTTCGTAGTGGACGGTATTCCACTTTCAGGGGAGTCAACAACTCCTTCAGGTGGTGACGTAATCAACGGTAGCAACGCTACAAGAAACCCATTGAACTTTATCAACCCGAACGATATCGAGAGCATGTCCATTTTGAAAGATGCTTCCGCTACGGCCATTTACGGTTCCCGTGGTGCAAACGGTGTTGTAATCATTACCACTAAAAGTGGTAGAGCTGGTTCAGGTGGGGTTTGGGAATTCAACTCCAACTTGAGTATTTCCACACCTGCCAATGAGTATGATTTGTTCAATAGAGATGAGTTCTTGTCTGCCACTGCCACTGAAAGAAGTCAGGAAATTGCCGACGCTGCCGACTTCGGTTTCAATACAGATTGGCAAGATATCATCACAAGAACTGTTGCTTCTCAAAACCAAAACCTTTCTTATTCCAGAAATTACGGTAGTGGTAACGTAAGAGCTACTTTTTCTTACAGTAAGCAATTTGGTGTGATTGAAAAATCAGCACAAGAGCGTATCACAGGAAGAATCAATGCAAGCCAAAGATTCTTGGACGATAAGTTGCGTTTGACCCTTCAAGCTTCGCTTTCCCGTGTGAACGATGATGCTCCACCTATTAGTGGTGGTTCTGGAGCTAGTGGTAACTTGATCGGTGCTGCCTACTCGGCTAACCCAACTTGGCCTTCAAATCCAGGCTTTTTCTTGGAAGGAAACCAATTGAACCCGGCCAACTATTTAGCTAGCTGGCAATCTGTAACCAACACCAACCGTGCATTGATCAACGTTTCTGCAGAATATGATATTCTCGACGAGTTGACTGCCAAGGTAAGTGTAGGTTACGATGATTCGGATGCGGATGCGATTACTTCCATTTCCGCAAGAGCCAACAACTTTAACCGTGTTACTGGAAATGGCCAAACCGCTTTCAACAACTTGAACGCCACCAGCCAACTCTTGGAGGCCACCCTTAACTACAAAAAAGATTTCGATAATTCTTCTTTGGATGTTATTGTAGGTTATTCCTTCCAGGATTTCCGCAGAAGAGGATTCAACTCTCAAGGATGGCAAGCACCTACCCAAGACTTGAATGCTATGGGTGAGCTTTTAATCGACGATGTGAACAGTATCCGTAACAGCATCACTGGACCATACCAGCAAGCTGGGTTTGCTCCTAACGGTACTTTCGTAAACAGTATCAATCCTTTTGAGGATACAGCAACTTTGGATATTACTTCCGGCAACTACACCTCTGTTTGGATTGACACTTTCGATAATACAGACGAATTGCAATCTTATTTTGCAAGGGCGAATTATAGCTTGATGGACAAATTCTTATTTACGGCTACCGTAAGAGCGGACGGTTCTTCAAGATTTGGTGGAAACAATCAATATGGTTACTTCCCATCCGGTGCTTTTGCTTGGAAATTGAACGAGGAAGACTTTATTGGTGATGCTTTCTCCACCTTGAAATTGAGATTGGGTGCTGGTATCACTGGTAACCAAGAAGGTTTGGGTTATGCCAACTTCTTAAGAAGGGTACGTTTTGGAGGACCTGGCATCACTGACAGTGGTGACATCATAAGACCAGGTGCACAGACCGTAGCTGTACAAAACCCAGATTTGAAATGGGAGTCTACTTTGGATCTGAACGTTGGTTTGGATTTCGGTATAAACATGGATAGATTCAGCGGATCTGTTGACTTGTACCGTAAAGAAACAAGAGACCTATTGTTCAGACAAGGTGCTGCAGCCCCTGCTGCCGACCCATTCGTGTTTAAAAACCTAGAGGACGGTACCGTAATCAACCAAGGTGTTGAAGTCGCGTTGAACTATGACTTCGTTCAAACACAGGATGTAACATTCTCCACTTCCTTCAACGTAGCTTACAACAAGAACACCGTGGAAGGTTTGAATGGTATTACCGCTAACTTCGGTGCATTGAACGGACCTGGTCTTACCGATGCATTCGCGCAACGTTTGGGAGAAGGTAGATCTTTGTTCTCCTTCTACATGGCCGAGTATTCTGAAGATAGCAGCGGAAATCCAAACTTCAACCCTGATCAAAAAGATTTCGTGGGAGAAGATGGTCTTCCTGATGTAAATGCTGGTCTATCCCTTAACCTTAGGGTTAAAAACTGGGATGCTTCAGCTTTCTTCACAGGTCAGTTTGGATTCTCTGTGTACAACAACACTGCCAACGCCTTCTTAAACAGACCTACCTTTGAAACTACAAGAAACGTTGACCCAAGAGGTTTGAACGTTAATGTAAGCCAAGAGGTTTCTACCCTGTATTTGGAAAAAGGTGATTTTGTGAGATTGCAGAACGCCAATATCGGATACAACGTACCATTGAGCGGAGAAGGAGCCTTGAAAAGCCTTAGATTTTCACTAACCGGACAAAACTTGTTTTTGATTACCGATTATAGCGGATTGGATCCAGAAGTATCCTCCAACACAGGAGACTTCGGTACTGGTATCCCCAGTGCAAGTATAGATTACACTGCGTTCCCACGACCAAGAACAGTAACTTTGGGAATCAACGCTAAATTTTAAAAAAAAAGAGCAATGAGAAATATTTTAAAACAAACGAACAGATATTTGGCACTTCCCTTGCTAGCAGGTGTCATGCTGACTTCCTGTACCGATTTGGAAGTAGAGCCAACTGATTCATTACTGGCGGAGGGTTTCACGGGAATTGAAACCGCTGAGGCCGCATCCAGCCAGGTGACTGCAATGTACAACGATTTGTATGGCTATTTTGGCACGCAGGCTAACCTGTATGCCTTGAACGAAGTAACCACAGACGCCCTTTTGGTACCCACCAGAGGTTCCGACTGGGGTGATAATGGAATTTGGAGACAGTTGCACCAGCATTCCTGGACTCCCGAGCACCAATATATTTTAGGTGTTTGGAACGAATGGAACGGGTTGCAATTGCAGGCCAGCGAAGTTTTGGATTCCAGATCAGCTTCCTCAACCGAAGCGGTTGGTCATGCTGCCTTCATCAGAGGACTGTCCATGTTCATTATCTTGGACAACTTTGGACAAGTACCTTACAGGGACACTGAGTCTGCCGACCCATTAGGAGATCCAGATGTTTTGACCGGTGAGGACGCTGTATCCTTTATTTTGAGTGATTTGGATACTGCTATCTCCAATCTGCCAACATCATCTGCTGGTGACGACAATTCAAGAGCTACCAAGGCTGCCGCTAGATACTTAAAAGCAAAAGTACTTTTGAACAGACATATCTACAATGGATCAGGAACTCCTGATTCGGCTGATATGACCGAAATCATCTCTTTGGTAGATGGTATTGAAGGTGATGGCTACGAGTTGGCTGACAATTACTTCGACATCTTCGTACCAGGAGGTGACACTGAAACTATTTTTTACGTACAGGCTTCCGCAGGTGCTAGAATTTTCAACACTTTGCACTATAACTCTACCGAGTTAGGTGGTGGTGGTTGGAATGGATTCAGCACCTTGGCAGAGTTTTACGACTTGTTCGAAGGAGATGCCAACAGCAACAGAGGCCTTAACGATGGCACCTTGCAAGATGGTCAAGAAACCCGTAGAGGATTTGTTCCTCCAAGCGGAATTGCCTTTGATGGATCTTACGGTACTGACGAAAACAGCGATGGCATCGTTGACGGTTCCAACGTTGGATTCGGATTCTTGATTGGACAACAATATGGTCCAAACGGTGCAGCCCTAGAAGATAGAAATGGTAGCCCATTGAGCTTCACCAGAGATTTCTTCAGTGCTGTAGACGGACAACCAAGCTTGGTTGACAACAACGAAGTAACGGGTATCCGTGTGATCAAGTACAACCCAAGGGATGGTGCTTTCGCTAACCATATCATCTTCTTCAGATATTCAGATGCGTATTTGATGAAAGCAGAAGCTATGATGAGAAGTGGTGGTGACCCAACCGCTATGATCAATGAGTTGAGAACCCTTAGGGGAGCTGCTCCTCTTGGAACAGTTACAGAGCAAGATCTTTTGGATGAAAGAGCCCGTGAGCTGTATACTGAAGGTTGGAGAAGAAACGATTTGATTCGCTTTGGGCAGTACACCAAAGATTGGGACTTCAAAGAAGCTGACGCTGTGGGCAACCCAGATCGTCAATTGTTCCCAATTCCATCTGCACAACTTATTCTTAATCCTAACTTGGTGCAGAACCCAGGATACTAGTAATTCAAAGTTTAAGCTGTTTAATATAGGAAGAGACCACCGATTGGTGGTCTTTTCTTTTTGCATTGTACATCATTAGTCAATTATTAATTCTTTCTTAGAAAAACATTAATGTATTTGATGTTCGCCATGCAAAGGAATTATTTATATTACCCCCTGCTATTGAAGAAAGAAATGAAAGGACAGTTCTGGATACTTTTTGGAGTCTTGACGACCTTAATAAGCTGCGGTACCCAACAACAGGAGACTCTTTTTGTGCTGAAAGAAGCCAAGCAAACAGGTATCACTTTCAGCAATAGCCTAAAACAAACTCCTGAACTTAATATTCTCAACTACCTTTATTTTTATAATGGCGCTGGGGTCGCTTCTGGCGATTTCAATAGCGATGGACTGCCCGACCTATACTTCACCTCCAATCAAGGGGAAGACAAACTATACCTCAATCAAGGTAATTTTAAGTTCAAGGATGTTACCAAGGAATCCAACCTAATGAATAATGATGGATGGACCACTGGGGTAACCCATGCCGATGTCAACAATGATGGTCTGCTGGATATTTACGTCTGCAAAGTTGGAGACCATGGCATTATTCGTGGGCAAAACCTACTATACATCAATCAAGGGAACAATGCAAAAGGTATCCCAACATTTAAGGAAGAAGCCCAAAAATATGGTCTGGACTTTATAGGCTATGCTACCCAAGCTGCCTTTTTCGATTACGACTTGGACGGTGATCTGGACATGTACCTCCTTAACCACTCCGTAAACCCCAATCGTTCCTACGGAAAAGGGGCTAAAAGAAAAATCGTCGATTCCATGTCGGGCGATATCCTTTTTGAAAACCAAAATGGAACTTTTACCGATGTATCCAAAAAAGCCGGTATCTTCCAAGGAACCATTGGGTATGGACTTGGGCTTGCCATAAGCGACATCAATAACGACGGTTATCCCGACATTTATATTGGTAACGACTTTTTTGAAAATGACTACCTCTATATCAACCAAAAGGATGGCACCTTTAGGGAAACCATCTCCGAGAACGACCAGAAGCTAGGACATACCACCCACTTTTCCATGGGGAACGATATTGCCGATATCAACAACGATGGCCTTTCCGATATTCTTTCGTTGGATATGCTTCCCGAAGACCTGGAAACCTATAAAACATCTGGGTTGGAATACGCCTATCCAGTGTACCAGCAGTTCCTAAAGAATGGTTTCGCTCCCCAGTACATGCAAAATACCCTTCACTTGAATCTGGATGGGGAAAATTTTGGGGAAATTGCCAATCTGAGCGGTATCGATGCCACGGAATGGTCCTGGGGCGCCCTATTTGCCGATTACGACAACGACGGGTTCAAGGACCTATTCATTTCCAACGGCATACAGGGTGTAACCAATAACATGGATTATATCAACTATATATCCAATGAAGAAATCCAACGAAATATTGAAACAGGGCTATCGGACAAGGACATGGAACTGATTGACCGGTTGCCCAAAAAGAAAGTACAGAACTACTTTTACAAGAACAACGGCGGGGCTCATTTCGATAATGTCACGAAAACATGGGGACCTCAGATAGATTCCTATAGCAATGGATGCGTATATACAGATCTGGACAATGATGGGGACCTTGATATTGTAGTGAACAATGTCAACCAAGAAGCTTTTGTAATGGAAAACACCCTAAGCGAGGGGAATTTCATCAAAATGGCCTTTAAAGGAAGTGAAAAAAATACCTTTGGTATCGGCACCAAGGTTATTATGTTTCGACAGCAGGGAATATCGGTTCAAGAAAACATCCCCACACGCGGCTTTATGTCCACCAAGGACAATACCTTAACCTTTGGTGTTGGCAACGATTCCATAATTGATTCGCTCCATGTGGTTTGGCCATCAGGAAAGTTTGAAACGCTCAAAAACGTAAAAGCCAATCAACTTTTAAAAGTTGACCATTCCAATGCCAGCGGCAATTATTATGAAAAACCCGTTAAAAAAGAGCAACTACATTATAATCCGTCCTCACGCAACCTCAATTTTGTGCACAAGGAATACCCCACCTTGGACTTTGATCGGAATCCATTGGTTCCATTTGCCCATTCCAATGAGGGACCTTCGGTAAGCGTAGCCGATATCAATAATGACGGATTGGACGACGTCTTTATTTCTGGAGGCAAAAAACAGGGTTCTAAACTCTATCTTCAGGATCAACAGGGAAACTACAACGACCATCAACCAGCACTCTTTGAAGAAGATGCCATAGCAGAGGACGTTGACCAAGTATTTGTGGACGTAGACAACGATATGGACCTCGATCTTGTGGTGGTAAGCGGCGGAAACGAGTTTACAAGCGGCAACCCATTACAGCCGAGATTGTATCGCAACAATGAAGGGATACTGGAGAAAGACAACAACGCCTTCCATCAAATAGAAATCAACGCCGCTAAGGTCGATGCTGTGGATATAGACAATGATGGCGACATGGACCTCATGATTTCATCCAATGCGGTTTCGACCAAATTTGGAGAGAAAAGCCAACAATACCTTCTCGAAAATGACGGTAAGGGCAAATTCCAAAACATCATCGCTTCATTCGCTCCGGAATTTCAACACTTGGGCAACATAAAAGACTTTGTTTGGCAAGATTTGGACGGAAATGGCTATGTAGATCTTATTGCCGCAGGACATTGGAATCCTATATCCATCTTTTTGAACGATGGCAAAACACTATCCCTCCAAAAAAACAATGGACTCGACAACACCCATGGTTGGTGGAACACTTTAGAGCTTGCAGATTTGGACAACGATGGCGATCTGGACATACTGGCCGGAAACTGGGGCCTAAACACCAAATTTGAAGCTTCCGTTGAAAAACCGATTACCTTGTACATCAACGATTTTGATGACAATGGGTCTATTGAAACTATTGTGACCCATTTTCATGGCGACCGGGAGACTGCCTTTGCCTCAAAGGATGAGTTGGCCAAACAAATGCCCTTTTTGAACAAAAAATTCCTGTTTTACGAAGACTTTGCCAAAGCATCCTTGGATGAACTTTTTGGAAAAGACAAATTGAATGAAGCCACCCAAAGAAAAGTATATCTGCTAGGCACTTCCTATTTTGAGAACGATGGCAATAACAACTTTACCCTAAGAACATTGCCCCATTTGGTACAGTCATCTTCGGTAAACGATATACAGTTGGTAAAAAACGATCAAGGAAAGATTAATGAAATATTAATGGTGGGCAATAATTTTGAGATAAGCACTCAACTTGGTAGATTGGATGCTTCACACGGATTTTTGTTGCAGAATGACGACAGCGGAAACATTAGCTGGGAGCGAAGTCTGGGCATTTCCGGTGCAGCCAGAAAAATTGCAAAAATAAACAACAATGGGAACGAAGAATTCATCATTACGATGAACAATGCTGCTCCCATTTTTTTGGTTAAAAAAAAGAACGTTAGATGAAACTGAAATATATCACCCTATCGCTTGTATTCCTAGGTCTATCTGCCTGCAACAGCAAAAAAGAAGACCAAACCGCACAAGAAGTGAAAAAAGAGACCCTTTTTACCTTGCTCTCACCTGAGGAAAGTGGCGTTACCTTCATCAACAAAGTAGAGAACAGAAAGGATTTCAACATTTTTAAATACCGAAACTTTTACAACGGAGGTGGCGTGGCCATCGGCGACGTGAACAACGATGGGCTTCAGGATATTTACCTTACCGGAAACATGGAACCCAACAGACTTTATCTCAACAAGGGTAACATGAAGTTCGAGGATATTTCCGAGCAGGCCGGGGTACTTGGGAACAAACCATGGTCCACCGGGGTGGTTATGGTGGACATCAACCACGATGGCCTATTGGATATCTATGTCTGCAATGCCGGAAACATGGAAGGCAATAACCACGATAACGACCTCTACATCAACAATGGGGATTTGACATTTACCGAAAAAGCCGAAGAATACAACTTGGCCAAAACAGGCTTTACCACACATGCCTCCTTTTTTGATTATGACAAGGATGGGGATTTGGACGCCTATATCCTCAACAATAGCAACATCCCCGTTAGCAGCCTTGGTTATGCGGAACAACGAGACGTAAGGGCGCAAGACTGGGAAGGTGTTCCAGATATTTTTAAGGGTGTGGGCGATATGCTGCTGCGCAATGACAACGGCAAATTTGTGGATGTCAGCGAAGAAGCCGGCATTTACGGAAGCCTTATCGGATTTGGTCTTGGTGTTTTGGTCACCGATTTTAATGGAGACCTTTACCCAGACATCTACGTGTCCAATGATTTTTATGAAAGGGACTACCTCTATATCAACCAAAAAGATGGCACTTTTAGTGAGGAAATCAACGACTGGACCTCCCATTTGAGCCTATCCGCCATGGGAATCGACGTGGCCGACATCAACAATGATGGACATAACGATATTTTTATCACCGATATGCTTCCGGAGAAAGAGCATCGGGTTAAATCGGTGATGGAGTTTGAAGGGTACAACGTATTTAACCTGAAACAGAATAAGGATTTCGGACAGCAGTACATTCAAAACACCTTACAGCTCAACAATGGCAACGGCACTTTTTCCGAAGTTGCCTACTACAGCGGCATACACGCCACCGATTGGAGCTGGGCCGGCCTTATGTTCGATATGGACAATGATGGTCTTAAGGACATTTTTATCACCAACGGTATCAACCACGACCTGACGGATCTGGATTTTGTGGATTTCTTCGCCAACGAGATTGTGCAAAAAATGGCGCTGACCGGAAAAAAGGAGTCCATAGACTCCATCATCAACAAAATGCCCATAAAGCCACAGCCCAACTATGCGTACAAGAACAACGGCGATATTTCCTTTACCAATGCAAATGAGGAATGGGGTTTTGAGCTCCCCTCCCGCTCCAATGGTGCCGCCTATGGCGATTTGGATAACGATGGGGATTTGGACCTAGTCATCAATAACGTGAACACTCCCGCTTACATTTATAAAAACAATACGGAATCCCAGTTGAACAATAACTACATACAGCTCAAGTTCAAAGGACCTCAAGGCAACCCTTTTGGCGTGGGCACTTTGGCCAAGCTTTATTTCGATGGAAATATTGTCAACCAAGAATTGATTCCCTCAAGAGGATTTCAATCCTCCATCCAGTACGATATGACCATTGGACTGGGAAAAACCCCTCAATTGGATTCCATCCGCGTCGTTTGGCCCGATGAACGCACCCAGAAATTTGAAAACGTACAAGCCAATCAAGTCCTGAATGTAGAACATGCCAATGCAACCGAAACCTACGTCCTTCCAAAAAAAGAGGTGAAAAAATCCTATCTCAAGGAAATGGATGCCAATTTTGCGGCTACACATCAGGAGGATAGCTATAATGATTTTGATTACGAAGGACTGATTTCCCACAAACTTTCCCAAGAGGGACCCTCCCTTGCGGTTGCCGATGTTGACGGCGATGGCAACGAAGACTTCTTTATTGGAGGCGCCAAAGGTCAACCTGGAATCGTATACCTGCATCGAGGTAATGGTAGAATATCTGCAAAAAACAGTGCTTCCCTTGAAGCGGACAAGAATTTTGAGGACGTGGCCGCAGCATTTTTTGATGCTGATGGCGATGGGGACCTCGATTTGGTCGTTGGCTCCGGAGGCAACAATGTGGGCATGGAGCGTACATACGTTGCCCGACTTTACCTCAATGATGGCAATGGGAACTTTTCAAAATCAGGGAATGAACTGCCATCCACCTATAAAAACATCGCGACCATAGCACCGCATGACTATGACGATGACGGCGACATAGATTTATTTATAGGCTCCCGAAGCGTAGTTGGCGTGTACGGGATCTCTCCAGACCACCTCTTATTGGAAAATATGGGTGATGGTACCTTTACCGATGTTACCGAACGTTTGGGGTACGATTTAAAAGATGCCGGAATGGTGACCGATTCCCAATGGCAGGATATGGACGGGGACGGTAAAAAAGATTTGATCGTCACCGCAGAATGGGACACCCCAAAAATCTATAAAAACACGGGAAGGAGATTGACCAAAATGGACAGCTCCCTGGACAGCCTCTACGGATGGTGGAATACCGTGGAGACCGCAGACTTGGATGGTGATGGTGACCAAGACTTGATTCTGGGCAACCAAGGTCTAAACCTACATTACAAGCCCACGGAATATGCCCCGATGAAACTCTACATCAACGATTATGACAACAACGGGACCATAGAGCAGATTATGACCCTTCAGGAAAATGGAGGGGATTATCCCATTCACCAAAAAAGGGAACTTACCGAACAATTGCCCAACCTCAAAAAGCAAAACCTCAAGGCTTCTGATTATGCCCACCGGACCATTCACCAACTATTCCCTGAGGAGGTAATGGCCAAATCGATAGTGAAAAAAGCGGAAACCTCAGCATCGGTAATCGCCATAAATGAAGGTAACGGTAAGTTTACGATCAAAAATCTTCCCGCTCGGGTACAGTTGTCCTGCGTTTGTGATATCACTTGTACCGATGTCAACAACGATGGCAATTTGGATTTGATCATGGCCGGGAACAACTACGAATTCAAACCGCAATTTTCCCGATTGGATGCCAGCCAAGGTAATCTCCTTCTGGGCGATGGGCAGCTTGGCTTTACGTGGCAAGATTATGAAACCAGTGGATTCAAAGTTCGGGATGAAGTAAAATACCTGAAGCAATTCAAGGACAAAAACGGAAAAACTTACGTTATTGCGGCCGTAAACAATAACAAACCAAAGATTTTTGCCATCAATGAATAGGTTTCTCATCATAGTATTGATTACCCTTGGTGTTGTCTCCTGCAAAAAGGAAGGGAGTCTTTTTGAAAACCCCGAACCCCAAAAAACAGGAGTTGAGTTTACGAATACCCTCACCCCTACTGATGATTTGAGCATATTGGATTACCTGTACTTCTACAACGGAGGAGGCGTATCCATCGGCGACATCAACAATGATGGCTTGCCGGACATCTTCTTCAGTGGAAACCAAGTCAAGAACAAATTGTACCTCAACAAGGGAAACCTACAGTTTGAGGACATCTCGACCTCCGCAGGAATAGAAGGCAATAGCAGTTGGAATACCGGCACCACCATGGCCGATGTTAACGGGGATGGCTTATTGGACATCTACATTTGTGCCGTAGTTGGCATAAACGGTTTTAATGGCTTCAACGAGCTGTACATCAACAATGGGGACAATACCTTTACCGAAAGTGCCGCGCAATATGGGCTGGATTTCGACTCGTATAGTTCCAACGCCTCTTTTTTCGATTATGACCTTGATGGCGATTTGGACCTCTATCTTCTCAACCATGCCGTACATACCCAAAACTCCTTTGGACGTTTTGACCTACGGTACGAACGTCGGTACGAAACTGGGGACAAACTGCTCCGCAACGACAACGGAAAGTTTACCGATGTAAGTGAAGAAGCCGGCATCTACGGTGGAATCAACGGATACGGACTTGGATTGGCCATTGCCGATTTTAATCAAGATGGCTACCCCGATATCTATGTGGGCAACGACTTCCACGAGGACGATTACTACTACCTCAACAATGGCGACGGAACCTTTACCGAAAGCCTTAAAAAATATTTTGGTCACACCTCCCGATTTTCCATGGGGAACGACGTGGCTGACATCAACAACGATGGCCGCCCAGATTTTCTTTCCTTGGATATGCTTCCCGAAGACGAAGTGGCGTTAAAATCATCGGAAGGGGACGACAATGTCCAAACCCAAAAAATGCGCATCGACCGTTTTGGTTACCACTATCAGTTTACCCGCAACATGCTTTTTGTGAACCAACCCGACGGCAACTTCATGGAAACCGCCCTAATGAGCGGCATCGCTGCTACGGATTGGAGTTGGAGCGCTCTCTTTGGTGATTACGATCTGGATGGCCAACAAGACGTCTTTATTTCGAACGGGATTCCCAAAAGACCGAACGACCTTGATTTTATCAAATTTGTGTCCACGGAACAAATCAAACAGAAAATCGACAACACCAAACTGGTGGACCAAAAAGTACTGGAGCTGATGCCCTCGGGCAATGTTCATAACTACGTATTTAAAGGAAGCAAAGACCTGCAATTTCAGGATATGTCCGAAACATGGGTGACCAAGGATACCCTGATTTCCGGTGCCACCGCAATGGGCGATTTGGATGGTGACGGTGATCTGGATTTGGTTACCAACAATATCGACCATCCTGCATCGCTCTACATCAACAAAACCAACGGAAAGGGCAATTACCTAAAGGTAAAGTTCGACTATACCAAGAATAATAGATTCGGTATTGGCACCAAGGTGTATGCTTACAACAAGGAAGGACTTCAGTTTAAGGAACTGTTTACCACTCGCGGGTTTCAGGCCTCTTCCGAACCTATGGTTCATTTTGGATATGCCTCGAACCAACCTTTGGATTCCTTAAAGATTATTTGGCCCAATAAAACCTATCAAGTGCTGACGAACGTCAACTTGAACCAAACATTGACCACAAGTCCATCCAATACCCGACCGTTTGATTACGGCAGCCTTAGTGCAAAGAAACAACCGATGTTTACTCCCGTGAACAATAGGTTGGGCTTGGACTTTACGCATGTGGAAGACAATTATACCGATTTTAACCGTGAAAAACTGATTCCCTATCAGATTTCCGATAGAGGTCCCGCCCTTGCCATTGGGGATTTAACAGGCGATGGAAAAGAAGATGTCTTTTTTGGAGGGTCCAAGTACATTTCCTCCCGAATTTTTGTGCAACAGGATTCCATTTTTGTGCCCAAACGTTTTGATAGCCTTCAAAAGGACTCCATCAAAGAGATAGTTTCCGCGAGTATTGCAGACTTTGACAATGATGGCAAGAATGATATCATCACCAGCTCTGGTGGTGGTGACTTTTATGGAACTTCGGAGGCTCTTTTAGATGCTTTTTACGTACAAAAGGACACTATATTTGAAGCCGTTGCACTACCAGAAATCTACCAAAACTCCTCGGTCGTCAAGCCTTTCGACTTTGATGATGATGGTGATTTGGACGTGTTTATTGGTGGACATACACTAACCGGTAAATTTGGAACCCTGGCCACCTCGGTTTTGCTCGAGAACCAAGGAGGCAAGTTTAAGGCCAGAAAAGAGTTTGAATCCTTGGGCAAAGGGATGGTTACCGACGCCATTTGGAGCGATTTTGATGGGGATTCCATCACCGACCTTATTTTGGTCGGGGAATGGATGGCCCCAAAATTCTTAAAATACCAGAATGGAACCTTCACCGAAGTGGCACAATTCGATTTGACCGGGCTTTGGCAGACCATTGAACCCTTTGATATGGATGGTGACGGGGACATGGACTACCTTTTGGGCAACTGGGGCACCAATTCCAAGTTTAAGGCATCCAAAGAACACCCCATGAGGCTTTATTTCAACGATTTTGATGAAAATGGTCAGACCGAGACCATCACAGCCATGGAAAAGAACGGGAACTACTATGCCTTGGAAACTTTGGACGGACTGGCATCGCAATTGGTCTATCTCAAAAAGAAATATACCACCTACAAATCCTTTGCCGGACAAACCATCGAAGAAATTTTTGGGGAAGATGCTTTGGATGCATCGACGCTTTTGGAAGTAAACACCTTACAATCGGGCTATGCCAGAAACGACGGTGGCACATTTACCTTTGTCCCGTTCAACAATGCGCTTCAGGTATCTCCTATCATGTCCATTCTAGTGGACGATTTCGATGGGGATGGCAAAAAAGAAGCACTTTTGGGAGGTAATTATTTTGGGGTAAAACCCTACCACGGCAGATTGGATTCGTTTCCCGGCGCCCTGATCAAAAATGAAGATGATATCGTTTTAGGAAACCAACTTGGGTTGGATTTTACCAAAAAATCGGTTCGTCATCTACAAACTTTTACAGTACAAAATCAAAAATATGTGTTGGCCGTCTTCAATGATGATGCAGCACAAGTATATAAAATCAATAAGTAATCGTTAGGCCATGATAAAAAAAGGAATACTACTGATCACAGCCATTTTGTTGGTTTTGGCATCTTGCCAGAAAAAAGAGGAACCCATTGAAATTTCTCCGGAGGAATTGCACGCTTCGGTGGACAAAGTCATTGAGATCATGATCCATGATATATTTTCCCCGCCCGTAGCCAGCAGAATTTTTGCGTACCCCAACATTGCCGCTTACGAAATTGTTGCCTTAAAAAATGACAAATACAAGTCGTTGGCGGGCCAAGTAACCGATTTAGGAAACATTCCCGCTCCTAAAAATGAGGAAAACATCAATTTTGAAATGGCCGCTTTGGTGGCCCACATGGATTTGAGCAAGCGTCTCATTTTTTCGGAAGAGCGGATGGAGACTTTCCGGGACAGCTTGTACACCATTTGGATGGAGAAAAATGAACCCGTGTTTAATGCCTCCAAGGCTTATGGATTGGAAGTGGCCGATTTTATAGGGGAATGGATGAACAAGGACAATTATAAGGAAACCCGCACCATGCCCAAGTTCTCCGTGAATTCGGACGATCCTTCGCGTTGGCAGCCTACTCCCCCCGCCTATATGAACGGTATTGAGCCCCACTGGGAAAAAATCCGTCCTTTTGCCATCGATTCAGCTCAGCAATTCAAGCCCATACCCCCGCCAGAATTTTCCATGGAAGAAGATTCCCAGTTTTACAAAGAAGTGATGGAGGTTTACGAGGTTCGCAAGAACATGATCGGTAAAGGCGATAAATCAGAAGAGATTGCCATTGCGCAATTTTGGGACTGTAATCCTTACGTTTCCGTAACACGTGGACATTTGATGTTCGCCACCAAAAAGATTACCCCTGGAGCGCATTGGATCGGCATTACCAAAATTGCATCCCGGAAAACAAATTCCGATTTTGCCAAAACCCTTTATGCCTATACCAAGACCTCCATTGCCATTGCCGATGCCTTTATCAGCTGTTGGGACGAAAAGTACCGAAGCAATCTCATCCGCCCGGAAACCGTCATCAACGAGTACATCGACGACAGTTGGGAGCCAGTGTTGCAAACCCCGCCATTCCCAGAATACACAAGCGGACATAGTGTGGTCTCAGGAGCTGCGGCTATTGCACTGACCAGTATTTTTGGCGATAACTTTGCCTTTGATGATGATACAGAAGTAGCCTACGGCCTTCCGGTACGTTCTTTTTCCTCGTTCAACCAAGCATCCGACGAGGCGGCATTGAGCCGAATGTACGGTGGTATCCATTATAGGGCGGCTATCGATGTTGGGATAAAGCAAGGTAGGGACCTAGGGAAATTTGTGGTCGATAAATTGGACATGACAAAAGGCTAATCCGTATTTTTGCTCCTTAGTTATGAGGAAGATCAGTTCAATAATCCTTGCCCTTGTGGTAGGAGTGATTTTATGGTACTTTGTATTAAAACCCCAGGATTATCAGGTCAATTTTAAGGCCAAGGCCATTCCTGGGACCATATTTGAATCGGTAAAGGCTTGGAACCAAGGTTTTGATTCCGTTATACCGCTGGATTACGAAAGTCCTAGACATTTTAGGCAAACCATTTTGGTAAACGATTCCCTGCAGGTATTTGAGTGGGACATCCAAAAAGTGCATGACTCATTGAGCGAAGTTCAAGTAAACATAACAGACTTGGATCATTCCTTCAATAATCGTTTGGCCGTCCCTTTTTCCGATACCGATTTTGAAAAAGGCTCCAGAAAGTTACTTTTGGATTTCAATGATTTTTTGAACGATCATATCCAACGTTTTACGGTATCGATTGAAGGTGAAGAGGAAATATTTTCATCCTTTTGTGCCTGTATACCGCTTACGACCACCACGGAAGGCAAAGCTTTGGGCATGATGAAGAACCACAATTTTTTAAATGGTATCCTGCTTCAAAACCAAGTGCAATTGAACGGCCCTCCTTTTGTTCAAGTAGTGGATTGGGATTTGAAGAACAACCGCCTGTCCTATAACTTCTGTAATCCCATAATACGTTCGGAGAAACTTCCAGACCATCCAGATATCGTATACAAACGGATATTCTCCCAAAACGCAATTAAAGCCATCTATCATGGCAATTATATCACGTCTGACAGAGCATGGTTCGCATTGTTGGATTATGCCGAGGAAAAGAACATCCCTGTTGAGCGCACACCGATAGAGGTTTTCTACAATAACCCCAATATGGGAGGGAATGAACTGGAGTGGACCACGGAAGTTTTTATGCCCATAAAGGAAAGTGATGAATAAATTATCCCTTTTATTGCTCGTCATGGTTGCGCAAACCTGTGCTCAGCAAAATTTTCTGCGCGAATTGGAACCCATGGGCGATCTTCCTTCCAAACTAAAGGAAGTATCGGGTCTTGAGCTTGCGGATGACGGCCATTATTGGGTGATAGAAGACAGTGGCAACCAAGACGAAATTTATAAAATTGACGACAAGGGAAACTTAAAGGAATCCTTGGAAATTGACCATGCCAAAAACGAGGATTGGGAGGATTTGGCCAAGGATAAGGAGGGCAACCTGTATATCGGAGACTTCGGGAACAATCAAAACGAACGGGATGATCTGGTCATATATAAAGTTCCAAAAGACGAACTGGACAGAAAAAAGCCAAACGCCGACAAAATTAAGTTTCGGTATCCCCAACAGAACGATTTTCCACCCAAAAAGGACAGTCTCTATTATGACACAGAGGGATTTTTTCACCTGAACGGGCATCTTTACATTTTCACCAAAAATCGAACACGGCCTTACTCCGGAAAAACATTGATGTATCGTGTACCTGACGAAGAAGGGTCTTACGAAGCCGAATTTTTGGGTTCTCTTTTCCTCTGTGGGGACCAAAATCGCTGTTCGGTGACCAGTGCCGACATCTCACCGGATGGGAAAACCATTGCTCTTTTGAGCTATGGACTCGTTTTTTTGCTTACCGACTATACAGCACCGGACTTCTCCCAAGCCACCATTAAAATAGTGGATTTAAAAACCAACACGCAGATTGAATCGGTTTGTTTTGCAGACGACAAAACCCTTATCATTGCCGACGAAAAGAATCCGTTTGGTGGACAGCATTTGTACAAATACACTATTGATTAAAATCCAAAACCAAGTCCGAAAGCGAATCGAAGCCCATCGGAGCTATTGAAAAGTCCGAAATTGGCGGAGAGTATATCTGCTCCGTTCACGAAAAACCCACCTCCGTACGAATTGTGCCAGATTCGTGAGGAATCTCCTGGGAACCATACCCTGCCATAGTCAAAACCTCCATAAATTCCGGGTGTTACAGGAAGAATTCCCGTTTTGGTCCTTCGAAAACTGTAACGGATATCCGTATTTTGAAAATAAGCTGTTTTACCCGTAAACCGTTGGAATCTAAAACCGCGCAATCCATTGTTGCCGCCTATGCTTGCCGCTTGATAAAATTCATATCCATTACCAATGGTAAAGTGACCCTTGAGTTGCGTGGCCAAAACCAACCTACCGTCCGCCGAAAGTTTATGGTCCATGGAAAATGACGGTATCACATAGCCAAAAGACCGTGAACCATCGTCCAAATTTTTACGAAATCCACCTTCCAAAGAAAAGGCCATGCCCACAGTCGGGAACGCTTCGTTATCCGTATTCGAATAGCTGTATTCGCCATCCAACCCAAAAAAGCTAAGGTGGTTTTCTTCGCCGTTGGCCACATAAAATTCATTGATAAACCTGTTTTCGGTCTCTTCGATTTCGATGTTTTCGTAGGCTAGACCAAATCGCACTTTGGACCCCAGAAAACCACGCCATACCAAGGACGGTGCAAGCTGTAAAGTACGGATGCGTACCCGATTGTAATCCAATCCTAAGGGTTCCGTATCATCATTATTGACCGTTTCGTTTCCAAAGCCAAAAAAGTTACGGGTAAAGTTGGGACTCGTAAACTTGGCATACACCTCAAGGTTCACTTTGTTAAACACATGGGCAAACTCTCCACGATAGCCCAAATCAAACCCATCCGTGGCGAAATAATAGGCCGCATTAAAGGTATGTTGCTGCGTAAATGGGTTTTTCCTAAAACCGTTGAAGGTATAGGTATCGGTAAGCCCAATGCGTACGCCATCGTCAGGATTAAAGCCAATGGTAGGCAATATTTGGTTGTTACTGGCCTTGATGTTCAAAAACTCATAAGTGTTGGTGTCATAATCCCTTACAAGGCGAATCTTTCCACCATAGGCTTCGTCCAGCGTATTTTTTTTGTCTTTAAAATCGTAGACCGATAATTTCTTGGAGCCTTCGGAAATTTTGTACACATCGTTGTTTTGCCCCCCCACAATGCGAACCTTTATTTGTGAGGTTTCGGTGCGGGCATCGAATATATCATCATCGTCCAGACCGTACACCCATATCTCCTTGGTATAGGCTGGATCATAAACCTTGTTGAAGAACAAATCGGTCATTTCCCCTCCCTTGATGCGATATGCTCGAACCTCAACATGACCGTTGGGCAATGATACGATATTGAAATAATCATCCTTATCCGTTCCGGTGACCACACTGTAGCGATTCAAAACAGCGAAATAGTCCTTCGCCGTCTGAACCAGATTAGCTTTTCTGGCCAATAGTATCCTTTTGATTTCGGTCAAAGTTTCGTCCCTGACCTCTTCTGGAAATGCCAAAAATGCTTCATCGATGATTTCTTCGTTCAGATTTTGCTGAATGAATTCGGCCTGTTCTACCCATGTGTCCAAATCGGTTTCTGATAACAGGGCCATATCCAAGGCAAAAGTGCGGGGGGAAGAGGTGAATCCTTCCACACTTCGTATTTCTTCGTGGAAACCTTCAAAAATCCGTAATCCAGGTACGGTTCTGGAACCAAAGCCAATGATCAATCCGTCTCCCCAGCGGGAAAATACTTGGTCCCTGTCCCGAGCAATCGGTTTGTAGACTTTGTTGCCCTCTTCGGTTTCAAACTCTGCCCATCTCCATTGATCCACGTGTCTATCCCAATCCCCGATCATAATATCAAAAAGCCGGGCCTTGGCGTACTCCTTCTGGTCAATGCTATACTCTTCATCTTCCCGGAGCTTGTCCATCAGGTCGTAGGTGCTTTCGATTTTTTTGGTATATCCGAAGCTCTTGAGATTATCATGATCATCGGAAACATGCTCCTCGATCATATAAAGGCTGTTTCCGAAATCTTTATTGTAATCTCCCAAAACCGATTGTTTGGGCACATAATATAATTTGGGATTGGTGTGGAACATCCCTAAGGCATCGGAAAGTTTACCTATGGTAAATGGGGCATAGGGATGTGCTCCGGTATACAGGTCCAGCAACAATTCTTGGGTATAGGTGTCCTGAAATTCCCCAATGATATATTGCTCTTGGAATGCAATGGCCTGCAGGTATCTTTCAGCGCTCTTCCTTAAATCCCGCATAACGTACTCCCGACCTTGCTTATCTGCCAATCGCAGGGAATTGGATTGATTGCCGCCACCTTTCCGTACCACGGTGAGTCCCCCAAAAAGTGTATCCAATCGCACCGTAGGTGCCTTGATTTGGGTCCCGTAATATTTTCGATACCGCTCTCCCCAAAGCCATTTATGGAATTTGCTTTTTTCAATATCCTCTTGAGCGTAGACCGAAGCCATTTGATACGCCGGAAAATCATCATCCATCTCGATTTTCTTGGTTGGCCGATCGGGAGGAAGAACCGGTGTATGGAACAATACGGTATCTGTTTCCGTTCCGTGGAACACCACATCCGAAGAACCATCTTTGTACACGGTCAAAACCGCGTAGCCATTCATCCCTGTAGAAAATTTACTGCCATTCAGCAATCGGGTTGCTCCGGTTTTAGCTCCAGAACCACTAACGATCTGAGGCTTGCTAAATTCTTCAATATATTGGAGCGTATGTTCGTGTCCTGATGCGAAAATAATCTTGTCAGAATATTGTGATAGTGTCAGGATTCGCTTCTTTAACTCGTTGTACAACTGATTGGAAAGGTCTTCTGCGGATGCGCCCGATGTCTTCCGTAGCAGATTGATGGCTGCACCCAAAAATGGCATGGGCACCTTACCGCCACTGGGATAAAGCCCCTGCTTAAATGAGAATTGCCCTCCGTGCACTCCATAGGACAACAGGGGGTGGTGCATGGCAATGATCACCGTTTTGTCCCTGTTCTTTTTGATCAAACTTTCCAGTTCCTCAAAAAACCGTCCCCTACTTTTGATTTCGCATTCATCGTTCATGGTGGGATGCTTGTCCCAATTGACCAAGTACCACTCTGTATCAATGGCAATGACCATAACTTTGTCACTGATCTCTATATCCTCAATGGGACAGCCGTTTTCGGGCTGAAAGGCCTCATTATCATCCAATACATCCTCTACATACTCCTCTTCGCGTTTCAGGCCTTTCAAACCGTCGCTATACCAATCATGGTTTCCCGGTATAAATAGTGGTCTGCCTTTAAAGTCTTCCAAGGTGGCCAACTGAGCATCCAAATAATGTTTGGATTGCCGATAGGCCTCTGGGTCGTCATCTTTATCCACAAAACCGGCGGGATAAATATTATCTCCCAAAAAAATAGCGGTACTGTTGGGCTGGGCGCTCTCCAGTTCTTTCTTGAACTTTTTTAAGGTGGGGTTGAGCTCTCCCATGGGAGATTTTCCCGCGTCACCAATCAGGTAGAAGGTATGCTCCACTTCCTTTTGAAATTGGCCAGTGGTACCCGGGTAAGAATCCGCATACTTGGTTTGGTAGGTGGCGCAACCATGCAATACGCCAATGAGCAGGGCTAGCAAGTAATGTTTCTTCATATTGCACGACGTTAATACCAAAATTTCGTAATTTGGAATTCCAATCAGAATATATGTCGGAAATTGTTGATAAAACTAAACACTTCGTTTCTAAACTTTTAACGGAGGAACTTGACCCCAAGTTCTTGTACCACAACTTGCGACATACCGAACGAGTAGTCAAAAGTACTAAAGAATTGCTCAACTATTATAACTTGGGCGATACGGAGAACGAACAACTGCTATTGGCAGCTTGGTTTCATGATGTAGGTCACATTAATGGACATGAGGACCATGAAGAAAGTAGTTGTAAGCTTGCTTCCGATTTTCTTAGGGAACAGGGCTACGACCAAAAGGCAATCCATCAGGTGTGCACCCTCATCATGGCCACCAAGATGTACAGCGAACCCCAAACCTTGCCGGAAGAAATTATCCGCGATGCCGATATGTCCCATTTCGCCAAAAGGAGTTATTGGGAAACCACCGATTTTTTAAAGGAAGAATTCAAGCAATTGGGGATTGCGGACTATTCCTCCAGAAAGTGGCGGGACAAGAACATCAAAATGTTCCGCAAGCACCAGTTTTACACGGATTACGCAAAGGAAAACTGGGAAGATGGAAAGCAGAAAAACTTGAAGCAGCTCCTCAAAGAGAAAAAGGCC
Source organism: Allomuricauda sp. MMSF_3307 (assembly GCF_030733585.1). Lineage (NCBI taxonomy): Bacteria > Pseudomonadati > Bacteroidota > Flavobacteriia > Flavobacteriales > Flavobacteriaceae > Allomuricauda > Allomuricauda sp. MMSF_3307. The sequence goes on from NZ_JASHIQ010000001.1 coordinate 228,336, forward strand.
GAAAAAAAGATTGCCAAAAAAGAAGCCCTCAAAGCCAAATACAAGAGCGAAAGTCCCGACCGAAGTGTACAAACGCTGTATCGGGTAACACTAAAAAACCACTTGAAACTGAGCGATATCGCCGACACCAAGGCGAACATCCTGTTATCGGTGAATGCCATTGTTATTTCGTTGGTATTGGCCAATTTGCTTACCAAACTGGACAATCCTTCCAATACCTATATGATCTATCCCACCATGATCTTGATCATGTTCAGTGTCGTTTCCATGGTGCTATCCGTATTGGCAACAAGACCCAACATCACCACGGGAAAATTCACCAAAGAGGATGTGGAAAAGCGTCGGGTAAACCTTCTCTTTTTTGGAAACTTCCATCAAATGGACCTAAAAGAGTACGAATGGGCCCTGCAGGAAATGGTGAAAGACAAGGATTATGTGTATTCTTCCCTTACCAAAGACCTCTATTATTTAGGTGTTGTTTTGAACAGAAAGTACAAGATACTTCGGATTACCTATAACATATTCATGATAGGGATGATCATTTCGGTAATTTCTTTTGGGATTGCCTTCCGATTTTTTGGCCCAGACCGGTTGATTTTCTGATCTAGCTGTTGAGTTCCTCCATTAGATCATCGTAGGTATAGGTACGCTCGGATTTTTTATCCTTTTGATAAAGGATTTCAGCACGAATGGCTTTCAACCCCGAAACTCCTTGTACACCTTCAAGTTCCACGATTTCGATATTATTGGTAAAGTATCCTTTGGCTTTTAGGAAACTGATGTATCTCAAATATTCCTTTTCGTCCTTGCGCTGGGAGTACACAATGGCCAATTTCCCCTTTTGGGTAAGGCGCTCATTGGTTCCCTTCACAAAGGATTTATCGATTCGCTTTTTAATGACCTCGTATCTGGCATTGTAGGTGCCATCAACATCAAACCGCTTTTCGTCCATCCTAAACCGTATGGCCAAGGACGTACTGTACACCAAGACCAATGAAGCTACATCCAACTTAACGGGCAAATGAGGTTTAAGTGCGTAATACTTGTTCTCCATCTCCACCATTACCTGCAACTGCCACAATCTCAAGTTGCTCAAAAACAGTTCATTGAACTCTCTGTCCTTTGCAATGGAACTGCCGATGTACATATTGTGTTCCACACCGTCGGTTTTGTACCGTTCAAAATAGTGCGGGAACATTTTTTGGGCCTCTTCCTGCTTTTTATCCAATAGGGCCGCCAATTTCATGTTGGCCTCCATCACGCTATCATCGTAGTTTCTACGATGGTCGTAGTAGCTTTCGGTGGTCTTGTCTATTTTTTGTTTGTACGCTTCAAGTAATCCTGCGATTTCTTCATCTTCTTTTTGTAAATGGTCAAATACAGGGTCTACTTCCTCTTTTACAAAATCGAAAACCGCTTGTTCGGTGTGGGTAAACAAGGCCTCCTTAACTTCGTTCAGGTAATTATTGACCCTGAACATCAGTTCCTCATAAATGGGAAGTTCATATTTGGAGAAAGCAATTTGGAGGATATCATTGATTTCTGACAGCTGAATCATCAAATCACGTTGGATGGCCAGATTGCGTTCCTTCGCGGAATCCTTGATATCGATTTGACCATATAGCGGGTAAACATCCTTAAAGACGATTTCTTTAAAAACGGCTTCGTTGCCCGAAAGTTCATCGGCCATAAAGCGCTTGGCCTCCTCTTGAAACTTCCAATATACAGATGGGTGAACCGAGGTGCATTCGTGCTGGATTACTGCATCAATCAGATTCTCCTCTTCTTCGATGGTGCGCATCACTGCCGCCACGATGTAAGGCATCACATCGTCCAACTTGTTGGCATTAACGCTGTTGAGTTCGTTTACTTTGCCGGAAACCAGTTCCAAAACCCCCAAAAGCTCGCCGTTAACAGCAATAGGGGCCAAAATGGCACTTCGAATGCCCTGGTCCATCAAATTTTTATAGGGCTGTACTTTGCCTTCAGTTTTATTGTAATACTTCTCCACATTGGAAATGGCAAAATACTTGTTCTCCTTAAAAAGCTTTCCATGGGAATAACTACAAAACGTGGAATTACAGTCTTCGGTTTCCTTCCCATTCAGGATATAACTATCCATTCCCTTTCCATAAATCTTAAAAAAGCGGTCTGCACCGGAATCGTAGCCCGCAAATCCGACCTTAATATCGTTCAACCTAAAGAAAGATCTAAAGGTATCCTCGAAATTTTCCATAAAGGAGTCGTTTCCACGTTGGGTCTTTCCAATCAAGGTCGACTTGATTTCCGAAACGGAATGCTCGGCGGTAACATCGAACATATTGGATATAACAAAACCCCTCGCCAAAAAACTGTTCGGTGGAATTTTTTCCTTCCAGAGATCTAAGTTGTAAAAGTTCTCCAACAATTCATCCACATCATCTTGGCTAACGGGCTTTGCTTTGTCCGTTGGGATGATTTCCATAAAATCCGCATTATACAAAATACGGTAACGGCGCATCACACCGTTGGAATCGGGTATATCGAAAAAAAATGGACGTTTAAAATCCAAATTGTAACCGTAATAAAACTGCAAAATCACCGTACACTTCATGATGTAATCAAATTCCCGTGGAATGTTGGTGATTTCCGGTTCGTATGCCTCTCCGGCATCCTTCAAAATTTGACGAAACCGTTCAGAAGAGTTAAAAACCAAGTTTTCGAATGGCGTTGAGGCGGTTTTTATCTCGTTCTTGGTCAAAATAGGGGCAAAAGAATCCTCCAAAATAATGCTGATTACATCCTTATGGGTCTCCAACAAAGACAGATCGGTGAACCCTTCACGAAGTTCTGGGTAGGGAGCCTGTGCATCCAAGACATATTTTGCCCTTTCGGCCAAGTGTTTGTTTGAACTCTTGAGCTGCTCATCGTAATGTTCCAACAATTTGTTGAAACTCACCAATTGAACAAGTGGGCTTTCAGAATGGTAGTCGTGCTTCATACACCGTTTAGTCGAGGTTTCTACTACAAATTTACAAAAAGTAAAGGCGCATATGGTTTTATGAATATCTTTATGGACAAAACGTCCTTTTTTAAGGATTTTAGTACCTTTTTCATGTCCTCTTCGAGCCGATTAGACAATGCCTACAAAAATGCCAAGGTCATTCCCTTTGATGAAGGCTCCAAATTCATTTTTTTTAGTGATTGTCATCGTGGGGACAACAGCTTCGCCGACGATTTTGCCAATAATCGGAACATTTACTTTCATGCGCTAAACCATTATTATCGGGAGGGGTTCAGCTACATCGAACTTGGTGATGGGGACGAGCTTTGGGAAAATATCAGTTTTGATTCCATTTTTGAGGCCCACAAGAATGTATACCAATTGTTGCGAAGATTCCATTTGGAAAACCGTTTGCATATGCTTTGGGGCAACCACGATATGGTGTACCGCGACCCCGCCTATGTTGATGAGCATCTTTCCCACTATTTTGAGCCTATTGATGGGTCGGATAAGGAACTTTTCGAGGGCATCACCTATCACGAAGCTATTGTTTTGAAGCATGCTGAAACGGGACAGGAGATATTTTGCGTTCACGGGCATCAGGCAGACTGGTGGAACTATGTTTGCTGGCGCATCGGTCGATTTTTGGTGCGGGTGTTGTGGAAACCGCTTCAGGTAGTGGGCATCGCCGACCCTACGAGTCCTGCCAAAAATTACAAGGAGCTCATCCGAATCGAAAAGCGCATCAAACGTTGGATCCTTAAAAATGGATTGTTGATTACCATGGCGGGACATACCCACAGACCGAGATTTCCAGAGCCTGGACAAATTCCCTTTTTTAACGATGGTAGCTGTGTGCACCCACGAAGCATCACCGGTATTGAGTTGGAAAACGGGGAACTATCACTCATTAAATGGCACATTGATACGAAACCAGACGGCACCCTTCAAATTGTTCGGGTATTGTTGGAAGGACCTGAAAAGCTTCGGGATTATATGGATCATTAAGTTCGCTTTGCCATCGTTTTGATGGCACTCACGAATTGGTCAAGTTCATTGGTGGTGGTAAACACGTTGGGCGTAATCCTGCAGCCATGGACATTTTCAAAATCTATGGCAACGGTCCAGATGTTGAACTCATCCAATAGCGTCTTTGCCATTTCCGAAGGTTTCATATTGGTAAGTCCCACATTGGCAATACCGCAACTGCGGTGCGGTTCCAAGGGTGTATTGATGACCACATTCTCCACATCCCGGAGTTGGTCGCTCCAATAGCGTTGCAGGTAGCGCATTCGCTTCTCCTTGCGCTCCAATCCAATCATGTCCAAGTAGTCCACAGCATCATTAATGGTCAAATCTGTATGCACGGGATGGGTTCCTGTATGGTTGAGCCTACGGATTTTGGTATCATCCTCTTCGTGTTCCGCAAACAAGGGCCATATTTTAGGAATATTCTTCTCCGCAACATAGAGCATGCCTGCTCCCAATGGGGAACAAAGCCATTTGTGCAAACTGGATCCATAGTAATCGCAGTCCAATTCGGCCAAATCCACCTTTATGTGTCCAACACAATGGGCACCGTCCACCATCACCTCGACACCATGGGCATGGGCCATATCGCAAATCTTTCGGACGGGCAATATCTGTCCGGTCACATTGATCATATGGCAAATCATCAATAATTTGGTCTTTGGAGTTATTTGCGATTCGTAGAGCGACACAATTTCCTCATCCGATTCTGGGTGATTGGGCACGGATACCTTTTTGCAAACAATACCATAGCGGTCTTCCATTTGATGAAAATGTATTTGCATGGCGCCATAATCTTGAACGGCAAAAACAGCTTCGTCACCCTTTTCCCAAGGAAAACCTCCAATGATCATATCCAAGGACTCCGTGGTGTTCCTAGTGATTACCAATTCCTTTTCCGAACAATTGACAAGTTCCGCCACCCGTGCCGCTGCCTTGTCCTTGTTTTCCCATTGCACGGTACGCATATAGTACGAACCTTCATAATTTACGTGTTGTACGTGTTCGGTGAACTTGTTAAGGATGGGAGTTGGAATAATGTTGTAGTACCCACTTTCCAAATTAATGTAATCCGGTTTTAAACTGTAATCTTCCCTGATGCGTTCCCAAAATGCTTCACTGTCCTTATCGGGATACGGCCCTTTCTCGGCCATGGCGCCATCCAAAGTAATCGGAAAAAGAGGGGCGGCCATGGCGGCACTGCCCATATAGCGTAAGAATTGTCGTTTTTTCATTTTGGTGTCAGGTTGATTTAAAAAAGAATGGTAATTTTCATTTTTACTTGCTTTCAAGATACAACTTATACCCCATAAATGAATGATGTAACGGCCATATTAGATCAAATCCCCATCCGGTACGACCTTGCATCGCACATCATGCTCTTGGGCATAGTACAGGGGGTTTTCTTGGCCTTGGTCATCTTTTTAAGGGCAAAACGCGATTCGGCCATCATTTTCTTTGGTTGGTCCCTTTTGGTGCAGTGCCTCGTATTTTTGGACATCTACCTTTGCTACACCGGTTTGATGAAATACACGATGCACTTGAACGATTCAACCGAGTTTCTGGTGCTCTTGATTGCTCCAACCTTATACTTTTTCTTGTTTGCCCTATTGGAACGGAAGCCCATTGGCCTAAAACAGCATTGGCCCCATTTTATACTCCCATTGCTCTACATCATTTCACAAGTGAACTTCTACACCAGTCCCATCGAAGTAAAAATCAATGCCTATCTCGGAGCTTACCATAGTGATTTAGGCTTTTTGGAAGTCCCGGGCACTATGAACTACTCATACCACCATATTAAAGACCAATTTCGATGGTTGGTCCTAATCAGCTTTGCATTTTATCTGATTTTGTCTCTTATGTTAGTGCTAAAGTCCCGAAAAAGGGGATGGACCAAGGCCAAAAACATTAAAGTGGACAAGTACATGTTTTCAAGAAACACGGTTATTTTTTTCTTAGTGATCCTACTCACTATATTTATTATTTATCTCAATTTTGATGATGACGGTGGTGATCATATCATCGGAATCATACAAACTGCCACTATATTTATCACCTCTTATTTCATACTTTCCGAATCGCGCTTTTTTGAAAAATCTTGGATTGCCGATAAGTATGAGACCTTGTCGGGCACTTCCGTTCAATTTAGTACCCTTGAAGCATTTATCGAAGATTCCCAATATTACACCCATCAGGATATCAGCTTAAAAAAAATATCCGAGCAGCTGGATACCAATAGCAATACCATCTCCAGATTGATCAACTCCGAAACGGGCAACAACTTCAACGATTACATCAACCAAAAACGTATTGCACTTGCACAAGCGAGGTTATTCCATCCAGAATTTCAGCAGCTCACGGTTGAGGCCATTGGTGAATCGGTCGGGTTCAGGTCCAAATCAGCCTTTTACAGTGCTTTCAAGAAACATACAGGCCAATCCCCTTCCGCTTACATGAAGGAAAATAGAACTTAATTCCTCCAGAATTGCAATTCAGGACATTTACGAGCTCCAAAAAATATGTGGTTTCCCCTATGCTACACATCTTTGGAAAAAATTTTAGCAATGGATTCCAGCATTAGACGTTACGATTTGGATTGGCTTCGGGTGATTGTATTCGGATTACTTATTTTTTACCACGTGGGGATGTTCTTTGTCCCCTGGGGATGGCATGTAAAAAACAACATTATTTACGATTGGCTGCGCTGGCCCATGCTGTTTTTAAACCAATGGCGATTGCCCATACTTTTCGTGATATCCGGAATGGGTACGTTTTATGCCCTGGGCAAACGCGGGATGGGAAAATTTATGTGGGAACGATTTCTGCGCTTGGGGATTCCTTTGGTGGTAGGTATGTTGCTTATTGTGCCCCCTCAAGTGTACGTGGAACGCTTGGCGGAGGGACAGTTTACGGGTTCCTATTGGGCATTCTTTTCAACAATTGCTTTTGATGGGGTGTATCCCGAAGGAAATTTAAGTTGGCATCACCTGTGGTTTTTGCCGTATTTGCTGGTTTTCTCGTGGGTCTTGGCCCCGCTTTTCGTCTATTTGAGGAACCACAGCACAAAATTCGTGGAATGGGTTAAAAACATCATCCAAAAATCATGGGGCATTTACCTATTCGTGATTCCGCTTTATTTGGTGGAATCCTTGGTAGAACCATTTTTTCCCATTACCCATGCTTTGGTGGATGACTGGTTTAATTTTATATTCAGCATCATTCTGTTTTTTTACGGCTTTGTTCTGGTCGCTACGGGAGATATCTTTTGGAATACCTTGGGCAGGATGAAGAAAAAAGCCCTTCTTTTAGGTATCGTAGGTTTTGCGGGTCAGGCCATCATCTGGTTATTTTTTGAAGACGGTTATGTGATTCACTTTACCGAGGCCCTTCTGAAAGTGGTGAATATCTGGTCGTGGATCTTGGTGCTATTTGCCTACGCCGCCCAGTACCTCAACAAGCCGAGCACTGGACTTGCCTATGCCAACAGGGCCGTATACCCATTCTACATATTGCACCAAACCATCACGGTCTGCATCGGCTATCTTGTAATGGATTTGGATTGGGGACTTGCCCCCAAGGCGTTGATCCTTGTTGCAGGTACCTTTGGACTGAGTTGGCTCATTTACGACTTGATTATCCTTCGGATACCCGTTCTACACCCACTTTTTGGACTTAAAAAGAGAAAGCACGCCAAAAAAGACTACAGCTTAACGATTTAACGTCAATTTATACAATTGGTGGCAAGGTATTTGCTAATTTTATAATTAGACTATTGCCTTAGTTGCCATGAAAAAGAGTGTATTTGCTTTGTTAGGGGTTCTTTTGTTTGCCATGCCCATGCATGCGCAAGGTGACATTCCCACAACCCGGCCCTTAAAAATTGGCGATAATAATAAGCTCGATGTCAAAACCAGCAACCAAGGCACCTTGCTAAGAATGCCTTCCGTACTGGACGAGAGCCTTACCTCCAAGAATGAGAAGCCCGGAGTTCAAATGTTGCCAGACAGGCAACTGGTTCAGGCAGGTCACGACATGGTCATCGACCCAAAGATCAAAGAAAAAAAGGAAAAAGGCTCCAACGAATATTTTGGAGACCAATATTTGGGAGATTTCACCACCAAAGCCAAGTTTGTGGGCATTGTGGCCCGCGACCACGAATATGTGGATGGTGACCGAATAAAAATATATGTCAATGGTGAAGTTGTAGAGTACAATCTGCTACTCGATGGTTCTTTCAAAGGGCTCAATCTGGATTTAGTGGAGGGTTTTAACCGTGTAGAGTTCGAAGCCTTGAACCAAGGTTCTTCCGGACCGAATACCGCACAGGTGGTAGTCACCGACGACAAGGGCGTGGTTATCCATAACAACCGCTGGAACCTCTCCACAGGTTCAAAGGCCAGTCTCATCATCGTTAAGGAAGAGGACACTGGCATCGAAAAGAACAACTAAACCCTTATCTTACCTTTTACCGGGCGAATAGGTCTCTTTTGCACGTTTGAGCACATCTTCTTTGTAATAAGCGGCATCTTTGAATTCCATATCCGCATAGCGCTGTGCCTGATCGTTAAAATGTGGCGAATCCGGGTCGCCGCTCTGTCCACCGGCCAAAATGGTCTTCGCCTTAACTTTATCGCCAAACTCCACCGCCGCTACGAAGCTATTGCCTCGAGTACCGTAGATTTTTTTAGTATTGTTATCATATCGGGCACCATAGGCAGCCAATGCCCCCCAAGTACCACTGGCAAAACCAATGGGAATGCTGGGTTTGGCATCATCAAAAGGTTGACGGATATCACCATTTAAACGTTGATAACGATTGACCTCGCCCCAGGGCATTTTCCAAGTTCCAAAATCGGACTCCAAAATACCCAAGGTCTCTTTGAGGAAGGCAAGCTTTTTATCGTCGTCCCATGTATCTCCCCAATATTCCACCAATTCCATGGAATACATCCCTTCAGGCCTTTCCGCCTTCGCATAACAAAGGGTTCCATAATAGTGCGCCAATGTCATCGCAATAGATTCTTTGGATGTGGTATATTCCCAATTCCGAAGTATGTCGATAGCTTCCTGTAATGCTGGGTCCGGATTATTGTCATACGCCCTGACCAAACCCGGAATCAATGCTTCAAAGGCTGGCAAATAGGGGTCGTGGGCGAGCTCAATCAAACTGTCCAAAGTGTATCCGCTTCTTCCTGTTAAAAGTTGAATGGCATGGATACCCCTAAAATTTTCTTGGTCCCGGGACATGTAATTGGGATAGTCCTCCCGCTTGGGACTGTACTCCAATGCAGAAGTATAAGGGGTAGAATTACAATTTTGAATCCAACCATTTTCGGGATTCAATACCAAGATATTTTCATCCACCGTATGCAATCCTTGCCAATCTGTTTTGGGATTGCTGCCATCCACAGGCTCAGTGTAATCAAAAAAGGTATCGCGCTTGGGCACAAAATTCCCATGGAAATAGGCAATATTGCCTTCGGCATCCGCATAAACCGTATTATTGGAAGAATTGGTCCGTATATCCATCATGTTGCGAAAACCTTCATAACCGTCCTGCTTGGTTCGGATATAGGACTGTTCCAACGCCTTGACCGGTTCCCACATCATTGCGGAGGCAGTCCATTGGTCATCCACTTGATGTGTAATCGGTCCGTGATGGGTTCGGTACATGGGGAACGTTCTTTCTTTCATGCCCTCCCCTTCCTTATATTTTAGGGTGACGCTTGTGGAATCCACAGGTCGTAATTCTTCCCCATATTGATAGAATAGCTTGCCATCGTTCTTTACAATGGTCTCCTTAAACTCGTCCATTACATCGGTATAGGTAGAGGTATGCATCCAACCGGTCTTTTCATTGAAGCCCTGATACACAAAAAACTGCCCCCATGTTACAGCTCCGTAGGCGTTCAATCCCTCTTCGCTCACCACATGAACTTCGCCCCTAAAATAAAAGGAGGTATGGGGATTGATCAAGAGCATGGCATTACCGGATTCGGTCAAATCACCGGAAATGGCGATTCCGTTAGACCCTTGAGGTTCTTCCATTTCAGCTTCCTTTTTGAGTTGCAGGGCCTCCATCTCGGGTAGTTCCATCCCACTTTCATAAAAACTTTTGATTTTTCGTGTGGAAATACGTTCAATATCCCCTCCTATAGAGCCTTCGCTAAAATACATCGGCATCCATGGCTCAAAACGGGTCAGCAGTTTTGGTTTCACCTCAGGATGGGTGTGTAGGTAGTAATTGATTCCGTCGGCAAAGGCATCGCACAGCTCCTTGAGCCACTCGGGACTATTTTCATAATTTGCCTTGGCCTCTTCTTCGGTCATAAACATTTTTGCCCGAAGGTCGCTGTAGAGGGCATCCTCGCCTTCCACTTCGGCCAATCGTCCTGTGGCCCAAATATAGTTTTGTTCCACCCGGTTAAAATCATCTTCGCATTGGGCATACAACAAGCCAAAAACCGCATCGGCATCTGTTTTTCCATAAATGTGGGGAACGCCAAAGTCATCCCGGATAATGGTGATGCTCTCAGCTTGGGCCTCCCATTGTTCCACTTCGGTTTGAGAGGATGGGGAACAGGACATAAATATCAGGGTGGCGGCGAATAGTAAGTTTCTCATAAGTTAGTTTGAAAAGGTATTAATGGTTCAATTTGATAAGACCACTTTTATTTTTTCTTTTTAAAGATTGCAAAAAGAACCACCATTCCAACTATAAACCCTAAAATGAAAATCAAAAATGAATTAGCCATAATAATTGATGATGTTAAATTTAGTTGTTGGAAAATACAGAAATTAAACCACAATTACCAACTTCCACTGGCCCCACCACCTCCAGAACTGCCGCCACCTCCAGAAAAACTGCGGGATGAGCTTCTTCCCCCAGAACTGGAACCGAAAGAATGGGTTCCAGATGATGAAAAGGTTTTTTTCATATAGGCTTTATCCGATTTCAACAGGGAAAGTTTAAACCCTTCGTCTCCTTTTCTCTTGATTTTTAGAATCACCAATATAATGGTCAAAACCCCAAAAGCCAATAGTCCGGAAAGTACCAAAATCCCAATACTTACCCCATTTTCGAGAAGCACCTCTTCAAATCCCAAGATCATTGCCATAAAAAATATAGGCATCCCCATAAAAACAAGTCCAAAAACCATGGGAAACGACATGAAAATGGCCATAAAAATGCCTCGAACCACGGCCAACTTTCCGGTGAATATGCCCCGCAAAATTTCAATTAAAGTGGAATAACCCTTATAAAAAACAAATGCGCCAGCGGCGACGAACATCAACAAGAACAGGCTTATCAATCCCAATAACCACCATGGCATTTCCTCCTCCTCGGCGATTTCTGCCTTAAATTCCTCCAACGCTTCCGGGTGTTTTAAAAAATCAATGATTTGATCGGTGGCCAGATCCAGTCCACCATAATAATCTTCCTCTTTGAATTTCGGTATCATGGTATTGCGGATGATTCGGGAGGCAACCGCATCCGTGATGTAGGATTCCAATCCGTAACCCACCTCAATCCGAACTTCCCGGTCCAGTTTGGAGAAAAGGATCAAAATACCATTGTCCTTGCCCTCCTGTCCCAATTTGTTTTGGTTGAACACTTCAAACGCATACCCCTCAATGGTTTCGTTGCCCAATGCATCTATGGTCAAAATCACCAATTGGTTGCTGGTTTCCGATTCAAATTGATAGAGTTTTGTGCGAAGCTCTTCCAATTCGGACGGGGTAAAAATCTGGGCTTTATCTGTTACGATTTCGGTTAAAGTAGGGTACGTTCCTTGCGCATAAGACAAGGAGCTCATTAAAAACAATAGGATCAGATGTAGTGATTTGGGCATCGTTAGTGGTCTAATTTAGATGCCTAAATATAACATTTGTAGGCTTTTACACGATTAAAAAAATCAAGATTCGGCATCCCTCCCAATTTGCCGTAACTTGCACCCTCTTTCTAAAAGCTGCTATGTCCAACAAAAAAGTAAGTATCCTCACCGCATTTAAAACCATTATTTGGCCCAAACGCAAATTGGTGCTTCTTGGTCTTTTGCTCATCGCCATTAGCAAGGCAGCCAGTTTTGTGGCTCCAATTGCATCCAAACACCTCATTGATGATGTTATCGTGAACAAGGATGTGGACATGCTGAAGTATCTGGTGGCCGGGGTGATGTTCGCCATTTTTGTCCAGGCGGTCACTTCATTTTTGTTGACCAAAATTTTGAGCGTGCAGGCACAGTATCTGATTTCCGAGCTTCGAGCACAGGTACAGAAAAAGGTGTTGGCCCTGCCTGTCCGATTCTTTGACAATGCAAAATCAGGAGCGCTCGTTTCTCGAATCATGTCCGATGTGGAAGGTGTACGGAACCTCATCGGCACGGGTTTGGTACAACTGGTGGGAGGCATCATTACGGCCGTGGTTTCCCTTATCCTGCTTATGGACATCAGTGTATTCATGACCTTGTTCACCTTTATCCCATTGACCATTTTCGCCATTATCGCATTAAAGGCTTTTAAAATCATTCGGCCCATTTTCAGGAATCGTGGGAAAATCAATGCCGAAGTCAAAGGTAGATTGACAGAAACCTTGGGTGGAATCCGTGTCATTAAAGGGTTCAACGCGGAAAAGCAGGAAGAAGAAGTATTTGAAGTCGGGGTGGAACGCCTGTATGAAAACGTAAAAAAGAGCTTAACCACCACCGCCTTTATGACGAGTTCGTCTACCTTTTTATTGGGTGTGGCAACCACCAGTGTCATGGGTTTTGGCGGCTATAAAATCATACAGGATACGCTCACCGTAGGTGAATTTGTGGAATTTACGGTGCTGTTAGGTTTGATGATCGCCCCCATCGTACAAATGAGCAGTGTGGGAAGTCAACTTACGGAAGCCTTGGCAGGCTTGGACCGTACCGAAGAACTGATGAACCTGGAAGAGGAGTCCGATAAGGAAAACCGCACCATACTATTAGATCATGTTGAAGGACGAATGTCTTTCTCCGATGTACGCTTTTCTTATGAAGCGGATAAAGAAGTGTTGCACGGCATCAGTTTTGACGTTGCCCCAGGCCAAGTGATTGCCTTGGTCGGTAGTTCCGGCTCAGGTAAATCCACCATTGCAGGCTTGGCGGCCAGTTTCCTTAATCCTGATTCGGGTATCATCACCATTGATGGGCACGATTTGTCCAAAGTAAACCTAAACAGTTTTCGCCAACATTTAGGGGTGGTATTACAGGATGATTTTTTGTTTGAGGGCACTATTCGGGAGAACATTTTGTTTCCCAGGCCCAATGCCAGTGAGGAAAAATTGATGGAAGCGGTAAAAGCGGCTTACGTGGATGAATTTACCGACAGATTTGATAAAGGATTGGACACCCTGATTGGGGAACGTGGGGTAAAGCTATCTGGAGGTCAGCGCCAACGGATTGCCATTGCGCGGGCCATATTGGCCGACCCAAAAATATTGGTCTTGGACGAGGCTACCTCAAGTTTAGATACGGAATCCGAAGCCTTGATCCAAAAAAGTTTGGGCGAACTTACCAAGGGTAGAACCACCTTTGTGATTGCGCACCGACTGAGCACCATCCGCAAAGCGGACCAAATTTTGGTGATTGAAAACGGCCATATCTTGGAACAGGGTACCCACGAAACATTGATTGCTTCCGAAGGAAGATATTACAATCTCTTTACGTACCAAGCGAGGATTTGATTACTCGTTCGATTCATCTAGATTCCCTTCAACTTTCTCAACCTTAACAAACTTAACTACTAAAATGAAAAAAACAATTACGGTAAAACCGAGAACAGGAAAAAATCCATAAAAATCAAAAACCCATAAGTATTGAATTAATGACACCACTACCCCTATTATATTTGTAGTCAAGGTTGCATTACTTTTACTTAGTTCAATAGGGGAAACCAAGTTTTGAAATATAGCCTTTAAAATTGCAAGAAGAACCCACGTATTAATATAAAATCCGATTTTGTCAAGAATTGAATTCAATTTTATCAAAGGAAGATCTTCAAGAAAGAAAATTGACACCAATATAAAAATCAAACCATAATATGATATTTCTATAAACCACCATACTGCATTCCTTATCCAAGATTGATTTTTTTCGCGATTTACATAGGTCAAATTCATATTCAACATCCGATTAAATGGAATATAAAATGTATGACCAGGTATCGGAACTAATTCATAATCTCCATCATCATTAAACTTATACCTGTTAGTGTCCTCTAAAAAGATACTTTCCAGCTCGTTTGTTTCAGAATTAATGAAATAATCAGAAATTTTACCGCTATACATCTTAGCTTTCCCATTTTGGTCTACTAATATATCAGCATCCGTATACCAGTATACCATACCCGATTCTTTGGGAGCTAATTTTACCTTTCCTCGCAAGAAATAATACCAATAATTCTTGTACTTCAATACTGGGAATAGTGATTTGAAAAAGCTTGTCAAAGCAGCTTTTCTTAGTACAATTCCTAAAATTATTGCCGCGATGTAAATCCCCAGTATTAGTATTAAAAAGTCTTTATAAACTAGAAAAAATTTACTTGCCTCAGGAATTTCATTATTAGATAACAAATCGAAGATTTCCTTTACAGCAGAATATGATATTGCTGATAATAATTTTTTGCCGGAAATAGTGCGGAGGAGAAAAAAGAAAAATGAACTCGTCAACAAAACCATTATACTTCCGAAAATGGTCCAAATGAATCTTTCCATTAAATTACCTTGAGAGAATTCCTTGTTAAACTCTCCAGTAAAATAGAACCTTCTTAAAAGGAAACCCGGAATTATAAATATGGAAACATAAAAAACAGTGTGAAGGGCAATATTAAATTCCATTAATCACACCTTTAATAACTTTATTAGTATATAGTTATGACAATCTCTTTATCATTAGAAAGTTTTATTTTCTTCTTTTTTATGGAAGAATCTTTCTTTAACTCCTGAACTGTATCGTCAATTAGAAGTTTGTCAGCGGGATTCTGCAGAACACCTTGAGCTTCATAGCTAATAATCGGGTCTTCTCTCTTAAATTGAGAAAATAAAGTTCCTGCTAGCAAACTGTATGCTAAACTTAACTTCTCTGGAAATTTCTCAAAATAATGCATAATCTACTTACTTAAAATTAAAAATATACAATAGTATTTAATCAAACGTAAAATTTAACAAAATCTTTTGTTGAAATAGTCGTGGAAAAACCAAAAAACTATCAAAAATTTCTAAACCTCTTCGGGAGCCAGTTCTACCTCCAGACCGTCCAAATCCTCGGTAATGTGGATTTGACAACCCAGACGACTGTTGTCCTTTACAAAAAAGGCTTCGGCCAACATGGCTTCTTCGTCATCGGACTTTTCAGGGAGCTGATGGTCCGACTGAATATAACACTGGCATGAGGCGCACATGGCCATACCACCACAAATACCGATGGTTCCTTCTGGAGCCAATTCGTACGAACGAACCACTTCCATGAGGTTCATGTTCATATCGGTAGGGGCATCCACTTCGTGTGCAACACCTTCCCGGTCAATTATTTTTAATTTGATATCGCTCATACCTCGTCGAGAACCTTTGAATACAGTTCCGCTATCTATTTAAAATTGCACTTATACTTAGTCGATTGCTTTCACCACAGCTTTCGGGGCCTCCTTCTTGCTTCCATCGAAACCGGTTACGCCGCCAACGGTGGTATACTTCATCACGTATTTTTTATCTGGATGGATTTTTTGGTAGGCACTTTGGCACATCAAGGTCGCTTCGTGGAACCCGCACAGGATCAATTTCAACTTGCCCGGATAGGTATTCACATCACCGATGGCGTAAATTCCAGGAATATTGGTTTGATAATCATAGGTGTTATCCACCTTGATGGCATTTTTTTCAATCTCCAATCCCCAATTGGCTATCGGGCCCAATTTTGGGGACAATCCGAAAAGGGGGATAAAATAATCAACGGCTATATCGGTTTCTTCGGAAGTATTGGTGTTTTGTACGGTTACTTTTTCCAAGCTATCCTCCCCTTTTAGGGCAACTACTTCTGCTGGGGTAATCAGATTGATTTTGCCTTCATTTTTGAGGTGCTGTACCTTCTCTACGGAATCCAATGCTCCCCGGAACTCGTTCCTGCGGTGTACCAAGGTGACTTCTTCGGCAACATCGGCCAAAAAGATGGACCAATCCAAGGCGGAATCTCCCCCTCCTGCAATCAACACTTTTTTACCCCGATAGATTTCCGGCTCCCTGATCATATAGGCTACACCGTTATCTTCATATTTTTCCAGATTTTCCAACAGTGGCTTTCTGGGCTCAAAACTGCCCAAACCACCTGCGATGGCCACTACTGGCGCATGGTGCTTGGTACCTTTGTTGGTAGTGACGACAAAAGTGCCATCATCCAATTTTTCGATGGTCTCTGCACGCTCACCCAAGGTAAAACCAGGCTGAAAGGGCTTGATCTGTTCCATCAAATTGTCTACCAAGTCGCCTGCCAATACTTCGGGGAATCCAGGGATATCGTAAATGGGCTTTTTGGGATATATTTCCGAGCATTGTCCACCGGCTTGCGGCAAGGCATCAATCAAATGACACTTTAGCTGCAACAGGCCAGCTTCAAAAACAGCAAAGAGACCCGTAGGTCCCGCTCCAATTATCAGAATATCTGTTTTGATCATATACAAGAGGTTTCGGCACGCAACTTACTGCTTGCCTCAAAAAAGATTTATGATTTTAATCAGTTAGGAAATATTGATGACTTCTTCGATTTGAGGAGCATATTTTTTAATGGTCATTTCCACGCCACTCTTCAAGGTCATCTGGTTGACACTGCAGCCAATGCAGTTACCCTCCAATCGAACCTTCACGGTATTGTCTTCGATGGAAATCAATGTAATGTCTCCACCATCGCTCTGCAAGAAAGGTCGGATTTCTTCCAACGCCTTCTCTACATTGCTTCTTGTTTCTTCTGATGTCATTGTTGTCATGCTCACTTCTTTTTAACAGCGGAACAACCGGCCATTGTTGTAATTTTTATCGCTTCCGTAGGGGGAAGGTCTGTATTCCTTCGCACCAATTCCTGTACCACATTTTTGGTCAGTTCCTCAAAGGCTTCTTCCGTAGGGGTGGCTATTTGCATGGCAGCCGGTCTGCCCACATCGGCAGCCTCACGAATACTCTGTACCAACGGGATTTCCCCCAAAAATGGGACATTTAAGTCCTCAGAAAGGTTCTTGGCCCCATTTTTACCAAAGATATGATATTTGTTATCGGGCAATTCCGCAGGTGTAAAATACGCCATATTCTCGACGATTCCCAACACAGGCACATTGATGGCTTCTTGCTGGAACATGGCGACCCCTTTTCGGGCATCCGCCAAAGCGATTTCCTGAGGTGTACTTACCACCACTGCCCCTGTTACGGGCAAGGACTGCATTATGCTCAAATGGATATCCCCTGTTCCTGGAGGTAAATCCAACAAAAGAAAATCCAACTCGCCCCAATGGGCATCAAAAATCATCTGGTTCAATGCCTTTGCCGCCATGGGCCCCCTCCAAATCACCGCTTGGTTGGGTTGGGTAAAAAATCCAATGGAAAGCAGCTTCACCCCATAGTTCTCGATAGGCTTCATTTTGGCCTTTCCATCCACATTGATGGACAAAGGTTTCTCTGCGGCCACATCGAACATAATGGGCATGGACGGTCCGTAGATATCCGTATCCAACAAACCTACTTTAAAGCCCATTTTGGCCAAGGTCACCGCCAAGTTGGCCGTAACCGTAGATTTACCTACGCCCCCTTTGCCGGATGCAACGGCAATAATGTTCTGTATACCGGGAATGGGTTTCCCTTTGATTTGGTTTACCTTGGGCTTGGCAGGGGCGTCCACCTTTAGGTTGACCTTTATTTTGGCTTTTTCATAGACCTCGCTGTGGATAATTTTTAAAATCTCCACCTCGGTCTTCTTTTTTGCCTGTAGACTTGGGTTTTTTATAGTGACATCCACTTCGACCTCGTCGCCAAACACCTGAACATTGGTCACCGAACCGCTTTCCACCAAATTTTGGCCTTCGCCCGGTGCGGAAATTTTTTCCAATGCCTTGAGTATATCTGCTTTTTTCAACTTCATGATTTGCAATTTTTTAAACCAATTGTTTGAACTGGTTCTAAACTACAAAGATACGATGTTGGTCTTAGATTAAGAAGTTGTCCCTCCGATTTTCAAAAAAACTGAGAATGGACCCAAAGTTTCTTTTTAAAAAAGGTTTCGGACACAAAACAAGTCCCAAATGATGTTCTTTTTTTTGAAAAAATGTAGTTTAGAAGCCGCTATTTCAAATTATCGACCCATATGCCAACCAAAACCAAATTTCCCCTTATTCTCCTTCTTCTGATTTCCCTGACCTGGATTTCCTGTTCCACCAACAAAAATTCCTTTAGCAAGCGTGACGTCAAGAAATCGGAAAAACTCATTGGCTTACATTTCGCCAACAAACAAATCGATACGCTTTACCCCTATTTGCAACGAAATAGAAGTGGTTTTGATTCCCTTCGTAAATATCCGTTGGACAATGGAGTGTTTCCCGCTGTCCGTTTTGACCCTACTCCCTTTGGTTTCCAAATGCCAGAACAGCAACAGGGGACCCAATGGAACATTCCTGACCATGTGGAGGTACCGGAACCTTATGATCTATTGGCATTTTACACCATACCTCAGCTAGCCTCACTCATCAAACATCAAAAAATAACCTCAACGGAACTCACAAAATTCTTTTTGGCGCGATTGAAAAAATACCAGCCCGTACTCCAATGTTCCATCACCATTACAGATAGTTTGGCCCTGGAACAAGCCAAGCGGGCCGACGAAGAAATCCAAAACGGGAACTATCGTGGCATCTTGCACGGTATTCCCTACGGGACCAAAGATTTAATGGCGGTTCCCGGATATCCCACCACTTGGGGCGCGGCTCCTTACAAGGACCAAATAATCGATGAAACAGCAACGGTGATACAAAAACTGGAAGATGCAGGGGCCGTTCTGGTGGCCAAACTGGTTTCGGGGGCTTTGGCCCGCGGTGATGTTTGGTTCGATGGAAAAACCAAAAATCCTTGGGACACCACCCAAGGAGCCAGTGGTTCCTCTGCTGGGTCGGGTTCGGCCACCTCAGCAGGACTTGTTCCGTTCGCATTAGGAACCGAAACCTTAGGATCCATTACCTCGCCCAGCACACGGAACGGGGTTACTGGACTGCGGCCTACCTACGGCAGGGTGAGTCGCCATGGGGTGATGAGCCTAAGCTGGTCCATGGACAAGGTTGGGCCTCTGGGCCGAAATGCAGAGGACTGTGCCATTGTGTTTGAGGCCATTCAGGGAAAGGATAAAAACGATTTGACCACAGTGGACCTTCCGTTTGGGGTGGATTGGAGCAAAGACATCAAAAATTTACGGGTCGCCTATCTGCAGAAAGACATCGAAAAGGACACGACTGAATCCGGCAACAATCTAAGAAATGCCCTGAAATCGCTTAAGGAAATGGGCATTGACCCAACGCCCGTGGAAATGCCCGAGGCGGTGCCCTATCGGGGTTTCGACATTATTTTAAGAGCGGAAGCTGGTGCCTTTTTTGATGAACTGGTCCGTTCGGGGGAAGTAGATTCCATGGTAGAGCAAGACCAGCGTTCCCGCGCAAATTCACTAAGACAAAGCCGATTTATTCCCGCTGTGGAATACATTCAGGCGAACCGCCAGCGACAGGTGCTCATCCAAAAAATGCAGGATTTGATGAAGAGTTATGATGTGTTGATCTCACCTACTTTTGGAAACGACCAACTCTTGGCCACCAATTTAACGGGACATCCCGTTATTGCGGTACCTACGGGTTTGGACGATGAAAACCATCCAACAAGCATGACCTTTGTGGGCAATTTGTATGACGAAGCAAGTATTCTATTGTTGGCCAAAGCGTTTCAGGACAACACCTCTTTTGACGAGTTGCATCCTCCAGGGTATTGATCAAAGTTCTTGGGCAGGGTCCCAGAAGTATTTTTGAAAATCGACAATTTGATTGTCCTCTATCGGGATTCCTTCGTTCTCGAGGAGCTGCTGCATTACGTTGGTGCCATCAAAATGGTGCTTTCCCGTGAGCACCCCCACTCGATTCACGACACGATGGGCGGGAACATCCTTTGCCAACGAATTGTTCATCGCCCAACCTACCATTCGGGCGCTGCGGGCAGCTCCCAAATATTTGGCGATCGCCCCATAAGACGTTACCCTGCCATAAGGAATCTGTTTGGCCACTTCGTAGACTTTATCAAAGAAGTTTGTCTCTGCCATAGGATCAACGGTACATAATTCGAATCAGGGTAATGATGAGCAAGAGCAACATCAATGCACTCAAAATGTAGTTGGAGTTCCTCGAAAAGCGACTGTTCTTGGTCTCCAATTTGTCAAAATAAAAGGTATAGAGGTAAAGCACCGAGAAAGTACCTGTGCCAGCGGCGACTACAAAGGTGGTGATGTCCTTGGCCTCGAACTTGATCCATCCAGCCTCGTTCCACATGGCATTCAAGCCACTGTAATAGGGAATGGTCAATAAATTAAGGGCTGCCAACAACACCCCCTTGAAGAAGCTGTTCTTTTTGCTCAGATTCACTTCCTTGATGGCCTGTGCCTTGGCCTTGTTCCGTTTGGCCACTACGAAAAAGTAAATGGCAAAAAATGCAAAAACGGCCACCGCAATCTTAAAAAGCACATCGACCACTTCTGGGTTTCGATATAAAAATTTTGAAATGTAAACTGCGATATAGGCCTGCACCATTATGGTGCTCGAGACGCCCAAACTAAAAATGATTCCGTTCAGTTTTCCTTTCTCCACGCTCACCTTGGCTGCGTTCATGTTGAGCAGACCCGGCGGCACCGTTGCCATAAAGGCGGCCGAAAACGTGGCAAAAAAGAGAATGAGTACGTGGGTCATTGGTTAGTTGATCCTAAATTGGATGTAGGTAATTGGTTTTCCTTTTTCAAGATACTGATTTTCATAGAAAGTTTGAATCCCGAGAACTTCGGGGGGTGCCCCTTCGTTTTTATAAACGTCGTGGTTGGCATACAGGATTTCATGGCCCAACCCCTGTAAAAGTCCCAAGGTATAGCCATGCATGTATTCGCTATCGGTCTTAAGGTTGATGAGTCCGCCTGGTTTCAATATTTTCTTGTACCGTTCCAGAAATACGGGATTCGTCATACGATGTTTGGTCCGTTTGTACTTAATCTGTGGGTCGGGGAAAGTTATCCAAATTTCGCTGACTTCGCCCTCTCCAAAAAGATGGTCCACCAATTCTATCTGAGAACGCAAAAAGGCCACATTGTTCAACTCTTTTTCCAAAGCAGTTTTGGCACCACGCCAGAACCGCGCCCCTTTGATATCGATGCCAATATGGTTGTTGTTGGGGTTGATTTGCGCAAGACCCACCGTATATTCTCCTTTGCCGCAGCCCAGCTCCAAAACTATTGGGTTGTTATTGCCAAAAAAGGAAGACCATTTGCCTTTATATTTGAATCCAGCCATGACCTCTTCGCGACTGGGCTGCACCACATTGGCGAATGTTTCGTTTTCCTTGAACCTTTTGAGTTTGTTCTTACTTCCCACTTTTTGGTATTGAATTGAGCAAAAAATTAATGATTTGGCAAAACTAAGGAAATCTAAAAGCAATTCGCATTTTGTTTTTTTGTGATCATGGAAAGTTCCAAACGTATTCTGGTCGCTCCATTAAATTGGGGACTGGGACATGCCACTAGGTGCATCCCCATTATCCACGAATTACTGGCCCATGGCCATCAACCCTTTATTGCATCGGATGGGGTGGCCTTATCCTTATTAAAAAAGGAATTTCCCGAATTGCCCGCTTTTGAATTGCCTTCCTATAAGATTTCTTATGCGGAGAAGGCGAAAAACTTCAAAATCAAGATGATTTGGGATTCCCCCAAGGTCCTCAAGGCCATGGCCAAGGAAAAGAAGGAAGTAAAACGTTTGGTAAAGGAGCACGGTTTGGATGGTATCATTTCCGATAACCGCTTGGGAGCCTATTATAAAAAAGTACCATGTGTGTTCATCACGCATCAACTCAACGTGCTTTCGGGCAATACTACTTGGATGAGCTCCAAGGCCCATCAAAAAATCATCAAAAAATTTGATGCTTGCTGGGTTCCCGATGTACAGGACAAACCCAATTTGACCGGGAAGTTGGGCCATTTAAAAAAATCCAAATTGAACATTGCCTATTTGGGGCCCTTGAGCCGTTTTGAAAAAAAGGAAATTCCCCTGATGTATGATTTGATGGTTTTGCTATCGGGCCCTGAGCCCCAGCGCACTTTTCTGGAAGAAAAACTGTTGAATGAACTACGGGGTTTTGAAGGCAACATTCTTTTTGTAAAGGGAAGAATTGAAGATGAACAGGTGAGGGAGGAGATAAAGACACCCAACGGAAACATCATCCATTACAATTTTATGAAGTCGGCCGAACTGGAAGAAGCCCTGAACCAAAGCAAACAGGTGCTGTGCCGATCGGGCTACACTACGGTAATGGATCTGGCCAAATTGGAAAAGAAGGCATTTTTTATCCCGACTCCTGGGCAATACGAACAGGAATATTTGGCCAAACGGATGCAAAAGCAGGGTCTGGTCCCGTTCAGCAGTCAAGAGGACTTCTGTTTAAATGATTTATCCAGAATTGCCGACTTTAAGGGATTGACGCAATTTGAATCCCAAACGGACTATTCGGACTTGTTTTCGGTCTTTTCTACCACAGGGGTTTTTGATGCTTTCTCCAGTGTAAATGAAAACTCAGAACCCACGTCCACTTCGCTTTCCACATAGATTTTTTCACCATGGGCCTCCACAATGTGCTTTACAATGGAGAGTCCAAGTCCCGAGCCCCCTTCGGCGCGGCTACCGCTTTGATCTACGCGATAAAAGCGTTCAAATAGGCGCGGTATGTGCTGTTTGGGAATTCCACCGCCATTATCCGTAACCCGAACTATCACCTTGTTTTTTATGAGGTTTTCCACGCTTACTTCCGTAGTTCCCTTGGGCAGTCCGTATTTAATGGAGTTGACCAGCAAATTGCTGATCACCTGCTGTATTTTATCACGATCACCGTTTACGTAAATGGGGTTGGGGTACTCCATATCAAAGGTTAGGGAAATTTCCTTTCGGGCGGCTTTCATCTCCAATAGGTCAAAGGTGTTTTGAATGAGCTCTATAATGTCGAAATCCTCCCGTTCCAATTTTAATTCCCCGGCTTCCAACTTGGTGATCAAATCGAGGTCTTTTACAATATAAATCAAACGTTCGACCCCTTTACTGGCCCGCTGCAAATACTTTTTACGAAGCTTCTTGTCCTTCATCGCTCCATCCAACAGGGTAAGGATATACCCTTGAACTGTAAATAATGGGGTTTTGAGTTCATGGGAAACGTTCCCCAAAAAGTCCTTTCGGTATTCTTCGCGGATTTTTAGGGTATCGATTTCAATTTTCTTGCCTTCGGCGAACTTTTCGATCTCCTGGACCAAGGTTCGCATATCGGTGGTAACCGGCTTGGATGAAAAGGAGGAGGACTCCAAAAGGGAAACATCGTCGTAAATCTTTTTGATACGTCGATAAATAAATCGCTCCACCCGTATTTGTATGATGCCAAAACAGATGCCAAAACACAATACAACAAAAAGGAGGATATGAATCCAGTCAACACTTCCGGCGTCCCATTGGAAGCCAACAAAAACAGCGGTAATTAAAAGAGTGATGGCCAGTGAAGACCTTAAGGCAAACTTGTATGATTTCTTTAGTTTTATGGCCATTAGAGCACAAACTTATACCCAACGCCCTTTACGGTTTTAAAATGGTCATCCCCAATTTTTTCGCGTAATTTTCGGATATGGACATCGATGGTACGGCCACCAACGACCACCTCGTTGCCCCAAACTTTATCCAGAATCACCTCGCGCTTAAAAACCTTGTTGGGTTTGGATGTCAATAGCGACAACAACTCAAATTCCTTGCGGGGCAGCACCATTTCCTCTCCGTTGTTCACAATCTTGTATTCTTCCCGGTTGATGACGATTTCTCCCACCTTAACAATATCCTCTACTTCCTTTTTATCGTCCTTCAACCTGCGCAACAAGGCCTTTACCTTGCTCACCAGCACTTTGGGCTTAATGGGCTTGGTGATATAGTCATCGGCTCCTGCATCAAACCCCGCCACTTGGGAGTAATCTTCGCCACGGGCGGTCAAAAAGGCAATGATGGTATCCTCCAGCCCAGGCGTGTTACGAATTTGTTCACAGGCTTCGATTCCATCCATTTCGGGCATCATCACATCCATAATTATCAGGTGCGGATTCTTCTTCTTGGCCTTGGCCACGCCATCGGCGCCATTCTTGGCAGTAAATACTTCGTAACCTTCCTCTGCGAGGTTGTAGCTTATAATTTCCAGAATATCAGGTTCATCGTCTACTAGCAGAATCTTAATGTCCTTGTTTTTCATGGGATGTGGTTTCTGTGTTAATCGCCCAAATGTAAAGATAATACACTTACGGGATAAACGGTTAACGTTCATTTAATCTAGTAACATTATTGTAACAGAACTGAAATAAACACTTAACATACAACTAACACCGCTTTTACAACCTCCCCGTTTCTTTGCCCCAAATTAAACCGACAGCGTAGAGTATGAAAACATATTTATTATTTGCCTTCTCTTTATTTACTCTAATGCTATCCGCCCAACAGAACGGAAGCATTGTAGGAAAACTTACGGACAAGGAACTTAACAACGAACCTCTACCCTTTGCCAACGTGCTTATACAAGGGACTACAAAGGGGACAACATCCGACTTTGACGGTCTTTTTCAGATTGCTGATGTTGAACCAGGAACCTATACCTTAGTATTTAGTTTCTTGGGCTATGAAACCTTGGAAGTGCCTAATGTTGTTGTTGAGGCAGGCAAGGTAACCGAAATCAATGCCGGTCTTGGTGCCAGTAGCGTAGGTCTTGATGAAGTGGTAGTGACCACAACGGCAAGAAAAGATTCGGAAATAGCACTTTTGTTACAGCAAAAGAACGCTTTGGTGATGCAAGAGGCCATAAGTGCAGAAGCATTGACCTTAAAAGGTATTGATGATGCAGCAGCTGCCGTGGCCCAGATTTCAGGTATTTCAAAACAACAAGGGTCCAGTAACGTATATGTGAGAGGCCTTGGTGATCGTTACCAGAACACCACCATGAACGGTCTTTCACTCCCATCCAATGATGTGGAAAAAAAGAACATCAACTTAGATCTTTTTGGTTCCAGTATCATTGAAAATGTGGCTGTTAGCAAAGCATACAGCCCTACATTTTACGGCGATTTCGCCGCAGGAAATGTTAATGTAGATTCCAAAGAGTACACTGGAGATGGTTACTTGGAAGTTTCTATGGGCAGTGGAATCAACACCAATGCCGCTGGCGAAGATTTTGTAAAGAGTGAAGGTACCAGCGATTTTGGTTTCTACAACAGATATGACAACAATCCATTTGCAGTAGTTCTCTCCCATGGCGTAGACCCTGAAGCTGCCTGGGACCCTATTAACATTAACGGGGCAATTGAGGGTGGTTATTCCTTCGACTTCAATGATGACAAGTCCAGATTGAGCTTTTTTGGCGCGGCAAGTTTTGCCAATGGTTATGAGATTTGGGAAGGACCTGCTAGGGACTTTACCAATGTGCTTAAGGTAGATTTTCCAGATGTTCGAGAGTTTGCATACAAATCGACCACCACAGCTTTAGCAAATGTTACATATCGCATCAACACCGAAAACAAGGTGAAGTTCAGTTCATTATTTGTGAATAGCGCCGCCGACAGGGTTGGCTATTATGGCGTGAACGGTCAGGGAAGAAACCGTGATGCCATATTGGACACGGACCAAGGCTTTTATGTAATGAACGTTCAGTTTAACCAAGATATGATTTTTGTAAACCAATTGACCGGTCAACATTTGTTCGATGATAAACTTTCATTGGATTGGGGCGTTGGTTTCAACAAAGTGTTTTCAGATGAGCCGGACAGAAAACGTATCACCTTGGAAAACTATCAATTGGCATTGGACAACGACGATACCACCAATCCGGTATTCTACACCAACATTCCTTTTGATAACCAACGTTTTTTCCAAAGTATAGATGAAAACGAGCTAAACAGCTTTATGAACTTGGGCTATAAGGTTTCTGATAAGGTTAAGTTCAATTTTGGCTACAATGGAAGGAGGAAAGAACGTAGGTTCAGCAGCATCCGTTATGGCTATGATATTGTAAATAGGGACAATACGCCTGTAACCGATGTAAACAACCTCAACTCCATTTTTAATGTAGAAAACATTAATATTCCCTCAGGTGCAGGACTTTGGAATACCATTGTTCTTAATCCTATCACCAATGAAATTGGCAATACCAACCGACCTGGTTTACCAGAGAACACTTATAAAGGTAATTTGGGAATCCATGCTTTCTATACCACGGCAGAGCTAGGCCTAACAGATAAACTAAGCCTTGTTCCCGGTATTCGTATCGAATCTTTCAGCCAAAAAGTGGAGTACGATGTAATCAATATCAGTCCCGTAGACCCAGGTTTTAGGGAAGTTTACGAAAACATCTTTTTACCTAGCTTGAACGTAAAATATGCCCTGAATGAAAATTCGAACCTAAGGGCTGGATTCAGCAAAACCGCTTCTTTTCCAGAATTCAAAGAGGTTGCTCCCTTTGTTTACGAATCGGTAACCCAAAGGGTGGGTGGTAACCCTGATCTTTTGGGCGGTTTGAACGGTGATGGCGCCACTTATTCAGATATCTATAACTACGACCTTAAATATGAATGGTTCTTGGAAAGAGGGGAAATCATCTCCTTGGCGGCTTTCGCAAAAACAATCAAGAACCCTGTGAACCGAGTCGTTGCAGCCGATGCAACAGGTACACAACGCTATTTTAGGACGGGTGACCAAGCGGATATTTACGGGGTTGAATTGGAGGCCAGAAAAAATCTTGTGATGGACAGCGACGAAAACGCCATTGTTTCCATGGGATTGAATGCGGCCTACACCCACACCGAACAGGACTTAAAAGATATCCCTGCCGGTACTGAAAACACCTTTGGAACCTCATTCGACCGATCCTCAGATCAATTGGAAGGAGCGTCTCCATTCATTATTAATGCGGATTTGAACTACAGTCCCACATTTGGAACCTATAAACCGAAAGCCACAGTGGCCTTCTCCTATTTTTCCGACCGCATTTTCTCATTAGGAGCCGGTAGCTTGGGCAACATAGTTGAAAAGGCAGTTCCCACACTGAACTTTGTATGGCAAAATTCCTTTGGAGAGCACTTTGAAGCAAATCTTTCCGCTAAAAACATTTTAGACCCGGACATATCCTTCGTAAGAGAAGGTACCGATTTGGGCGACATTGTAATAAGAGAGTATAACCTTGGGGTTAACATTGGGCTAACCCTTAAATATAAATTTTAATTCTATCTAAATTTCTGACAAATGAAAAACAAGTTTTTATTTTTAGGTATAGCCGCTGCTTTGTTCATTGCCTGTGAAGCAGACGATACCTCAGATATTGTTATCACCGATAACAGTGTAACGAACAATACCACCAACAACACAAGCGGTGGTGGTGGAGAAGAAGTAACTGCCGTAAGCCTAAATGGGTTGTACACCCAAGATCTTACATTAGATCCAGACATCGCTTACACCGTAACCGGGCCAGTACTTATGGCAAACGGAACTACCCTTACTATTCCTGCTGGCATGACCATAGAGGTGGAGCCTATTGGAGTAAACGCCTATATTGCCATTCAGCAAGGGGCGCAAATCAATGCAAACGGAACTGCTGCAAATCCAATAGTATTCACTTCAAACAGCTCCGATCCAGGACCTGGTGATTGGGGTGGATTGGTTATCTTGGGAAGAGCGCCTATCAACTCGACTCCTGATGGGTCTACTGATATCGCTACCTCTGAAGTTGGTGCCTTGGCTTATGGCGGAAATACTCCAGCAGATAATTCTGGAGTTATCCGATATGTGCGTATAGAGTATGCCGGTGGTGCCATTGATGGCAATGCCGAGTTGAACGGACTTTCCCTTTACGCTGTAGGAAACGGAACCTTAATCGACTATGTGCAAGTGTACGAAGGCTCTGATGACGGATTCGAATTCTTTGGTGGAACAGTTGAAGCTAGCCACTTGGTTGTAGTTAATGCTGAGGATGACTCTATCGACTGGACCGAAGGATTTACCGGGGTACTTACAGATGTATATGTACAACACGGAGGTACCATCAACGACAAAGCTTTTGAATGTGACGGTTTCAATACTGACTTCAGCAATGAAGCAGGCTATTTCTCCAACCCAACCGTAACCAATGTAACTGTGGTAGGTGGACCCAATAACGCTGGCGAAGCTGTAAGATTGCGTGCCGGAACACAAGGTACCTTCACAAATGTATTGGTTATCGATTTCGAGGAAGCGTTTGACTTGGATGACGCTGATACGGGTCAAGGTGTATTGGATGATCTTTTGAACATTGTAGACGTTACTTTCACCAACGTTACCGTAACCTTGAAAAACGATACTGGAGCTATTTTTGACGAAACCGACGTTATCTCTGGTGTTGGGAATGGTACTGGTACCGATGTTGCTACTTGGGGTGCTGGTTGGACCGTAGGTATCAACTAATCATCCTTTCAAAATAAGATATTGTAAGCCCCCGGCATTCCGGGGGCTTCTTTTTTGCATTTCATCGAAAAGTAAACCTCTATTTGTCAAAAGGTTCCGCTTTCGCATTCCAATTTTTATATATTTGTGGCATAGCCTTTGTAACCATTAACGTATGAAGCACCTTTACCTTGTCATGTTATTATTTGTCTGCACCCTTGGGTTTTCTCAGGAAAACGCCAGGTCCAACGCAGATATTGACGGGTTTAAGCTCTACCCCAACCCGGTTACCCAAGGTAAGGTCTACATAGAAACCACCCTTAACGCTCCCAAAAAAATCTTGGTTTTTGATGTGTTGGGAACGCAAGTTCTCCAAACCACCATTTTAGGCAAGGAACTCAACCTTTCCGAATTGGACAAAGGGGTCTATATTCTTCGCGTGTTCGAATACAACAAAGTGGCGACTAGAAAGCTCATTGTGAAATAGTTCCATACTTTTTCCTTACACACCCCTTAGCCAAACCACAACAATCAACGCTTTACCACCCATTTTAGTGTTTTCACAACATAAAATGGCTCAAATTGCCGTGTTGATTTACTTTTATATTGCACATAGACCCCAAATCAGCGCATATGAAGAAAATCTACTTTGTATTACTACTTATGGCTTTACCATTGTTTTCTTTCGGTCAAGATTTAGTTACCGTGAACAACGAACCGGTACAAGAGCTACAGGGTTTTAAAATGTACCCTAATCCCGCTTATGGGAACGAAGTTTACATTACCACCGAAACCAACGGTGTAAAGGATATTAAGATCTATGATGTATTTGGAGAAGTGGTGCTCACCAGCCGAATCACGACTAACACTCTCGACATTTCACGATTGGTGCCGGGTGTTTACGTACTCCAAGTAACAGAACGCAAAAAAACCATGACCAGAAAACTGGTCGTCAAATAAACCATACTTCATCATTTTTAAGGCCCTTTTCCGAAAGGGCCTTTTTATTTTTGGGTACTTTTGCCCAAGGATGAAACAGTTTGAGACCCATCGTATTTTCAATATTGAAAAGGCAAGTGAATTCAACGATTTGGCCTTGGATGTTTTTCGTTTCCAGTTTGAAAACAATGTAGTCTATCAGGACTTTTGTCAGCACCTAAAAAAAGGACCTGAAACCGTTTCGCATTATCTCGACATCCCTTTTTTGCCCATATCCTTCTTTAAGACCCATCGCGTGCTTTCCACCCAAAAGGAAGTCGAAACCATTTTCACGAGCAGCGGCACCACACAAAGCACGACCAGCAAACATTTAGTACCGGACATTAAACTATATGAAGACAGTTTTTTAAGGGCCTTTGAACATTTTTATGAAACCCCTGAAGAAATCTGCATTTTGGCATTGTTGCCCTCCTATTTGGAAAGGGAAGGTTCCTCGCTCATTTATATGGTCGACTATTTAATCAAAAGATCAAATCACCCGGATAGCGGATTTTACCTTCACAACCTCGCTGAACTTCACCAAAAATTGCTTGACCTAGAGCAAAAAAACACCAAAACCCTTTTGATAGGCGTGTCGTTTGCTCTACTGGATCTGGCCGAGCAATTCCCTATGAAACTCAACAACACGACTGTCATGGAGACAGGAGGGATGAAGGGACGTCGTAAGGAACCCATTCGCGAAGAACTCCATCATATCCTAACCCAAGGGTTGGGTGTTGATAGGATTCATTCCGAGTATGGGATGACCGAGCTCTTATCACAAGCTTACTCCAAGGGCAATGGGATTTTCCAAACACCCCCTTGGATGAAAATCATCACTCGTGATACGGAGGACCCCCTCAGCATCCAAGCCTACGGAAAAACCGGGGGTATCAACGTCATCGATTTGGCCAATGTTTACTCGTGTTCCTTTATCGCCACGCAAGACTTAGGAAAAACATATTCCGACAATAGTTTTGAAGTCCTCGGACGCTTTGATGATTCCGATATCCGAGGGTGTAATTTAATGGTACTGTAAAGTTTTAGGGGCGGTTTTTCTACCATCTATACATGAAATAGACCCTATTATGTAGTAAATGAGTACTTCTTTGAACGTTTTTAACTATTTTGAAAGGATAACCAAACAAACGTAAAATGAATAGAAATGCATTTTTAAAAAGAGGAGCACTTTCAGCTGCGGCACTTGCATCACTGCCAGCCTTTGCCCATTTTTCCACTAAAGAAGAAAGTGAAAGCACCAATCTAAAGCCTAAAATCGTAAGAAAAGGAGAAGGAAAACAAGTAAACGTTATCGGAGACCAACAAACTTTTAAACTAACCAGTGAAGACACCAATGGCCTTTTCACCCTAATTGAGGAAGTAAATCCGCCGGGAACCATGATTCCTCCCCATGTACACACCAACGAAGATGAAATCTTTAAAGTGCTGGAAGGAGAGCTTGAAGTTACTGTAGGCGATGAAACTACTATTTTAAAAGCAGGTGATTTGGCATTTGCGCCCAAAAATGTACCACACACCTGGAAAGTGGTCGGGGATCAAGATTGTAAAACCATTTTAAGTGTTTTTCCAGCAGGATTGGAGCTCATGTTCGCCGAATTGGGCAATCTACCACCAGGACCACCAGATTTTGCCAAAGTCAGTGAGATTTGCGGCAGGTATGGAATTACATTTCTAACATAAAAATAAGAGGGTGTCTGAAAGTATTGAAATACGTTATTCTGAACCTGCCTGTCGGCAGACAGGTTTATTTCAGAATCTCATCATACATCATATTGTTAAGCAATGCACTATGAGAACCTGAAACAAGTTCAGGTTGACGAAAACAAAACCGACTTTTAGACACCCTCTTTGTGTTTTTACTCCACTACCAACACAAAGTAGTTCTTTTTCCCCCGTTGCAAGAGCACAAATTTATCATTGATCAAATCGGCCGAAGTAATCAAATAATCTTCCTTTACTTTTTCTTTGTTGACCGATATGGAATTTTGTTTCAACTCCCGCCTGGCCTCGCCATTGGAGCCCAAAAACCCCGTCTTTGCCGCCAAGGCCCCAATCATATCCAAGCCTGGTTGAAGCTCTTCTTTGGAAATAGTGGCTTGAGGAACACCATCAAAAACATCTAAAAAAGTCTTCTCGTTCAATTTTTTCAAATCCTCGGAAGTGGATTTACCGAACAAAATGTTGCTAGCCTTAATGGCATTTTCCAAATCTTCCTCCGAATGTACCATAATGGTCACCTCTTCCGCCAATTTCTTTTGAAGTGCCCTTTGATGCGGTGCCTCTTTATGCTGTTCCACCAGGCCTTCTATCTCATCTTTGGTCAAAAACGTGAAGATTTTGATGTATTTTTCGGCATCCTCATCCGAAGTGTTCAACCAATACTGATAAAATTTATAGGGCGAGGTACGCTCCGCATCCAGCCAGATATTTCCTCCTTCGGTTTTTCCGAACTTGGTCCCATCGGCCTTTGTAATCAACGGACAGGTTAGGGCAAAGCCTTTTCCTCCTCCAATCCGTCTGATCAATTCCGTTCCCGTGGTGATGTTGCCCCATTGGTCGCTACCTCCCATCTGAAGGGTACAATCGTGGTTCTGGTAGAGATACAAAAAATCGTAGCCCTGCACCAACTGATAGGTAAACTCGGTGAAGGACATCCCTTCCTTTGCATCGGAGGACAACCGCTTTTTCACGGAATCCTTGGCCATCATATAATTGACCGTAATATGTTTTCCCACATCGCGGATAAAGGCCAAGAACGAGAAGTTTTTCATCCAATCGTAATTGTTCACCAGAACTGCCGCATTGGGCTCCCCGCTTTCAAAATCCAAAAAACGGCTCAATTGTCCTTTAAGAGCCTCTTCATTATGGCGAAGCGTTTTTTCGTCCAAAAGATTTCGCTCCGCGGATTTCCCCGAAGGATCACCGATCATCCCAGTGGCTCCGCCCACAAGCGCATAAGGCTTATGGCCCGCCAATTGAAAATGCTTGAGCATCATTACGCCCACCAAATGTCCAATGTGCAACGAATCGGCAGTTGGGTCGATACCCACGTATGCGGCCCTCATTTCTTCCATTAGGTGTTCCTCGGCTCCTGGCATCACATCGTGCACCATTCCCCTCCATTGCAGTTCTTGAACAAAATTCTTCGTCATGATCGGTTTTTTGGAATAGCTGCAAATATAAAATGAAGTTGGCATTTTGCTCCATATTTCCGCAACAAATAGGTACTTTTACCTTATGATTTTGGTTACAGGAGGCACTGGACTTATCGGTTCCCACTTGCTTTTCCATCTGCTGAAAAATGGGAACAAGGTGAGAAGCAACTTCAGGACAAAGGAGTCCATCGACAAGGTTCGCAAGGTTTTTGGATATTATTCGGGCAATGCGTCCCAACTCGTTGATCAAATTGATTGGGTCCAGGGAGACATTACTGCTTTGGGCGGTTTGGACTCCCTATTTGAAGGTGTTGAGCAGGTATACCACTGTGCCGCCCTGATTTCTTTTGATCCGAAGGATTACAAACTTCTGAAACAGACCAATGTTCAAGGCACGGCCCATATCGTAAACCTATCCCTAAAATATGGTGTAAAAAAACTGTGCTATGTGAGCTCCATTGCGGCTATTGGTCCCAGCCTGAAACAAGCTAAGGTCACCGAGGATACCGAATGGAACGATGCCAACGCTACGGTATACGGCATCACCAAATATGATGCTGAGCTGGAAGTGTGGCGGGGATCACAGGAAGGACTCTCCGTGGTTATCGTGAATCCTGGAGTCGTAATCGGGCCCGGCTTTTGGAAATCGGGAAGCGGCAGCTTTTTTTCCTATGCCTCCAAAGGAAAAAAATATGTTATCCCTGGCGGAACTGGTTTTGTAACGGTAAACGACGTTATCAAGGCCATGACGCGTTTGATGGATTCCAAAATACAAACGGAGCGTTTTATTTTGGTCGACCAACATATGAGCTACGCGACCCTATTAAAGAAAATCGCGCGCCAATTGGGAGTGGAACCCCCTCAAAAAGTAATTCCTAAGTTTTGGTTGGAACTATTTTGGCGCTGGGATTGGGTCCGAAGCACCATTTTTGGCAAAAGAAGACGCTTGTCGAAAGCGGTGGCAAAGGGACTGTATCAGGAGGAATACTACAGCAACGAAAAAATCAAATCTCAACTAAATTTTACCTTTGAAGATATGGACGAGTCCATCGCGTTCTGCTGTCAAATGTTTACAGGGAATCGGTAACGACCTTTTTTTTGCCCACTCTTTTTTCCTTGACGGACTGCAAAGAATCACGCCGTTGTAGCCCGGCCTCTCGAATACTGTCATTCAAACGCTTGCTGATGGCCTCCAATGTATCTTGTTTCCGTTTCAGCATCGCTTCAACATTTTGATAGATCTTTTGGTATTCAGAGGGCAAAGAAGCATAGTACAGGTCACTCTCGGCAAATTGGGTACTATCGATACTGTACTTGTTATAGATAAATCCCATGACATCGATATGCGCATCATCAAACTTTCTTTTGGCCCCGGATTTGGCCGCATTCAATATGGACAGATCATATAATATTTCGATCATTTGATCTTGGGGTATGAGGTTTTCCGGTTCCTCCACTACTTTCTCGGCACAGGAAACCAAAACCATCAAACTTAAATAGACAAGTACCGCCTTCTTCATTATTTACCTGTTAAAGGTCAATCTTTTCGCATGTTTTTTGTCACTGAAGGTACCATTGTCGTACGCCAAATGCCCATTCACAAAAGTACGTTTCACTTCCGATTCAAAAGTAACACCTTCAAAGGGTGACCAACCACATTTATAGAAAAGATTGGCTTTTGTTACCTCATTTTTAACGTTTCGGCCCACTTGGACCAAATCGGCAAAGTACCCCTCCCGGATATATCCCCTGCGGTCAATATCAAAGAGTTTTGCAGGGTTATGGCACATCTTTTCTACCATTTTTTCCAAGCTGATGACCCCTTCCTTTTCCTTTTGCAGCATGGCCAAAAGCGCATGTTGGACCAAAGGTCCACCCGATGGGGCACTGGTATAGGGATTATCTTTTTCTTCCAAGGTATGGGGCGCATGGTCGGTCGCAATCACATCAATGCGGTCGTCCAAAAGGGCTTTCCACAGTTGCTCCCTGTCCGTCTTGGTCTTCACGGCGGGGTTCCATTTAATATGGGTCCCTTTTGTGGCATAATCCTCATCGGAAAACCACAAGTGATGTATGCATACCTCAGCTGTAATCTGTTTCTTTTCCAGCGGGATTTCGTTCGTGAACAAGTCGGTCTCTATTCCTGTGGACAAATGGAACACGTGCAATCTGGCGCCTGTTTTTTTCGCCAAGGCAATAGCTTTGGACGATGAAAGATAGCAGGCTTCGGCACTTCGGATGATGGGATGCAGTTCTATGGGAATATCATCCCCGTACATGGCCTGGTACTTTTCCATATTGGCCCTAATGGTACCTTCGTCTTCGCAATGTGTGGAAATGACCATCTCGGTATTACTGAAAATCTTTTCCAACACCTCCTCGTTATCCACCAACATATTTCCTGTAGAAGACCCTAAAAACAACTTTACCCCGGAACAGGCATTTCGGTCCAGTCGCTTTAATTCCTCCAAATTATCGTTGGTTCCCCCAAACAAAAAGGAATAGTTGGCCGAGGCATCTTTGGCCGCCATGGCAAATTTTTCCTCCAATTTTTCTATGGTCGTGGTCTGTGGGTTGGTATTGGGCTGTTCCATAAACGTAGTTATGCCCCCCGCAATGGCCGCTCGGCTCTCCGTGGCGATGGTGCCCTTATGGGTAAGCCCGGGCTCCCTAAAATGGACCTGATCATCGATGACGCCCGGCAATAAAAGGTCGCCTTCCAAATCGATGACCTGGGCATTGGCATCTGAAATATCGGAATCTATTCGAGAAATAAAATCTCCCTCCAACAATACATCGGATTCGAAAATGCGGTTTTCATTGACAATCTTTGCATTTTTCAGCAGGATTCTTGACATAACTAAAAGCTCTTTTTAAAAAATATACTTCTGAATTTCATGGCGATGACCCCAAAAACGGCCTCTCGTATAATGGCGGAGTTCATTTTTGACTTTCCGTTTACCCGATCGGTAAAAATAATCGAAACCTCTTCAATTTTGAATTTTTTGAGGTAGGCCCTGTACTTCATCTCTATTTGGAAAGCATATCCGATAAACCGCACATGGTCCAAATTGATGGTCTCCAAAACCTTTCTTCGGTAACAAACGAATCCCGCAGTGGGATCGTGGACCTTCATCCCAGTAATCAGTTTTACATAGAACGAAGCACCATAGGAGAGCAAAATACGCGCCAAGGGCCAGTTGACCACGTTTACCCCTTTTTTATAACGGGAACCCACGGCCACATCGGCCCCGTTCAAACAGGCGCGGTGCAATCTGGAAAGGTCGGCAGGACGGTGCGAAAAATCGGCGTCCATCTCAAAAATGTACTCATATCCTTTTTCCAAGGCCCATTTAAATCCATGGATATAGGCCGTGCCCAATCCTGATTTCTCCTTGCGCACCTCCAAAAATAGCTGGTCTGAAAACTCCTCTTGTAATTTACGAACAGCATCTGCGGTACCATCTGGAGAGTTATCATCCACTACAAGTACATGAAAATCCTTTTTTAGGTCGAAAACCGTTCTTACAATGGCCTCGATGTTTTCAATTTCGTTGAATGTGGGTATAATGACCAAGCCGTCTGCCATTCGCGCTATATTAGAAATTCAAAAATACGGTTTTCTATCTTGCCCGCACAAGTTCCAGTTCACATGCTTGCTCGGAACAAACCCAATATTTGTAACTTTGCCGCTTAAAACTCACTTGAATGTCACAAAAGTTTCCCAGACTTTTTTATGTGCTCTTAGCAGTCCTTTTGGTACTTAACTTGATTCAAGCATCCGTAACAGAGCTCATTTATGATGAAGCCTATTATTGGTATTATGCCCAAGAGTTGGCGTGGGGCTACTTTGACCATCCTTCCATGGTGGCTTTTTTGATCAGATTGAGCAGCATATTTTTTGACGGTGAACTTGGCGTAAGGCTAATGAGTTGCATACTATCGGCAGGCACTTATGTATTGCTCTGGTTGATGGTGGACAACCCCAAAAAGAAGGAATATGTCATCCATTTTTTTCTATTGGTATTCTCCTTCACTTTAATGAACGCTTATGGGTTCTTGACGCTTCCCGATACCTCCCTCTTGTTTTTTACCGCCCTTTTCCTTTGGTTGTACAAACGTTTTTTGGCCAACGAGAGCATTGCAACAGCGCTTCTATTGGGAGTGGTCATGGCGGCACTTATGTACAGCAAGTACCATGCGGTTTTGGTCATCTTTTTCGTGCTGCTGTCCAATTACAAACTGGTCCTCAATAAAAAAGCTTGGTTGGCAGTGGGTATTGCACTGGCGTGTTATCTTCCACACTTTGTGTGGCTCTACCAAAATGATTTTGTATCCATCACCTTTCATTTATATGAGCGTCCCAACCAACCCTATTCGTTTGACGAGTTTACCTTGGGCTACTTTTTAAACATCATCGTGATTATAGGCCTATTGTTTTACTGGGTCTATGGCGCCTTGTTCAAGTTTAGGGCCACGGATAAGTTTTCCAAAGCCTTAGTGTATTTGATATATGGGGTTTTGATTTTCTTCTTTATCTCCAGCTTCAACCGACGGGTACAGGCACAATGGGCCATTGTTATCTCCATTCCGTTGGCCATCATTGCCTTCAATCATCTATTAATGCATGCCAAAAGCCGAAAATGGATGTATGGTGTAGGTTTGGTGAGTTTGGTGCTCTTGCTGTATGCCCGGGCATGGATGGTGTATTATCCCTTGTTTCCTATGTTTTTTGAAACCCACGGCAACAAGGAATGGACCAGTGAACTCAAAACAAAGTCCGGTGGGGTGCCCATTATTTTTGAGAATTCCTATCGTCGCGCCTCGATGTACGAGTTTTATGCCGATGTTCCTGCCATTTCCCTTAACAATTTTATGTACCGAAAAAATCAGTATTCCATTGATGGTTCGGAAGAGCGGGTAAGGGGCAAAAAGGTTTTATACGTTTCCAAATACCTTAAAAAAGGCGAGGTGAGTTATATGCATTTGGACAGTACTATCTTTTATGGAAATTTTATCGATGATTTTCAATCCTATCGAAGGTTGGAATGCATAGTTGAGAAACCAAGCGCAGGCATCGGGTATGCATTAAAAGTATATAATCCCTATCCTTTTGATGTTCCCTTGGAGCAATTAAAGTTTACCATTTCGTACTCGAACGAGCACAAACAGGTGAAACAAAGATTGCCATTAAAGGTTATGAGCCCCGAACCACGACCAGCTATCCTCAAATCCAAGGATACGCTGCACTATACGTTTCAGTTGCCGTTGTCGTCCATGGAAAATCCCTCGTACTTTAGGATTGGGATTTCGGAGAACAACCTTCCCGCTGGTCTCAATGGCAAACCGATTAAGATTGAATAATGGAACCCATAGAAAAAACAATCATTTCGTTGGATTGGATGACGTTAACACTGTTTGTCGGTCTGGTTGTTTTGGCACTTGGCAAATATCTTTTCCACAAAAAGTTCCTCAATTTCATCATTCTTCCCTTCAACGATAAGTATATCCTACTCCATAATAAAAAGGGACAATTTTCACATTGGTTCCATTTGCTCTTGACACTATTCCAGCTCATCAATATATCACTCTTCCTATTTCTTATTTTACAAACTTTTGAGCTCACCCCGGTTCCAAATTCGTTCCTCTCCTACCTCATTGTTTTAGGGTTTTTGGCCCTGTTCGAATTGGTTAAATTTCTGGTTCAAATGTTTACCGGATTTGTGTTCAATAACCTAGGGCTCTTTGGGAGTGTGGTCTTCAGTAAAATCTCGTATCTCAATTATAGCGGCATCATCATCGCTGTTGCCAATATTTTATTGATTTACATTACTCCCCTTTCAAAAACCACTATTTATGTGGTTTTGGCACTGGTTTTCTTGATTAATGGCATCGGTATCACAAAGCTGCTGAAGAACCATCAAAAAGCACTCTTCCCGTTTTTTGTGTATTTTATTTTGTACCTTTGCGCACTCGAAATTGCGCCCTTGGTGTTAATTGGAAGCTATTTTAAAGGTTGAAAACTTATGAAAGTAAAAACAATTTTGGTTTCCCAACCGGAACCCAAAGTCGAAAACTCACCCTATTCAAGATTAATTGAAAAGGAGAAAGTAAAAGTAGATTTTAGACCTTTCATACACGTTGAAGGCGTAGAAGCCAAAAATGTGAGACAGCAGAAAATCGACTTGAACAACTTTACGGCAATCATCCTAACGAGCCGAAACTCCGTGGATCACTTCTTTAGAATTGCCGAGGAAATGCGCTTCAAAGTTCCGGATTCCATGAAATATTTTTGTCAGTCGGAGGCGGTGGCCTACTACTTACAGAAATATGTGGTATACAGAAAAAGAAAGATTTATGTTGGGAAGAGAACGTTCAACGAATTGATTCCCTTGATCAAGAAGTATAAAGATGAAAAGTTCCTTTTACCTTCTTCTGATTCCCTAAAGCCCATCGTCCCCGAATTGTTGGACGAGGTCGGCGTAAATTGGACCCGCGGTATATTCTACAAAACGGTGATCAGCGACCTGTCGGACCTAAGAAATGTGTATTATGACATTTTGGTCTTCTTTAGTCCCTCAGGAATCGAATCCCTAATGAAGAACTTCCCCGATTTTGAACAGAACGATACTAGAATTGCCGTTTTTGGCAACAGTACGGTAAAAGCAGCCACCAATGCAGGCCTTCGGATTGACATTCAGGCACCAACGCCCGAAACACCTTCCATGACCATGGCTCTACAGAAGTACATTACCAGTGTGAACAAATAGTTCACAGCACAAAAGAATAAAAGAAAAGCCCCGTGAGAACGGGGCTTTGTTTTTTAAAAGGCATATCGTTGTGGTCCGCCCCGCCTGATCTCTTCACTGGCGTAAGCTTCAAACTTTTTAAAGTTTTCCCTAAAAGCATTGGTCAGCTTAAAGGCAGTTTTGTAGTAGGCTTCATCATTGTTCCACGTTGCCCTTGGGCTAAGCACCTGGGTAGGTACACCTGGACATTCCCTTGGCTGCGCCACCCCAAATACGGAATGGATATGGTATTTCTCATAATTGTAAAGGCCCAGCTCGCCACTAAGTGCTGCACTGATCATGGCACGGGTGTATTTCAGCTTCATTCGGGTGCCCACACCGTAGGGTCCACCGGTCCAACCCGTGTTCACCAACCATACATCGACCCCTGACTCCTTCATCTTCTTGCTCAGCATTTCGGCATATTTGGCAGGATGCAAAGGCATAAAGGGAGCGCCAAAACAGGCCGAGAAGGAAGGTTGCGGTTCCACCACACCAGCTTCCGTACCGGCAACCTTCGCCGTATATCCCGAAATAAAATGATACGCGGCTTGGGCCGGTGTCAATTTGGAAATTGGAGGTAGTACCCCGAAGGCATCCGCCGTTAAAAAGAAAATATTCTTTACGTTCTCCCCAATGGAAGGCCACTGTATGTTTTCAATATGGTGGATGGGGTAGCTCACCCTTGTATTTTGTGTGATGGAGGTATCGGAGTAATCGACCACACCCTTGTCGTCCATGACCACATTTTCCAAAATAGCTCCTTTTTTGATGGCCCCGTAGATTTCAGGTTCCTTCTTTTGGGAAAGGTCAATGACCTTGGCGTAGCAGCCTCCCTCAAAGTTGAAAACCGTATTGTTGGGTGTCCAGCCGTGTTCATCGTCCCCGATCAATTTTCTGTCTGGATCGGTGGACAAAGTAGTTTTTCCTGTTCCGGACAGACCGAAGAAAATGGCAGTATCGCCAGATTCGCCCACATTGGCCGAACAGTGCATGGGCAGCGTGTTCTTATAAACGGGAAGAATAAAGTTCAAGGCGGAGAAAATACCTTTTTTGATTTCGCCGGTATACCCTGTTCCTCCGATCAAAGCGATTTTCCGGGTAAAGTTAAGGATGGCAAAATTATGCTGACGGGTTCCGTCTTCTTCAGGATTGGCCATAAAGCCGGGTGTATTCACCACGGTCCATTCCGGGTCAAAATCCTCTAACTCATCCTCCGTAGGACGCAGGAACATGTTAGAGGCAAACATATTGGACCAAGGATACTCGTTGATTACCCGAATATTCAACTTATAATCCGCATCGGCACAGGCATAGGAATCCCGAACATACAATTCTTTGGTATTGAGGTAGGCAATGACCTTATCGTACAGTTGGTCGAACTTTTCGCTCTCAAAAGGAATGTTGATGTTTCCCCACCACACCTTATCCGAAGTTATATCGTCCTTAACAATGAAGCGGTCCATGGGCGACCTACCTGTAAACTCACCAGTATTCACTGCCAAGGCCCCGGAAGAAGCTTCTTGGCCCATTCCCTTTTCAATGGTAATGTCGTGTAATTCGTCTGGGGAAAGCTGGTAATTCACATTGTCATGGGTTATTCCATAGGAGTGTAACGAAATCGTTTTCGTAATTGAAGTGGAATCCTTCATAGTTTAGATTTTTATGTTGGTACAAAGCTAGAAAATAATAGCTTTTCGTCCTTTTAAATCTTGCTTAATTGAGTGTTTTCTTGGTTAAAATGTGATATCCCGATAAAATCCAACCCAAGATCAGCAAAACCCCTCCAATAGGTGTTAAAAAACCTATGATTTTAAAGTCAAAAGCCGTTAAACTGTTCAATGCCAAAATGTAAATTGAGAAGGAGAACAGCACCACGCCTGCCACAACCAGTCCATAAATGTACCTTTTTGGCTTACTGGACATACCATCCCACATTCCCAAAAAAAGAAGGAACAGGGCGTGATACATTTGATACTTCACCCCAGTTTCAAAAGTGTCGATAGCTTCCGCATCCACCAATTTTTCCAATCCATGGGCACCAAAAGCACCCAAACCAATGGCCAACAAACCGAATACCGTTCCCGTCAACAAAATTGTTCTGTTCATAACTTTAACATGCTATTTTTTTAGAGATATAACATTTTAATACCTTAGTGTCCCGAATATCAAAAGTAAACAAAACACATGGCCCGTACTATTTTAGTTGTTGGAGCAGGCAAATCAACCTCTTACCTCTTGGATTATCTCCTTGAAAAATCAGCGGAAGAACAGATTCACCTCAATATCGGGGATCTTCACCCGGAGAACATTCCCGATAAATTTGCTTCGCATCCCAACTGTACGGTCTTTCAATTGGATATTTTCAACGAGACCGAGCGCAAGAAAGCGGTTTCCGAAGCCTCCATTGTGGTTTCGATGCTCCCCGCCAGTCTACACATCAATGTCGCACAAGACTGCTTGGAGTTTGAAAAGCATTTTATTACCGCTTCCTATGTCAGCGACCAATTGCGGGCATTGGACGAGGATGTCAAGAAAAAAGGACTAGTTTTTATGAACGAAATCGGTCTTGATCCCGGTATCGACCACATGAGTGCAATGGAAGTCATTGACCGGATTCGTGATGCGGGTGGAAAAATGTTGTTGTTCGAATCCTTTACAGGTGGATTGGTTGCTCCGCAAAGCGACACTAATCTATGGCACTACAAATTTACCTGGAACCCTCGGAATGTTGTCTTGGCTGGCCAAGGAGGGGCGGCGAAGTTTATTCAGGAGGGCACTTACAAGTATATTCCTTACCAAAAGCTCTTTAGGAGAACTGAGTTTATGGATATTGAAGGATACGGCACTTTTGAGGCCTATGCCAACCGAGATTCGCTAAAATATCGTGAGGCCTACGGGTTAGAAGATGCATTGACCCTATTCCGTGGTACGATGAGGCGCGTCGGCTTTTCCAAAGCGTGGCAAATGTTCGTGATTTTGGGGATGACGGATGACAGCTACTCCATTGAAAATTCGGAAGGGATGTCGTACCGTGAATTCGTCAACCTCTTTTTGCCCTATTCCCCTACCGATTCCGTAGAACTTAAAATGCGACATTACCTTAAAATTGACCAAGATGACATTATGTGGGGAAAACTGTTGGAGCTGGACCTTTTTAATCCATCCAAAAAAATCCCATTAAAAAATGCGACACCTGCCCAGATGCTCCAATACATTTTGGAAGATAGCTGGACCCTGAAAGAGGATGAAAAGGATATGATCGTGATGTACCACAAATTCGGCTACGAACTGAACGGTAAAAAGAAGCAGATAGATGCCAACATGGTCGTGATTGGAGAGAACCGCGCCTACACCGCTATGTCCAAAACGGTTGGATTGCCGGTAGCCATGGCCACGTTGCTCATCCTTAATGGAAAAATAACCACCCCAGGGGTACAAATACCCATCTTGAAAGAGGTGTACGGACCTATTTTAAAAGAGTTGAAAAACTATGGCATCAGTTTTAAGGAATATGACAAACCCTATTTGGGCTATAATCCTGACTCTGTTGCAGGATAGTCAACTGAAAGTTTTTCTATACCTTTGACTTCAAATCAACATCCATATTGTGAAAAACAATAACAATTCGGTTAAAATAGATGGTATTGACAAGAAAATCCTAAGATACCTGATGGAAGATGCGCGAAAGCCCATCTTGGAGATTGCGAGGAACATTGGGATTTCTGGCGCGGCCATTCACCAGCGGCTTCGCAAATTAGAAAGCTCGGGGCTTATCGCTGGGTCAAAGTTTGTCATCAACCCTAAAGTGTTGGGCTACTCTACCATGGCCTATATTGGTATTTATCTGGATAAAGCTATGACCAACCCAAGGGCTGTAAAGCAGCTCAAGGAAATCCCTGAGGTCTTGGAATGCCACTATACCACGGGAAACTGGTCCATCCTCATTAAAGTACTGTGCCAGGACAACGAACATTTAATGCAGGTCCTCAACAAAAAAATACAGCAAATTGAAGGAGTTTCAAGAACAGAGACCTTCATCTCTTTAGATCAACAAATCGATCGTCAAATACGGATTTGATATTTGTATTAAATCTAAATAAGCATTACATTTGTCCACATGAATGTAATAGTTCAATCTACATATTACACCCTCTACCAAGCTGTGGACGAACGCTGTTTTTATCTTGACTTTGGTCAAAAAATAGTACGTATGTCCTTATGTCAGCTTCTTTCGCTTCGCCATAAGGTGATGAGCATCAACATTGAAAGCCACTTTGATAGCGACCTCAACGCACACGGTTTCGAGGTATTGATGCTGTGCAATAAAGAACACCTGTTCATTCTAAACACTTTGGAGGTGTTGGATTTGAAAAAATTGGTGTCCAACAGTTTTGTATCCCTTGGTCTTTCCGCCGATGTTGCAGAAATGGCCGTTTCCTAGACAAGGATAACCCTTTATTTTTAATGAGTCTTAAACCGCCTAAAAACAAAGGGCTCATTTTTAAAACCCCCTAAAATTCAGTACCTTTATAGAGTATAATTGGATTAAAATCATAGTATTTATGAAAGATATAGCAAGACAAAGTATGAGCATTAAAGTGGAGTCCATGGATTTGCTCAACGGACAGATAAAAATGGAGGCCCACGCCTCGGCAACCTATTTGGCCATGGCCTCTTGGTGCGAACAGAACGGTTTTTTCACCAGCGCCAAATTCTTCTTCAAACAAGCTGAGGAGGAACGTGAGCACATGATGAAAATCTTTAACTTTTTGGTGGATACGGGTGGCAACCCCATTTCTCCAGAGGTTAAGGGCATCAATCACGATTATTCCTCCATCGTCGATGTTTT
This sequence comes from Allomuricauda sp. MMSF_3307, assembly GCF_030733585.1. NCBI lineage: Bacteria > Pseudomonadati > Bacteroidota > Flavobacteriia > Flavobacteriales > Flavobacteriaceae > Allomuricauda > Allomuricauda sp. MMSF_3307. The sequence goes on from NZ_JASHIQ010000001.1 coordinate 272,907, forward strand.
TGAATCTACCTTAGAGCACGAGGTGAAAGTGACCAAATCCATCCATAACATCGTAAAAAAAGCTAGGGAGATTGGTGATTTTGCCACAGAACGCTTCTTGGATTGGTTTGTAATGGAGCAGGTGGAAGAAGAAAACACCATCAGGGATATCTTGGATATGATCGAAGTGACCGGCACCGAAGGTGTAGGCCTGCAAATGATCGATAACCAAGTTGCCAATTGGATTGAGTAGACCACAAAATTAAGTATAGAAAAAGGGGCCGCTTGGCCCCTTTTTATTTTATTTCATTTAGCTGTTAATCCCTGCCACCAAAGACCTGAACGGCCCAGTACAACAGGGAAGCCAATGCACCCAAAGCGGCAACCACATAGGTTCTTGCGGCCCATTTTAGGGCGTCTTCGGCGCCTGCATATTCTTGCTGGCTTACCATGTTCTTCTGCTTGAGCCATACCAAGGCCCTTTTACTGGCATCGTATTCAACAGGAAGGGTCACAAAACTGAACAAGGTCGCAAAACCCATCATGATCAATCCGGCTACGGCGATGTAAAAACCGATGCCTCCTGCCACGCCTGTGGCGGCCATCAGCATAATACCCCCAAATACCACCCATGTCGACATACCGGAGGTAACGCTTACCACGGGCACCAATTTGGAGCGCATGGTCAACCACTCATAAGCTTGTGCATGTTGAACAGCATGGCCGCATTCGTGGGCCGCTACTGCAGCAGCAGCTGCATTGCGCTGATTGTACACTCCTTCACTCAGGTTTACAGTCTTATCCTTTGGATTGTAATGGTCGGTTAGCATTCCGGGAGTGGATATCACCTTTACATCCCGAATACCATGGTCATCGAGCATTTTTTGGGCGATTTCGGCACCGCTCATGCCATTTCTCAAATGAACCTTGGAATATTGCTTAAACTTACTTTTCAATCGGCTGCTTACCAACCAGCTCACTAGGGCAATTCCACCAATCAATATATAATATGTCATCATAGCTTTTTCATTTTATACAAACTAATATACTACATAAAAGCAAAAACCCCGCCAAATAGGGTCGGGGTAATTTTGCTGTCAAAATGTTAGTAGATCATGCCATCACAGGTTCCAATTGAAAGGTTTCGGCAATTTCTTTGTACACTACCTCACCTTCTACCACATTCAATCCCTTTTCCAAGGATTTGTCCAATTTACAGGCACTTCGCCATCCCATGTTCGCCAATTTTAGCACATAGGGCAGTGTTACATTCGTCAAGGCAACAGTAGAAGTATAAGGCACTGCCCCTGGCATATTGGCTACACAGTAATGGACCACATCATCAATTATATAGATGGGATCTTCATGGGTGGTTGGTTTAGTGGTTTCCACACATCCGCCCTGATCTACCGCCACATCAACGATTACGGTTCCCGGATGCATGTCCTTGAGCATGTCCCTAGTAATTAAGTTGGGTGCTTTTGCTCCTTTCAACAGGACTCCACCAATGATCAAGTCGTGTGTTTTGATATATTTTCTGATATTGAATTCGTTGGAAAAACCAGTGATCACATGGCTGGGCATAATATCGTTGACATATCTGAGACGTTTCATGTTCACATCCAAAATCGTGACCTGCGCCCCTAACCCTGCTGCCATTTTAGCAGCCTGAATGCCAACCGTACCAGCACCAAGGACCAAAACTCGCCCAGGGGACACCCCAGGTACTCCGCCCAAAAGCACACCTTTGCCTTTTACGGGCTTCTCCAAATATTTGGCGCCCTGTTGTATCGCCATTCTACCGGCAACTTCGGACATTGGAGTTAGCAATGGTAATGTACCGTCTTCGTCCTCAACGGTTTCATAAGCAATACAGATGGATTTACTCCTGATCATAGCCTTGGTCAAGGCCTCGCTGGAAGCAAAATGAAAGTAGGTAAACACAATTTGCCCTTCCTGAATCAAATGGTACTCCTCCGCAATGGGTTCTTTCACCTTTACGATCATATCGCTCATGGCATACACCTGGCCAATGGTATCCAAAATAGTGGCCCCTGCCTGTTGGTAATCCTGGTTAAAAAAACCACTTCCTTCGCCAGCACCCGATTGCACATACACGGTGTGGTTGTTCTTGACCAATTCAAAGACCCCGGCAGGCGTCATGCCGACCCGACTCTCGTTGTTCTTGATTTCTTTAGGTATTCCAACAGTCATTTTGTTGCTTTTAATGGTTGATGGGCCAAAGTTGAACAAAAAAATCAAATTAAAACGCAAAAATTCGATAAAATACAGGGGTCAATGGTTAAAAAAGTTATTTTTTAACATATATACCCTATTTAAATAGGGGTCAACTATTCTTTTTTACTGTTTATTAATATGTGAACCCCTATTTTTTATACCTAAATGGTTCTGAAAATAAAAAAGCATGTCGAGTGGCATGCTTTTTTAGGGTATTTCTATAAGATTCGTACTGATTTTATAAAAGGGTGACGTTTTCGTCAACCTGAACTTGATTCAGGTTCCCATAAAACTGATTTAATAGTATGAGATTCCGAATCAAGTTCGGAATGACAGCAACGATGTTTCGGATTAACCGACAATATTCACAATCTTGCCAGGCACTACGATTACCTTTTTAGGCTCACGACCCTGTAGTTGCTCTTTTGTTTTTTCGTGGGCCAAAACGGCAGCTTCAATCTCATCCTTGCCCATATCCAACGGTAATTCCAATTTGAAACGCATTTTCCCATTAAAGGATATCGGATATTCCTTGCTGCTTTCCACCAAATACTTTTCCTCAAACTTCGGGAAAGGCGCTTCCGCAATAGATTCCGTATGTCCCAAACGACTCCACAGCTCTTCGGCTATATGTGGCGCATAAGGTGACACCAGAATAGCCAATGGCTCCAGAATAGCTTTACTGGTACATTTTTGCGCCGTCAATTCGTTAACACAGATCATAAAAGTGGATACAGAGGTGTTGAACGAAAAGTTCTCGATATCCTCTTCCACCTTTTTGATGGTTTTGTGCAAGGTTTTTAGATTTTCGGCAGTGGGTTCCGCTTCGGCTCCGCTCAGCGACCCATTTGTATATGGCGCATACAACTTCCAAAGTTTCTTTAAGAAGGAATGTACTCCTGTAATCCCCGCCGTATTCCAAGGCTTGGATTGCTCCAAGGGTCCCAAGAACATTTCGTACAAACGCAACGAGTCTGCCCCGTACTCCTCACAAATGGCATCGGGGTTGACGACATTGTATTTGGATTTGGACATTTTTTCGATTTCTCGATAGGTTTTATTACTATCAAAGAATGCATATTTATAATCTTTCCCATAGGGACTATTAACAAATGCTTCTACATCCAATTCATCAGAAGCATTAACTAATTCAACAGGTACTCTTATTGAAAGGTGCATATTGGAAGTATCATAATTTATTTCAAGTACTTCAATACTTTTACCTTCTTCTAAAAGGAATTTATCAAACTGTTCTTTAGCAATTTTTTCAAGCTTCGCTTCTTCATACTTTAGAACTGAATCCTCATCAGTAATTATTGTTGCTTGAAAAGTTATTTCTTCAATATCCGAATTACTTTTAACAACTGCATTTACATCAATAATCTTCCGAAGCATAAACGCACTCGTCCCCGTAATCATCCCTTGGTTGATCAACTTTTGGGCAAATTCATCTTTGGGCACATAGCCCATATCGAACATAAACTTCTGCCAAAAACGGGAATACAACAAGTGGCCCGTTGCGTGTTCGCTTCCTCCGATATACAAGTCCACATCTTGCCAATAGTTGATGGCTTCGGGAGAGAAAATAGCGTCATCATTCCGCGGATCCATATACCTATTAAAGTATTGGGAACTTCCTGCCCAACCCGGCATGGTATTCAATTCCAATGGAAAAACAGTTTTATGGTCAATCAAGTCATTGGAAACTACTTTTTTGTTCTTCGCGTCCCATGCCCATTCTGTAGCATTGCCCAATGGTGGCTCACCTGTTTCGGTGGGGAGGTATTTTTCCACTTTGGGCAGTTCCAAAGGCAAATATTTTTCATCGATCATCTGTGGCATACCATCCACATAATACACTGGGAAGGGTTCGCCCCAGTACCGCTGACGGCTAAATACGGCATCACGCAAACGATAATTCACTTTGCCTTTGCCATGTCCGATTCGTTCCAATTCGGCAATAATTTTCTTCATCGCATCCTTGTAGGAAAGTCCGTTTAGAAAATCAGAATTCGCAATGACGGTGGTTTCTTTGTCAGCAAAGGCCTCTTCGGAAATATCTACCCCTTCAAAAATATTGGGGATATCTATATTGTAATGTTTTGCAAAATCGTAGTCACGTTGGTCGCCACAGGGCACGGCCATCACCGCACCGGTTCCATAGCTGGCCAGTACGTAGTCGCCAATCCAAATAGGAATGGGCTCCTTGGTGAACGGATGCTCTGCATATGCTCCCGTGAACACCCCCGAAATGGTTTTTACATCGGCCATACGGTCGCGCTCGGACCGTTTTGCCGTGGCTTCAACATAAGCCTCCACCTCAGCTTTTTGTTCTGGCGTAGTGATTTTAGCCACCAACTCGTGCTCCGGGGCCAAGGTCATAAAACTTACCCCAAAAATAGTATCTGGGCGAGTGGTGAAGACTTCTATCTCGTAAGGCTTCTCGACTGCGCTCGAAGTGACATCGTCATTCGTAATCACCTCTTGGTCGCTTCGACTACGCTCAGCGTCCAATACATTAAAAGTAACGGATGCCCCAACCGAGCGTCCAATCCAATTGGTTTGGGAATCCTTTAGCGGCTGTGGCCAGTCGATTTTATCCAATCCGTCCAATAAACGTTGGGCATACGCAGTAATACGCATACTCCATTGTGTCATTTTTTTGCGGACCACGGGGTGACCTCCACGCTCGGAAACACCGTTTACGATTTCATCATTGGCCAAAACGGTTCCCAAGGCAGGACACCAGTTTACTTCGGTATCCGCCAAATAGGTCAATCGATAATTTAACAGGATTTCCTGTTTTTCTTTTTCTGAATACGCATTCCAGGTCGCTGCATCAAAACTTGGGGTGTCATCATCACAAGCGGCTTCCACATTAACATTTCCTTCTTTTTCAAAAATGGAAATCAAACTATCAATGCTTTCCGCTTTATCGGATTTCTTGTTGTACCACGCATTGAACAATTGGATAAAAATCCATTGCGTCCATTTATAATATTGTGGATTTGAGGTTCGCACTTCGCGGCTCCAATCAAAAGAAAAACCAAGCTGGTCCAGTTGCTCACGGTACCGGTTAATGTTATTTTCCGTAGTAATGGCCGGGTGTTGACCCGTTTGAATGGCATATTGCTCTGCGGGCAACCCGAAGGAATCGTAGCCCATGGGATGCAACACATTGAACCCCTTGTGACGTTTGTAACGTGAATAGATGTCCGTTGCTATGTAACCCAGCGGATGCCCTACGTGCAAGCCTGCACCGGACGGGTAGGGAAACATCGACAATGCATAAAATTTAGGTTTGTCGGAATCGTTGGATGCCTTAAAGGTTTCGTTTTCTGCCCAATACTTCTGCCATTTGGCCTCAATCTCGCGGAAATCGTAATTCATTGTTAATCTTGTTCAATTTCGTGTGCAAAAATAGGTTTAATCCCCTAAATACAATTTACTTTTCTATTTTTACATACTGATTCTACCGTATGAGCCAATATATTGAACGATATCAGCGCCGAAAACTGATTTCCTCCTATTTTTCCGTGGCTTTGAGCATTGCCTTGGTCCTATTTCTATTGGGTGTCTTGGGTCTTTTGGTGCTCAATACCAAAAAATTGGCCGACCACTTTAAGGAACAGATAACCATTTCAGTGTACTTGAAGGATACGGCCAAACCGGTTGAAATCGACCAATTGCAAAAAAGCCTTGCCCTTGCCGAGTACACCAAATCGGCAGCCTATATTTCCAAAGAAGATGCCGCAGAGCAGTATAGTGAGGACATCGGAGAAAACTTTGTGGAGTTTTTAGGCTACAACCCCCTTAAAAATTCCATTGATGTCAACTTAAAGGCCGACTTTGTGTCACCACAACAGATTGATGAGATTGCTGCGGAGATTACCGAAAAAGCATACGTGGATGAAGTAAGCTACGATAAACCCTTGATTTCGTTGCTGAACAACAATGCCCGGAAAATAAGCCTTTGGATTTTGGTGGCCAGTGCCGTGTTTACACTCATTGCCGTGTTGCTTATCAATAGCTCCATTCGCCTGTCCATTTACTCCAAACGGTTTATCATCAAAACGATGCAAATGGTGGGTGCCACCAAGACCTTTATCCGTAGGCCCTTTATTTGGACCAACATTAAGCTGGGCATGGCAGGCGCCGTTGTTGCCCTTATCGGGTTGGGCGTTTTGGTGTACTACATCGACAAAAATTTCCCCGAACTGAACTTGTTACAGGATTACATCGTCCTCATACTTTTGTTTGTTGGTGTTTTTGGTTTGGGGGTAATCATTTCTTGGGCCAGCACGCATTTTGCCACCCAACGTTTTTTAAACTTAAGGACGGACGATCTTTATTATTAACTTTGCGACATGAGCAAGAACAACAAAAACGGTCAAAAACCGACAAAGGAGTTTGTTTTTCAACGAAAAAACTACCTCTTTCTCTTCATCGGCATTGCCTTTATAGCCCTTGGTTATATTTTGATGAGTGGAGGCGGAAGCGACGACCCAGAGGTTTTCAATCCCGAGATCTACAATTTTAGACGGATACGCCTTGCGCCGACCTTGATCTTGATAGGGCTTGGCATTCAGGTCTATGCCATTTTGTTGAATCCTAACAAGAAAAACAAAGAGTAATTTGGAATTGATCGATGCCATTATCCTTGGGATTATTCAGGGATTGACCGAATTTTTGCCTGTTTCCTCCAGCGGTCACTTAGAATTGGGAAAAGCCATTTTGGGCGCTCAGGCCGTTCCCGAAGAAAGTTTGTTGTTCACCGTGATCCTTCACTTTGCCACTGCCTTGAGTACGTTAGTGGTATTTCGGAAAGATGTTTTTGACATTTTCAAGAGCCTATTTCAGTTCAAATGGAACGAGGAAACCCAGTTTTCCTTAAAAATTATCATCTCCATGATACCTGCCGCCTTGGTCGGTCTTTTTTTGAATGATTTTATCGAGGTCTTTTTCGATGGTGCCATTGTGATTGTGGGCATCATGTTGATCATTACTGCATTTTTATTGTATTTGGCAGATTTGGCGAAAACCACCGATAAAAACGTATCCTTCCGCAGCGCATTTGCTATTGGTATGGCGCAAGCCGTAGCCATACTTCCCGGAATTTCCAGAAGTGGCGCCACTATTTCAGCTGCGGTTCTCTTGGGGGTTGATAAGACCAAATCGGCACGTTTTTCCTTTTTAATGGTAGTTCCGTTGATCTTGGGCAAAGTGGCCAAAGATTTGATGGGAGGGGAAATTTCCTTTCATGGCGACCAAGCTGTGGCCATGGGTGCGGGATTTGTTGCCGCCTTTATCGCTGGACTGGCCGCCTGTACATGGATGATCAAACTGGTGCGCCAGAGCAAGCTGACCTATTTTGCCATTTATTGTTTGATTGTGGGCCTCATCGCTCTTGCGTGGAGCATTTGGGGATAGATCAGTATATTTGCCACAAACCCCAAGTTTTTGAACACCAAAGAAGATTTCTTAAACGGTCAGATACTCTTGATCGACAAACCCCTGGAATGGAGTTCGTTCCAAGCGGTGAATGCCCTTAAATGGGCGATTCGCAAAAAATTTAGCCTTAAAAAAATCAAAATTGGCCATGCCGGAACCCTAGATCCGTTGGCCACGGGCCTATTGATTATCTGCACCGGTAAATTCACCAAAAAAATTCCGGAGCTTCAAGGACAGGTGAAAGAGTACACAGGAACCTTCACTTTGGGCGCGACTACGCCTTCCTACGATATGGAAACCGAAGTGAACGAAACCTTTCCCACAGATCATCTTTCCGATAAGACCATTCACGAAGCCACAAAGTCATTTTTAGGCGAAATTGAACAAGTGCCGCCTATTTTTTCCGCCTTAAAAAAGGATGGAAAACGATTGTACGAATTGGCCCGTGAAGGGAAGCAAGTGGAGATAAAATCACGGAAAATCGAGATTTTGGAGTTTGAGATTACCCGAATTGCCCTTCCCGAAGTGGATTTTAGGGTGGTGTGCAGCAAAGGAACCTACATCCGTTCCTTGGCCCACGATTTTGGAAAGGCAGTGGGTTCGGGCGCTTACTTATCCAAGCTCCGAAGAACCAAAATAGGGGATTTCAACGTAGATAATGCTACAACACCCCAAATGTTCAAGGAAAACCTAGGGGTGAACACCTCAACCTAAAGCGGTTGAGATAAAATATTTTAGAAAAAAAGCGGTTATAGTTAGACCATGAACCTTAACAAGAGCCAGTTATCACTTTTGATCACTTTCTTCGCTATGTCCATAGTGGTTTTGTTGCTTTTCAACATTCACTTAGGAGGTATGAAGGAGGATGAATATGTGATTGAAATGAGCTTGGCCGATGAGGATATTGAAAAGCTCCTGGAAGAAGAGGAACAACGACTTGAGGAGATGGAAGCCGCCAACGACCCTATCAAAAGCCATATGGCCCTCAATGAAACTGCAAAGCCAAGTGTGGGCAATCCGGAACCTCTGAAGACACTGGAGGAACTTATGGAAGAAAGGGCGCTGAACAGCGAAACGGGCGAATATGCCGACAACTCGGGATTCGAGGAACAACTCAAGCAATTAAAGGCGCAACGGGACGAAAAAAAGCAAAAGCTCGGAGAACGGGATGCCCAAAAAAAAGAATTCACCAACTACTTGAAAGATAGACGCACCTCCATTTCGTACTCTTTGGTGGAGCGCAATGCCTATTACCTCCCCCCGCCCATCTACACCTGCATTGAAGGTGGCAAGGTAGTGGTGAACATTACCGTAGATAACAATGGCTATGTAACCGAAGCAAGTTTTAATGATAAGAGTTCGGGGACGGACAACGGTTGTTTGGTAGACAATGCCATCGCTTACGCCCTTAAAGCTCGATTCAGTCCCGATTCCAAAGCAGCACAGATCGGAACCATTACCTATCTATTCCAGAGCAAGTAACTTTAGGATATCCTGTAGTATATTTTGTCCCTTGTCCTTATTGTACCAAAGCTGTAATTCCTGTTTGAACTCATCGGTAAGTTTACCGTGTTCCGCTTTATAATCTTCCACCATTTTGGTGGCAAGGCTTGGTCTTGGACCCCACTCACCAACTATTTCTTGCTGGGAGTTGTCCAAAACAATCACTTTGGGAATGGAACGGGCACCATGGGTCAAAAAAGCATCCATCAATTCCAGGCTTTCATCCCTCAGCACAACTTTGAGGTCGATTTTGGGTGTTGATTCCGCAATTTTTTGAAGTATGGGCAAGCTTGCCGCAGCATCTCCACACCAGCTTTCGGTGAGCACCAAAAAAGTTAATTCCCTATCCAAGTGGGTCAACTTTTCTTGAATTTCCTCCGAAATGTTGAAGGTTTTCTCCCAGCGAACCATTCTACGGTCGCTCAACTTGGTATAGTTGATCATGGCTTCGGACTGGTTGGGACCGGTTGTCTTACCCAATATGGCCAACTCACTTACCAGTTTACGGTATCTGGCGTAATCCATCGCCTTGGGAATAAAATCCTGTACCAACTCCAACTTATCGTTTTCCAAAACTTCCATAAAAAATGTTTTTACAAAAGTAACCATGAGCTATCGCCTATTTGGTGACTTTTATCATTGGTTGTTTTTGAAACGGATTCCTTACAGTGCCTCCGGGTTGATGGCCAAGCTCTTGAACAGCATCGCTTTGGTGTAAAAGAACTTGTTCTGCATCTCGTTCTGTTTCAGATAGGCATCAATGAGTTTGCTTTCCCGTGAGTTGATCAAAAAGAGGGAACTTTCCCCAAAACTGAACTTTCGTTCCTCCGCCTGAAGCAAAGTGCCGTAATCCCTCACGATATTGGCGATCAATGTATTTTGGGTAATGTAGGAGTCCAACTCACGATAAATGGCGATTACCTTATTCTGAATTTCAACTTGGGCATTATCGCGATCAAATTCCGCATCCCTCAGTTTAAATTTGGCCAATTTTAAATCTCCCCTCTCTTTTCGTAAAAATAAGGGTACGCTGAAGGTGAAACCTCCCTTGAAGTTTTCAGTGACCAAGGAATTGATCAATTCAGGGGTTTCGGTAATAAAATTGTATTCCACATCCAGTTTGGGCAGCAGTTTATTGGCTTTTAGGCGGCGGTCCACCACAAGTCCATCGATTTTGAAATCGAGGGAACGTATTTTGGGATGGTTCTCCAAGGTAAAGCTGTCCAAAGGTTTGCCCAAAATCTCCAAAGTGGTATCAATTTCGCCTTCCACGTCCAAATTGGGCACAATATTTTCCTGTAACTCAACAGGGACATCCTCTATCCATAGAAAATTCGATAGCTCCAATGATCGTTTCATCAACTTCACATTGGCTTGCTCCAGGCTCAACGCCCTATTTTCGACAGCGATTTTTGCTTCAACGGTGTCGATGATGGAAATATCACCTGCAAGGGCACTGCTCTTAACGCCCTGAAACCTGACCTCTGCGTTTTCCAAGAAATCCTCAAAAACCTGTGCATCACGGTAGGCCCGTAACCAATCGAAATAGGCAAGGGCGGCATCATACAGCACTTGGTTCACCAATAAATCCTGATCTGCCTTGGACTGCTCCCTAAAGAATTTGGCTTTCCTGAGGGTGGCCATGCGCTCATTGATCCAAAATCCCTGCAAAACGGACATGGATACCCCGGCGCTGTACAGACCATCATCGGGAACAGTTGCTTCATCACTCAAAAAACTGCCTTCATTCTGTTCCAAGTTCCCCTTAAGTTCTATTCCGAACCAAGTAGGTATTTTGAAGGTTGCATTTAACTTGTCCCAGTATTCTGTTCCCTTGAACTCTTTCCGATTGTAATCCACCTCGACTTTGGGATCAAAACCTCCCCTGGCCTTCATAAGATTGGCCTGACCAATGGCGATGGTCAGCTGGGCCTGCTTGGCCACGGGGTGGTATTTTTTTACATAGCCCAAATACTCCTTAAACCCTAGGACCATTAATGAATCCTGTTGGGCATGAGAAAAGCTTATATAAAAGAAAAAGAGGGTACAGTATAAAAGTAAACTTCTATTTCTTTGCAGCATTTGCACTTTTGTTTTCGGGTTGATAATAATTGGGCGGGAAGCCGTTCAACTGTCTCCATAATTCAAACCAGATGGGGACATCCTCCAATAGGGCAATGGTATTGGCACCCGACCCTACTCTAAGGTCTTTGGGCCAGGGATGGTCCTCCGGGTCTGGAGCCAACAAAACCCTATATTTCCCATTATCGCTAATAAAGGTCTCAATCGCTACGACTACCCCACCGTAGGTTCCGTAGGACACATTGGGCCATCCGCTGAAAATAATCACGGGCCAACCATCAAACTGGATCCGTACTTTTTCCCCAAGGTGTATCAAAGGCAAATCAATCGGCTCCACAAAGGTTTCTACCGCCATATCATATTTTGCCGGCATAATGCCTACCAATCGGTCTCCTTCCTTAAAGGTTTCACCTATACCGCCTTGAATGGCCCTGTTTATGAATCCACTTTGCGGCGCCCGAATGTAGTACAAGTCATTCCGAATGGAATAGTTGGTAAATTCGTTCTCCAGCTTGGTCACTTGGGCCTCCGAGTCGAACTGATTGGATTGGGCGGTGAACTTCTCACTTCGTGCTTTGGATATTTTGTCCGCATACTCCGCTTCTACCCTGGTAATTTCCACTTGAGCGTTCAACACCTCGTTTTTACTGGCCAATAGTTTGTTTTCCTGCGAAATCAATTTAGCCTGTGTCTCTTGTAGCTTAAGGCGTTTCTCCTCCACATCGGTCACTGCCTTAAGTCCCTCAGATTCCAATTGAGTGGTTCGATCAAACTGCCTTTGGGCAATCATAATGTTTGTTTTGGCAGCTTCAAAATCGATGCTATCGCTCTCCACTTTTAAATTGGCCTGTAACAATTTGTTCCTCGCTTGTTCCAATTTCAAGGCCCTTTCGGTGGTCAAAGCCGCTATTTGGGCATCAAGGGCCTTTACCTTTTCTTGATAAGAGGTTACGGACATTTCTTTGGCCCTGATCTGCTGTCCTGTCCGTTCCACCAAATTGGGGTCGAAATACTCATTCTTGATTTCAGAAATATGCAAAATCGTATCGCCCTTCTCCACAAAATCCCCTTCGCGAACAAACCATTTCTCAATCCGACCCGGTATTGGGGATTGAATGGTCTGTGGACGTTGGTCTGGCGTTAAGGTGGTCAAAAAACCTTTGCCTGACACGTTTTGGGTCCAAGGCAGGAATAAAATGATTACAAGAATAACGGTGAACACCACAAGGAACCGATTGAAATGCTTGTAATGTCTTCGGTGGGATACCCTTTGGACTGCCCTGAAGTGGGAAAGGTCTACCTTTCTATTTAAAACTGATTTAGAAATATTCAACATGGCGTTTCGCGTTATTGCTTAATTGTTCCATTTTCAATGGTCAGGATACGACCACATTTGTTTACCCATTTTTTGTCATCGCTTACCACGACCAGACTCCATGGCTGGGCCGGGTCGGTTAAAAAGTCCATGATACGCGTAGTCTCATCTTCGTCAAACTGATCTAACGGATCACGTAGCACCAAGAGTTTAGGTCTTTTTACCAAGCTTCTTGCAAGCACGATCTTTTTGGCCACGGTATATGAAATTTGCTTTCCTTCGGGAAAAATAACCGTATCAATACCATCTTCCATATCCTTGACCACTTTGCTGAGTCCCGTAACATCCAGCACCCAAAGTATGTCTTCCTTCGTAATTTCAGGGTTACCGAATGTGATATTTTCCTTAAGAGTGCCCTCAAAGGGGGTCTCCAATTTTAAGGATTGTCCGATTTTGGACCTAAAGTGGTTCAAATTTTCGGATTTCAAGCGTACACCGTTTACATAGATGCTTCCCCTAGTGGGTTCAATAAGTCCAGAAATAAGGTGCAATAAGGTGGATTTTCCGGATCCATTGGCCCCTGTGATCAATATCCGATCTTTTTTCTCAATACTCATCGAAAGTCCGCTGAGTATATTGATATCGGTTTTTGGAACATTGTAGACAATATTCTCCAAGTCCATTTTAAAATCTTCTTGTTCAAAAAGTTCCAAATCCTTCTGATCCGTTTCTACTTCTTTGTCCACCACTTGGCCCAACTTTTCCAATGCAGTAAGCACGTCGTAAAAGGATTCCAATCCAACAATAAGTTTTTCCACCGAACTGATCACCAATAAAATGATGATCTCTGCGGCGACAAACTGCCCAATGTTCATCTCTTGGTTCAGTACCAAGAGCCCTCCTATGATCAGCAAGCCAGCGGTGACCAAGATTTTAAATCCGATCATCTGGATAAACTGCAGTACCAAAATGCGGAAGTGGCTTTCCCGTGCCTCTAAATAGCCACTTACCAAATAGTCGTTCTTTTGGAGTGCATGGCTGGTTTTACCGGAAAGCTTGAAACTGACAATGCTTCTGGCCACTTCCTGGATCCAATGGGCGACCTTATATTTTTGTTTGGATTCCGCAAGGCTTGTCTCCAGACCCCTTGATATGGTATACTTAAAAACCACATATATCAATCCCAAAAGCAACACACCATAAACAATAAAGAAAGGGTGATACAAGGACAATAAAAGCAGTCCAAAAACAATCTGTAGAAGTGCCGTTGGAAAATCAATCAAAAGTTTGGATACCCCTTTTTGAATGTTGAGCGTATCAAAAAAGCGGTTGGCCAATTCCGGGGGATAGTAATTCCGAAGCTCGGACATCTTTATTTTGGGGAATCGATACGTAAATTCAAACGAACTCCGCGTAAATATTTTTTGCTGGATATTTTCAATGATGCGTATTTGCATCAACTGTAAGACACCCGAAAAGGCAACCCCCAAGGTGACCAAGATTACAAGTATAATCCATGAGGTACTTACCTGTGCGCCTTGAATCAGGTTGATAATAGCCTGAATACCCAATGGAAGTGATAGACCCACCAAACCTGAAAAAATAGCATAGTAAAAGACCTGAAGTACATCTTTTCTGTCCAATTTTAACAAGTTGACGAGTCGCTGCCAAGAAGTAAGTATTTGTTTTGCCATCTATTTTTTATTTAAAGTACGGAAAATGAGGTCTGTAAAAAACTCGGTTGGTGAAATGGTGCTGTTGCAATTGGTAAGCGTGGGGAAATGCTCCTTTAAAAAATACTGGTGGAGCGACCCTTCCATGACGTTACTTGCCAAACTTATGGGATAGGGGTACTTTTGGTCCACGGCAGAGATCATATCGCTCAAGCGATTGACCAATCGTTTACAAACGATAAAAAAACTATCCTTATCCTCTTGATTGACCTCCTTCACCAAATAGGATTTTGAGTACTCGTTGATGATTATCCGGTTCAACACTACTTCGTTCACATGCGAAATGGTACTGTCCTCCTCCACATTCTGGGTCAAAACCTCCACGGCTTTCTCCAGCTTTTTGACGGGATCATCTATACCATTGGTGGCAAATACCATGCGATACTCTACCCAGCCCCAGTACCAAGTGGCCAAATACAGCAAAAGTTTGTGTTTGTTCTCAAAATATCGGTAAATGGAGCTTTCGTTGGAGTTGATCTTTACGCCCAATTTCTTGAACGTAAAACTATCAAAGCCAAGTTCATCGATCATCAGGATACTGTGTTCAATAATATTCTTTCCCAAAGTGGAGGACTCGGGGTCTTTAATGTAAAGTTTTTCGTTAACCCCGATCTTCAGGGACTGCATCAATACATCCATCGCACATCACTTTTAAAATTTTGCCTCGCAAATATAAAAGTATTACTATCGATTGGTAATACTTTAACTTTCAATTAACGCTTCGATTTTTCCCTTACTTTTGATAAAAATTCTAGCACTATGGACAAACATCGGTGTGGTTGGTGCCTTGGCGACCCCTTGTACGAAGCTTATCACGATACGGAATGGGGCGTTCCCGTGCGGGATGATGATACACTCTTTGAATTTTTGATATTGGAGACCTTTCAAGCCGGATTGAGCTGGATTACCGTATTGCGCAAACGAGAAAATTTTAGAAAAGCCTTCGACCGTTTCAATTACCGAAAAATTGCTGCCTACGACCAAAAAAAGGTCGATTCCCTGCTACAGGATCCCGGCATCATCAGAAATAAATTAAAAGTGAACGCTACCATATCCAACGCCAAAGCTTTTATGGAAATCCAAAAAGAATTTGGTAGCTTCAATACCTACATTTGGGATTTTGTGGATGGTGAGCCCATCAAAAACCAATGGAAAAATTACAAGGATGCCCCTGCGACCACAGCTGTTTCCGATGCCATTAGCAAAGATTTAAAGAAAAGAGGCTTCAAGTTTGTTGGTAGTACCGTAATTTACGCCCACATGCAGGCCACCGGTATGGTCAACGACCACGAAGTAAACTGTTTTAGATACCATGAAGTTTAATCCCATACTCCTTTTTATGCTTGTGTTAGTGCAATTTGGTGTTGCACAGAACAAGTACGAACGTGAATCAAGGATAGATGAGGAAGAATTCCCCAAAGCTTCCTACCTATTGATACAAGATTACTTGGACGATGCCAAACGCATCCGTTTTTATAAAGAAACGGACAGCATCAAAAAAAGCTACGAAGCCAAGTTTAAAAAAGGAAGGCTTCACTACAGCGTGGAATTTGATGAAAATGGAAAATTGGAGGATGTCGAGTTTATCATAAAGGAGCAGGATGTTCCCAACGAGACTTGGGGCACCATTCTGTTCTATCTTGATGAAAACCATGCCAAATATCGAATCAAAAAAATCCAACAGCAATACCCTGTGCTGGATGGGCAATCCGAGAAAAAGCTCCTGCACAATGCCTTCCAAAACCTGATTTTGCCCGAGGTGAACTATGAACTGATTTTTTCCGCCAAAAAGGACAAGGAATTTCAAGAGTACGAAGCGCTGTTTGATGCAGAGGGCCAATTGATACAAATCCGCAAATCGTTCCCACCAAGTTATGACCATGTACTTTACTAGGTGGTTTTTTGGGCTTCTGCTATTGTCGTCTTTGGCCAGCGTTCGGGCCCAAGAAAACCTTACAGCCTATTGGCAGCCACAAGTGGCCGTCAATTACAAGGTTTCCGGGTCCTATTCGCACAATTTTTCCTTGGCCAACCGAAATTACATTTTTGACGATGAAGTGGCGACCTTGCGGGTGAGGCAATTGGACCTTGCGCATTTTTCCAACCTAAAGATTCAGGGGAACCAAAGTGTGGCCCTTGGCATCCAATACCGTTTCCGAAATACCTTTGAGGATAGGGAAAACGAACTGCGGCTCACCCAACAATACAACATTACCCACAAACCTCTCGCTATCCGCTACGGGCACCGGTTTAGGGCAGAGCAGCGCATTACCAACTCCTTGACCATACATCGGTTCCGATATCGCTTTGCAGTGGATTTTCCTTTACAGGGCGAAAAATTGGACCCTGGGGAACCTTACTTTGTGGGCAGCCTGGAAAGCCTATTGAGCGTGGCGAAGCAAAACGTCCCTGAGTACGATACCCGACTATCGGGACAGATAGGCTGGGAACTTAACGGTGGGCTTAAGTTCCAGATGGGCGTAGAATATCGGATAGAGGATTTTACGGCCAGTCAACCCCAAAATGTGCTTTTTTTATTGACGAGTGCGCAATTCTCCCTGTAAAATTTTTACGAATTCGGCTCGTGGGACCAATTCTGCGCCCAAACTCTCCAAATGGGGGGTGTACACCTGACAATCGATGGCCAAGTATCCGTTCTTATCCAGTTCCCGGGCCATTTGGATGAACGCAAATTTGGACGCATTGGGCCGCAAACTGAACATGCTTTCCCCGCAAAATACGTGTCCAAGGTCAACCCCGTAGAGTCCGCCCACCAGTTCACCGTCCTCCCAGACTTCATAAGAACGTGTATGGCCTTTTTGGTGCAGATTCATATAGGCCGTTTTCATTTCGGGGGTAATCCAGGTTCCGTCCTGACCCTTTCGTAGGACCTTGGCGCAATGGTCCATTACCTTTTCAAAACAAGTATTTTGTGTCAAGTTAAATTGGCCGTCACGAATCACTTTTCGCATGCTTTTGGATACTTTCACCTTCTTAGGAAAAAGAACCATACGGGGGTCGGGGGCCCACCATAAAATCAAGGAATCATCATTGAACCAAGGAAAAATTCCATTTTTATAGGCCAACAACAACCGTTCTGGGGAGAGGTCTCCACCTACCGCTAGCAGGCCATCCTCACTGGCCCGATCTACCGGGGGAAACTCCAACCTTTTGTTCAAAAAGTATAGGGGCGTGTTTTCCACGTGCATTTTTTTCTAAAAATACAAATCGGGCCAAAAACAAGAAAATCTGGACGGTAGGGTCCAGATTTTGAGTATAATTAGTATTAAACGTGTCGATTAAAAAGGCAAATCGTCGTAATCTTCATCGTTATAATCGTCCGCAGGCTCAAAGGCCTCCATGGGAGGAACAGGTGGCATATTGTCGGAACCTGACTGTTCGGGCTGAAGGTTTTCGATGCGCCAACCTTGGATGGAGTTGAAATACTTGGTTTCGCCCTGTGGGTTTACCCATTCCCTGCCCCTTAGGTTGATGCTGATCTTTACCATTTGTCCAACACTGTAATTATTCAGTAAATCGCATTTATCCTGCACAAACTCCACCAAAATATGTTGTGGATATTGTTCCTCGGTGGTAACGACCACTTCTCTTTTTCGGAAACCGTTGTTACCGTAGGTCTTGGTTTCGTCTATCATTTTGATTCTTCCCTGAACTTCCATGCAATGTTAATTTTTGTTGAAAACCCAAAAGTACATAAAATGAATTCCATAGGCATCCGTTATTTCAACGAACTATCAACATGTTTTCCATTTCCCTATCTTTAAAAACAATTTGACCATCCATGAACTTTAGCTCAAAACGGAAAACCTCCAACCTTATCCTCTTGATCTCGGCATTCGTTATTGTGAGCCTTATTTTATGGAACACCAACAGTTTTTTCAAAAAATTCAAGGAGGAAGAGCGGCTCAAAATGGAAATATGGGCCACGGCCCAATTGGAGCTAGTGCAATCTTCGGTGGACCAAGAGCTGGGAAACCTTACCCTAAAAGTTTTGGGAAACAACACCTCTACTCCCATGATTTTGGTGAACGAAGAGGGCTCCTATAAAACCCACAACATTCCGGAGGACAAAATCGGTGACAGTGTCTACATCCGAAAAAAAATCGCCCAATTCAGGAACGAGAACGAACCTATACAAATCATACAGGAAGATGAACTCTTGGAAACCCTGTATTATGGCAACTCCGAGGTGCTGAACAAGTTAAAATATTATCCACTGGCCCTACTATTGATCATTTTTCTATTTGGTGCGGTCATTTTCTTTTTCTTCCGGACCAACAAGGCTTCGGAACAGAACAAACTATGGGCGGGAATGGCCAAGGAAACCGCGCACCAGATCGGAACGCCCCTAACTTCTTTATTGGGCTGGAACGAACTGTTGAAATCTGAGGCCATCAACCCAGAGGTAACCCGTGAAATCGCAAAGGACATCAGCCGACTGGAAACCATTACCGAGCGCTTTTCCAAAATAGGTTCCGTGCCCGAACTGCGAAAACACGATATTGTTTCAGAAACCAAAAAGGCCTACGACTACC
This sequence comes from Allomuricauda sp. MMSF_3307, assembly GCF_030733585.1. Classification (NCBI taxonomy): domain Bacteria; kingdom Pseudomonadati; phylum Bacteroidota; class Flavobacteriia; order Flavobacteriales; family Flavobacteriaceae; genus Allomuricauda; species Allomuricauda sp. MMSF_3307. Next base: position 291,764 of record NZ_JASHIQ010000001.1, read on the forward strand.
TCAAGCAGCGCAGTTCCAAATTGGTGCATTTTTCCTTCAGCTCCAATGTAGAGGAAGCCGCGGTGCTAATGAACCCTCCTTTGTACAATTGGAGTATAGAAAACTTGGTAAAAAACGGCATCGATGCCATGAAGGGAAAGGGCAATATCGCCATCCAAATTGAAAAAAAGGGCCAAAACATCAACATTCTGGTCTCCGATACCGGACACGGCATCCCAAAAAGCGATTTCCAGAACATTTTCAATCCTGGGGTCACTTCCAAGCAAAGAGGCTGGGGTTTAGGGCTTTCGTTGGTAAAAAGAATCGTGGAAGAGTACCATAAAGGAAAAATTAAAGTATTTTCGTCAAGCAAGGAAGGAACCATCATGCAAATTTCCCTGAAAGCACTAGAAAATTGAATTATGGCCGAGGAAAAACAACTTGTAATACAGGAAGCTGACATCACCAACAACTGTCCCGAGTGTTTTAATCAGGAACTCAAGATCACATTTTACCAAAAACATACGTATAATGCCTTGTACCATAGAACCACAGGAGTGGTAACCCACGAGATCAAGTGCAAAAAATGTAACTCTGTTATTTACCCCGTAAACTGGACCCCAGACATTGAAAGGGTTTTTAATTATTACAACAAGTTGGTAAAACCAGACCGGCCAGCGGTACGGTTCACCATGTTGTTCTTCATTATTTTAATCCTGATGCTGTGCTTAGCAGCGGCAGGTGTTTACTTTTATTTGGAAAGTTAAAGTTTGGACCGGATGGCTTCCGCCACGGCTTCAAATTCTTCTTCGCTAAGTTTCTCTTTGTGTTGAAAAGTGGCATTGGCCATGCTTTGAAGTGGAATCAAATGAACGTGCACATGGGGCACTTCCAAACCTATTACGGACATCCCCACCCGCTTACAGGGCACTGCTTTCTCCAAGGCCATCCCCACCTTTCGTGAAAAGGTCATCAATCGCATGTACGATTCCTCATCCAGGTCCATGATCTTATCCACCTCTTTTTTGGGAACGCACAAGGTATGTCCCTTGGCATTGGGGTTGATGTCCAGAAAAGCAAAATTGTACTCGTCCTCAGCTATTTTGTAACTTGGAATGTCTCCATTGATGATTTTTGTGAATATACTGGCCATTTTTGATTCGGTTTTAAAATAAAAAATCCCGTATTGCAACGGGATTAAATATAACCAATTAAGTTACGCTTACTCTCTTGTGATCTCCAAAATTTCAAACTTCAAGGTTCCGTTGGGTACTTTGATCTCGGCCACATCGCCCACCTTTTTGCCCAACAGCCCCTTTCCTATCGGAGAGGTTACGGAAATTTTCCCTTTCTTCAGGTCTGCTTCACTCTCCGCCACCAAGGTGTACTTCATTTCCATACCATTGTTCTGGTTCTTGAGCTTCACGGTAGATAGCACCAATATTTTAGAGGTATCCAATTGGGATTCATCGATTAAACGAGCGTTGGCCAAGGTTTCTTCCATCTTGGAAATTTTCATCTCCAACAATCCCTGTGCTTCTTTGGCCGCATCGTATTCCGCATTTTCGGATAGGTCTCCCTTGTCCCTTGCCTCTGCAATAGCTTGTGACGCTTTGGGGCGCTCCACATCCTTCAGGTAGTTTAGCTCGTCCCTCAATTTTTTCAGTCCTTCGGGCGTATAATATGAAACTTTGCTCATGACGTTTAGTTTTAATACAAAAAGACATCGAAGAAAATCGAAAAATTTCCCCAATGTACACTTCCTCTACAAATACAAAAAATCCTCAACGATTCCCATGACCTGCATGGTTTTTGCGAGGATTTAACGCAAATATAGGCAATTTTTGATCAACTTTGCGCCTGTAACCCTTTGAAATCAATTACCATGAAGCATCTCTGGGCCCTTGTTTTGCTTGTGCTTATGCTCTCCTGCAGTTCGGATACGACCAACCGCAATCCTTATTTGCAAGAGGTTCGGTTTCGGTTTGAAATCAACCTGAACCTACCGCTTTACAACGACTTGAACAACATTGGAAATCCCGTATATGTGGGCAACAATGGCGTGGGAACACGAGGAGCTTTTGTAATCAAGGCCAGCTTGAATACCTTCTATGCTTTTGAGGCCAGTTGCCCCAACCACACGCCCAATGAGTGTTCCACCATGACCATAGACGGACAGAATGTGGTCTGCGGCTGCGAAGGGTACACCTACAGCCTTTTTACGGGACAGCAATTGGACCGACCCAATGATGGCAACCGCTACTATGACCTGTTGTTTTACAATGCGGCCCAAAATGGCAACACCGTGGTCATTTCCAATTAATCTAACACTATGGTTAAAAAAGAGGTCCTGCACCTAACTTGCAGAACCTCTTGTCTTATAGTCTTACATTAAAAATTGATAGTCGCACCCACTAGGAAATTGATGCCTGCCTGCGGATAGTAACCCGCCCCTTCAACAGTGGTAACCGTTCCGGGATTGGAAAAATCATCATTAAAAGTGAAGAAATATCCGTTGGATACGATATCCGCGTCAAAAATATTGTTGACCAATCCAGAAAGCTCAATACTCTTCACAAACGAATTCATGTTGATGGTGTACTGGAGATTGAAATCGGTTTGGGTATAGCTATCCAAGACCGAATTCTCGGAATCGATATTGCCCATGTACTGTTTTCCCACAAATTTTGACAACAATGATACTTGAAGATTCGCATTGGGCTGATAGGAAAGGATATTCCCTGCAATCAAACGCGGTGAGTAGGCAATGCGGGTATTTTCCAAATTTTGAAGCTCCCCGTCACGTTCAAAAAAGAAATCGATATTGCGATTATCACTCAAGGCAATATTCGGCCTCCATTGAAAGGTTCTGGATAAGCGAACGTTGGCATCGATTTCCAGGCCCAACCTATAGCTGTCACCCACGTTGGACCGAAGCGGAGCACCAACATCGTTCAATTCACCCGTTAGCACCAACTGGTCTTTATAGCGCATGTAGTACACGTTGGTGTTCAACTGAAAACTTGGGGAAACATACCTCCACCCCAACTCAAAATCGTTCAGCTTTTCCGGCTTTGGACTTCCATTTTCATAATCGTTGCGGTTAGGCTCCCGGTTGGCCCTAGCATACGAAAAGTAAAAGTTGTTGTTTCGGTTGAGATCAAAAGTGATACCCGCTTTGGGATTGAAAAAATTGAACGTATCATCCACCAGTCCGGTATCCTCACCATTCGCCTGATAGGTAACACCTCGAAACTGCAGGTCGCCAAACAAGGACCATTTATCCGTTAATCTATAATTGGCCTTGGTGTAGATGTTGAAATCCGTTTTGGTGGAGTTGTCATCATAATACCTATCACGTATCTCGCTATTGCTGGCAAACTCGGCCCAAATAATCTCCCCAAAGTGGTCGCCCTTATATTCATTGTAACCGCCTCCCATGATAAGTTCCAAGTTTTCGTTGTTGTAAGTGGCCGAAAAAATGGTTCCATAAAAATCATTGTCCAACCATCGACGACGGATTAAATCTGTGGTTTCCACCAGTTCTCCGTTCACCGTAAGGGGCTCCAAACCATAAGTGGCAAAATCATCGTCCTCTCGGTATTGCTCAAAGAAGCCACGCCCTCGTGTATAATGGACGGCCAAATGGGTGTTCCAAGCAGCGTTCCAGGTTTCGTACCAATGCAACTGAAAATGGTCTTGTTTGTAATTATCCACTTCATTCTCATAATACTGGATATTGCCATCGTCATCCGTATACTCACCTGCTGAATTATACGTACGGTCGTTCACCAACTGATCTGCGGTAATTCCGTTCCATGCCTGATAGGTGATTTCATGCCCTCCAAAAAGCAATGCCTTCACCAAAGTATTGTCATCATTGTAAACTCCTTGTAAAAAATAGCCATCCAATTCGGAGGATGCCCTGTCCACATAGCCGTCCGAAGCAATTCTGGACAATCGGCCTGAAAACTCGACATGGTCGTTCATGAGCCCCGTACTGAATTTCACGTTGCTCCGTAAGGTGTTGAAGCTTCCTACGGAGGAAGAAATACGGGCATAGGCTTCTTCGGAAAAAGCATCGGTGAGCATATTCAAACTCGCGCCGAAGGCTCCCGCACCGTTGGTAGAGGTTCCCACACCGCGTTGCAGCTGCAAACTTTCGGTAGATGATGCAAAATCGGGCATGTTTACCCAAAATGTCCCTTGGGATTCGGCATCGTTGTAAGGAATACCGTTGATGGTTACGTTTACCCGCGTGGCATCGCTACCACGAACACGGATACTGGTATAACCTATCCCTGCACCGGCATCGGAAGTCGTGACCACGGCCGGCATAAAGTTCATGAGAATGGGAATGTCCTGGCCAAGGTTACGGGGAGCAATTTCCACCTTGTCCAGGTCGGAAAAGGTAATCGGAAACTCCTTAGTGGCCCGTACACCTTGAACGAGTACCTCATCGAGCACTACTTTTTCTCCCTCGAGGCTGTCAATGGGCTCCTCTTGGGCACTCATGGTGCCACTTAGGCCAATCAAAGCCAAGGCAATAGTGAACTTTTTGAAATGGTTCGGTTTGTTGTTCCGCGGTTGTTGCGAAGAGCCCGAAATAGCCCTTTTCTGAATAATTGAATAAAATTTCATTCGTAAAAATGTTACGAATAAAAGGGGTCATTATTCTGTGTTAGTAATTGATTTTTTGTTTCTTGAAGAAACATAGAAATTCCAAGATGCGGCTTGCGCATTCCCTTGGCGGCATTACCCGCCCAGGTTCATTGGGTATAATCTCAGCCTTTTGGTAAAAGCACCCCTTTGAGATGCCGCAAATGTAAGATGTTGGTTTTGGTTTTCAAAGAAAAGGTAGCAAAAAGAAAGGCTGCCGAAGCAGCCTTTCATACTTGCCAATAAATGGTCACAAGGAAAAAAGACCACGGTACAGATTGGCAGAGATGGATAATACATGGATAGTGTTTATATAGCATCATCCTGCTTCTTCATGTTTTCGTCCTTTTTTCTGTCTTTTAAATGTTTTATCAAAATATAGAGGGCCAAGCCCAAGGATAATAGATTTAAAAACAGTATTATTTTAAAAAACATAGCCTTTGTATTCTTTGATCCTCCTGTCAAAAGAAAGCCGTACGTATTGCACGGCCTTCTTACCAAATCAACCAACCTAGTTGAGACAACCCCTAAGGATTATCGTATTTAATCATGTCATCGAAAAGAATCCCGACTGTACTTTATAGGACACAACTTTTACCGGTGGGTCACTTTTGGTCAAAAAAAATCCGCTTTTTGTAAAAAAAAGCGGATCAATTATCTTGTTGAAAACCTTTAGGCTTGATGCGAAGGCTTTAAAAGATCATTTACGGTTTTGACGGGGTTAAAGGTCACCAAGGGCACCTCCACAAATATGGTGTTCCAGAAAGCCATGGCTCCGTTCCATAGTCCCGGTAGCTCAAGTGCTTTCAATTCTTTTCCTTCCTTGGTTTTTCCAGTGATGAAACCTTGTTTGGGATCCACATATTTCAACAGGTCGAATTTTTCGCCTTTGTGGTTCCTAACCCCACAGACCAAATCGACAGGGTTAAAGTGGGTCGAGTTTTTAAGAATGGCCACTTGCGCATCATCGTCCATATCTATTTGCGCCGATTCAATGATCTGAAGGGATACATTGCCGTCGGCATCCTTGATCCAAAAAGGTCCTCCACCGGGTTCGCCTTCATTTTTTACCATGCCACAGATTCGGATGGGACGATTAAGTTTGTTCTTGATTTCGGCCTTTTGCTCCTCCACGCCAAGGTCATCATAGTTGCTTGGCATGCGTACATTGAGGTCTTTCTCCAAGAAGGCCTTAATCTCGTCCGCCTTTTCAACGGAAACATCTCCCTCTTCCATTGACTTAGCGTAGGCAAACGCCTTATCCTGAACTTTTTTGAGGACCCCTGCCAACATTTTTTTGCTATTGGCCACTGCTTCCAAGTTCTTATCGATGACCACGTTGTCAATATTTTTGATGAAGATGATATCCGCATCCTGATCGTTAAGGTTTTCGATAAGTGCCCCATGGCCACCTGGCCGGAACAGAATGGAACCATCGTCGTTTTTAAAGGGCCGGTTGTCCATATCTACCGCAATGGTGTCTGTGGAAGGCTTTTGATTGGAATAGGAAATTTGAAAACGGGTATCCGTTTTCTTGGAAATCTTTGGGCTCACCGTGGCCTCTTCCCTGGCGAACATTTCATCGTGCTGCTCAGAAACGGTAAAGTGCAGGTTGGCAACACCCTTGGTCTTTGCGTACAGCGCCGCTTCCTTTAAATGTTCTTCAAATGGCGTGGCGGAACCTGTATCGTATTTATGGAACGGCAAGAGTCCTTTGGGGTAAAAACCGTAGTCGAGTCCGCTTTCCAACAACATTTCCTTCACAAAAAGATAGGCTTCCTCATCCTTGTTGGATGCTTTTCCTTTAATTCGTGACATGATTATCTCATAAAATGGAAAGTCCGAAAGATTATCGGTGAACTTTTGGGCATCGGTATCGCCAGTACGTTTTATGTATTCGGAAAGTTTTTCCTTGGAAGGGTCGTAGCTATCCAAAAAATTGAACATGGCCTTGAACATTCGGGATGCGGCTCCCGAGGCTGGCACAAATTTCAACAGCTCCAAAGCGCCCCTGTTATCCTCAAAATATTGAATGAGGTCCAGCCGCTCTTTTTCGGAGAAGCGCAATATGCCGTTGCCCACCACCGCGGCCTGCGATAAGTTTACAAAGGGAATGCCTTCTTTGAATGTTTCTATTTGGTTCGCTACTTTTTCTTTGGAAATTCCTTTGGAATCGAGTTGTTCCAAGTCTTTAGGACTTAATTCGATCATGTTTTTGGAGAAGTTTATCTATGTGTTTAACTGCTGTGGAAAGCCTTGATGCTTTATCCCCCCTTAAATTAATGAATTTCCTGTTATTTTTCTCCAATGCCTCCTTGAAATGTAGAAACATTCGTTCTCTTTCATCGGGCTTGTCCCGCAGGTCGTCCGCCACCCAAGGTGTATCGATGTAGGTCAAAAAATAGAGGTCGTAGCTGTTCTGCAGGGCGTATTTCTCGATAAGTGGGTCGCAGGTGCTATCGTAATAAGCCTCGGAATATACTTTGGTCTCCAAGAGGTCGGTATCGCAGATCAGTACTTTGTTGGCCTTTTGGGCCAATTCGTTTTCCAGCTGCATTTGCCCATAGGCAATGGGCAGCAAATCTTGGGGCTCGCAGGTCTTTTGTTCCCGATCCCATTTATCTTGAAGGTATTCCCGAGCGTATTCCGGCACCCACTCCGTATGGTAATGTTCGGCCAGTTGTTTGGAGAGTGTGGTCTTTCCAGTGGATTCAGGTCCAAAAAGGACTACTTTGATGAGGTTTGAAGGCTGTTGCCCAAGTTTTTCTTCCATGCTAGATATCCCTGTACAGCTAAAACGGTAAAAATGAGGTATTGCAAAGAGAACATTCCCCATCCCCGGTATGCATACAAAGGTACGGTTATTAAGTCACCCAAAATCCAAAGGGTCCAGTTTTCCAGTTTTTTGTTGGCCATGTACCACATAGCGGTAAAGAAAATACCCGATGTGAAGATATCCACATAGTTGGTAGGGCCAATTTCGGCGCCAAAGGCCCTGTAAACCCCATAGGTCACCAACATGGTCAGTAGAAAAAATCCGAACCCGATCCATTTCTCCTTGGTGTTCGTTCGGGTAATTTGCACCACTGGGTTTCTATCATCCTTTCTTCTGGCCCAGTTCCACCAACCGTAAATACTCATGATGGAATAGTAAAAATTCATCATCATATCGCCATACAAACTGTCCACCAAAAAAATGTAGGTCGTGATCACCGTGGCCACGAGTCCCGTAGGGTACACTAAAATATCTTCCCGTTTGGCATACACCACACTGGCAATACCGAAGAAGAAGGCCGTAGCCTCCAAAATGATCAGGGATAGCTCCCTACCTTGGTATGGGCCAAGGAAAAAATCAAAAATGGGGTTCATAGTCGCTACGGTCGGATTTTACCACTTTCATTGTAAGCACCACATGGTCCAAGTTCTCGAAGCTTTCCTTAATCTCGGAATTCAATAATTCCATCACCTTGTCATAATCGCCAAATACTTGAGTGCTCAACGGGTTTTCCAAAACCGTAAGTCCCGAAGCGCGCAGTTTTTTGATAAACTGAATGATGGGGGTTTCAAAATCGTCCTGCAACGGGGAAAGGGTAAGTTCAACAGATATGTTCATGGCCAATAGGTTTCGCGACAAAACTACAAAAAGGAATTATCCTCCCATCATTTTAAGTGCATAAACACAGGTGAAGCCCTCGAACTCCAGAAATTCGATTTCGTAGTTCGATTTTTTGCCCTTGTACATAATTTCCGCCACCGTTCGGGTGTCCTCGAAGGAGAAATCAATCACATTGATGTGCCTTAAAAAACTGAGCCCTTGTTGCGCATAAATCTTGTAAAGGGATTCCTTGGCACCCCAAACAATGGTCAGTTTTCGCATCAAGGCTTCCGAATTGGCCAAGGTCTTATATTCTTGGATAGGGGTAAATTTGTGGGCTATTTTAAGAATTTTGTCCCGCTGCATCTCAATATCGATGCCTACCTCATCGGTTTCGCTTACAATGATTCCCGTAAAATGGTGGGAATGGGTGATGGATATGTACTTTCCATCCTTTAAATGTGGTTTTCCAAAATCGTCATAATATAAATCGCTGTCCACATAACCCGCCTCGGCCAAAAGGTGGCGAATGCTCAAAAATGCCCTGCGGTGGGCTTCGGATTTCATGCCGTCCATACGATTTTGACAATGCGCCGTAAGCTCCACATCTTTAGCCAGTTCGGCTTCTGGCTCGGTCACTTTCCAAATGTAGACCTTGGTGGTGGGTGAAACTGTTATTGTTTTATAAATGGGCATGAGCAAAAGTTATGCGAATTCGTATCTTTGTGCCAAAATATAAGCGAAGCTACAAAAGTAAAATTAGATAAAGTATGAGCACAAAGACAATTCCATACGTACCTTATAAGGTAAAGGACATCTCTCTTGCGGATTGGGGAAGGAAAGAAATTGAGCTTGCCGAGGCCGAAATGCCAGGGCTAATGGCCCTGCGCGAAGAGTACGGTAGCGAACAACCGCTAAAAGGCGCCAGAATTGCCGGTTGTTTGCACATGACCATCCAAACGGCAGTTCTTATCGAGACCTTGGTGGCCCTTGGTGCCGAGGTAACTTGGAGCTCCTGTAATATTTTTTCCACCCAAGACCACGCTGCTGCCGCCATTGCTGCTGCAGGTATTCCAGTGTACGCTTGGAAAGGGATGAACGAGGAGGAATTTGACTGGTGCATTGAACAGACCCTGTTCTTTGGAGAGGACAGAAAGCCTTTGAACATGATCTTGGACGATGGTGGCGACCTTACCAATATGGTGCTGGACCAATATCCTGAATTGGCCGCCGGTATCAAAGGTCTTTCGGAAGAGACAACAACAGGAGTACACCGCTTGTACGAAAGAATGAAGAAAGGAACGTTACCGATGCCGGCCATCAACGTGAACGATTCCGTGACCAAATCCAAATTCGACAATAAGTATGGATGTCGCGAAAGTGCAGTGGATGCCATCCGAAGGGCTACCGACACCATGTTGGCAGGAAAACGTGTGGTAGTTGCTGGCTATGGTGATGTGGGCAAAGGTACCGCAGCATCTTTCCGTGGTGCCGGTGCAATCGTAACCGTTACCGAAATTGATCCCATCTGTGCGCTACAGGCCTGCATGGATGGTTTTGAAGTGAAAAAACTGGAGAGTGTAGTTCCTACTGCTGACATCGTCATCACAAGTACCGGAAACAAGGACATCATCCGCGAAGAGCATTTTAGGGCCATGAAAGACAAGGCCATTGTTTGCAACATTGGGCATTTTGACAATGAAATCGACATGGCATGGTTGAACGGCACCTACGGAGATACCAAAGATGAAATCAAACCACAGGTGGACAAATACACCATCGATGGAAAGGATGTCATCGTGCTGGCCGAAGGAAGATTGGTAAACTTAGGATGCGCCACGGGCCATCCAAGTTTTGTGATGAGCAACAGCTTTACCAACCAGACCTTGGCTCAAATTGAACTTTGGAAGCACAGTGACAAGTATGCCAATGAAGTTTATATGCTGCCCAAACATTTGGACGAAAAAGTGGCCAAATTGCATCTTGCACGCTTGGGCGCTGAACTGACCGAGTTGAACAAAGAGCAAGCTGATTATATCGGTGTACAGGTTGAAGGTCCATTCAAGCCAGAATATTATCGATATTAAGATGAAGTTGATATAAAACAAAAAACCCATGGCCAACACCATGGGTTTTTTATTGCAATGCTGTTTTATTAATCGGCCAATAAGGTCTCGCCATAATAGCAGGTCTTGCTTTCGTTTAGTAGAGCCAATCCTTCTTCCCTTGTGCTCATTGGGTCAATTTTTACCTTCTCCCCGTTTGGCATATACACAATGTAGAAACCTTCTTCAAAAGAGGATAGTTTGATGATTTCTCCATTCGGACGAATCGCATTCCAAGATTTCTCATCAGGCTTGTACACCAAATCAATTTTCTTTCCTTTTTTAGGCCCTTCTACAACGGTAACCTGAATCCTGTTTTTGGTGGCGATCATCTCAAAGGTATTGCCATCGTGCTCCACCATTTGAATTTCGGATTCCCCGTCCTTCATAGCTATTGGGTTGGAGCCGGACCAAAACTCTATCACATTGAATATTAAGGTATCCCCAAGAAAGAACAGTCCATACACGGGAACAATGTTCAATCCCCAAAAAATCAAGTTGTCCAAGAATTTGCTATTGGTCAACCCTTGGTTCCAGTCCTTAAGATTATTGAATGCCCTAAAAGACCCCAAACAGCTAGTGAATAGTATGGAACAGGCCAGTAATGAAGAAATAATTGCTTTTTTCATGATATAAATTTTATAGTTAATGGAACTTAAGGTACAAAAGATTTTGATGTAAGGTTTTATACTTTCTATAAAGTGTTTTCCTGAAAGCAAGGGAGGTGATGTCAAACATCGTGACGGGATTGTTACCTTTATGCATTCAAAAAGGCAAAGTAATGGACAATACGTGGTACCTTATTGAAAATATTGAAACGGTGGATTCCCCTTCCATAGTTTTGTACAAGGAGCACTTAGCATATAATATTGGAAAGATGGTCTCTTTGGTAGATGGTCAGACCGACAGGTTGATGCCCCATATCAAGACCAACAAAATGCCCAAGGTGATGCAGCTGATGTTGGAATCGGGGATTCAAAAGTTTAAGGCCTCTACCATTTCGGAAGCGGAGATTGCCGCCGAAGCCGGTGCCGCCACCGTGCTGATTGCCCATCAATTGGTTGGGCCCAAAGTAGACCGCCTGCTGAATATGATGCCGCAATACCCTGCTACCGAGTTTTCTACGCTGGTGGATAATGTGGACAGTGCGGAGTTACTGAATCAAAAAGCTGAGGAAAAGGGCCTAAAAGTCCAAGTTTATATCGACATCAATAACGGCATGAACCGTTCGGGGATTGAAGTTGGCCCTCGATTGGATGAATTGATTGCCTATTTAAAAATCTGTGAATCCCTAGTTTTGATTGGACTTCATGCCTACGATGGGCATTTACGGGACCCCGACTTTGCGTTGCGCAACCAACAGATAGAAAAGGGAGTACAGGATGTGGAAACCTATTTTGATGCGCTCCGACTGGATTATCCGAAAGCCCAGCTCATCTGTGGGGGAACGCCATCGTTTACGTCACATCTTCTTCAAGAAAAAAGAATCACCAGTCCCGGTACTTGTGTCCTTTGGGATTGGGGGTATGGCGAAAAATTAACGGAACAAGACTTCAAACATGCGGCCCTTTTGGCCACTCGAATCATTTCAAAACCAACAGAAGGCATTATCACCGTGGACCTTGGACATAAATCGGTTGCTGCGGAAAACCCAATCGATAAAAGGGTCAAATTTCTAAACCTTGACGGTTACAAACTTATTTCACAAAGTGAGGAACATGGGGTGATCAAAGTAAAACAATGGGACAAATATAAAGTTGGTGATGTCCTCTATGGCATTCCCTATCATATTTGCCCCACCATCAATCTTCATGACGAAGTTTCCGTCATCGAAAACGGAAAAAAAGTAGATACTTGGCAGATTACCGCCCGAAAACGAAAACTTACATTTTAGACCCGTAGTCCATTTTGTTCTTTTAACTTGAAAACCGTCAATTCGAGTGAAATTTTGAAAATTTTATATCCAGTATACGGTTTTCTAGGGAAAATCCCGTTCTCGATACTCGTTTTCTCCACTGAGCTCCAAAAACAAACTCGAACTGACGAATTTTTCAACCAAAATGCACACAAGAACTATTTCAGGTCGAGTGCTTTGTTCAAATCGTAAAAATAGAAGTTCTTTTCGTCGTTCATAGCGACAAAAAGCCCGTTCGAAAAGGTATCGTTCAATGGAACCGTTACCACATCGCAACCATCGGTTTCCAATGTGGATAGGTTTACCGCTTTTATAAAACTATTGTCTTTCCTTGAAAAAATGTTGAACTGTCCGCGTTGCTGGTCGGAAACGATGATATATCCCTCCCCGTTTGGATACCGGGCGATGGCAATGCCCTCAATATCCTCCAAGAACAGCTCGCCGCCAAAGCAAGCCAACTCCTCATTGCCCATACTCGGCTCCGCATAATACTTTTTGATGCACTCGCCTTCGTCGGAATAGTACACGTAGCCCATTTCATGGTCCACGGCAATGGCCTCGATTTCCTTGCCGCCCGTAAAGCTTCCGAACTTGCGGACCAAATTAGCGGTAACCCCAATGCTATCGGCCTCTAACTTATATTGATAGAGATAGGAACCGCTTGGACCTATTTTTCTACCTACTATGGCATAGAGGGAAGAGTCCTTTGGTGATTTGTAGAGGCTGATACCCATGGCCAAACGCTGCTCGATATTGGCTTCATCTTCAAAAACGGGAAAGCCTCCGCCATCCAATGGCTTCATATCCGGAACAGAAAACAATCTTATTTGTTGCTTTTCCCTTTCAGTAAAGGCAATTACATCTACCGCAACAGAATCGTTCAACTGAAAACCGTAGGCCAAATCCACGTTGTTGGGGCGTTCTATGTCTTTGATGGATTTTTCCTGAATAATCTTTCCATCCAAATCAAAGGCATAGACTCCTCCGTTCGTCTCTTTATCGGTTCCAAAGACAATGCTTTTGGAGGCATCATCGGGGTTCACCCAAATGGCGGGGTCATCGGTGTCGTTAGGGGTTTTTTCGGTAATCACATCGGGCGCTATGGCAGGCAGTTTACTTCCTTGTTGACAGGAAACCATGGCTAAAATGGCCAATAGTGGAATGTATGTTTTTCTCATAGTTATGGTTAAGATAAAAATACCAGTCCCAAGAACCCACCCAAAGGCAGGTTCTTGTTGTGGTACCGTATATAAAATATACTACCTGATTTTATTTTTTGAACAAATCGTACTTCAAACCAAAGGTCAATCGAAGTCCGTAGTACTCCGCTTGCTGCGTGCGTTCGCTCACGCCTTGGAAAAAGCGCAAGGGTTGGTTGGTGATGTTGTTCAAATCGGCATAGATCCTGAGTTTATTGTTGATGGCAAAACTGGAATTGAAATCCAAAAAGAACTGCTGATCATAATACCTGTCTTCAAAGGCGTTTCCGCCACTTTCATCCACGTAGGAGTCTGAAAAGTTCGCAGACAAACGGGCACTGAATCGCTTACCGGCGTAACCCAAGGAAGCATTGAACATATTGGGTGCGGTATTGGGCAAGTCCAAGTCGGTTCGCTCATCCCCATCCTCGTTTCGTATGCCATCGGCACTGGAAGTAAGATATGTATAGTTCAAGTAGATGTTGAAGTTTCTAGCGAAGCCCGGCAGAAAGTCGAGTTGTCGCTGGAAGGCAAATTCCACCCCAAAAATAGTGGCATTGTCCCCGTTCAATGGCTGGAATACATCAAAACCTTCTGTATCTGGGCCATAGGAGTTGTCCGGAGCTTCAGAAATGAAGGTATAAATAAAATCGTCGATATTTTTATAAAATAAACCTCCCGAGATTACCCCAATACTTTCAAAATAATGCTCTGCCATCAGATCAAAGTTCATGGAAGTGGTCGGGTCCAAGGCTGCGTTACCCAATATAATCTCGTCATCTGCATTGATAATTTCCGCTCTTGGAATCAAGTCTTCATAGTTGGGTCTGGCCAAGGTATTGGTCCACGCAAAGCGCAAAATGGTATTGGTACTAAAATCATATTTAAAATGTACACTGGGCAAAATGTTGGTGTATGAGTTATCGGCACTAACTTCTTGTGAGACGATGTCATCTTCCGTAAATGTTACGCTAAAACCATCGGATTCCAATTGGGTGTGTTCCAAACGAACCCCGGCCAATACGCTCAACTTATCCGAAAGTTTTTGATTGGCCATGATGTATCCTGCATACACGTTTTCTGAAATATCGAAGTTGCCGGGAAGAAATTCCTCGATGATGGATTCTCCGTTGTCCGCGTTCAGATTGAGACCGCCGAGCCATGCAGGGTCTGCGTAGAATCCTGCTGCATATTGACCTCCGGCCAAATAATCCGGGTCGGTGAAATCCCGATTTGGAACTGCATCCAGCGTAGGGAAGGTGTCTTCCAAATCATACTCAAAAAAATCATTGTTCCTATTCTTGTTCTTAAAGCGTCCCCTTGCCCCAAATTTTACGGTTCCATCTCCTTTTCCAAAAAGGTCCGCAGGAATTTCAACATTGACAAAAATATTAAGATCGTCTTCCTCCGTATATTGTGTTTCGTTGGTAATCTCATCAAACTCAAAAGCCGATAGATTGTTGGCGTCTCCTGGGTTTGCAGCGGTCATGATGGGAAACTCTGGGTCGCTATTGTCATTGATTACGGTGTATTCGGTAGCAAACTGCGCATAGCGCTCGTCCAATCGCTCTTCGGATGCCTTGGCGTACGATGTCAACCAATCTACTTTTACGTTGCCCCAAAGGTGGTTTCCCCCAAGGGTATAGTTTTGCATACGCTGGTCTTCCAAACGGGCGTTTTGGTTTCGGTTATTGTCTATTCCTCCTTTGGTTTCTCGGGCTATCTCTGCCGGAAAACGGGTCGGGATGCCGTTGGTGATAGTAAAATCATCAGGGCCAATATCCTCCGCATCCAAAATCTCTTGGGCCAAGACATAACGGTTCTCCCTATCATCCCTCCAGTTGTACATGGTTTTAAGGTAGATGGAGTTATTGGCATCGAATTGATAATCAAAATTGGCAGAAAAACTACGACGTACGCGTTGCACTAAATAGGTCCGTTGCTCGGCCACATTGGTGTATGGATTTACTTCCAATTCTTCTTCCTCTCCTTCTGCATTGGTAAATGCGAATTCGTCCGTCCATTCCGCTTCAATATTATCGGAACCAAAATCGTTATCCTGAATCACTGCACCCAACATCCATCCAAATTTTCCGTCCTTGGTACGATCCCCTACTAGGAACGAAGCATTTAAGTTTCTTTTATCCGTTATGAAATTTATCCCGGAGCCCAAAGTTGCCGAAAGTCGAAAGCCTTGCGGGGCAGTTCGGGTAACCAAATTCACGGAACCTCCCAAGGCATCGCCATCCATGTCGGGGGTTACGGCCTTGTTCACCTCTATGGTCTGGATCATATCCGATGGAATCAAATCCATTTGAATGTTACGGTTATCTGCTTCAGCAGATGGAATACGACTGCCGTTCAAGGTCACGGAATTGAGTTGTGGCGAAAGACCCCTCACAATCACATTACGCGCCTCCCCTTGGTCCACTTGCATGGTGATACCCGGTATACGTTTTACCGCATCACCGATATTGGCATCGGGAAATTTTCCTATCTGGTCGGTGGAAACCACGTTGGTAATGTTCAAATTGGTTCGTTGCGTGTTCAGCGCCTTGGCTTGGCCGCTCAAACCTTGTGCAGCGACTTCCACTTCGTCCAATTGATAATTGGTAGGCATCAATTCTACCACCACACTGGCTGTTTCTCCAGAGGCAACCGATACTTCTTGATCTACATTTCCATATCCTATGTAGGTAATCTGAAGTGTATAGGTTCCTTCAGGTACACCCACCAAGGTAAACCGTCCATCAAAATCGGAAATTGTTCCTTTGTTCAGCGTTTCAATAAAGATGTTGGCACCAGAGACGTAAATTCCGTTTTCATCGGAAATGGTACCCTGAATATTTCCTGTTTGGGCTTGTGCTGTGGCAAAGCCAAAGACTGAGAACAGCGTTACAAACAGGTAATTTTTGATATGCATTAGTTTCATTTCAATTTGCGTTTTGGTTTTCTCAAAACTATGTATATCAATTCGTTATGGTTTGAAATAAAGGGAAACAAAAAGGAAACAAAAGGGAAAATGCACAGAAACAAGAGGGCAACAATTACAGTTAATTTACATTGGCATAACCTTTTCCATAAAACAGGGAGGAAATGGTGCTAAAGATCGATCATAAAGTTTACCAGTTCTTCCTTTTGATCAATGGGCAGCTTTTTTCGAAGTCGATGACGGGCCACACGGACACTATCTGGGGTTACCCGTAAAATGGATGCAATTTCCTTGGAGGAAAGATTCAACCGCAACAGCATGCCCAAGCGGAGTTCGGCGGGCGAAAGGGAGTTTTGGGACAAGGAAGATAATTTCTTGACGAATTCGGGGTGGATTTCCTTAAAAAAGCTCATAAACTCATCCCACTCCTGTTCCTGTTTTAGATTGAAGTCGATTTCCTTGACCAACTCCTTGATTTTGCTCGAGGTGTCCATGTGCTTACGTGAAGCTATGTTTCTTAAGGTGTTGGACATATCCAGTAAGATCTTGTTTTTCTGGGAAAGGTGAAGGCTGTATCGAGACAAGGAGGCTGCCTTAAGCTGTACCTCGTGTTGGAGGTTTTTTTCTTCGATGGCCTTTTTGTCCAGTTCCGCCTTTAGCATGCGTTGTTTGTATTCCTGAATCTTTAACTTGGCCTTTCGCTTTCTGCCCATGTAGTAGTACAGAATAACGAAGATGACCGCAATTGAAAAGAGGGCTACCCAAAGTAAATTCTGATGGGCCTCGCTCACCTTGTTCTGCTCTTTGAGCAGCTCAATCTCTGCTTCCTTTTTGTTGGTTTCGTAAATGGTCTGGAGCACGTTCAACTGATCGCTGTTCTGGGACGTGAGCATATCGTTGTTGTATTGCTCGGCCAGAAGCAGATGGGCATGTGCCTGTTCAAAATTACCCATAAGCGCATAGGTTTTGGAGAGGTCCTTGTGCGCACTTTCCATTTGATGAAGGTCGTTGATTTGGATGGCAAGTTCCAGTGCCAAGGTGGTTTTTTCCAAGGCGGACGGATACTCCCCTCTTTTCCGAAAAACATCGCCTAGATTGTTCAATACATTCGCTTCTGTCTCGGTTCCGGTCCCTTTGAGATGGCCATAAGCCCTGTTGAAATAATCATAGGCAAGATCAAATTGTTCAAGGTCTTCATAAATGCTTCCGATATTTTCGTTGGTCAGTGCGGTGCCCATATCATCCCGAAGCTCTTTGAAAAGCGCCAAGCTCCTTCTTTGATCTTCCAAGGCTTCCCCATATTCCGATTGCTTTTCGTGGCTTGCCCCCAAAAGTCCCAAGGATGTGGCCAGACCTTTTTTGTCGCCTAGTTGCTCACAGGCCGCTTTGGTCTCCTCAAAATACTTTTCAGCAAGTTCAAAATTGTTTAGGGAAAGGTAAACTTTGCCAATGTTGTTGTTAAGTTCGGCATACAACATATCATCGGGATGATGCACCAGTTGTTCAAGGGCAAAATTATATTGTGCCAAGGCTTCGGTATACAGACCAAGGGAATGATAATATGCTCCAAGTTCTAGATGTCCAACGGCAATTTGTAGCGGTGATTCCGGGTGCTGCTTGGCCGTTTCCAACCGCTTCTGAAGTATATGATAGGCTTCTCCAGCCAGTCCCATATCCAAAGAAGCATCAGTTTGCTGGCCATAAAGTGAAATTGGCAACAAACCCAACGTCAAAAAAAACAGTATAGACCCGAAAATCTTTTTCATGATGCGTACTTGGACAAGCAAACATTGAAGTTCGTTTTTCAGGCTAATCCTAACATCACCTTTAGGTTATAAAACCATTAAAATTTCACAAATAAAAAAAGCCCCGCAAATGCGAGGCTTTTTTATCCATTATGTAGTTGTTGATTAGGCTTGGAAAGGCTCGATGGATACAAAAGATTTTCCACCTGCTTTTTTCTCAAACTTAACAACACCATCTACCTTGGCGTGCAAGGTATGGTCTTTTCCTGCGTATACATTTTCGCCAGGGTTGTGCTTGGTACCACGTTGTCTTACAATGATGTTACCAGCTACTGCTGCCTGACCACCAAAAATCTTAACGCCTAAGCGTTTCGATTCTGATTCTCTACCGTTTTTTGAACTACCTACACCTTTCTTGTGAGCCATGATATATAAATTTTAGTTCTTGTCTTATTTGCTTAACGCTTCGATCAACTCGGCTTTCTTCATAGAAGAGTAACCGCTGATTTCCTTGGCTTTTGCCATTTCCTTCAACTCAGCAACCGTTTTGGAACTCAAATCCTCAGTCGCCTTGGGAGCTTCTTTCTTTGGGGCTTCCGCTTTTTTCTCTGCTTTTGGTTCAGCAGCTGGTTTTGCTTCAGCTTTTGCTTTGGCTGGGGCAGCTTTCTTAGCGCCTTTCGCTACAATGCTTTCCACAACGATTTCGGTCAAATACTGTCTGTGACCGTTTTTCTTTTGGTAACCCTTACGTCTTTTCTTTTTAAAGACGATTACCTTATCTCCCTTAAGGTGCTTTACTACTTTGGCTTCAACAGCCGCACCTTCTATGACCGGGGCGCCAATGGTTACGTTACCACCATCTTCCAAAAGAAGGACCTTGTCAAAAGTGACCTTGCCACCTTCTTCCTCTTGCAAACGATGAACGTACACTTTTTGGTCTTTTGCAACTTTAAACTGCTGCCCTGCCATTTCTACAATTGCGTACATAATGCGTTAATTAGATTAAAAATTCTTTCGCTTTGTCAAAATTAGCGGGTGCAAATATACTGCTAAATCCTTAATCTACAAGTATTCTATTTGATTTAACCCATTATTTTTTTGGAGTTGTTGCTGGTTTTGAACAATTGCATAAAGGAAAGCGTTAAAACCAAAGTTGTGGCAAACCCCATGATGGCCACCGTAAAAAAGACGATACCCTCGAAGTTCTTATAATCACTGGACCAAGCGGTGGAAAGTTCCCCTAAAAAGGCACTGTCCAGCTCCGTGGCATAAAATGCAAAGAAAATGGTGAACAGCAAGGTGGCCACAAACCCTGTTGTGATACCTGCCGTAAACCCGCTCCCATACGTAAAGTTTTTACCTTTCCGCAGTTTGGTGTATTTAATGGTCTCATAAATCCCAAAACCCGTAATCACCCCATTGAACAGACTAAAAAAGACGTTCGTGTGCTTGCCCATTAACGCCAGAATCAAAAAATAGGCAATGAGCACCGCACTGGTGACAATTCCGAAACGGATTGGAAGGGTAATGTTTTTCATAGTATTGTTTTTGGATTCACGTATTAATTTACTGAATGTTTGCCAATTATGCTAAATTTTAAATCTAAAGACTTTTATAAAACTTCTGCCCACCCACAAAATATTTTATATTTTGCGTAACATCGAGCAAGAAATCGATACCAACCCCATAGCAACATCAATTTTTAAATACTGACTATTACAATGAAAAAACATTTGTTTTCTGCATGGCTCATGCTCTTTGGAGCGGTCACGCTTTCTGCACAGGAAGTCGTTTTTGAAGAGTATGACCTGGACAATGGGCTTCACGTTATCCTACATCAGGACAATGGCGCCCCAGTAGTGACCACATCGGTAATGTACCATGTGGGATCCAAGGACGAGGATCCCAACAAAACAGGTTTTGCCCACTTTTTTGAACATTTATTGTTCGAGGGCACCAAAAACATCGAACGTGGTGAATGGGACCAAATCGTAGCTTCCAACGGGGGCAGGCACAACGCCAATACCTTTTTGGACCGCACCTATTATTATGAGGTGTTCCCTTCCAACAGTTTGGAGGTAGGCCTTTGGCTGGAATCGGAGCGATTGCTGCATCCCATTATAGGTCAAGTGGGGGTCGACACCCAAAAAGAAGTGGTACAGGAAGAAAGAAGGCTTAGAACGGACAATGCTCCTTACGGTGCCTTTTTTGAGCAAATCCTGAAAAATCTCTACACCGAACATCCGTACCGTTGGGGCGTTATTGGGTCGTTGGACCATTTGGCCAGCGCCACTTTGGATGATTTTAAGAAATTCAACAAAACCTATTACGTGCCCAACAATGCCGTTTTGGTGGTAGCTGGTGATTTTGATACCGAAAAGACCAAAGAAATGATTCAAGATTACTTTGGTCCTATCCCTAGAGGCGCCGAAATTCAGCGACCCAACGTAAAGGAAGAGCCCATCACCACCACAAAATTTGCCAAGTATTACGACCCCAATATCCAAATCCCAGCCATCTTATTGGCTTACCGGACTCCTGGGCAAGGCCAACGCGATGCCTATGTGATCAACATGATCTCTACCTATTTGAGTGACGGGGAAAGCTCCAAACTCTACAAGAAACTGGTGGACGAGAAAAAAATGGCATTACAAATACTATCGGTACCTGTGGATGCGGAAGATTACAGCTCTTACATTGTTGGAGGACTTCCTGTGGGCGACAATTCCATCCAGGACATCAAAAAGGAAATCGATGAGGAAATCCTAAAGCTTCAGATGGAGCTCATTTCTGAAAAGGATTACCAAAAACTCCAGAACAAGTTCGAAAACCAATTTGTAAATGCCAACAGCAGTGTTGAGGGCATTGCCAATTCCTTGGCCGAAAACTATATGCTCAAGGACGACACCAACCTCATCAACACGGAAATCGACATTTACCGCTCCATTACCCGAGAGGAAATCATGGAAGTGGCCAAAAAATATTTGAAGGTGAACCAACGCTTGGAGTTGGAATACCTACCAGAACAAAAAGACGCTAATTAAGATGAAAAAGTATTTAGTTTTGACCGTGCTGTCGCTTTTCATGACAGCATCGTACGCACAAATAGACCGAAGCACACAGCCCAAACCAGGGCCAGCTCCCAAAATCAACCTGAAAGATCCTGCCCGTTTTGAATTGAAGAACGGCCTGAAAGTACTGGTGGTGGAAAACCATAAATTGCCAAGGGTGCGGGTACAGCTCTCGATTGACAACCCTCCCATTATGGAAGGGGACAAAGCAGGTCTTTCCGCACTCACGGCGAGCATGATGGGAAAAGGATCCAAAAACATCCCAAAAGATGAATTCTACGAAGAAGTGGATTTTTTGGGCGCAACAGTTTTTATCGGTGATCAAAGTGCCTTTGCCAGCTCCTTGTCCAAATACTTTCCAAGAATTTTGGAACTGATGGCAGATGCTGCCCTTAACCCGAACTTTCTTCCCGAAGAGTTTGATAAGGAAAAAGAAAAGATCATCACAGCGATCAAATCCGAAGAAAAAGACGTTTCCGCGGTGGCAGACCGAGTACAATTGGCCCTTGCCTACGGAAAAAATCATCCTTTTGGTGAATTTATGACAGAGGAAACGGTGAACAATGTTACCCTAGCGGATGTTGAGCAATTTTATCGTTCCTATTTTGTGCCCGCCAATGCCTATTTGGTGGTCATCGGGGATGTGGAATTCGAAAACGTAAAAGAATTGGTGACCAAGGCGTTCACTCCTTGGTCGAAAGCGGCTCCGCCTTCTTTCACCTATTCCGACCCCAAAGATGTGCAGTACACGCAGATCAACTTTGTGGATATGCCCAATGCCGTACAGTCCGAAGTGGCCGTGCAGAACATCACCGATCTGAAAATGAAGGACGAAGATTATCTGGATGCCTTGTTGGCCAACCGAATCTTGGGCGGTGGCGGACAAGCCCGATTGTTCAAAAACCTACGTGAGGACAAAGGATACACATACGGTTCCTACTCTGGCATCAGGGCGAACAAATACAGCCCTATGCGATTTAATGCCTATGCACAGGTAAGGAATGCGGTAACCGACAGTTCCGTAGTTGAAATTTTAAAGGAAATCGACAAAATTACTACCGAACCCGTATCCGATGAAGAGCTGGCCAATGCCAAGGCAAAATACGCCGGAAGCTTCGTTATGGCACTTGAAAAGCCCGAAACCGTGGCGGAATATGCCCTGAACATCGAAACAGAGGACCTTCCAAAGGATTTTTACGAGACCTATTTGGAGCGATTGGACGCTATTACCAAAGAGGATGTGCTCCAAGCTGCCCAAAAGCATTTCTCCACTACAAATGCTAGAGTGGTGGTCACTGGAAAAGGAAGCGATGTATTGGAAAATTTGGAAAAAGTGACCTTTAAGGGCAAAGACGTTCCCGTGTTGTATTTTGATAAATATGCAAACAAGACAGAAAAGCCCGATTACAATGCTGCAGTTCCTGAAGGAATGGATGCGAAAACAGTACTCGAAAACTACATCCAAGCGATTGGAGGCAAAGCCAAGCTTGAAGGGGTAGAATCGTATTCCATGGTGGCCGAAGCAGAGATGCAGGGCATGAAACTGGAACTGGAGATGAAGAAAACAGCTCAGGACCAATTCATGCAAAATGTGAAAGTGCAGGGAAATTCCATGCAAAAACAGGTGTTGGATGGCGATAGTGGTTATATGGTAGTGCAGGGCCAACGCAAGGACCTTTCCCCAGAAGAGATTTCCAAGATCAAGGAAGAATCAGCCGCATTCCCCGAACTGAACTATTTGGCCGCAGGTGATGTTTCCTTGGAAGGGATAGAGCCCGTGGGCGATAAAAAAGCATACAAATTAAAGATCAGTGACAACAAAACGGCCTTTTATGACGTAGAGACCGGGCTTAAAGTTCAAGAAATCAACACCCAAGAGATGCAAGGCCAACAAATGACCAGCACTCTAGGCTATGGTGATTACCAAGAAGTTTCCGGTATCAAGTTCCCGTTTAAGTTGATGCAAAGCATGGGCCCCCAAAACTTTGAGTTCCTTGTGAAGGAAATCAAAGTAAATGAGGGAGTAGATGCCTCGGATTTTAAATAAAAAACAGTCCCTTACAAAAAAAAGCGCTCCACTGGAGCGCCTTTTTTATGATGGGTCATTCATTATAAGATAAAAAGTATCTTTTCTTAACACTTCTAAAAGCTTCATTAATTACACGCTAATTTTTACTGTTTATTTTTGTGTTCAAATTCGAGATCATGAAAAAATTTGTTTCCTATTTGGCTTTGGCCTGTCTATTGGTAAGCACCTCCTGCAAAGAGGAGAAAAAGGCCCCCGAGGGCCCTACACAAATGGAAAAGGTGATGGCCATCCACGACGAGGTGATGCCCAAAATGAGCACCATTGGTAAATTGGTCGGTGAGCTCCGACCTAAGGTAGATTCCACAGAAGTTGGCCAACAGTACGAAGAAGCTATGAAGGACCTTCAAGACGCCAATACTGCCATGATGGATTGGATGAAGGAGTTTGGTGATCGGTTCAACCACGACGAAATCATGAACGGCAAAGAACTTTCCGAAGAAAAGCAACAACTACTGGACGAGGAAGAGGAAAAAGTGAAGGTGGTAAAGGAAAAAATCAACGGTAGTATTGAACGTGCCCAGGCCCTGTTGGCCAAGGACACGGTGCAATAATTATTCCTTCCATCGCAGGCTTTCCATAATCCTCCGGATATCGTTTTGGAGGTACATGGCCGCTGGCAGTATGGAGTCGTAGTTCGGTTTGGCGTAAAAATACAGCGAGCCCGTCACAAAATGATCGGTACTGTCGGTCACATAAAATTGTGATTGGGAAGCGGCGTTGCCACTCACTTCGTAGAACATGCCATACACTCCATCTTCTTGGTTGATAAAGGGTTGTTCCACAATATTATCAGCCTTCACCACGTGTTCGTACGACAATTTTTGGGCATCTACCAGTAAGGTGTCCAAATTTCCTTGAACGGGCTTATAGGTAAGGTAAATGGACCCTTTCATCATGGGATAGTCCAGTACAAGGGAACAATCCTTGTTTTCCTTGATATTGGACAGGCTGTTCTGGTCGAAGGTGTACACACAATCAGCATCAGCGGTTTGGTAGTCGGCCGTCGGATACTCCAATCGGAGCATGGCTTTCGGTTTGGGCAGTACCTCCTCCTTACAACCAATCGAGAATACGGCGAGCGCCAAAAATAGGAACATCTTATGCTTCATGTGGTAAAGTTACTTTAATACGTTTTAATCGTTTTTTATCCATGCTTTCCACCACAAACAGATAGTCCTTGAAAGGTACTTTTTCCCCGATTTTAGGGAAGCTTCCCGAAATTTCCAGCACGAATCCGGCAATGGTCTCGGATTCCCCTTTTTGACTTTCAAATTCGTTCTCCTCCTCTATTTTGGCCACGCGGTAGAAATCCTTGAGGGCCGTTTTGCCATCGAACACAAAATTGTAATCATCCAATTTGGAAAAGACCAAATCTTCATCATCAAACTCATCGCTGATATCTCCCACGATTTCTTCGATGATATCTTCCAGGGTTACGATTCCCGATGTTCCCCCGTATTCATCCACCACAACGGCCAAGTGGTTCTTCTTATCCTGAAATTCCAAAAGCAGGTCGTCCAGTTTCTTGTTTTCGGGCACAAAATAGGGCTCGCGTATCAACGACATCCAATTAAAATTCTTTCTTTCTATGTAGGGCAACAGATCTTTGACGTACAGCACCCCAAGCACGTTGTCCATATTTTCGGAAAAAACTGGGATTCGGGAATAGCCATTTTCTTTTATTTCTTCCAACACTTCTGGAAACTTCATTTTTTCGTTGAGCGCAAAAATATCGATACGTGGGCACATTACCTGCTTGGTATCGGTATTCCCAAAGGTCACAATACCCTCAAGAATCTTCTGTTCCTCTTTGGTAGTGTCCCCTTCGGAGGCCAGTTCGAGCGCTTGGGATAGATGGTTGATGCTCAGGTTAGATTTTTTCTTGCCCAATTTGTCTTCCATAAAAAGGGTCACCGATCGCATGGGTGAGCTCAAGGGAGTAAAGATATAATTGAGCACGTTTAGCGGCACGGCGATGAACTGGGAAAACTGCACCCTATTGCGGTTCGCATAGATTTTTGGCAAAATTTCACCAAACATCAATATTAAAAAGGTGGCCACTACTACTTCCAACAAAAAGCGGAGGGTGCCATCGATTTCTGCAAAAATGGTATTGCCGATGGAGCTAAAAAGCAGCACTATCCCAATATTGATGGCATTATTGGTAATCAGAATGGTGGCCAGTAACTTTTTGGGCTTTGCCAGAAGCTCCACGATCAATTTGCTTCGGGACGAATTGCTTTCCTGCATTTCGTTCACATCGGTCTGAGATAGGCCAAAAAGGGCCACTTCCGCTGCCGAAATAAGGGCTGAACAGGCCAACAACAGCACTAGCACAACTATTTTAATGGTAAAGACTCCACTAAAAGTGGAAAGGTAAAATGCCAAACTATGGGGCTCGGGATCCAATGTAGTATTGCTTTAAACTTTGTATTTAGAATGGTAGGTCATCATCCTCTTCGGTATCTTCCATGGGTGCGGCCGAACTTTGGCCACCCGCAGGTTCTTGGTAATTGGAAGGCGACGAACCGGATGACTGTGCATTGGCCATACTCTCCTTTTTAGTGGTCAAAAAGGTAAAATCCTGCACATGCACTTCGGTAGTGTACCGCATATTGCCGTCCTCTCCTTGCCATTGCCTGTTTTTTAAACGCCCCTCCACATAGACTTTGTCCCCTTTACTGAGGTATTTTTCACAGATCTCGGCGGCCTTATTGCGGACCACAATGTTATGCCAATCCGTATTGGTGACCCTTTCCCCAGTTTGCCTATTGGTATAGGTTTCGTTGGTGGCCAAAGGGAATCTGCCAATACAGTTTCCTCCTTCAAAATAGTGCATTTTCACTTCGTCTCCCAAATGCCCAATCAGCATTACTTTGTTCAATGTTCCGCTCATATCTCTTTAATTTGTCAAAAGTACTAAATTTTAAATGTCTTGATAAAATCAGCTATCAAAACCGGTACGGGAAAATCATCGATTTTTTTCCACGGTATTCCTTCCTCTAATATATGGGAAGTTTTTAGGATCCAAAACTGTGTATGCAAATGTTGATGTGAAAGTTTGTGAATGATGGGTTCATTATTATATAAGGACAGTGTCTCAATTTCTAACGGGGTATGGTTCACTTTCATTTTTTCTTCAATTTCTCCATCCTCCAAAGGACCATCGGTTTCTAGGAGTGGAAATTGATACAGGTTTTGCCATATACCCTTGCCCTTGCGTTGCTCCAAAACGGTATTCCCATTTCCATCCAACCATACCAAATAATTAAAGTACCGGTTCCGCACCTTGGTCTTGTTCAGTTTTATGGGCAGTATGTCCACCTTGTTCTCCTTAAGGGCCACACAACTTTCCTGCAACGGACAAAGCAGGCAGTAAGGTTTTTTGGGAGCACATTGTATGGCACCAAACTCCATGATGCCCTGATTGTAGTCTCGAATATTCTCGGCATCCATCACCTCCCTGGCCAACTCCTTAAAATAGGTAATGCCTTCGGTACTATTAATAGGTATATCCACCCCAAAATATCTGGAAAGTACCCGGTACACATTTCCATCCACAACAGGTTCGGGCACATCAAAACAAAAAGAGGCTATGGCACTTGCCGTATAGTCGCCTACTCCTTTTAGTGTCTTAAGTTCTTCATAGGTATGTGGAAACTGACCATCAAATTCGGTAACAACCATTTTGGCAGTGGTATGGAGATTACGCGCCCGGGAATAATATCCCAGTCCCTGCCACAACTTCAGCACCTGTTCCTCTGGTGCCTCCGCCAAATCGTAGACTGTGGGAAATGTTTCCACAAAACTCAAATAATAGGGCATCCCTTGGGCCACTCGGGTTTGCTGAAGTATAATTTCCGATAGCCAAACCCGGTAAGGGTCACGGGTTTGTCTCCATGGAAGATCGCGTTGATGTTCATGGTACCAATTCAGGATTTTCGGGGCAAAACTCATGGCTGAAAGTAATAAAGCCCAAATGTATCAGTTTATATACTTAAAATTAAAGGGTTAAAGGGAAAGATTAATTATAATGTTTATATTTGCAAGCCGAAAAAAAAATAGAAAATTAATAAGACGAAATGACGAAAGCGGATATTGTAACTAGGATCTCGGAGAAACTAGGTATCGAAAAAGGAGATGTGCAAGCGACTGTAGAATCCTTTATGGAGGAGGTAAAATCATCATTGGAAAATGGCGATAATGTTTATTTAAGAGGTTTTGGTAGTTTTATCATCAAGACCAGAGCGGAAAAAACAGGTAGAAATATCTCTAAGAACACTACCATCAAAATTCCTGCGCACAATATACCTGCATTCAAGCCGGCCAAAGTATTTGTGGAGGGCGTTAAGACCAACGTACAAGTAAAATAATATAATTAACAACACTAAAGCAAGAGCATATGCCAAGTGGAAAGAAAAGAAAAAGACATAAGGTAGCGACGCACAAGCGTAAGAAGCGCAGAAGAGCTAACCGACACAAGAAAAAGTAGTTGTTTCAACTACTTTTTCGTTTTACCCTATTACGTTCTTTGACATAGAGATTCAAGCAACGAATTTCAATCGGTTCGAAAAATGACCGATTCCATATATTGTTTAATCATTTGTCCCAATATTAATCGTGGGACAGATAAAAATCGATTCAGGTGAATAGAGAATTAATCGTAAGATCTACTCCTGAAGCAGTCGATTTTGCCTTACTAAAGGATGGAAAATTAGTAGAATTACACAAAGAAGAAGACAATAACAACTTTTCCGTAGGGGATATCTTCCTAGCCAAGATCAGAAAACCCGTTACAGGCCTAAATGCAGCATTTGTCAATGTAGGTTATGAAAAAGATGCGTTCCTGCACTATCACGACCTGGGCCCGCAACTGTCTTCCATGTTGAAATTCATCAAAAAAATTAGAACGGGAAAACTCCGCGAGTACTCCCTAAAAGATTTTCCATTTGAAAAAGACATTGACAAGAATGGCAGCATCAACGATGTGTTGAAAGCCAATCAGTCACTATTGGTACAAATTGTAAAAGAACCCATCTCCACCAAAGGACCACGAATCAGTTCCGAGCTTTCCATAGCCGGTCGTTACTTGGTCATGGTGCCTTTTTCCGACCGTGTCTCGGTATCCCAAAAAATAGCGAGCAAAGAAGAAAAGGACAGGCTTATACGTCTTGTAAAGAGTATTAAGCCCAAAGGATTTGGAGTTATTATCCGTACCGTTGCAGAAGGCAAAAAGGTTGCTGAACTGGATAAGGATCTACAGAACTTGTTTTCCAAATGGACAAACATGTGCAAGAAATTGTACAAAGCGCCCCATCCATCCAAAGTATTGGTGGAACTGAACAGGGCATCATCCATCCTTCGGGATGTATTCAACGATTCCTTTACCGGAATTTATGTTGATGAAGAAACGCTTTACAACCAAATCAAGGATTATGTGCACGAGATTGCACCAGAGAAAGAATCCATTGTAAAGCAGTACACCGGTTCGGCCCCGATTTTTGAGAAATTCGGGATAGAGCGTCAAATCAAGACCTCGTTTGGCCGAACAGCATCCATGAGCCGAGGGGCTTATCTTGTTATCGAGCATACCGAAGCACTGCACGTTATCGACGTGAACAGCGGTAACCGCTCCAACAAGGCCAAAAACCAAGAAGATACCGCACTCGAAGTCAACCTATTGGCAGCAACCGAAATTGCACGACAATTGCGCTTGCGCGATATGGGAGGAATCATTGTGGTAGATTTTATAGATATGACCAAAGGTGACCATCGACGCAAATTGTTCGACCACCTAAGGAACGAAATGAAGGACGACAGGGCCAAACATAAAATTTTGCCCCCCAGTAAATTCGGACTTGTCCAAATTACGAGGCAAAGGGTCCGTCCCGAAATGAACATCAAAACCAGTGAGGAAAACCCGAACGTATCGGGTGCCGAAGTGGAAGCTCCCATTGTTTTGATCGATAAGATCCAAGCAGATTTGGAGCGAATCCTTAAACCGGACCGCAAAATCAACGGAATTGTATTGAACATACATCCTTTTATTGCGGCATACCTAACCAAAGGATTCCCATCCATTCGTTCCAAATGGTTTAAAATGTACAAGAAGTGGATTAAAATCCAACCTAGGGATGCCTATACATACCTAGAGTACCGTTTTAAGGACAAGGACGGTAAAACCATAAGACCATAACAAAAAAGCGACCCCAAACCGGGTCGCTTTTTTTGTTTTTACCAGTTACTGGCAAAATCCTATTTTTGATACTCAACATCCCTACCATGAAAAAAACACTCTTCGTATTGATAGGCCTATTTGTTTTGGCGTGTGCTCCCCAAACCCAACAGCCACTGACCGATATTTTACAAGACTCCCCGAACATATCAGGTAAAGAAGATTATTTGGAATCCCCTTTTGTTGCCGCGGGAGACAGGGTGTACATGGTGGGCCACCAAGACGGTAGTTTCCCTCCTTTGGGCTGGCATATCAAGGGAGAGATGGGAGGTATTTGGAACCATCCCATAAAACTGATGGACGGTTTTGAGGCACAATTGATCACTGAGCAAGGAGTGCTTCCTCTTGAAAATGCATCAACCTTTACCAACTATCCCTACGCCAATAAACATACCTATACTTTTGAAAATGAAGGACTGCTTATTGAACGAGTTCAATTTGTACCCGATGGAAAACAGGGCATATTCGTTCAGTATATCCTCAAAAATAATGGAGAAGACAACTTTGAGGGGGAGTTCAACTTGGTAGGGCACTCCAACTTGAGGCCTACCTGGTTGGGTGAACGTTCCAACATGATCGATTCCAAAGATTCGGGCTCTTTTGAAGAATCGCATTGGGTGGTAAAAGACAGTATCAACCCTTGGTACACTGTGTTTGGATCTGATCAAAGCCCCCTTACTTCTGAAAACCTTTCCGATTCCCTTAAACCCAATGGAGCATCCCACTCACTTACCTATGCGGTGACTATTCCTGCCAAATCGCAAACGACCCTAAATTTTTCCATTGCTGGATCTTATCATTCGAAAGAAGAGGCCATTAGTACTTACCTTGATATTTTGACCAACCATCACGACATGGCAGCGGAGAAAAAACTTCGCTATGAACAATTGGCCCAACAGTCCAAACTGACCATTCCCGACAAACAATTGCAAGAGACCTTTGAATGGCTGAAGTACAACTGCGATTGGCTGGTGCGCACCGTTCCCGAGATAGGCACGGGCATTGGTGCCGGGATTGCAGACTACCCTTGGTGGTTTGGGGTGGACAGTGAATATGCCCTAAAAGGTTACATGGCCGTAGGCCAAGATGATATTGTGGAACAGACCATCCAACTTTTGGATAGCGTTTCCATGGCGGTAAACGGCAATGGTCGGATTTTACATGAGATGTCTACCAATGGCGTCGTCTTCAATGAAGGCAACATCAACGAAACCCCTCAGTTTGCCTCCTTGATATGGGAGATTTACAAATGGAACGGCGATAGAACTTTTCTGGCGAATTACTTTCCAACCATACAAAAAGGACTAAAATGGCTTTTGGAAGCCAATGATGCAGACAACAACTTGTTTCCGGACGGCTTTGGCATGATGGAAATTCATGGTCTGGACAGCGAAATGATCGATGTAGCCTCGTATACCCAACGTACTTTTTCCGATGCCGCCCTTATGGCCTTGGAACTTGACCAAGCTGAACTAGCCAAGGAATATCAAGAAGTGGCGGATGAATTAAAGGAAAAAATCAACACCGAATTCTGGTCGGAAACCTTTGGGTCCTATGCTGATTTTATAGGGACAGATGCACAGGCACTTCGATTGATAGAGGATGCCTTGGTCCGAGCGGACACCTTGAACAAACCATGGGCCGTAGAGGAGCTTAAGGCAACTAGGCAAGAAATTTTGAAAAACCCATCCAACAAGGCAAGGCCATTTGTGCTGTATCACAATTGGGTGGTGAATACACCCATGGAGATGGGAATTGCAGACAGTACCAAGGCGATTACAGCTTTGGACAACGCCAAAAAATTTACGAATCCCTTTGGTGTGTTCGTAACGGGAATCGACCGTGATGAGACCGCTGGGGAGGACGAAGGCTCGTTCCAAGGCAGCAAGGTGTTTTCGTATACGGGAGCCGTAATGACCTTGCCCACCGGCGTACAAGCCGTAGCTGAGAACAATTATGGCAGACCGGACCAAGCCTTGGACTATTTAAAGCGGATGTCACGTTCCTTTAGCTATGCGCTTCCCGGCAGTATTTACGAGGTTTCACCAGATTATGGGATGATGACCCAGGCATGGAACATCTATGCCTTTGCGGTTCCCATTGTGAACCAATTTTTTGGTATCAAGCCCATGGCGCACCAAAAAACAATCATTATAGAGCCGCAAATGCCGAGTGGGTGGGACAACGCCTCTCTCGAAAATGTCAAGATTGGGAACAACCTTATTTCGGTTTGGCATAGCACATCGGAAAATGGGCATCAAATCAAAATCACACAAACACAGCCCGATTGGAAAATTGAAGTTGTTTTACCAGATAATGGCTACACCGTGCAGGAAGGCAACCCTCAAACTGAAACCAAAAACGGTAAAACCGTATTTACGTTTACCGAATCCTCTGTGGCAATCATAAAAAACTAATAAGATGGCCACGTACGAATCCCCCAAAAAATATTATTCGGTTCAGGAAGCTACGGCTAAAATGGAGCATTATTGCGCCTACCAAGAACGTTGTCACAAAGAGGTTATGGACAAATTGAAGTCCATGAACATGATTCCTGAGGCCATCGACCAAATTGTGGGACATCTTATCCAAGAAAATTACCTGAACGAGGAACGCTTTGCCAAAGCTTTTGCCCGAGGTAAATTCCAAATCAAAAAATGGGGTACGAACAGGATTGTTCGGGAACTTAAGTTCAGGGACATTTCTGCATACAACATCAAAAGTGCCCTAGCAGAAATCCAGAACGAAGATTACCTAAAAACGTTTGATGAATTGGCAAAAAAAAGGTTGGGTCAAATCAAGGAGACCAATCCGTTCAAAAAAAAGAAAAAATTGGCCAATTATCTACTCTATCGGGGTTGGGAAAGTCACTTGGTCTACGAAAAAGCGAACGAACTCGTGAAATAGATTCAGTTCTGCAGCAGTAGTTTTTGGGTCCGCTCCACAGCCTTTTCATTCTTCCAATCAATCCATTCCTGCCCTTTGATTTTGCGCATCAAATTATCAAAATGACGCATCACGAAGATGTTATAGATTGCCCTGCCCAGATTTTTGGGTTTTCTGGCGATGGCCCTGAGGCTCATCGAAAATCCAGGAGTCACGTATTTCATATAATGCCAGTACCCTTCAGGGATGTACAACACATTTCCGTGTTCCAAACGGGTTACATGTCCCTTGGCATGTTGTAACGCTGGCCATTGTTCCAAATCGGGATTGGCAAAGTCGATATCCTCCCTCGTGATCAAGGAGTGGGGCACCTTGTACAAAAACTTGGTTTCTTCCTGAGAAAAAAGGATGCACTCTTTCTTCCCTTCAAAATGAAAGTGAAAAATATTGGCCAAGTCAATGTCGTAGTGCATGAAGGTGTAGGAATCCTCACCTCCAAAAAAGAGCATGGGCAGTCCTTTCATCAGGCGAAGTCCAAAATCGGGATAGGAAAAATCCTTTTGCAATTCGGGGACTTCCTTTAAAATATTCCAGAGAAATATCCGGTATTTGGTAGGGCCAGTTTTTAGAAGATCCACATAATCCGCCATTTTCATTTTGGCATGTGGTTCGTTAAAGCCTTCGTCGTGCTTCACAGGGCGGTCATCGTACAAAGGAACTTCCTTGTGACCCGCAATTTCTTTCATGTAGTCCAAACTCCATTTGGAATACGCTGGCCAATCCTCAATAAACCGTTCGATGACCACCGGTTTTTGGGGCTTGAAATATTTTTGGAGAAACGCTTCCTTGGAAAGGGTCTTCTCCCGAGGTATCTGTTCAAGATTCAGCTTCAAAATTTCAAGGAATTAGCAAAAGCTAAATTACGAAAACGTTTTGAAATGGTTACGAAAACCCATCCTTTTGAGACTGGCCTGACTTATACTGGGATACTTCGATTAGTGCTATTTAAAACTATAGCGCAAACCAAATAATACATTACTTGGCGGCATTGGAACAAATCCTGCTTCTATGTAATCCGCATCGAAAATATTGCTTGCGGTAATGGTAAACTCTGCCTGCTTTACTTTGATTCCCAACGAAGCGTCCCAAACATTATAGGTTTGCCCTGTAGTACGTTCTGCATACTTATAGATGATATTCTGGCGCACATTTTTAAACAATTGGGTACTCAAGCGAGTGGTATATTGATGCTTTAGCGTATTTAAAGAGTAACGAGATAGTTCCTCATTTTGATCTAAAATATTGTCATCTAAAAATGCATAGCCCACACTTAAGGTTTGCGTAAAATTCTTGAACAAAAAATTATAGGCAGCGTCCAATTCCAAACCTTTGGTATTTACCTCTGTTATATTGGTTGCCACAAATACATCCTCAGAAACATCGTTTCTGATATAATCTATAAGATTATCCGCGTCTCTATTGAAAACAGCGATACTGGCATTAACTTTAGGCGTAGTATACTTTAGACCAAATTCCTGTGCAAACGCTTCTTCGGGTTCCAAATTTTCGTTACCACTGGAAACAGGGTCATTGTAAAACAAATCGGTATAAGTGGGTATGCGATAGGTATAACCAATATTCCCATATATCTTAAAATTATTGGTAAGGCTATACCCTATATCCAAACCAGGAAAGGCACGGAATTTAAAATCGGAAAAGTAAGTTAGCGCCACACCCGGAGTAATATCCAACTTGTTATCCGCTATACTAAAGCGATGCTCCAAAAACACATTCGACATGAAACGATTTCGATTGCCAAGGTTATTACTTCTTAAATAGATTTTAGAAAATTCCACCCCAAAACCAGTAATTCCCAATTCAGAGGCATAGGAAGCATTGGTTTCCACACCAATCTTATTGGAAATATGCATGTTTCTGAAAAAACTGGGGTCATTTCGTCTCAAGAGAAACAAGTCTTGGTTACGTTTCCAATAGAGTCTTGGCTGTATTTTTAGGTTATTTTTCTTGAAGGTAGTAGATACCGCCAAAAGACTGTTTTGGGTTTCCTCGTACTCGTTAAATGTAGGATTGGTGGTGTAAAAGTTCTCAGCCCCAAAATTACGCTCCAAAAAAGAAGCTGTCAATATAATGGGCTGGGCATTTTTATTAAAAGTGCTTTTTAAAAAGTAATTGGCATTATCGTAATCCGAGTTATTTCTATATCCTTCGGAGGTTACCCTTCCCACATGTATGATATGCGAAGAGTTTTCCTTATCCACCCCCGCAGTTACGCTACCATTTAATTGGCCAAAAGAACCCGCTTCCACATTTAAGGAAACCGAATTGTTCAAACTCTTCTTTGTTATGATATTGATGGCGCCCGTAAAGGCGTTTTGTCCAAAAACCCGAGCTGCTGGACCTTTTATAATTTCTATCCGTTCGATAACCTCTAAGGGCAAAGCTGCGTTCATGGTGTGGTGACCCGTTTGCGGATCGTCCATTTTAACGCCATCTATAAGCAATAAGGTTTGGTCAAAACCACCACCCCGTATGTACAAATCAGCTTGGCTACCCCCTGTACCGCGCCTTCTAATATCTACACCTGCAACTTGTTGCAATAAATCCGCTACATTAACCGCTGCACTGTTTTTAATTTGAGCGGAGGTTACAATGTTTATGGTTCTAGAATTTTCCTTGAATGGAAGGTTGATTCGGTTGGCAATCACTACAACTTCGCTCAACGAATCTATCTTGACAGTATCGTCTTCCTGGGCTTGTACTTGAAAAGCACCAACTAGGAGCATCGTAGAAAGTAAAATTAACTTCTTCATTATTTTGAGCTTGTAACGTATGTTTTTAAGTCGTTTCCATTAGAACTGCAAAAGTCCTAACTTTCCGGACGATTAAACTAGTCCACTTTTAAAATAATGAATAGTCCGGTTTTGGATTTGTTGACCCAGCTTGTATCCATAGATAAGTCTATTGTGCAGCCTGTGTATGTGCAAGTGGCACAGCAAATCATGAACGCCATTCAGAGAGGGTATTTGGAAAAAGGCAGCAAATTGCCGGGTACCCGGATTTTAAGTGAGTTATTGAACGTTCACCGCAATACTGCTGTGGCCATCTATGATGAATTGGCCTCGCAAGGATGGGTAAACATTATTCCCAACAAAGGAACTTTTGTGGTGGTGCCAGAAGGTTCCGAGGTAAAGATCAAGGCTAATACACAGCACATCAATCAGGCATACCAGTATCCCAAAAGTCCGGGATTTCCATTCCAACAATCCTTTAATCTAGCATCCACCAAAGAGGAGACCACTGCCAAATATTCTATAAATGATGGTAAGCCCGATTTAAGATTACATCCTGTGCACCAATTTTCCAGATGGTATAGCGCTGCAATGAAACGAAAACCATTGATCAACAAATGGAATAGAACAAGCGCCTTGGTTCCTTCAGTTTTTAGCACTCAACTTTGCAATTACTTAAATGCCACCCGGGGCTTTCATATCAAACCAAACAATTTATTGAATACCCGGAGTACCGAAATGAGTCTGTATATAGTTTCGCGGGTACTGATACATCCGGGCGATTTGGTACTGGTAGGACAACTGAGCAATTACGTGGCCAACATGATATTTCAACAAGCAGGGGCAAAAATAAAAACAGTACCTGTAGATGATGAGGGAATGGATGTGGGCTATATCAAAAAGCATTGTGTACATGGGAAAATTCGCTGTATTTATGTTTGCTCCAATCGGGACTACCCTACCACTGTCACCTTAAGCACCAAAAGAAGACTACAATTATTGGAATTGGCGAAAATCCATGGTTTTGCTATAATTGAGGACGATTTTGACCATGATTTTCAGTTTGAGGGTTCTCCCATGTTGCCCATGGCCAGTGCAGATGCCAATGGGAATATGATTTATTTGGGCAAACTGGGACAATCATTATTTCCAAGTTTTCATACTGGGTTTGTCGTGGCACCCGAACAGGTCATTATAGAGGCCCATAATTACTTGCAATTATTGGACACCCAAGGCGACCTCATACAGGAACAAATGCTATCCGAACTGATATCCGAAGGTGAAATATATCGGCTCACGAAGAAAAATATAGTAACCTACAAACAACGTAGAGATGCGTTATGCGCGTTTTTAAAAGAACATTTTGACGATATACTTGATTGGCAAATACCCTCTGGAGGACTTGCCCTATGGCTACGATTTAAAAATCCCCTATCTCTGGTACAACTAGCCGAAGAGGCTGAAAAATTGGATTTATTCCTGCCAAAAACAATCCTCTATCAAGATAAAAATACCTGCGCCATACGTTTTGGTTATGGCCATTTAAACGAGGAAGAGCTTAAAATCGCAATGGAAAAGTTAAAACAAGCGTACCTTCAGTTGATCGCTGTGTAAAATAAAGGGAGTGACTAAAAAAGACCTTCTTGTGAGTTCGAGCGCAGTCGAGAACTTAAAGTGTTTTGACAATCAATGGGTTTCGACTGCGCTCAACCTGACAAAGTCATGATAATCCCGTTTTATAGAAGGCTTGCAAAAGGATGTCCTATATAAAGCTCATTTTTCTGCTGCTTCGGAATCTCCCTAAACATTCAAATTTATATATATTGCAAAGAGGATAATGAATGACCTAAAAAGCTGAATACCGCCGTGCTTAAAAAATTACGTTCCTTAAGGTATCAAGACCTGGACTGGAAAACAATCGCCTTTCTTTTGGTCATAGTCTCAATTTTCATCCGTTTCCCATTCTTTTTTAGGGATTACGTGGACCGGGACGAGAGCACATTCATTTTGATGGGACAATCTTGGGTGAACGGGTATTTGCCATACACCCAGTTGTGGGACCTGAAACCACCGATTACATTTCTCTATTTTGCCATCATCATCAAAATTTTCGGGAAAAGCTTCTTTGCCATTCGTTTTTTTGGTTCGTTGTTGGTTGCGCTTACCGCTTTATTCACCTACGGTATTGCATCAAAAATCACCTCAAAAAAGATAGCCTTTTGGGTGGCGGTATTCTGTGTTTTTTTTCAAAGTCTGTTCGGCAGTTTGCAAGGAGTGATGTCGGAGCACATTTGTACTTTCTTTTTTGTGGCAGCGCTCTTCATTCTGTTCACCAAAGAGGATAGTAAATGGTTTTTTACGGCCGGACTCCTGTTGGGGCTTTCGGTAATGAGCAAGCTCAACATGGCCTATCCCGTTTTAAGTTTGGGCGTTTTTTACCTCTGGGAGGGATTTCATACCAAACGGCTTTGGGTCAATTTGAAATATCTGGTGTTTATGGGAGTCGGCTTTTTGTTTACGGTTCTTTGTACATTGCTCCCCTATTACCTTCAAGGGATTTCAGAGGTTTGGTGGAAATCCATTTTTGAAGCGCCTTTGGCCTATTCAGAGGGGAAATTTCATTCACCATGGAAAACCTTGCCTTACGTTGGAACCATTGCGCTCTTGTTGGGTGGTATTTACTATTTTAAGTGGGTGGATTGGAAATCAAAAGGAATACAACTGTTAACCATTGTAGTTGTTGGGATATTGTTTTCGTATGTTCAAGCAGGCAAGGTGAATGGGCATTATCTCATCCAACTGTATCCATTTATTTTGATTCCCTTGGGCATGGCCGTGAGCAAACTACCTGCGATTCCAAAAAAGTTTAGCCCGATTGTTATCGTACTCCTTGTTTTGATTCCGATGGAATCCTATTTGGAATATGGAAACATTATTTCCAACAAGTTGAAAAAGGGCTCCTTTTACAATGGAGAGGGCATAGACGTGCCAAGGTATATTTTGGACCATAAGCTGGAAACCGAAAATATTTTCTTTACGGAGTACCATATTGGATACTGGCAGTTGGATGAATTGCCTCCGACCTCAGCCGCAACCCACCCTAGTAATATTGCCCGCGAAGAATTGTTTCCCTACATGAACAATCCCAGTAAATCGGGTCTCGAGGAACTACAATACATTATGGAAGTCATTCAGCCCAAAATCGTAATAGCTAGAAAGGGCAAACGCATTTTTTACGAAAAATTAGTCCAGTACAACACCTATATCGACGCCTACTTGGCCCAACATTACGAGTTAAGGGCTACCGTAGACCGTGGGCTTATTTACCAGCGATTAGAATGATTATA
Organism: Allomuricauda sp. MMSF_3307; assembly: GCF_030733585.1. NCBI lineage: Bacteria > Pseudomonadati > Bacteroidota > Flavobacteriia > Flavobacteriales > Flavobacteriaceae > Allomuricauda > Allomuricauda sp. MMSF_3307. Next base: position 330,331 of record NZ_JASHIQ010000001.1, read on the forward strand.
AAGCTCCCTCAACAACAGTAGAAATCACGGTTTTAACTGCCGCTGTTGAAATTCCAATCCCCAATACGTTCAACTTGCTGGGCGTGTAATAAAGTTACAGTTCATACATTGATACTTCCTGGGCTCAAAAAACGGGAACAATTTATAGAAGACATTGCTACGGGAGTAATAAATTTCGGATTTGGTCGCCTTACAATTGGGGCATACCACGGGATTGCCAAATTCGTCCGTGGCGTAGTTGCGCACTTCGTCAAAAATTTCCTTGGCCCGTTCCCTATCGGTGGAATAGACTTGGAGCTTGACCCCACCAAGGGCCGCACTGATCAATGGGTCGGAATTAATGGTGGCCTCGTCCCTTAAAAAAACCGGGATGCCTTCCGCTTCCAGTTTTCCCTTAATGACCACGGCATCGGCAGGAAACTCAAACGTACCCAATGTGTGAAATTCTGTTTTCATGCTTCCGTATATTTTTGACTTATTGCAGTCCCTTTGTTATTTCTTCCTTCGTACTAAAACGTACAAACAACATGGCAATCGCTCATTTTCTTGTTAAAATAGTCGATTTTTTCAAATTGCTACCAAAAAGTTTCTCCTTCCCACAAATCTAGCACTTACGCAGATTAAACCGTATCTTGGTTGCTCTTAAACCTTTGCCAAAAATGAGATTTACCCTTACTTTTTTCGCTCTATGTGTTGGGCTATTCATAAATGCCCAGACCAATACCTATCACATTTCCTTTGAAAATGCCGTACACCACGAGGCCGTCATTCAAGCCACTTTTCCCAACTTGACCGAAGACACTGTGGAGTTTCGGATGAGCAGGACCTCCCCAGGTCGCTATGCGCTCCATGAATTTGCCAAGAATGTGTATGATTTCAAAGCCACCGACAGCAAAGGGAAAGCTTTAAAAATTACCCGTCCCAATCCCTATGCGTGGGAGGTCAGCGGGCACGATGGCACCGTCAACATAAGCTATATTTTGTTTGCCAATCGGGGCGATGGCACCTATTCCCAAGTAGATGAAACCCATGCGCACTTGAACATCCCTGCGACCTTTATGTTTGCTCCCAAACTGAGCGAACGCAACATCGAAGTAACCTTCGACCTCCGCGAGGATTTGGATTGGAAAGTGGCCACCCAGTTGCCTTTGGTATCTGGCACCACCTATTCCGCCCCCAACCTCCACTATTTTATGGACAGTCCTACGGAAATCAGCAATTATATGCTTCGCTCTTTTGAAGTAGATGGAAAGACCATCAACCTAGCATTGCACCATAACGGTACCGAAGCGGAGGCGGACGAATATTTTGAAAAAGTGAAAAAGGTCGTTCTGGCCGAGAAAGAGGTGTATGGCGAACTGCCCGATTTTGATTATGGAAGCTACACCTTTTTGGCCTGCTACATTCCCAATGCTTCGGGCGATGGCATGGAGCATCGAAACTCTACTATTTTGACGAGCATCCGTAGCTTGGCCAACGGAGGCATGGAACGTAACATTGGGACGGTTTCGCACGAGTTTTTTCACGCATGGAACGTGGAGCGTATCCGCCCAAAGACCTTGGAGCCCTTCAATTTTGAGGAAGCCAACATGAGCGGTGCACTTTGGTTTGCCGAAGGATTTACCAGCTATTACACCGGTCTTATCCTGTGCAGAGCAGGACTTTCCTCACCTAAAGATTATGTAGAAGGATTGGCCGGAACCTTTAATTATGTTTGGAACTCCCCGGCGCGACAATTTTTTAATCCCATAGAGATGAGTTTTCAGGCCCCTTTTGTGGATGCTGCTACTTCGGTGGACCCGGTCAACCGGGAAAATATGTTCATTTCGTACTACTCCTACGGCAGTGTTTTGGGCTTGGCCCTGGACCTTTCCCTTCGCGAAAAAGGATTGAACCTGGATGATTACATGAAATTGGTTTGGAAGCAATACGGCAAAACCGAAGTTCCCTATACCATCCAAAATCTTCATGATGCTTTGAATACATACGCAGGAAAAGCCTTTGGCGATGATTTCTTCAGCAAATACATTTACAAAAGTGACATGCCCAATTACAAGGATTTGATGGCCTCCGTGGGTGTGGTTTTGGAACAGCCTGAAGCCTCGGCCTATTTTGGGGCCTATGTTTCGATGAGCCCCGACAAATCTGGCTATATGATACTCAGAAATACAAAAATAGGAAGTCCGGCATACCAGGCTGGCTTGGATAACGGCGATGTCATCCTTAGCATCAACAACGAACCCTTTGCCGAGGATGAATCGTTTGATGACTACTTGAAACGATTTGGAATGGGCGAACCGTTGCAGGTAAAATTCACCCGTTTTGGAGAAGAAAAGACCACCAAAATAGTCTTGACCCCTAGTCCAGATTATGTCTTTAGTTTGATGGAGGACAAGGATGAAAAACCATCCAAACAAGTGCTGGAACACCGAAAAGCTTGGCTCAAAGTGGAGTAAATGATCATTTACAAGCAAGCAGAAACGGTGAGGGAGCTGGAACAGATTCTAGACCTTCAGCAACGTAACTTACCCAAAAATATCAGTCAAGAAGAAAGGGAGAAAGAAGGATTTGTGACGGTGGAGCATAATCTAGATCTCCTTAGAGCCATGAACGCTATGTGTGGACACATTATCGCGGTGGATGAACAGGTTGTTGTAGGCTACGCACTTTGCATGCACCCCAATTTTGCAGATGCCATTGAAGTACTCCGGCCTATGTTCCATGAAATCGAAAAAGCTCTTGGACCTAAGGACAATTACATGGTGATGGGTCAAATTTGTGTGGCCAAGAGTCATCGGAGACAAGGCGTTTTTAGAAAGTTGTACCAAACCATGAAGGAAAAATTGCCGAAAGGCTTTGACAAGATCATTACGGAAGTGGATGGCAAAAACAGGAGGTCTCTTGAAGCACATAAAGCGGTTGGATTTGAGCCTCTAACTATTTATCAAACTGGTGAACGTGAATGGCGTATCTTACTCTTGGAACGCTGACCTACAGAAACCATTCAAAAAGCCAGCTTGGCCTGCAATAATTCCTCTTGATGATGAGTTATACTAGTGGTTTCAAACTGGGTTTGAAACGATTAAAATTCCTCAACCTTTATTTTACGGAACGCTTGAATATCAAACATACCCATTAAAAATGGGTTCTAGATTAACAGTATAGCGGATATGAAATTCATATTTTTAAAAAAGCGAAAGTTTTGGTTGCGGTTGATCATTATCTCCATCCTATTGCCCACAATGTTCTTTGGGGCTTTGTTGCTCTATATCCATAAGGCGCAAAAAGACATCATACAAGACCAGATATCCGCGCTCAATGCACAGCACGAGGGTCGTATTGCTTTGGCTGATTCCAAGTTGTCCTTGTTTGGCAACTTTCCGTACATCTCCATGAAGTTGTACCATCTTCAGATTTACGAGAACAAAACCGAGTCCGCTCCATTGATTGCAGAGGTGGATAATCTCTATGTCGGCTTAAATCTTTGGGATATCGTACAAGGAAACTACGACATTCAGTCGCTACGGGTTAAAGAGGGAGTTTTCCATCTGGTGATGCATAGCGATGGCACCAACAATCTTCAAAACGCGCTCCAAAGTGCCAGCGAAACCGAAGAAGCCGAACCTTTCCACATACACTTGAAAAAAATCAAACTGGAAAAACTCGATATCCACAAGTTGGACGAAGCTACAAACATGGATATTGAAACCTTTATCCATAAGGCCGATGGCGGATTCCAGTGGGGTGATGGCCTCATCAATGCACATATGGAGACCGAGTTTCTGTTAAACATCTTCGACAACGGAAACCAGACCTATATCCATCATAAAGATTTTAAGCTCAATACCGATATCAATTTCAATGAGGAAACAGGCGTTCTTCAGATAAAGCCGTCCAGTATTACCATGGAGCATGGTGACTTTGAATTGGATGGTTCGCTGGAAACCAAAAACAACATGAACATTGACCTTAAGGTCAAGGGAACCAAACCCAATTTTGATGTGTTCATCGCCTTTGCTCCGGATGACCTTATCCCAGTTTTGGAACGGTACAAAAACCAAGGGAACATTTACTTTAACGGCGTGGTACAAGGGTCGCTCAAGGATGGAAAGATGCCTTTTATTGAGGCTGAATTTGGTGCCAGCGAAGCCTTTCTCGAAAACACCAAGGAGCGAAAGCGCATCAACCAAATGGGGTTTAATGGGTATTTCACCAACGGGGAAGATCGTAGTTTAAAAACCATGAAATTTTCCTTGGCCAATATGAACGCAAAATTGGAATCGGGAAATTTTTCGGGCTCCATTATGGTCGAAAACTTTGAGCAACCTGAGGTGGATATGCAATTGGACATAGATTTCAATTTGGCATTCATGACCAAGTTTTTAAATATGACCGAGATTGAAAATGTGGCGGGGGATGTTTCCTTAAAAATGAACTTCCACGACATTATCGATCTCGATAATCCAGAAAATGCACTCAGCGACCTCAATCAGGCCTATTTTAGCGAACTTAGGATCACCAACCTAAGTATGGTTTCATCGGAAATGCCAGCTCCCCTCAACCGACTCGATGTGCATCTTATAATGAAGGGCAAACAGGCGACTTTGGACACCTTCAATATATCCATGGGCAATTCCGATCTTTCCATGACCGGTTATATTTCTGACTTGCCATCCATCGTACACCATACGGAGACACCTGTAAAAGTGCATCTGGATCTTCAATCGAAAATGCTCGACCTTGCCGAATTGACGGGATACTCTGCGACAGCAAACAAGGGCATCAATGAACAGATTACCAACTTAAGTGCTGGCTTTTCCCTTGTCGCATCCGCTAAAAACTTTACGGAAAACGAGCATTTGCCCAAAGGTGAGTTCTTCGTGGACAGTCTGTATGCGGAACTCAAACACTACCCCCATCGATTGCATGATTTTCATGCGGACGTCCTCATCGATGACAAAGATCTGAAAATAGTGGATTTTACCGGAGAGATAGATGATTCCGATTTTCACTTGAACGGATTGGTCCACGACTACCGGTTTTGGATGAAGGATACGCTCAACGGGGATGTAGACCTCGATATCACCTTGGCCTCGGACCTATTACGACTAGAAGATTTATTCTCATACAAGGGTGAAAATTATGTCCCTGAGGAATATCGGCATGAAGAATTTGAAAACCTGACCATGCACATCAATTCCAGTATGCATTACAAGGATTCGGCATTGCATTCCATTGACTTGGATGTGGATAGATTGGATACCAAAATGCATCTGCATCCAATGCGATTTCAGGATTTCAATGGCAGGATACACTATGAAGACGAGCATCTGGTCATCAAAAATCTACATGGCCAAATTGGAAGAACGGTTTTTGACGTAAGCCTCAACTATTATTTAGGGCAGGACCAGAGCATTAAAAAACGTGATAATAGTTTAACGCTGAATGCCAACTATATCGATTATGACCAGCTTTTCAGTTTCAATACCGCAGCCCCGACACCAAAAAACAACTTGGAAATCGATTCCAGCACCGTATTGAAACATGCAACGGCATTCAATATTTATGAATTGCCATTTACCGATATGCAATTTGATGTCCGCGTAGGGCACTTTATCCGCAATCGTATCGATTTTAAGAATATCAACGCCAGTTTGCGCACCACACAAGACCATTATGTGTATGTGGATACCCTGAGCATGGAGGCTGCTGGTGGACAGTTTAATCTGTCGGGGTACTTTAACGGTAGCGACCCAAAGCAAATTTACCTGAGTCCCAACCTAACACTTAAGGATGTGGATTTGGACCAATTGTTGTTCAAGTTTGAAAACTTTGGACAGGACCATCTGGTATCAGAAAATTTGCATGGGAAGGTTTCATCACAGATTAAGGGGAAAATCAGGGTTTACCCCGATTTGGTTCCCGATCTGGACGAATCGGAAATACATATGGATGTCCAAGTGCTCAATGGGAGGTTGGTGAATTACAAACCCATGCTTATGCTGTCCGACTATATGGGGGATAAAAACCTGAGAAATGTCCGGTTCGATACGCTTCAGAATCGTTTGGACATCACCAAAGGTAAGATGACCATCCCCGACATGACCATTGAATCTACCCTCGGACATATGGAGCTTTCCGGTATCCAAGATATGGAGCAAAATATCGAATATTACGTAAGAATCCCATGGAAAACCGTGAAAAGGGCAGCAGTATATAAGTTGTTCGGCAATAAAAAGGACAAGGATTCCATTCCCACAGACGACAAAATTATTGAAGTGGACCCTACCAAGAAAATTCGCTATCTCAACTTAAAGATCCACGGGAATATCGACGATTATAAAGTTTCTTTGGGGAAGGATAAATAGCAATTTTCATTCTATCTGTCATTTTACCAATACTTGGATACCAAAAACAAAAAAGCCGCTCCAATGGAGCGGCTTTTCTATGAATGAATTCATTTATTCTAATCGGCTAGGACGATGACTTTATTGTCCTTCATCTCTACGGTTCCACTGCTGATAGCCAGAACAGTCTCTCCATTGCTTCCTTTGGAAAATTTATTGGCAAAAGCTTCATCAATGGTGATGTTACCTTTTACCTTAACGTTTCCAGCTTGCAATAGGGATACAACTGGAGCGTGATTCTCCAACATCTGGAACTCACCGTTTACTCCCGGAACGGTAACTGAAGTTACTTCTCCTGAGAATAAAGTGGCTTCGGGTGATACTATTTCTAAATACATATTTTCTTTTGTCATTCCCGTGCAAACGGGAATCTATTGTAATTAATGCCGCTTCGACTTCGCTCAGCACTCACTTCGGCTATGCCTCGGCAAGCATTTTCTCTCCAGCTTCGATGGCTTCCTCGATGGTTCCTTTAAGGTTGAAGGCAGATTCTGGAAGGTGATCTAGTTCACCGTCCATAATCATGTTAAACCCTTTAATGGTCTCCTTAATATCAACCAATACCCCAGGAATACCTGTAAACTGCTCTGCTACGTGGAAAGGCTGAGACAAGAAACGTTGTACACGTCTAGCTCTACCTACGGCCAATTTATCTTCTTCAGAAAGTTCTTCCATACCCAAGATGGCAATAATATCCTGAAGCTCTTTATATCGTTGCAACAACTCTTTTACACGCTGTGCGCAATCGTAATGTTCTTTACCCAAAATCTCAGGGGTCAAAATCCTAGAAGTTGAATCCAAAGGATCCACAGCGGGATAAATACCCAACTCGGCAATTTTACGGGATAGTACGGTTGTTGCATCCAAGTGAGCAAACGTGGTCGCTGGCGCAGGATCCGTCAAGTCATCCGCAGGAACGTAAACCGCCTGTACAGATGTAATGGAACCTCTTTTGGTGGATGTAATCCTTTCCTGCATGGCACCCATCTCTGTTGCCAATGTGGGTTGGTAACCTACCGCAGATGGCATACGACCTAAAAGTGCGGATACCTCAGAACCTGCTTGGGTGAAACGGAAAATGTTATCTACGAAGAAAAGAACGTCTTTTCCTTGTCCTTCGCCTGATCCATCACGGAAGTACTCTGCAATGGTCAATCCAGACAATGCCACACGGGCACGTGCTCCTGGTGGCTCGTTCATCTGACCGAACACGAAGGTCGCCTTGGATTGTTTCATGGCAGCTTTATCTACTTTGGACAAGTCCCATCCTCCTTCTTCCATGGAGTGCAAGAAATCGTCACCGTATTTGATAATACCGGACTCCAACATCTCACGAAGCAAGTCATTTCCTTCACGGGTTCGTTCCCCAACACCGGCGAACACGGACAAACCACCGTGACCTTTTGCAATGTTGTTGATCAACTCCTGAATCAATACCGTTTTACCTACCCCGGCACCACCGAACAATCCAATTTTACCACCTTTTGCGTAAGGCTCGATAAGGTCGATTACTTTGATACCCGTAAAAAGTACTTCGGTTGAAGTGGAAAGATCTTCAAATTTTGGAGCTTCCCTGTGAATGGGTAGTCCGTTGTCTCCAGTTTTAGGCAGTTCCTCCAAACCATCGATTGCATCACCGATTACGTTGAATAGACGTCCGTACACCTCTTCGCCAATCGGCATTTGAATTGGGTTTCCGGTAGCTACGACCTCAACACCCCTACTCAATCCGTCGGTTGAGTCCATGGAAATGGTTCTTACGGTATTCTCACCAATGTGTGATTGTACTTCCAAAACCAATCTTGAGCCATCAGCTTTTGCAATTTCAAGGGAGTCATAAATTCTTGGGATCTCTACCCCTGATTCAAACTCAACATCAATGACCGGGCCTATAATTTGGGCAACCTTACCTGTTACTTTAGACATTAGTATGTTTATTTTTAATTGAATACGCGGAAAATATCCGCTGATTTTTCGGCTGCAAAGATATGCTTTTACATTTTTATTCAGAAACCGATTTCAGCTTTTTTTTAAATAAAAACGGCGTTGGAAAACCCAACGCCGTTTTTCAATCTTTTCAACTGTAGTTTAAGGGTTTATGGTCCATGACAAATAGTAAATGGAACCGATAAAACCGGTACCTACGGCCGTAAAATATTCGTCTCCCAAAATATTGGACCCGCCCAGCTTAAAGATAGACTTGATGCTAGGTACAGCATAGTTGATCTGTGCATCCAATACAGTGAATGCTGGGACAGTACCATCTGCAAAAGAGGCTTCCCAGAAATAGGTATCACTCCAACGATAATTCACGTTAAACCCGAAATTCTTGAATAGGGCCGTGTTTCCGAAAGATGCTTTGACCTTATGTCTTGGCGTGTTGAAGTTAGTTCTCAAGTCTGGGAACCGTCCTTCATCAATGTCCAATTCGGCAAAGGTGTAGTTGACGCCCAAATCAAAATTGCCAAGTTTGGTATCTACACCAACGGTTGCTCCGTAGGAATTAACGTCCGCTTCGGAGTTGGTATAAGTTTGGTAAACCTGAAAATCCCCGTTCTGTAAAGCCAAGAGAGATAGACCTCCATCCCCTGCTTCACCATAAAAGGGTACCGCTGTGGTGGTATTGGCCAAGAAATTACTGTAGCTGTTGTAATAACCGCTCATATCAATGGTAAACTTACCTACTTGGGCTCTATATCCTAACTCGTAGGCTGTAATTTCCTCTGGTTGAACCAAAGGTGTATTTACCGCTTCAGGTGCACCAGCTTGCAAGGAACTGGTGGAGTAAGCGTTTTCATATGCTTCACGTCCCACGATTTCCACGGTAGACTGTCCAATTAAAGCCTGTCCGCTTTCACTAACGTCGAAAGTACGAACATCCCTATCCAAGTTATCCGGCGCAGAACCTACCAAAATGGCACGACCGGCATTCAACCCAATGAATAAATCCTGTGTGGTAGGGTTCCGGAAACCTTGCTGTACGGAAACCCTAATATTATGGTTGCGCTCCTCTCCCAAGGTATAGGCCAACGATACTCTCGGTGACAGAAATCCATCAAAAAACTCGTTTTTATCGTAACGGGCAGAACCTGTAAACTTCAGACGGTCGTCCAAAAATTTCTTTTGCACCTGAAGATAAGCACCGTACTCGTTATAAGAAATTGGTCCATCTATATCGGTAAAAATGGTACCATTGGAATTCAACACATACTCTCTAAATGATCCGCCAATTTGAACATCGGCCCAATCATCAATGAGATGTGCCAGATTGTAATTTCCGTTCACGTGACGGAATTTGGTCCTATCGATAAATTTAGCTCCGGTAGTCAAGTCGCCATCATTGATCACTCTATTGAATGTACTCTCAAAAGCTGGTGTTCCCGGAATCAATCTACCTTGGTCGGCAGCTTGTCGTCCTGCAATATGTGCTTGGGCAGATGCCTCATCTGGGCTAAGGCCCGCTCCCTGAATTCCACCTAGGTAAGTTGGGATGTAAGCTCTGGCATAATCGGTAAACCATTGGGTATCCGACTTCCAGGCCCTATTTACGTTAATCGCCGCAAAACGGGTATCGTAAGCATCTCCAGAATTTTCGGAAACGATATAACCCCTAATAAAGAAGTTATCATTTTTGATTTCCAATTTATGTTGCTGCATGGTAAATCCGGCCACTGCGTAACGGTTGGCACCTTGATAGATAGTGGTACCACGACCAATTCTACTATTCAAGATGATTTCCAAATCATTGGCAAACGGACGGTAGTGCACCGCGAAATCCGTCTTCACACTTTCCGCATTATAGTTCGCCAAATCGGCTTCATCATATCCTGTTCTGGAAATTAGGGCCGACCCAACGGTTCCGGAAGGAAATCCTGCAGCAGCGTCAAAATTCAGAACTGTGGATACCTCATCACCATATACGTTCAATCCATCATACGCTGGATTGGAACGATCGGCGCCTGGGTTGTTCAAGTCCACACGACTGTTGGCGTGCCAATCTTCACCGGTCAATACAGAAAGGTTGGCCTTTACTGCCAATTTATCGCTAAAAGCATGGGCAGCTCGAATACCAAAATCCTTGTAAAAATTGCTTCCTGCGGCGTCTTGGGTAGTTACCCCGCCCTTGGCGTAAGCACTGATTCCTTGAAAGTCAAAAGGACTTTTACTGGTCATGAACAAGATACCGTTAAAGGCACCTGCACCGTACAATGCGGAAGAAGCTCCCGGAAGGATTTCCACACTTTGTACATCCAATTCGGACATCCCCACCAGGTTACCCAAAACGAAGTTCAGACCTGGAGCGGTGTTATCCATTCCATCGACCAATTGCAAAAATCGGTTGTTTGCAAAGGTGGCAAAACCTCTGGTGTTTATGGACTGAAAGGTTAAACTGTTGGTGTTGATATCAACCCCTTTTAAGTTTTGAAGTCCACCATAAAACGATTCGGCGGTAGTATTCTTGATTTCCTTGAGTCCGAATCTTTCTACGGATACGGGTGATTCAAAAATACGTTCGGGCGTCCTCGAAGCGGATATCACAATTTCATCCAGCATGGTGTTTGCTTCGGAAAGTGTGATATTGAGTGTTTGGTTGTTTGAAGTGACATTCGCTGTGAAATCCGAGAAACCAATACTGGAAAATTGAAGTTTAAATGGGGGCACTTCACTTGTATTAAAGGTAAAATTCCCATCAAAGTCCGTAGTGGTTCCTTCCGCTTTTCCAACCAAGACCACGTTGGCCCCAGGAATGGGGGCATTGTTTTCATCAACTACCGTTCCCCTTACAGTGGTTTGGCCATAGGTGGTTGCCAAACCCAGTAGCATTAGGGAAACAAACATAAGTCTTTTCATTTGCTATGGATTAGAGTTAATTTAGTTTTTGTGCATGTTAAGTATCAAACGGGAAGATACATTTTTTTTTATTTCAATAATACAAATTTGAAAAAAATTATGCATGCATAATACTTTATCGGCAAAAATTCTTCCGCAAATCTAAGCAATCAACAAAAAAGGCGCTTTTAAAGCGCCTTTTGGTTTTGTTTTAAGTTGATATTGGATTATTCCACTGTCACGGACTTCGCCAAATTCCTTGGCTGGTCCACATTGCAGCCTCGCATTACGGCGATGTGGTAGGACAATAGTTGCAACGGTATGGTCGTCAACAATGGTGATAAACTTTCTGAGGTATCCGGTACTTCTATCACATGGTCGGCAAGTTGCTTTACCGTTTCGTCCCCTTCGGTAACGATGGCAATGATGCGTCCCTTTCGGGATTTTATTTCTTGGATGTTGCTCACCACCTTTTCATAATGTCCTTTTCGGGTGGCAATCACCACAACGGGCATCTGTTCGTCGATCAAAGCGATGGGACCATGTTTCATTTCGGCGGCCGGGTATCCCTCGGCATGGATGTAACTGATTTCCTTCAACTTTAAGGCACCTTCCAATGCCACTGGAAAATTATAGCCTCTTCCCAAGTACAAACAGTTCGTGGAATCTTTGTATGTCTCGGATATTTCTTCCACCAATGGGTTGGACAACAGCGCTTTTTCCACTTTGGTTGGCACCGCTTCCAGTTCTGCTAGATACTCATGAAACTTGCTTTGCGAAAGTGTTCCTTTTTCTTGCGCCAATTTGAGGGCAATCAAGGTAAGCACTGTAATTTGTGTGGTAAATGCCTTGGTGGATGCCACCCCGATTTCCGGACCCGCATGTGTATAGGCACCGGCATGGGTTTCCCTAGCAATGGAAGAACCCACCACGTTACATACCCCAAACACAAAGGCCCCTTTTTCTTTGGCCAATTTAATGGCCGCCAAGGTATCGGCGGTTTCACCGGATTGGGAGATGGCAATCAAAACATCTTTTTCCGTAATTACCGGATTTCGGTACCTGAACTCCGAAGCGTATTCCACCTCTACGGGTATCCTCGCCAAATCCTCAAAAATATACTCGGCCACCAGACCCGCATGCCATGAAGTTCCACAGGCCACAATTATAATTCTGTTGGCGTTTAAAAACTTTTCAAGATTTTGGTCGATTCCCGACATTTTAACGATTCCCTTATCGGCCAACAAACGGCCTCGATAGGTATCCAAAATCGCTTTGGGCTGCTCGTAGATTTCCTTCAGCATGAAATGGTCATACCCCCCTTTTTCTATTTCTTCCAGATTTAGCTGTAGTTCTAGAATATTGGGATACGCAATGGCATCGTCCTTGATTTTGCGCAGCTTGATTTCCTTTCCTATCCGAACAATCGCCATTTCCTCATCTTCCAGATAAACGGCGTTATTGGTAAACTCTATGAAAGGGGATGCATCGGAAGCGATAAAGTACTCGTTCTCACCAATTCCAATGGCAAGTGGACTACCTAGTTTGGCCACTACTATTTCATCGGGCTTGTTCTTGTCAAAAACAGCGATGGCGTAAGCACCTACCACTTGGTTCAGTGCAATCTGCACCGCCTTTCCGAGTTTTACCCCTTCCTTTTTCTTGACTTCCTCGATGAGATTGACCAGTACTTCGGTATCAGTATCCGACTCAAAAGTATAGCCTCTTTTTGTTAAGGCCTGTTTGATGGACTCATAGTTTTCGATGATGCCATTGTGGATGATTACCAAGTCTCCTGAATTGGAATAATGCGGATGGGAGTTCACATCATTGGGAACACCGTGCGTGGCCCATCGCGTGTGGCCCAATCCCAATTTTCCCTCGGTAGGAATGGTCGATTCGGCCTTATTTTTTAAATCTTCTACTTTGCCCTTGGTTTTGGCCAAGTGAATGGTATTGCCATCAAAAAGAGAGATGCCTGCACTGTCGTATCCTCTGTACTCCAGTCTTTGCAGACCTTTTATGATTATCGGGTAGGCTTCCCTATGACCGATGTACCCTACTATTCCACACATAAGATTGTTTTTTGTTGTTAACCATTTGGGGGTTGGTCATCAAAATTAATAGGTATACGTTAAAATTATTGGTTCTGGTTCGTTAAAACGACAAAAGTCCAAAAACCACGATAAAGCTAACCTCTAATTTGCTTCTGTGTAAAAGATTTCCAATTTCAACTTCATGTCCTCCTCACTTGGAGCTAGATTGCTTCCGTAAAGGACCGTACCCAATGGGCTCATGGATGCGGCGATGGGATAATCCACCCCTTGCATATCGCTGCCCACAGCTTCTTGAAGTCCAACTAAGTTGATGTTGGGCGTAGCGGTCAGCCCCAATCTGGCATTGGCGGAATCCCGTACAATGATGTTGTTAATGTGCTCCGTAATACGCACGGTATATTTTACGCCCCTATCGTTTTCCTTTTCCAACAAACCTCCATGGTTAAGAAAGTATCGCAATGGATTAGGACCTGTATTGATCGCCGGATCTTCGTTAAGTGCATCGAAAAGCGGACGATTGGTTTCTGCATTGAACAAATAAATTCGTGGTGGCTCCACTACGGTAGGACCCACAGTTTCACGGTCCACATAAAACACCAAATTGGCCTCGTTGATGACCCAATTGTTCTGTTTGATTTCATTGATGATGGCAGACCCTCCATTCTCCAATTCATCAAAGAGACGTATCTCTGCCAAGGTGGCACCGCCCTTAACATATATCCTTGACGCATTTTCGTCGCTGTCGAGGGCACCCGCTACGTCGGGAGGCAACATTTCGTCCTCAAAAACATTTACCGCATTTCCGTTGATTCCTCCAGCTTGTGTCCCGGACAAAAGATTGATAACGTAATCTCTTTCCGATGTGACCGTTTGCTCTGTCTCTGGATCAAAATCATCGTAGGTATAACTAATGGTGATATTGGCCTGGGTTAGGTCCAAAAGGAACATGAGTTCTTCCATATCGGTACCCGTTAAGTGGATGCCTCGCAAAAAGTTCCTGAAATTGGACTGCGTCAATAACTCTGGTTGACCTTCCTTGTCCAAAATATTCTGCTGAAAGAAATCTGGATTCAGCGGCACTCGGATTCCAGGGTTCAACCTATTGGTTATTTCTTGGGATTCATCGATATCCGGAGTGTCAGGGTCGTCCTCATTGTCCCTAAATAGCAGTTCTTCGTCACTGATGGTAACCTCACCATTAAATAATTCTTCACCAATAAAACTAGAAAAATCTTGGTTGGAGTAGTACTCTTGAGCTTCTTGAAAGTTAGAATTGGGATCTAAGTCCCTCAAAAAATAGTTGGATTTGGACACCACTAAATTAAAGGACTGTTCCCGATTTCCATAAATACTGTCCAAATCAAACCTTTGTGGATATGTATTGGCTACAAACCCTTCGCCTGTTCCATCCTCATCTGGATCAAATGGATTGGAACCAATGGCTCTTTCTTGGTTGTCGGTTACGCCATCACCATCCAAATCCGAGTTGGGATCGGTGGCCGCATCGCCGGGCTCAAATACATCGGGCACCCCATCGCCATCCCTATCACCAGAGGGGGATCGCTGGAAAGGAATATACAAATAAACTTCGCTTACGGTTTCGTTTTCCTGATCGTTGTCCGGGCCATCCTCACTAGCTTGGGAAATATCTCCAAAACTAGGCGAGGGAGTAGGCAGGGTAAGTTGTGAAATGATACTGGCATTTCGCTTGCCATAAATGGGGTCGTTAAAAGTTCCCAATTGGTACAGCGGCAATTTATTGGTCTGTACAGCGGTGATCCCCTTGTTGAAGGCAAACACATCGTACTCCACTTTACCAGTACTAAAGGGCTCTCCACCAATAACACCTTCTCCTATGGTATCCAACTCCTCTTCACAAGAGACAAGTAGTAAAAACAAAGTTCCAACCAGTGCTGAAACTTTGAAAATATGGGAAAATCTCATTCAATCTATTTTAAAACCTCTGTGTTATAGAAATTTGTGTACGCCTCCTCTGCTTCTTGAAGCGAAACATAGGGAAGTACCGGAACGGAAAGATTATCGATATGACTTTTTAGGTCGTCGGACAAATCCTCCGCGGCTAAAATAACGGCATCGGAATGATCTACGGCAACCTTTAACAAATTATTATACTCAGGCTTGGACAGGACGGCAATATCCTCTTTGGCTATGCCATCAAAGGCGATTTTATCGATCATTTGGCTGTCCAGTTCACCTTCAAAATCCTTTCCATAAACAGATGTCACTATCCTACTTTCGGAGAACAGGGGCTCATCTGCATAATACTTTCTCAAATAAAGTGGCACCATGGATGCCATCCAACCGTGTACATGGATAATATCCGGTGACCAATTCAGTTTTTTCACGGTTTCCACCACTCCTTTGGCAAAGAAAATGGCTCTCTCATCATTATCCGGGAACAGTTTTCCGCTAGAATCCGCAAATGTTGCTTTTCTTTTAAAGTATTCGTCGTTGTCTATAAAGTAAACTTGGATTCGTTCTTTGGGTATGGAGGCTACCTTGATGATTAAGGGCATATCCATGTCGTTGATGACCAAATTCATCCCCGATAAACGGATGACCTCGTGTAATTGATGCCTTCTTTCGTTAATGTTTCCATACCTTGGCATAAATATGCGTATTTGCCCACCGTTGCTGTTCACCATTCTTGGCGCTTCGTACGACATTAAGGAAACAGGATTCTCTGGGAGGTAGGGAACTAATTCAGAAGATACAAACAATACCTTTTTACCATTCATAAACACTTTCTTTTGTTTATCCGAAAAACATAGCTGCAAAAGTACAAAAATTATGCTGATTCATAGTATTTATAGTATTTTTGCACCCTTTTGTACCTGTATATGAAGATATTCGACCGAAAAAAAGACCTCAACACCTTTACGCTGCAACAGCGGAAAAAAGACTGTACCATTGGTCTTGTGCCCACCATGGGAGCGTTGCACAGCGGTCATATCTCTTTGGTAAAAAAAGCCCTCTCCGAAAATGACCTGGTCGTGGTAAGCATATTTGTGAATCCCACACAGTTCGACAAAAAGGATGACCTTGAAAAATATCCCCGCACTTTTGAAAAGGATATCGATTTATTAAGACAAGTATCCGATAAGATTGTCGTGTTCGCACCTACTGTGGATGAAATCTATGAAGGTAAAGTCGCATCCGAATCCTATGAATTTGAAGGTCTGGACAAGGTAATGGAAGGAGAATTCCGGTCCGGGCATTTTGATGGCGTTGGCACCATTGTGGAACTTTTGCTCCGAACCGTGGCCCCGGACAGGGCCTACTTTGGCGAAAAGGATTTTCAGCAATTGCAGATCATTCGGAAAATGGCCGAAATCAAGCATTTGCCGTATACCATAATAGGGTGTCCCATTGAAAGGGAACCCCATGGCCTGGCCATGAGTTCACGTAATGAAAGACTGTCAAAAACGACTAGGGAACAGGCTGGCTTTATCCATAACACGCTGCAAACTGCCAAAACAAAATTTGGCACGGAAAGTGCACTGGATATAAAGGATTGGGTAACCTCGGAATTTCAAGGAAACCCACTGTTTGAGCTTGAATATTTTGAAATTGCCGACGAGCATACCTTAACACCGGCATTAAAAATTCAAGACAACCAAAAATATAGGGCGTTCATTGCCGTTTATGCCGACGGTGTTCGCTTAATTGATAATCTAAGATTGAATTGATAATTTTGCACCATGCAAGTAGAAGTCGTAAAGTCCAAAATTCACCGAGTAAAAGTAACCGGAGCCGACCTTAACTATATCGGAAGCATCACCATAGACGAAAATCTGATGGATGCCGCCAATATTATTAGGGGAGAAAAAGTGCAGATCGTGAACAACAACAATGGTGAGCGATTGGAAACTTACGCCATACCAGGCCCCAGAGGTTCTGGCGAACTCACCCTGAACGGTGCCGCTGCCCGAAAAGTGGCCGTAGGCGACGTTTTGATCTTGATCACCTATGCCTGGATGGATATCGAAAAGGCAAAGACATTTAATCCTGCATTGGTATTCCCCAACGAGGAAACCAATCTACTCCAATAGATTTTGGGCAAATCCCTAAAAAAATTCCTTAAACTTTTTGTACCCATCGCTTTTGGGCTCTTCTTGGTTTGGTACTCCTACAACTCCACCACACCTGAAGAACGGGAACAAATCCTCCACTATATTTCCAATGCCAGCCCATTTTGGGTGGGTATTTCCGTGATCATCGGGATTTTGAGCCACATTTCCAGAGCGGTCCGTTGGAAATATCTTTTGGAACCTATGGGATATCGGCCAAAGACCATCAACACCATCTTCATCGTATTGATTTCCTATTTTGCCAACTTGGGTATACCCCGCTCGGGCGAAATATTAAGGGCCACCGCACTCACCACCTACGAAAAGGTCCCTTTTGAAAAAGGCTTCGGAACCATTGTCACGGAAAGGGTCATAGACCTCTTGATGCTTTTGATCATCATTTTGGTTACCCTCGTACTTCAAACGGACTTTATTCTAGGATTTCTGGAGCAACGAGGAGTAAACCTCATCGGGGCCATTGGAATTTTATTTGTTGGGATAGTCGGTCTTTTTCTGGGGTCGTACATCATCCGAAAATCAAAATCGCCATTGGCGTTAAAGTTGAAAGGCTTCTTGGGCGGACTTCAAGATGGGGTGCTCAGCCTCTTCAGAATGAAAAACAAATGGCCGTTCATCCTTCATACGGTTTTTATCTGGACCGCCTATTTTGGTATGTTCTGGGTGATAAAATACACGGTTGAAGAAACCGTTCCACTCTCCATGGGCGAACTATTGGTGGCCTTTGTCGCAGGGGCCTTCGCCATGTCGACCACCAACGGTGGAATTGGCCTTTACCCCATAGCCGTAAGTGCCGCATTGGGCATCTATGGCATCAGCTCTGTTTCTGGTGATGCTTTCGGTTGGATCATGTGGATTGCACAAACCATGATGGTCGTCCTTTTCGGTACAATATCCTTCATCGTATTACCGTTATTGAATAGAAATCGGTAAGCCCCGACCGCCCAAAACTTAACCAATGAAAAAATGTCTATTGCTACTGATAGGCTTCACCTGCTTGAACCTAGGCGCACAAGTAAAAAAGGAAATATTCGAATCCTTTAAACTACAGGAACGACGCGATGTTTCCTACTACTTTCCAGAAGATTACGACGAAGAAAAATCGTATCCACTCATCGTGGTACTCGACGCCGAACATTTGTTCGACCTTGTCGTGGCCAACGTAAAATTCCAAAGCAGCTTTGATCGTATGCCCCAAGCTATTGTGGTAGGCGTGGATCAATTGGAGAATGACATTCGCTGGGAAGATTGCGCCTTCGAAGAGGTTTCGGGCCTACCATCCGAAAAAGGAAAGCTGTTCTTTGAGTTTTTGGGCACTGAAATCATTCCATACCTAGAGACCAGTTACAATGTGGCTCCATTCAAAATGTTTGTTGGGTACGATATCACCGCTAATTTTGGCAACTACTATTTGTTCAAGGATAGATCATTGTTCAATTCGTACATTAGCATTTCGCCTGTTTTGGCCACTGAAATGGAAAGTAGGGTGCCTGCACGTCTCTCAGAGCTCGACCAGACCATTTTTTACAATCTGATCGTGGAAAAAGCCCCGACAGATGATCGCCAGCGCGTACTTCAAATGAATGCCAGCATCAAATCCATCACCAAAGAATCCCTGCATTACTTTTTTGATGAATATGAAAATGCCGATCACACCTCCATTGCCGCCTATGGCATAAGCAAAGCTTTCGATAATGTTTTCCGGATATACCGACCCATTACACCAGCGGAATACAAATCCGATATTCTGACCTCTGAAGAGCCTGTTTTCAACTATCTGGAAACACGATATGGCACTATTAAGGACCTCTTTGGTTTTGAAAAACCGGTGGAACTCAATGATATTATGGCCATTTATGCGGCCTGCCTTAAAAAGGAGGATTATGAATCCTTAAAACCGCTGGCAGAGCTTTGCAAAAAGGAATTCCCCGAAACCATGATGGGCTTTTATTTTGAAGCAGAACACTACGAGTTTATCGGAGAGCCCAAAAAAGCATTCAAGACCTTTGAAAAAGCCTTCCAAATGGAAGAAATCGACTTTTTGACCAAGGATTTGGCCCTTCAAAAAATCGATGCGCTCAAGGAAGACTTTGGGTATTGATTATCTTCGTTTTTATATTGTCAGAATAGTCTATTTTGGAAGAAATCGAAAATAAAATAAAGGAAAAGCTCACTTACTTAGAATTGAATCTATCATTTGAGCAAAAACAACATTTTCACCTCAGGTCAATTAATAATTTTGTCTATCATATCTTCAATAGAAATGCTAAGGCATATAAAAGTAAGAGTAGACTAGTTCAAATAAATATTGAAAGAAATAAAAAGCTGTTGCTTGAATATCTTGACACAGTTATAACTGAACACAAAATTACCGGCAATAATAATGAAATGTATAACTCTAAAGCCCTTTATAAAATTTATGTTAGCGGTATTGGTGAGTTTATGAACAAAAACTTTGGCTTTTCATTTAGCGGAGGAAACTTCAAATACTTAACACTATTAATTTGGGCAACGTTGGGAGGAATAATCGATCTGATTCTATGGATTACAACAAAATATGTTGCCTATTACTTCACTATAGGTTTTATCTGCCTTGCCATATCAAGGCATGAACTGAAAAAAGCTCAAAAAAAACTCTACGGTCCCAATTATTAATTTTTCAGAAATCTGACATTACAAGAATCCATCAATCCAACAATCAAAATCCATATCTTTAGGCCCCTCATTGAATTCTGAATGGCCAAGACCAAAACAACATTCTTTTGTCAAAATTGCGGCGCCCAATTCCCTAAATGGATCGGACAATGTTCCTCCTGCAAGGAATGGAACACCATTGTGGAAGAAGTCATCCAAAAAGAGGACAAAAAAAGTTGGCGAACCGACACCGTTGCCAAACAGGCCAATAAACCGCTTCGCGTTTCCGAAATCACCCAAGAGAAGGAACTGCGCTTGGATACCTTGGACCAAGAGTTCAACCGTGTGTTGGGCGGTGGATTGGTACCAGGCTCATTGACCTTGTTGGGCGGGGAACCAGGTATCGGAAAAAGTACGCTGTTGCTTCAGATTGCGCTAAAACTGCCCTACAAAATCCTTTATGTGTCGGGCGAGGAAAGTCAGCGACAGATAAAAATGCGAGCCGACCGGATTCAGCCCAACAGCGAGAATTGCTATATCCTCACTGAAACGAAAACGCAGAATATATTTCAACAGATCACTACCATAGAGCCCGATTTGGTGATCATTGATTCCATCCAGACCTTACATACCGATTATATCGAATCCGCTGCGGGGAGCATTTCCCAAATCAGGGAATGCACCGCGGAACTCATCAAGTTTGCCAAGGAAAGTCATACCCCTGTTATTTTGGTTGGACACATCACCAAGGATGGCACCATTGCAGGACCCAAGATTTTGGAACATATGGTGGATACCGTTCTCCAATTTGAAGGAGACCGCAATTATGTGTACCGAATCCTTCGATCCCTTAAAAACCGCTTCGGTTCCACAGCTGAACTCGGCATTTACGAGATGCAGGGAAGCGGCCTACGTGAAGTGAACAATCCATCGGAAGTGTTGATTTCCAAAAATGACGAAGACCTCAGCGGTACTGCCATCGCAGCCACTGTGGAAGGTATGCGCCCTTTGTTGATAGAGATTCAGGCTCTGGTCAGCACAGCCGTCTACGGCACACCGCAACGTTCCGCCACAGGTTTCAACGCCAAACGTTTGAACATGCTCTTGGCCGTTTTGGAAAAAAGGGCAGGTTTTAAATTGGCCGCAAAAGATGTTTTTTTGAACATTACCGGGGGTATCTCCGTAGATGACCCTGCTATCGATTTGGCCGTAATGGCCGCTATCCTATCCAGCAACTCCGACATTGCCATTGAAAAAGGTGTTTGCTTTGCGGCAGAAGTCGGACTTGCAGGAGAAATCAGGCCAGTACAACGGGTGGACCAACGCATACTCGAAGCTGAAAAATTGGGCTTTTCCAAAATATTTGTCTCCAAAAACAATAAAATCGGTTTAAAACAATCCGGTATACAGATTCAAAAAGTATACAAGATTGAGGATGTTGTTTCCCATCTCTTCGGGTAACCCTCCTTTTCGTGGTTTATTTCTATATTTAAGGGCTGATTCCTTTAAACGAAAAATTGTCAGGTCGAGCGCAGTCGAGACCTCATTTTAAAACGTTTGGTTTAATCACTTCTCGACTTATGTTCATCTTGAGCGTAACCGAAAGACTCAAAGAGACACGGTATCATGATTGATTATAAATACTCAATTCATAAACTTTCAAACTGCACATGAAAAGATATTTCCCCCTAGCCTTATTGACGCTATTGACAGCTTGCTCAAACTTTGACAAAAACAAAGCGGACAAGCCCTATTTTACAACCTGGGAGCACTATTTGGGCGACCCCGAACGAACACACTACTCCAATCTGGATCAAATTGACACAGCAAATGTTTCCCAACTAAAATTGGCATGGAGCTATAAAAGTGGCGGACTTCAAGAGGGCAGAACAACTCAGATTCAAACCAGTCCATTAATGGTTGATGAGATCCTTTATGGCGTAAACGCCGCCATAGAGCTGTTTGCTTTGGACGCAACTACTGGCAAGGAAATCTGGAAATTCTCGCCAAAAGCCAAAGATGAATCAGGTTTGGGGCTTAATCGGGGCCTAAATTATTGGAAATCCGATGGAGAGCATCCCAGCCGTATCTTTTTCTCATCGGGACCCAAACTTTATGCTGTAGACATAATCACTGGCGAACCCATTTCTTCATTTGGCAACAACGGCAGTATTGATTTAAGGGAGGGTCTGGGCAGGGAACCCAGCAAATTATCCGTGGTATCGAACACGCCCGGCGCAGTTTTTCAAAATATATTGATTCAAGGTACTCGAGTGGGCGAAGGTCCAGGCTCCTCACCAGGACATATCCGTGCCTATGATGTGCTCACAGGTGAAATTTTATGGACCTTCCATACCATTCCACAACCCGGGGAATTTGGTTATGACACCTGGCCAGCGGAAGCATATAAAAAGGTAGGAGGTGCCAATAGTTGGCCCGGTATGGCCTTGGACACCGAACAGGGCATTGTTTATATTCCCACGGGCTCAGCGGCTTTTGATTGGTATGGGGGCGACCGGGAAGGTGCCAACCTTTTTGCCAATTCCCTACTGGCCCTCAATGCCAACACAGGCGAACGGATTTGGCATTTTCAAATGGTGCACCACGATATT
Source organism: Allomuricauda sp. MMSF_3307 (assembly GCF_030733585.1). Lineage (NCBI taxonomy): Bacteria > Pseudomonadati > Bacteroidota > Flavobacteriia > Flavobacteriales > Flavobacteriaceae > Allomuricauda > Allomuricauda sp. MMSF_3307. The sequence continues at coordinate 352,980 of NZ_JASHIQ010000001.1, forward strand.
TGGGACCGCGATTTGCCTGCGCCACCCAATCTAGTTGATATTGAACGGGACGGACAAACCATTCCTGCCGTAGCACAGGTTACCAAAAGCGGGCATGTGTTTGTATTCAACCGCATCACGGGAGAACCTTTGTTTCCCATCGAGGAAAAAGCCTATCCCGGTTCCACATTGCTCGGTGAAAAGGCATTTGAAACCCAACCCTTACCCCTAAAACCAGCCCCATTTGCACGTCAGATATTGACAGAAGAGGATTTGTATGCGCCCGACCGCACCGCATTTGTGGATGATTTGGTTTCAGGGAACAAAACTGAAAATACACCCACCGTGCTTGAAAAGTTCAGGTCTATCACATCCAAAGGACAATTTATTCCCATGGACACCACGGGTGTAATCCTATTCCCCGGTGCCGATGGGGGAGCCGAATGGGGCGGGGCTGCCCTCGACCCTCGTGATGGGGTGATGTACGTGAATGCCAATGAAATGGCTTGGATCATTAAAATGAAAGAGGTTGGTGGCGGTGCCGAAGGCTCCAGCGTTGGACAAAGTCTGGCACAAATCCATTGCGCCCGATGCCATGGTGGGGAACTGCAAGGTTTGGCCGGTATTCCAGCACTCCAGAATATAAAGTTGCGTTTGGAAGCCGATTCCATAAAGACCATCATCCAAAAAGGGCGTGGTGCCATGCCGGGCATGCCCAACCTTTCCACGGATGAAACTGATGCCATTACGGAGTTTCTTATGGGTATGGAACAAGCAAAAGACCACCGGGTGGAAAAAATAAATGTAGATGTGCCCTATTCGGTCGCTAGTTTCGCACGATTTAAGGATGATAGGGGCTATCCCGTTGTGAAACCGCCATGGGGAACCTTGAATGCCATTGACCTCAACACAGGTGAGTATCTATGGACCGTGCCTCTGGGCCACGAGGAAAGTTTACAGGACCCAAACTTACCCGTTTCTGGACTCGAAAATTACGGCGGGCCTGCCATCACCAAAGGTGGGGTGCTTTTTATTGCCGCCACCAAGGATGAAAAAATCCGTGCGTTCCATATGAAAACAGGTGAGCAGCTCTGGGAAGACAAACTTCCTGCAGGCGGTTATGCCACTCCAATCACCTATCAAGTGGATGGCAAGCAATACCTTGTCATTTCTTGCGGGGGCGGAAAAATGGGAACTGCCTCGGGTGATGAATATCGGGCATACGCCCTCGAATAAGTTTAAGGTGCGGGATTTGGAATGGTGTTGTGGATTTCCTCAATGCCATCCAACACCTCATCGGAAAGGTCTACATCAATACTGGCAATGTTTTCCTTGAGTTGTTCCATACTGGTTGCACCAATGATGTTACTCGTTAAAAATGGCCGGGTATTTACAAAAGCCAATGCCATTTGGGCGAGGCTAAGGTCGTGTGCTTTGGCCAATTCCGCATAAGCTTCGGTAGCTTGGGTGGCAGTCTCCCCGCTATATCGGTTATAATTTGGAAACAACGTTACCCTGGCCTTTCTTGGAGGAACATCTGTAAGGTATTTACCGCTTAGCACTCCAAAACCTAAGGGAGAATACGCCAAAAGTCCGATTTGTTCGCGCATGGAAATTTCGGAAAGACCCACCTCGAACAAACGGTTCAGCAAACTATAAGGGTTCTGGATGGTCTTCATCCTCGGCAAGGATTGGTGTACCTTGCTTTCTTCCAAATACCGCATGGTACCCCATGGCGTCTCATTGGAAATCCCAACGTGGCGGATTTTGCCTTCCGCAATTAAGTCACGCAACGTTTCCAATACTTGATGGATATTGTCATCCCAAACATCAACGGCATGGGCATTATACCCGCGTTGTCCAAAATAATTGGTCTTCCGCTCTGGCCAGTGCAATTGGTATAGGTCGATATAATCCGTTTGAAGGCGCTTTAAACTGCCCTCCACCGCACTGATGATGGATTCCTTGCTGAAGCCCGAGTCACGGATATGCCGTGCTGCGTGCCCTGGCCCTGCAATTTTGGATGCCAGCACCACTTTATCCCGATTGCCCGTTTTTTTGAACCAGTTTCCAATCAATTCTTCGGTAACAGCATAGAGTTCCTTTTTTGAAGGGATTGGGTATAATTCCGCGGTATCGAAAAAGTTCACCCCTTGATCCAGGGCATAGTCCATTTGCTCATGGGCATCATCTTCATTATTCTGGCGGCCCCACGTCATAGTACCTAAGCAAATTTTACTGATGCGGATATCGGTATGTGGAATTCTGGTATATTTCATCGTTTACTATTTAGGACGGTTAAAGGTAAGGAATCAGAAATATCGGCCTTTACGGGAACGTTATTTTTCCACTTCCAACAAAATGGGACAATGATCGCTGTGCTTGGCTTCGGAAAGGATAACGGAACGCTTTAATCGATCTTGTAAAGGCTCGGCCACCATGCCGTAATCCAAACGCCATCCTTTATTATTGGCCCTGGCATTGGCGCGGTAACTCCACCAGGTATAATTGTCGGGTTCCTTGTTGAAATGTCGGAAACTATCAATAAAGCCACTTTTCATAAAATTGCCGATCCACTCGCGTTCTACGGGCAAAAATCCAGACACATTCTTGTTTCGGACGGGATCATGGATATCGATGGCTTCGTGACAAATATTGTAATCCCCGCATACAATAAGATTGGGACGTTCCTTTCGAAGCTCCTCGGAATATTTTTGAAAATCCGCCATGTAGGTCAATTTAAAATCCAAGCGGTCCATATTGGTCCCAGAAGGCAAATACATGCTCATTATGGACAGGTCTCCGTAGTCGGCTCTGATATTTCGCCCTTCATGGTCCATATAGTCGACACCCGTACCAAATTCCACATGGTCCGGCTTCTCTTTACAAAGTAAAGCCACACCACTATACCCTTTTTTCTGGGCACTGAACCAGTAGTGATGGGGATACCCAGCCTCCTCAAAAAGTTGGGTGTCCACCTGGTCCTCCATGGCCTTGGTCTCTTGAAGACAGATGATATCGGGGGAAACCGTTTGTAACCAATCCACAAATCCTTTGTTCATTGCGGCACGGATTCCGTTGACATTGTATGATGCGATTTTCATAAAATCAAATTTCCTCAAAAATAGCCATTGTGGCTGGCTCCTTAAAATTGATTTTAATGATCAGAGCATCGAATAATAGAATCGCAGTCCAACTCTTGATCTTTTCCCTTAATTTTATGGCAAAATGGCCAGCATGACCTCACTTGTTTTGATAGATATCCAACTCGGTCTTCAGGAAACCTCCTTTTATGGCACGGAACGAAACCATCCAAACGCCGAAGAAAATTGTGGCAGGCTACTACACTTTTTTAGATCCAAACAATTGCCCGTTTTCCACGTAAAGCATAACTCCACCAATCTAAGTTCGCCCTTGCACCCCAGCAAGATGAGCAACAATTTTCATCCAGCCGTAGAACCTTTGGTGAGTGAGCCCGTATTGGAAAAAACAGTGAATAGCGCTTTTATCGGAACAGACCTTGAGCTTCGTTTAAAAGCTTTGAACATCACCGATATCGTAGTGGCAGGGCTCACTATGGAGCACTGTATTTCCACTTCGGTGCGAATGGCCTCCAACTTGGGCTTTCATGTGACCTTGGTCTCTGACGCCACGGCAGCTTTCGACAAAGTGGGGTTTGACGGGAACCGATATGGCGCTGATGTAATCTTCCATACCGAGTTGGCCAGCTTAAAAGATGAATTTGCCACCATCAAGGATACGGATACCTTGTTGGAAGAACTCGATAAATCAGTTTAATGAAATTGAAAACAAAAGGACTTCCCTTATTTGCTCTTTTATTTGTACTCCAAAGCTTTTCACAACAGAATCAACCCAAGGATTCCATTACTGCCCTGGAAGAAGTGATCTTGACCCAAGATGCCATTCCCAAAAAGGCAACGGGCATCACTTCCTCGTCGAAAATTTCGGCCCAGACCTTTGAGCGGTTCAATCCTACCGACATTCCCTCGGCCATAAACCAGATTTCGGGAGTATACATTTTGTCTGGTGCCATCAATACCAATCGTATCACCATACGGGGCATCGGGGCCAGAACTCCCTATGGCACAAACAAACTACGGATGTATTTTAACGGTATTCCAGTAACCAATGGAACCGGAGTCTCAACCATTGAAGCCTACGACGTGGAGGATTTGGGCGCCGTTGAGATCATCAAGGGACCAAAAGCCACGGCTTATGGTTCCAATTTGGGCGGAGCCATTTTATTGGACACCAAAGCTTCCGTCGAGGACAAGACACAGCTTATCAATTCCTTTACCATGGGATCCTACAATATGCTCAAGGACAACTTGACCTTTTCCCATTCCGAAAGTGGATTGAACATTTCCTTGAGCTACAATCATTTGGAAACGGATGGGTTTAGACAGAACAGTAGGTTTGAGCGTGATGGTCTATTGCTGAACACCCAGTTTCGAACCGGACAAAAAAGCAGCATGGCCCTTTTGGTCAATTATATCGATTATACGGCCCAAATTCCGAGTTCAATCAATCAAACGGACTTTGTAGAAGACCCCACAAGAGCTCCCAACAATTGGCTGGAATCACAAGGTTTTGAGGCAAATGATTATATTTTGACAGGTTTGTCCCATACCTACCAGTTCTCCGAAACCTTTGAGAATACCACCAGTATTTTTTACACCTACTTGGACCATTACGAACCAAGACCGTTCAATATTTTGGATGAATTTACCAATGGTTTTGGTCTTCGGAGTCGTTTTACTTGTAAATGGGGAAAGGCTGATTTCTCCTTCGGAGGTGAATTGTACAAAGATGAATACCACTGGGGTACTTTCGAAAATTTGTACGAAGAAAACAATGGCAATGGCAGCTTACAAGGTGAACAATTGAGCGACAACACCGAGTTTAGGCGACAGCTCAACCTTTTTGGAACGGTAACCTATCCCATCACCACACAACTTACCGCGCAATTTGGCCTCAATGTGAACAAGACACATTACGATTTTAGGGACCTGTTCAATCAAGGGGATGCCAATGCATCCGCCGAACGCGATTTCGATGCCATTATACTTCCCAATCTAGGAATCCGCTATCAACTGAAAAACGGGGAACTCTACGCCAACCTGAGTAGGGGTTTTTCGAACCCTAGTTTAGAGGAAACTTTGACACCTGATGGCGTCATCAACCCAGATATTGCACAAGAAACAGGAACCAATTATGAACTGGGCAGTACCTGGCAACTATGGGGAAACAAACTCTCGGCCAACGTGGCCCTCTATCGAATGAACGTTAAAAATCTGCTGGTGGCCCAACGGGTGGGTGAAGATGAGTTTATTGGCCGAAATGCTGGTGAAACACGCCATCAAGGCTTCGAGGTGGATGTACAGTACCGGGAAAAACTTTCCCCGTCCATCACCTTTTCACCCTACCTGAGCTACACGCTTAACGACCATAGTTTCGTGGATTTTGTGGATGGAGACAATGATTTTTCGGGCAATCCGCTTACGGGAGTCCCTAAAAACCGCTTAAGCTCTGGTATCGATTTTAGGCATTCCAGTGGATTGCAACTGAACCTCATCCATCAATTTGTGGATGACATTCCGTTAACGGATGCCAATACCCTCAGCAGCGATTCTTTTAATGTGTTCCATGCCAAAATGAGCTTTGCCACTCCGATTTCAACCCATGTGAATTTGGGATTGAATGTTGGCATCAACAATATATTTGACACGAACTATGCCCAATCGGTACTGATCAATGCCGTTGGATTTGGTGGTTCACAACCCCGATATTATTATCCGGGCAATGGCCGGAATTATTTTGTAGGGTTCCGATTGAACTATGTATTTTAAAGTGGAAAAAATTTGAATGTGAACGAAATCGATCAGTATATAAGTCAGTTTCCGATGGAGGTCCAAAAGCAATTACAGCGTATACGGACCATCATCAAAAAGGCAGCGCCGGATGCAGTGGAGCAAATAGTTTATGGTATGCCTGGATACAAAACTAATGGTAAACCTTTGGTTTACTTTGCTGGATATAAAAACCACATCGGTTTTTACGCAACCCCATCGGGACACGAGGCATTTCAAAAAGAGCTTTCAAAATACAAACAAGGAAAGGGTTCCGTACAGTTTCCTTTGAACCAGACTATTCCTTTTGACCTCATTGAACAAATTGTTAGGTTTAGGTTCCAAGAGAACGCAGAAAAATCATGACGCCAAACATAACAACTTTACCCAAGATCCATTTAATAGGCCAGAACATCAAAACATCCTTTGCCAACGACAAAACCGTTGAGCTCTGGCGCAGTTTTATGTCTCGTAAAAAAGAAGTACAACACCAAAAGGACGATAATCTCTATTCCGTTGAAATCTACCCCAACTCTTCCTTTTTTGATGCTTTTGACCCGACAAAGACATTTGAAAAATGGGCGGCTATTTCAGTTTCCAAAATAGAAGAAATCCCAAAGGACATGGAAGCCTTGACCATACCCGAGGGACTGTATGCGGTATTTCATTACAAAGGAAAGCCAAGCGAGGCCATGGATACCTTCCAATATATGTATGGGGAATGGCTGCCAAATTCAGCATACGAGATGGATGGCCGACCATTTTTTGCACTCATGGGTGAAGCTTATAAAGGAGAGCATCCAGACTCGGAAGAAAGCTTTTGGCTACCGATAAGGCATAAGTTATAGATCAACACATTTCCTTTAAATCCAACTTTGAAAATTGAAATTTTATTTAGATATTTATCTAAATAACTAAGTGAATGAACAAACTGTTCAAAGCCCTCAATGATGAAACTCGAAGACAAATTGTGGAACTCCTTAAAGAAAAGGATATGAATGCCGGGGAGATTGCAGAAAGATTTGATATTTCAAAACCGAGTATTTCGCATCATTTGGACATACTGAAGCAAGCTGACTTGGTGAGTAGCGAAAAAAGGGGGCAGTTTGTGGAATACTCCCTCAACACCACCATTTTGGAAGATTTGATTAACTGGATACTAACCTTAAAGAAATAAATTATGAATCTTAAAAAGGAACTACCGCTTATCGGAATCGTGCTGCTACCCTTTGTTTACTTGGCCTATGTTTGGAACCAACTACCAGCCCAAGTACCTATGCACTACAATATTGAGGGCGAAATAGACCGGTATGGCAATAAGTCCGAACTCATCTTGATTCCAATTATGACCTCGTTGCTCATCTATCTGATTTTTTTGGCAGTTCCCTATATCGACCCAAAAAAACAGATTCAAAAAATGGGCGGTAAGTATGATACCTTAAAATTTATCATCACCACATTCATGTCCATCTTGGCGCTGTTCATCATCTATACTGCCAAAAATCAAACTTTGACAGACCCAGATTATATTTTGTTAGGCTGTGGAGTTCTCTTCCTTATTTTAGGAAATTACTTTAAAACCCTAAAAGCGAACTATTTTATCGGTATCCGAACTCCATGGACCTTGGAATCTGAAAGTGTCTGGAAGGCGACCCATAAACTTGCCGGTAAAATTTGGTTCTTGGGCGGGCTGCTCATCATCCTATCCTGTCTCATTCTGGATGGCAAAACCAACTTTATTGTTTTTATATGCATAACCGCAATAATGGTATTGGTACCCGTGCTGTATTCCTATCTATTGTTTCGGAAACAGGAGGCGTAATTTCAATCATTCGACAAAAGCACCCCCAAGGTTTCCCACTAATCCGTATCTTAGATGAGCTATTGAAACCTAACATGAAAAGACTTGTCTTCCTTATTTTCCCCATTTTGATTTTTTCCTGTGTTGAAGACACAAAGCAAGAGGTAAGTTCCATCGACCCCGTGAACTGGAACAATAGAACGGCGTCGATTTCTGTGCAAGATTCACTAATGAAAGGCATTTCCTATCTATCGGTGTATTCAGAGATTTACAGCGAAACGGAACATCGCACGCATAATTTGACGAGCACCATCAGTATGCGAAATACCAACCTAAAGGATACCATCTACATCAATAAGGCCGAATATTTTGATACCGAGGGCAGTCCCATCCGTAGCTATTTTGAGGAACCCATCTTTATCAGGCCCATGGAAACCGTGGAAATCGTAATCGATGAAAAGGACCGCTTGGGGGGAACAGGTGCCAACTTTCTTTTTCATTGGTCCATAAAACCCACCTCCAACGAACCTTATTTTGAAGGGGTCATGATTTCCACCTCCGGCCAGCAAGGACTCTCCTTTACCACCCAAGGACGACGGGTGGAATAAACTGAACACGTACAAATATCATAGTTTTACTCCCTCAATTATAGTATCTTGTCTATTGAATTTTTGGGAAATCCCATCCCAATTGACAAACATCAAGACTATGACCGATTTACAGATTGCCAAAGGTGTTTCATTAAAACACATCTCTTCCATTGCCCAAAAATTCGGAATCGACCCCGAACAGATTGAAATGTTCGGAAAATACAAAGCAAAGCTTCCGTTAAAGGCCATCAACCGTGAAAAAGCACAACAAAGCAATTTGGTTTTGGTATCGGCCATTTCGCCCACACCTGCGGGAGAGGGGAAAACCACCATGTCCATAGGATTATCCGAAGGGTTGAACCGCCTAGGAAAAAAATCCACGGTTGTTTTGCGTGAGCCATCGCTGGGACCCGTTTTTGGGATTAAGGGCGGAGCTACAGGTGGTGGTCATTCCCAGGTCCTGCCCATGGAGGACATCAACCTGCATTTTACAGGAGATTTTGCGGCCATCGAAAAGGCGCACAACCTCTTATCGGCCATTATCGACAATAATATTCAAAGCAAGACCAACTCCTTGATGCTCGACCCACGTACCATTGGATGGAAACGGGTGATGGACATGAACGATCGTTCCTTACGCCATGTGATTGTTGGCTTGGGTGGAACTTCTTCTGGCGTTCCCCGGGAAACGGGTTTTGATATTACCGCAGCATCCGAGATTATGGCCATCTTATGTTTGGCCGAAAGTCTGAGCGACCTCAAAACACGATTGGGCAATATATTCGTTGGTTACACTTATGATAAAAAACCCATCTACGCCAAGGATTTAAAGGCCGAAGGGGCCATGGCAGCACTATTGAAGGATGCCATTAAACCGAATTTGGTACAGACCATTGAAGGGAATCCTGCCATTATCCATGGAGGTCCCTTTGCCAACATTGCCCAGGGAACCAACTCGGTGATAGCTACGCTAATGGGGATGTCCCATTCAGAATACACCGTGACCGAAGCAGGGTTTGGATTTGACCTCGGAGCCGAAAAATTCTTCGATATCAAGTGTCAAAGTGCTGGCTTGACGCCAAAGGCGGTTGTACTCACAACGACGATTAGAGCCTTAAAATATCACGGTGGTGCCGATTTAAAATCGTTGACCGAACCCAATGTGGCTGCCTTGAAAAAAGGATTGCCCAATTTGGAAAAACACTTGGAGAACATCGGAAAGTTTAAGGTGGTGCCCGTAATTGCCATCAATAAATTTACTACCGACACCGATGAAGAAATCGCCGTTATTAAAGAACTGGCAGCATCCAAAGGTGTACGCGTAGCGGTTGCCAATGTTTGGGCCAAAGGTGGCGTAGGTGCCGAAGAATTGGCAAAGAACGTCATCGATATTGTGGATTCCGGCGCTTCTGCATTCCAACCGCTTTACGATTGGAAGTCTTCCGTGCAGGACAAAATATCTACCATTGCCACCGAAATCTACGGAGCAGAATATGTGGATTACACGGCCAAGGCCAAGGCTGACCTTCGTAAAATTGCGGATTTGGGGCTGGAGCAATTACCCGTTTGTATTGCCAAGACGCAGAAATCACTATCCGACAATCCGAAGCTTTTGGGTAGACCCAAGGATTTTATCATCACGGTACGCGAAATAGAAATAGCTGTAGGCGCGGGATTTTTGATTCCGATTACAGGCGACATTATGCGCATGCCCGGATTGCCAGCGCATCCAGCATCCGAGAAAATCGACATCAATGATGATGGCGAAATTACAGGTCTATTTTAATTCTTAGATTTTCTGTAGCCAATAACGCATATCCACTTCCTTGGAAATGATATCTTTCACCTCTGAAAGTTTTACGCGTTTTTGTTCCATGGTATCCCTGTGGCGGATGGTCACCGTATCGTCTTCCAAGGTTTGATGGTCCACTGTAACACAAAAAGGTGTTCCTGCAGCATCTTGACGACGGTAGCGACGCCCCACGGCATCCTTTTCATCATACTCTACATTAAAATCCCATTTAAGCTCATCCACCAACTTTTGTGCGACTTCAGGCAAACCATCACGCTTAAGCAATGGTAGGACAGCCACTTTGTTCGGTGCGAGCACTGCTGGAATCTTAAGTACGGTGCGCGTAGTCCCGTTTTCCAACTCTTCCTCTTGCAGAGCATGGGAGAATACCGCCAAGAACATACGGTCTAATCCGATAGAAGTTTCCAATACATATGGGGTATAGCTCTTATTTTCCTCATGGTCAAAATACTGGAGTTTTTTGCCCGAGTACTCTTCATGCTTGCCCAAATCGAAATCCGTACGGGAATGGATCCCTTCCAATTCCTTAAATCCAAAAGGGAACTTGAATTCAATGTCAGCGGCAGCATCGGCATAGTGGGCTAATTTTTCATGGTCGTGGAAACGATAGTTCTCCTCTCCCATACCCAAAGAAAGGTGCCACTTCATCCGTTTTTCCTTCCACGCTTCGTACCATTCCATTTGTGTACCTGGTTTGATGAAGAATTGCATCTCCATCTGCTCAAACTCCCGCATACGGAAGATAAACTGACGGGCCACGATTTCGTTACGGAAGGCTTTTCCTGTTTGGGCTATCCCGAACGGAATTTTCATCCTTCCCGTTTTCTGTACGTTCAAAAAGTTGACAAATATCCCTTGTGCAGTCTCCGGACGTAGATAAAGGTCCATGGCATTATCTGCAGAAGCGCCCAATTTGGTACCGAACATCAAGTTAAACTGCTTGACATCGGTCCAGTTTTTTGATCCTGATAGTGGACAGGCAATCTCCAACTCCTCTATCAGGGCCTTTACATCGGCCAAATCCTCTTTGGCAAGGGATTGTCCCATTCGCTTAAGGATACCATCAGCCTTTTCCTGATAATCTATCACCCGCTGATTGGTAGACATGAATTGCTCCTTATCGAAACTGTCACCGAATCGTTTGGCGGCCTTGGTCACCTCTTTGTCGATTTTGGCTTCAATTTTAGCTACGTAATCCTCGATAAGGACATCGGCACGGTATCTTTTTTTGGAATCCTTGTTATCGATCAATGGATCGTTGAAGGCATCCACGTGGCCAGAGGCCTTCCAAGTGGTGGGATGCATAAATATGGCGGCATCGATGCCCACGATGTTCTCATTGAGCTGCACCATGGCCTTCCACCAATATTCGCGAATGTTTTTCTTTAGCTCTGCACCGTTCTGACCGTAGTCGTAAACAGCGCTGAGTCCATCATAGATCTCACTGGATTGAAATACGTATCCGTACTCCTTTGCGTGGGAGATAACCTTCTTAAAAATGTCTTCCTGATTTGCCATTGGGCAAAAATAGAATTTTACCCAAAAAGTAGTATGCTATTTCAGCTGAAATTCGGTGGAAGCCAACAATCTTTCGTCCTCGAATACATTTAGGGTGTAAATTCCTTCCGCCAGAGAACCTTCGGGCACGGTAATGGCGTCACAGATACTGATTTCTTTCCCAGTGTACACAATTTCCACCTTTTTACTGTAGGTGTTGCCACTCACTGAAATGGTGCTGGCATTGTCCTCGATGATAGCCATGTTCGGGTCCAAAAACTGCAGGTAGAGTACTTTGATGTCTCCTTTGGAATTGGGATCACTTAAGATGGTGACACATCCCCGTAACTTCTCTATTACCGATGCTTTATTAGTCTTGATGGGACGGCCGGCCCGCAATCTAAAACCGCTTCCCTCGGCATCCTGTAATTTCAGGTAACTTTTAATACGTAATTCTCTGGTCAACTCCTTATTGGTCTCCCGCAATAACGATTCGGTCTGTTGCATGCTGCTGGCCCTTCCCCTGAGCTCTTCCAGTTGCTTAATGGTCTCGTTGTACTTGTTTGCCAAGAGGCTATTGTTGTACCGAAGAAAGTTGTTTTTTAGCTTAAGGCTGTCAAATCTCAACTCCAACTTTCTCAGTTCCTTTCGGGTCTCCTTTAGTTTGGTGATGCTAAAATTGAGCCTACCTACGGAATCCAGCAATTGCTGTACCCTAAAACGGGAGGTCTGTAGTTCGATTTCGTTGACCTCGTTCAACCCGGACAAACGGTCCACTTCGGCACGCATCAATGTCAAATCCTTGACCAAAAGTGATTTTTCTTCCTCTAGGTAAATCATTTGGTTTTTGGACTGGGCGTAGCTGTAATAAAATGCAATAAGAATCCCCACAATTACCGCAACCATAGCGGCAAAGATAATTTTGTAGTTAAAAGTGTTATCTTGGGAGTTCATGGGGTTGACAGACTACGCTAAAAATGTATAAGATTTGACACCAAAAAGGTTGGCTAAGATAATAAACGAGATTAACAACATCCTATTGCCAAGGGCATGTTTTGGATGTAATGCCCAATTATTTAGGGGAGAACACGTTTTGTGTGCCGTTTGTCGACATGATGTGCCACTCACCGATCATAACTATCTGGAAGAAAACGCTGTGGACCGCATATTTTATGGTAGAATCCCCATAAAAAAGGCGGCATCTTTCGTTTATTTCTCCAAAAATGGCCTAGTAAAAAATGTACTGCATTGGCTTAAGTACAAAAATCAAGAACAGATCGGTGGTTTTTTTGGGGATTGGTGCGGCACCCTTTTGAAAGAATCTGGCCAACTGAAGGATATTGATGTTGTAGTCCCGGTTCCCTTACACCCCAAGAAATTGAAAAAACGGGGGTACAACCAAGTGGCATTGTTCGCTCGCCATGTAGCGCAGCATATCGGAGCGGATTATTGTGACAATTGGCTGATCAAGACCAAGAACACCAAAACCCAGACCAAAAAAGGCCGGCAAACGAGATGGGAAACTTCCAAGGATGCCTTTACCCTCGACTTTTCCAAAAATATCTCCTATACAAGAGTTCTATTGGTCGACGATGTGATCACGACGGGTGCCACCATCGAGTCCTGCGCTCAGGCCTTGCTGCAGGTAAAAGGATTGGAAGTTTCTGTTTTGAGTATGGCGGTGGTGCCAAAGGGTTAAATTTTGCCAATGCGGTATCGCATTTTTTAAATTAGTTGTTTCTTTGTTCCACAATGTTTTCGGCATGGTTTATTTGAAAAAATCGTTGGGACTTCTTTTTTTTGCATTTATGGTGATGGCCCTTTGGCAATGCGCCAAGAGAGGTTCTCCCAGCGGCGGTCCCAAGGATACTACGCCCCCCAAGTTGGTAAGGGCCGAACCAGAAAACTTTACCACTAATTTCAAGGCAAAGAAAATACGCCTCTATTTCGATGAGCTTATCAAACTGGAAGATGTCCAAAACCAGTTGGTCGTTTCGCCCCCATTTAAAAACCCAGCTACCATAACACCCATGGGTGCTCCCAGCAAGTATATCGAAGTGGAGATAAAGGATACGCTGAGGGAAAACGCTACCTACACCATTAATTTTGGACAAAGCATCGTAGACAACAACGAAAAAAACCCAAACAGTTTTTTGACCTATGTGTTTTCGACAGGAGATTATTTGGATTCCTTGACCCTGACCGGGGCTGTTTCCGATGCGGTCAACCTTAAAGCGGATGAATTTATCAGTGTGATGCTCTACGAAATGGATAGTACCTACACAGATTCCACGGTGTTTAAACAGCCACCTTTGTACATCACCAACACTGGAGATAGTTTGCCCTTTTTTGAACTAAAAAACCTGAAAGGCGGTAAATATGCTCTTTTTGGGCTCAAGGATGTGAACAAAAACAATATGTTCGATCAATCCCAGGATAAAATCGGTTTTGTTGCCGACACCATTACCGTACCAACAGATTCCATATATGTATTGAACCTGTTTAGGGAACAGCTTAATTACAAGGCATCGGTACCCAGTATGGTGGCCAAGAACAAAATCATATTTGGATACCAAGGAGATTACAGGGACATGGTCATCGAATCCTTGACTACCTTGCCGGACTCTGTGAGCACTACCCTTTTAAAAGAGAGGGACAAAGACACCTTGAATTATTGGCTTAGCCCGACAGAATTGGACTCGATTATTTTCACTGTTAGAAACGACAAAGTCGAGGCCATCGATACTTTTACGGTAAAAATGCGTGACCTTCCCATGGATTCCTTAAAACTATCCACCTCTGTAACGGGGAAGTTCAATTTTGAGGACACCTTCAGCATATTGGCCAATACTCCCATTGTTGCGTTGGATACGAGCCAAGTTTCTCTCAATGTGAGCGATTCCATTCCCATGCCTTATACTTTTGTCTTGGATACCCTTAAAAACAAAGTAGATTTTGATTTTGAGGTAGAGCCCAATCAAAAGTATTCCTTCTCGATAATGCCCGGTGCCATCACAGATTTTTTTGGGATGCAAAACGATACCTTGGACTACAACCTATCAACTGGAAGTTTTGCCGATTACGGTAACCTTAGGATGATTTTGGGTGGCGACGTAACCTATCCCATCGTTGTGCAGTTGACCAATGAAAAGGGTGTGGTGCAACGCGAAATAGTCGCCTCGGAAGTACAAACCTTTGAATTTAATCATCTAAACCCCGGGAATTATATCGCCCGCGTTATTTTTGATTCGAACGGAAACGGAAAATGGGATACGGGAAATTACTTGAAAAAACAGCAGCCCGAAAAAATCAGCTATTATCCGGGCACCATAGAAATCAGGGCAAACTGGGAAAAGGAAGAAACCTTTATTCTATCAAACTAAAGCGGTCCCTGTCCTCTAAAAATCGTAATTGTTTTCTGGTATCTTCGATATGGGCCTTGTCCAAAGTGGCGTAAAGTACCTCTTCCTTTTCGGAATAACATAATTGCTCTCCAAGGACATCGTATACTGCGGAATGCCCAGTGCATTCGAAATCAGCCCCATCCAAACCTACGCGATTGACCCCGACGCAATAGGCCATGTTTTCAATGGCCCTTGCCTTTAAGAGTGTATCCCAAGCGGCGATTCTTTTCTTGGGCCAGTTGGCAACGTACATCAGCACATCGTAATCCTCCGAATTTCTGGACCACACTGGAAATCGCAAATCGTAACAAATCATCGGGCAGATTTTAAATCCTTTAAAGTCCAAAATAAGTTTTTCGTTTCCTGCCTCGTACACTTGATCCTCTCCTGCCAAGGTAAAGGTGTGTTTTTTATCATAATGCTTGAAGGAACCATCAGGATAGACAAAAAAAAGTCGATTGTAAAATTGATTTTCCTCTTGAAAAACAATGCTCCCGACCATGGCCGAGTCCTTTTCCTTTGCCAAAGCCTTCATCCAATCCACCGTAATCTCCCCTTCCGATGGCTCTATATTTCCGGGGTTCATGGTAAAGCCACTGGTAAACATTTCAGGCAGCACAATGACATCGACATTCGAAGGAATAGTTGCTAACTTCTCATCGAACATCTTCCTATTGTTTACCGGGTCTTCCCAATGCAATGTGGTTTGAATCAAAGCAATGTTCAAGGTTTTGGACATCTAGTATTGTTTTAAGAGTTCCTCCAGTTCCGTGTTTCCTTGTTCCTTCACCAAGTCCATGGCGGTGTTGCCGCGTGCATCCTTCACCGTTGCATCGGCCCCATGCTTTAAAAGCATTTCGGCAATATCCTTTCGGTTAAAAGTGACTGCGTAAATGAGACAGGTAGCGCCCATAGCGTTTTTTTGGCTCACATTGGCACCAGCATCAATCAGTTTTTGGGCAATATCCGTATAGCCCTTAAAGCAAACTCCCATAAGTGCGGTATTGCCCGAACCATCCAAGGCATCGACTTTGGCTCCTTTTTTAAGTAAAAAATCCACCAAATCGGTATGGCCATAATATGCGGCCAACAATAATGGCGTGGAGCCCCTTTCATCTTTGACTTCCAGCAAAGCTGGGTCGTTGTTCAGTAGCTTTTGTACGGTCTCTAGATTGCCCGACCGTATCTGATTGAAAAGTTCCTGCTTGTTGTTCATAGCTCTGTGAAAGTTATAAAAAAACTGCCATAACCTTGTGGGGTCATGGCAGCATTTAATTCAATTTTCTTTTTCTATTCACTCGCTCCGATGAACCTAGGCCACATCAAAACGATCTAAGTTCATTACTTTGGTCCATGCGGCAACAAAATCTTTTACAAATCGCTCTTTGTAATCGCTGCCCGCATACAATTCTGCCAAGGCACGTAGCTCGGAGTTGGAACCAAAAATAAGGTCTACACGGGTTCCGGTCCATTTTACCTCTCCGGTCTTACGGTCCTTACCTTCAAAAACCTCTTCGGCTTCAGATGTTGCTTCCCACTGGGTCGCCATATCCAAAAGATTCACAAAGAAATCATTACTCAAGGTACCGGGCTTATCCGTAAACACGCCATGGTCGGAACCATCAAAATTGATGTTTATGGTTCTCAAACCACCCAAAAGAACGGTCATTTCAGGAGCGGTCAAGGTCAATAGCTCAGCCTTATCCACCAACATGGTCTCTGGGGTGGTCTCAAAATTTGGCGCAAAGTAGTTGCGGAATCCATCGGCCTGAGGTCTCAACCATTCAAAGGATTCAACATCGGTCTGGTCCGCGGAAGCATCGGTACGGCCCGGTGTGAAGGGTACGGAGACATCATAACCAGCATCTTTTGCTGCTTTTTCGATACCTACTACACCTCCCAAGACCACCAAATCGGCCATGGATACTTTTTTGTTTCCAGATTGCTCATCATTGAACCCTTGCTGAATCACTTCGTAGGTGTTCAATACTTTCTTCAACTGTTTTGGATTGTTGACTTCCCAATCAATTTGAGGGGCCAAACGGATACGTCCGCCATTGGCTCCACCACGCTTATCAGAACCCCTAAAAGTAGAGGCTGAAGCCCATGCTGTTGAAACCAGTTCTGACACACTCAATCCGGCGCTTACGATTTTACCTTTCAAATTGGCAACATCGTCATCGTTGATAGTTTCGTAATCCGCCGCTGGAATGGGGTCTTGCCACAACAGTTCTTCTTCTGGCACTTCTGGTCCATACAATACGGCTTTGGGTCCCATATCCCTGTGGGTCAACTTGTACCAAGCACGTGCGAAGGCATCTGCAAACTCATCTGGGTTTTCGTAAAATCTACGTGAAATTTTTTCGTATTCCGGATCTACGCGCAAGGCCAAATCCGTAGTGAACATCATTGGAGCGTGCTTAAGGTTTGGGTCGTAAGCATCTACTACGGTTCCTGCTCCTCCACCATTCACGGGTTGCCATTGTACATCTCCTGCCGGACTTGTTGTTTTTTCCCATTCGTAACCAAATAGGTTTTCAAAATAGCCCATATCCCATTTGATGGGGTTGTTGGTCCAGGCGCCTTCCTCACCATCGGTAATGGTATCGGGTCCTTTTCCTGATTTGAAATCGCTCATCCAACCAAATCCTTGATTGGCCATGGCAGCACCTTCTGGCTCTACGCCTTTGTGTTCATGTGGTCCCGCTCCGTGTGCTTTACCAAAGGTATGTCCTCCAGCAATCAAGGCTACGGTCTCCTCATCGTTCATAGCCATACGGCCAAAGGAGTTCCTGATGTACTTCGCTGCTTTAAGAGGATCTGGGTCTCCGTTAGGTCCTGCTGGGTTAACATAGATTAATCCCATATGGTCGGCAGCAAGGTTACCTTTCAACATACCGTCATCATCGTGACGCTCATCTCCGACCCATACTTTTTCGGGTCCCCAGTTTGTGGCTTTGTCAGCTTCCCAGTCGTCCCTGCGTCCTCCGGCAAAACCAAAGGTTTTGAAGCCCATGGACTCCAAGGCCACGTTTCCGGTCAACACCAAAAGGTCGGCCCAAGAAATTTTGTTCCCATATTTTTGTTTGATGGGCCATAATAGTCGACGTGCTTTGTCCAAGTTGGCGTTATCCGGCCAGCTGTTCAATGGGGCAAAACGTTGTTGTCCTCCAACAGCTCCACCACGGCCATCCTGTACCCGGTACGTACCGGCAGCGTGCCATGTCATACGGATAAAAAATGGTCCGTAATGTCCGTAATCTGCAGGCCACCAATCTTGGCTGTCTGTCATCAAATCGGTAAGGTCTTTTTTTAGGGCATCCAAGTCGAGTGACTTAAAGGCTTCCACATAGTCAAAATCCTCGCCCAAAGGGTTGGTCAGGTTCGAATGTTGGCGCAAAATGCCCAAATTTAATTGCTCTGGCCACCAATAATCGATGGAAGTTCCCTCCCCTGCAGCTTGGTTCATCGCATTGAGGTGTGGGCACATGCTTGCATCTGCCCCGTTTGCCAATTCTGTACTCATGATTGTATCGTTGTTTTATATTAATTTTCAGTTCCTTAAAGATACTAAATTGCTTGCCTAGACCATAGACGTTTGATATTAATATATTATTAAAACATAGTTTTTCTCTATTGGTTTCACCTCCTTTGATCGAGTTCCTTGATTTTCTATATTTTCCTTAACACTATTTGGCAAACCCTTTCCAAATTGGAGCAAGTTGTTTGGTTACTTTTGATTGAACCTTAATAATGACACTATGAAATTGATAAGAATATGTGCCCTGGCAACCCTATTGTTAACAACAACCGTTGCCTCGGCCCAAAGTAGAAAGGACCAAAAGATTATGCAGGATGCCCAAAAGGCCAAAACGACCCTACTGGAGACCAGTCCGGGCTTGGAACGCTTTTTTGAAGATTCCGCTGGCTACGTAATTTTCCCGAATGTAGGGAAAGGTGGTTTTATTATTGGCGGGGCATCCGGTAACGGCGTAGTCTACGAAAATGGAGAAGCAGTGGGCATGGCCGATTTGAAAAAGTTGAACATTGGACTACAAGCGGGTGGTCAGGCCATTATCGAGGTCATCTTTTTTGAGACGGATGTGGATTTACAACGCTTCAAAACCGAAAAATTCCAATTTGCGGCCGAAACCTCTGCTGTTGCCCTAAAATCCGGTATTGCCTTTAATGCCAAATACAAGGATGGTGTAGCCGTTTTTGCCCTGCCCAAGGCCGGCCTAATGGCCGACGCCTCGGTTGGTGGACAAAAGTTTGGGTATAAGGCTTTTTAAGGGTCAAGTAATAGGGCTGCCCAAAATTTCTTATATTTTAAGTTAAATTAATTACATGAACCTTCACAGGGCAACGCATTGTTGTAATCCTCTACAGTGAATACAAAATCCTCGGTGAAATCCCCATACAAACATACATCGATTGGATTTCGCGGGTTTTGATTACATTCTGATTTGAAGATTGTCCTTCTTTCATTGGCATAAATGATTACCAAAGAATCGTAAAGCCGACTCCCTGCAAGAAAAACTTTGAAATTGTATTCGCTGGGGGGCAACCCGTCCGTAAATACCTTTTCCAGTTTTGCATCAATAGCTAAAGTGGTGATTTCCGGAGTTACATCGGGAAAATCCGAGCGGTAGCTCTTGATCACCAAAGGCCTGCCACTTTTGTTTTCCATGGAATAATGGTAAACGTCCCGCTCTCCTAAATTTTCGCCGCACGCCATTAGTAAAAGGGCCAATAATAAATACATACTTTTCATCATCTTAATAATTTAATCCTTCCAATTGTTAAAAAGTTCATCCAGATATATTTCTGTTGGGTTGCTATACCTATTCTTGATATTGTCCCGCCACTGATTCCACGATTTGGCACCAACCAAGGCACTCTCTAATTGCTTGATGGTGTAACCTTGGACTCTATCAATGGGGTAACTTGACCCATAAAGCAATCTTTGATTGACGGTATCTGTCATATCAAAACCAGCAGAAGTGTAATAGGGGTGATCTTCTATTCTTTGAAGTTGTAGGTTTTCATCCTCATATATATAGTTTGGCCTATTAAAAAGATTCCTATAGCGATGCAATACAAAGGTGACTTCCACCGCCGAAGCCCAGCTTTCCAATAATCTACGACGGTCCCTTCCTATTGGCCCAGGGTTTGAGCAACCATTTAGTGATGTACATGGACCTGACCAAGCATCCCAGACCACCGCGTTGTATGCATTTCTATCCACTTCCCTATGGGCGGCATGGGCGAGTTCGTGGACAATGGTTCCATAAACTTCGTCAGATTGTGAACGCCACTCCATTAAAGATATATCATTTCCAAACCAAATCCTTCTAGCCTTAACATAGGAAGACCTGTCATTTTTTAGTTGGGCGGCAATTTTCAACTGTCTCTTAAAAAAACTGTTTCTCGGGGGCGATGTCAATCCAAACCTTCCACCGTAATAATAGTCCATAGCACCTTGATGTATCAAAGCATAGTACTGTTGGCTGTTGTTCACAACATTGCTTGAAGAACTCCCGAGATCAACATTCCAATCCCCACGTCTTTTGGGTCCGTTCAATATGGCTTGCCCAAAGGTGCCCGACCTGATACTAAATTCATACCTGTCCCATTTTATACTATAATTTGCGTCACGTCTAAACCGACCATCGCATGTATATCTTCCGCTGCTATCTGTAAAACCTCGGTGTGTGGTAAACCACCTTCTTGCCCTAACTTTTACACCGGATACTCCTACGTAATTATCCAATATATGGTCAAAAACCCTAATTCTACCTGCGGGACGCCACCTACTCTTTGCTGTTGAAGAACTTTGATATTCTTGGGCATCCAAGTTGCCCGTTAAGTACAATGATTCATCAACAAGCATTTCAATAACTTGTTTAGAGGCAAATTTGGTTTTTGAATCATTTTCTGTATCCGAATCTTCGTCTGGAATAAAAAGATCTTCCAATATCTCATGTTCAATATCCTCTGGAAAAGGATTTCCTAAAGGGATTGAGGCATATTGAAACGTCGGTTGTTCCATCGGAATTTCGGGGTCATGGTAAAAATCACCCGATTCAACTACTTCAAAATCCAATGGGATGTCATACAGCACCAAAGTAGAATCCAATTTAAGTTTGGCAAGTTCCTCCTCATCCTTTGGTTTAAATTTCACATAGAAATGGGTAGCCTCAATTTCCCCTTCTTTTGTAACTTTCTTTTTGGAGCTTAAGCTTTCCCAAGCTAGTTTCATATTCTTCACTGAATATGGATTCTCGAGCTTTTTTCCCAACTTCACTCTTTGTAAAGTATCCGATTCTACCTGTGCTTCAGGTTGCGGTTTAAGTGTTAAGGATTCTTCCTTTTCACATGCGGAAATCGTAATTACCGCAAGAGCTATTTTTACCATAGCCCAATACATTTTGGCATTTTTCATAATAAAAGAATTAAAATGTTATTGGGGTATGCTGCGCAGTATGTTCACTCCCGTACACTGGGGGTGAAATCCTCGGGGGCGTTCTGGGGCTGTTGTACGGTTCCCGCCTCTCCGGTATCGTTAAAGATAGTCCATTCCGAAAATGTATACACGGGGTTTGCGGTGGTAATTTCGATGTTCCGTACCGCACGGCCATCCTCAAATTCGTGATTGGTTCCGGAACCATCCTCTCCAATGACCCCAAACGCATCAATGACGGTCCCAAAAGGGTCCACAAGCTCCAAATTGTCATCCCCGTTCGAATCGGCAGGGCTGTTGGTGGACACCCCTAAATCGGGAGGAAAGCCATATACCAGTTCAAATTCGGAGGCGTTGGGGGATATCACCAAGGTGCTTTCGCCATTGATTATGAAGCCCGTTAAATCGATGGTAGAACTCACCTCCGTATTGTCGTTGGTATAGCGTCGGAGCGTCCACAGGTTTAAATCCAGCGGTTCTTCACTCGCATTGTACAGTTCCACAAAGCGCGCGCCGGAATTGTTGTCCGGGTCGGCCAATTCCGAAATAAAAATACGATTGGAAGTAAACTCTGTGATGATTTCCGGACAGCGGTCATTGGTAAAGGACACATCTTCCAAACTACGGATGATCAACTGAGGGGACTTCCCATCTTTGGTGAGTATGGCCGTTAGGGTTCCATTGGTTTGCGGTAATGGCTCTGCCTGAAAATCGGAGTAGCCACTGTTCAACAAAGTAATTTGATTTTCCGCACAATCCATCAAGATGCGTTCGGTTTCTTCCTCGGGAATGGCGTAGGTTTCACCCAAAATATCTTCTGCAAACTCCAATGAATCCAACTGCACCAATATTTCCGAAGGAATACTGTCAATTTCCGAAATGGTTGTCTTAAATGGGTGAACCGTACCCACCCCTTCACAGGAGCTAAATACGTGCTCAAACACCTTTCCCCTGGGCAATCGACCTACCGAGAGGTTCCCAAAAGAGGAGAAAACCCCTCCCAACTCAAGCGTAGTTCCCCTTCGGTCCAGATAGAGTTCCTTTAGTTTGATATAAACTTTGCTCCCGACTGGATACAGTAAATGCGACTCCTGCAAATCCGTCTCCAACCTCAGTCCCCCCGAAGGATTCGTGGGACGGTCCTGTAGATAAAGTACATTAAAAAAATTGCCTGCTTTGTCGGAAGAAATCACATAGCCCTCCAGCACCCAATCTTCCTGAATCTGTACCACATCGTCTTGAACCAGCGAATCCAAAGCGGCGAAAGTGATGTTTGCCGTAATATCCGTAGTGCAGTTGGCTTCCAATGTTCCAAATTCACGGCCCTCCACACAACTCCATGCAATGATGGCCAATACAATTCCGATGCTCTTTAAAACTAAATTTTTCATGGGATAATGGATTAAAAGCTGATAGCCAAATTCAAAAAATAGGTGCGTCCGTAACTGTACCAATATTTTGGTGCGAAGGAGGGCGAACCGCTCTGATTGTCCTGCCGCATCTGCCCAAAGTTCCCGTTACGGCTCTGCTCATAGCCGCCAGTGCGGAAAACCGTATTAAACAGATTGTTCACACTGGCAAAAAGGCTGATGTATTTTCCGCCCACCAGCCACGATTTGCCACCCACTAGATTGAGCAGGTAGATATCATCCAAACGTTCCTGCCGCAAGAGATGGCGCACATTTTCCTCGGTGGCATCGGGAAAGGTTTCGCCCGTTTCGGGGTCAATCAAAAAACTGGGAGTTCTGGTGATGGCGGAAAGGTTAATATAATTATTGGTGAGGTAATTGGTCGTTGCGCTGACCCACCAATACTTGGGCGAACGATAGGATACCCCGAGAGCGATGGCGGTTTGTGGACCTTGTGCCAGTCTGAGGTCCTTAAGGTCGGCAACACCCAAATCAATGGTACCTTCGGGCGCAATGAGGTCCTCTTCAGGGCCGGCCGTATCAAAATTAATTTGAATGGATGGGTCACTGGCATAGGTGTACTCGCCAAAATTTCCGGCCGCGGTCAACTTTACACTGGAGGAAGCCTCATATTCAAAGCCGAACTCAATGCCCTTGTGCAACCTATCCAATCCAGTGATGACCTCCTGCACAAAATCGGAACCTAATCCCGAATCCACGAAAAAGAAATTGATGTCGGTGGTGTGCTGAAACCGCGTATAAAAAGCACTTACTCGCCCCGTTAGATTGGGCAACCGGACAAAATAGCCCAAATCCACGCTGCTTATCGCTTCCTGCTGCAGATCAGGCACTGTTTCATTGTTCTCCCTCGGGTTGATGAATATATTCTGAACAATGGGTGGCCGTTCCATCTGCGCTGCAGTTGCGGTAAACCAATGTCGGCCGTTCAGGAAATAGGTCAAACCAGCTTTGTACGATAGATTGGAAAAAGAAATTTGATTGCCAGGCCCAAAGGAATTTTCCAGATAACGCTCGTTGGTAAAGAAACCGTTGCGCTGTACCTGCTGATTGGAATAGGCGGCAGAAACAAACCCATCCCATGTTTTGGAAGTCAGTTGGAGCTGTGCATAGGCTTTCAGTTGGGAAGCGTCCAAATTATAGTGATAATTGAACTTTTCTCCCTCCGTTTTCTGTAAATCGCCTTGGGTATCGTTCAAGGTATCGGAAAAGGTATCCAAATCTTCATGGAATGACGCACCCAACAAATCTTGGATTTCAGCAAAGTTTTCGGAGGACGTACTCCTATAATTTCCTCCCAAACCCAGCTGTATCAAATCACCAAGGTGAGCGTTGAAACTTGTAGATACCGTTAAAGTCTTATCTTCTGTTACATCATCATAGAGCAGGTAGGCCGCTTTGTCGTCATTATTGGTGTTAGCGGTGTAGAGTTGCTCCCAATTGAGCTGCGGGTCTTCCAAAAATGCCTCTTTGGCCAAGTTGGCATTCACGAAATCCGCTCCTATGGAACTGTTGATGTAGTAGCTCGGCAAATAACGGTAGTAGGTCGGGTCGGGATTTGGTGCGTTGTAATAGCCCAGCCTACTGCGAGAATTCGTGCCTGTTTGATAGGCAACTCCAAGGTTCCAGTCCAACTTTTTGGTATCCAAGGTGTAATTGAGCAGATAAATCGGTTCAAATATCTCCCGCTCCCTAGAGTTTCTGATATTCCCGTCTTGATTGCCCCAGTAGGGATTATACCGGGCACCCATCAAATCAAAGACTTCTTCGGTCATGGCAGAGGAACGCCCCCTTCGATTTCGCGCCAAAATTGAGGTAAATGCAATGCTGTTCTTGGGATTGAACTGATATTCCAAAGCTCCAAAAAAGGAATACGCATCGTACAGGGTGCCCTCTACATAACCTTCATTGGCCCATCTGCGCGAGGCCGAAACCGAATACGAAAGTCCGCTTGGCCTTTCCCCCGAATTATACGTGGCCATAAGCCTGCCATTGTAGGTTCGGTTGGAAAGCGAAGAAGACAAACGCAAGCCTGGTCGAAGACCAGATGGCCGGGTATTGATGTTGGTATTTCCCAAAATTCCGCCAAACAAGTAAGGGTTAATGGAAAGGCCGTTGGTAAATTCCTGATTGCGGACCACATCGTTAAGTCCGCCCCAATTGTTCCACTGCGGCCTGCCATCAAAGAATTTGTTCATTGGAATTCCATTGATGAGCACCATTCCATTTCGGGAATCGTATCCCCGGACCTTAAAAAAGGCCTGTCCAAAATCAAAAGCGGCACGATTTAAAAAAATATCCCGGGTGGACTGCAACAATCCCATGGTACTGGAAACGGATTCAAAGTCATCCGAAAGGTCTCCTTCGGTAAGCGTAATCAGGTTATCCGTTTGTTCACGAGCAATGTCTCTTTCCAAATAAATAATGCCCAAATCAATGGGGTTTCCATCCAAATAAATGGAATATCGCTTGGTGATGAAATCCAAAGCGGAAATTTGGAGCATCTGTTCTCCTGTTTCCGATAAGATTAGTTCAAACTCACCCTTGGCATTTACTGTAAATTGTTGGGAACTGCTTTCCAAAATGATGTTTGCATTGGAAATGGGAACATCCAACGCCTTGTCCATTAATTGGCCTGTAACCCGAGTACGTTGTTGCCCGTACAGCACTTGGCAACAACAGACTACAGCCCAGAGTACGGCTAGTCTCATAGCTTATTGTAGGTTAATGAATAAAAAAGGGGTTGTAATTGCTGTACAAATTGCAAGAAAGCGTACAATCTTACTTATTTTAGCTACAAAATCAAAATAGAATGCGATTATTAATATGCCTACTTGTATTAATATCGACCTCACTTTACGGACAAAAGTCCAAGACATACATCATTAGGACCGTTGCTTTTTACAACTGTGAAAACTTGTTCGACACGGTAAACGACTCCCTTACCTTTGATGACGACCGAACGCCTGAGGGCCGTTATCACTGGACCCAGGAGCGATATCGGCAAAAGTTGGACAATCTCTCCCATGTAATTTCCCAAATTGGGGCTGACACCTCCAAAACTTCCCCGGACATTGTGGGGCTTTGTGAAGTGGAAAACCTGGATGTGCTTGAAGATTTGGTCCAGCATCCGAATTTACGGGACAAGGATTATGGCATTATCCATTTTGATTCCCCCGATGAGCGGGGCATTGATGTGGCCTTACTTTACAAAAAGGCTTCCTTTATTCCTTCATCCTTCAAAAGCCATAGGCTTTTATTGTTTGATGATCTAGGGGAACGCAAATATACGAGAGACCAGTTGGTGGTAGGTGGCACCATGGATGGCGAAAAGTTCCATTTTGTGGTGAACCATTGGCCCTCCCGAAGAGGTGGGGCAGCCAGGAGCGAACCTTTTCGTGTACGGGCGGCATTGCTGAACAAGCGGATTATCGATTCCATACAAACGTTGGACCCAGATGCAAAAGTCATCGCCATGGGCGACTTAAACGACGACCCCACTGACAACAGTTTGAAAACCATCTTGAAAACCAAAGGAAAGATAAAGCAGTTGGACAGTATGGACCTGTACAACCCCATGGAGATGCTTTATAAAAAGGGCATTGGTTCCCTTGCCTATCAAGACAAATGGAATTTGTTCGATCAACTGTTTTTCACCTCGAATTTGGTGACAGAAGATCGTACTAATCTTTCTTTTTGGAAAGCCGGTATTTTTGCGCCTGCCTTTATGCGAACAGACCAAGGACGTTTTAAGGGCTATCCGCTACGCACCTACTCAGGTGGTAGCTATACGGCTGGTTATAGCGACCATTTTCCTGTGTACTTGTTTTTGTTGAAGGAAGCGGAGTAAGATTACCGCCTCCGCGGGAATGAAATTAAGCGAACCACTGTGCCCACGGGATACGGCTCAAAATAAGCAGCAAGCCTAAACCGTAAAAAATAGAAATGGTCTTGAACTTTCGCTGGCTTTCCATCAACTTTTTATGTCTGGACCAACCGATGGTGATCAATACCAAGGCAATGATATTCGTAAATGGATGTTCCACGGCCAATAAGCGCGCTGGAGCGTTCAATCCGCTCATTCCAAGGGTTTGGATGGCCTTAAGTCCATTGCCGGAAACAAAATATAGAATAAGCCCGATCAATAATTGAATATGGCTTAGAATTAAGGCGAACAAACTGATACGAAAGTCCTTTTGCAGGGTAAAATCCTTTTTGCCCAACCAGCCCGCTATCGCATTCACGACGGCCAATACTAAAACGGCCAGCACCACATAGGCCAAATAAGAGTGTAGGTTCTTGATGATTTCCATTAGGTAGAATTTAAGTGGTTTAAAAATACGGAATTTTAGAGATAAAAAAGCCCTTCGCCATGGCGAAGGGCTTTAATTCTATATTTAGTATATCCTTAGTTAAAGATATATCGAATACCCAATTGTGCTTGCCATCTGGATGACTGAATACCTCGATCATCGAATTCGATGAAGTCAGGGTTTCCATTTTCATCCATTACACCTTGGTTGATACTGAATACAGGAGTGTCTCCTGTAGAAACAGTTGTCAACGGGCTAACAGCGCTTCTCACGAACTTCAATCGACCCCAATCTTTGTTCAAAAGGTTGGTGAAGTTGAAAATATCGGCAGAAAGCTGGAAGGTGTGCTTGGTATTTCCAAACTTAATCTTGAAATCCTGGAGAACCTTCAAGTCAAGAATATGGCTCCACGGACCTCTTTCAGCGTTACGCTCAGCATAACCTCCTCTGTTTTCGTCCAAGTAATCAATGCTGCTTATGAAATTATCCAATTGCTCCCACTGAGCCGCTTGCTGCGCTTCGTCACCAGAGAATTGAATTTCAGAAGCATCTCTTGGGATGTAAATCAAGGCATTGTCCCTAGAGTCATCGTTCAACAAATCACGTCCTTCATTATACGTAAAGCTGTATGGAGCATTTTGAGATCCAGTATACAGCAAAGCAACAGTTGTGCTTACGTTCTCGTTCCAATCCAATTGGTAAGAAACATTGGCCAAAATTCGGCTACCACCAGCAAAATCTGAACGTGTAACAGGCAAGTTGGAGTTTTTACCGTTTACTGATTGGATATTTCTCCATTGAGAACTGTTTTGTGAAGAAGTACCATCAAAGATTTTGTTGGACTCACTGAAAGAGTAGGATACCGAACCTGCAAAACCGTTATCGAAAGGCTTAGTCAAGGTAAAGGTAGCTGTTGTAGCATTTCCTCCACCTGTATTTGATGCTAAATAAATACCTTGGTATGTACCGTCAATTCGATTGCTACGATTGTAAAACGGACGGTTGTCAGCGCCTTGGTAAAATCCTTCTGGCCCACCGATGTTCAAGTTCTCATAATAGATATCTGTGATTACATCTGTGTACAAGAAGTCAGCAGAGGCAATCAAGCCCCACCAAGGAAGCTTTTGGTCGATGGCAAAGTTATATTTCATAACCTGAGGTAGCTGGAAATCAGCTGAAATCAAGTCAATGTTTCCACCAACACCACCTGAACCTGGAGCTGGGTCTTCAAATTGGTTGTTAACGTCGGCTTCAAATGGTTGTCCAAACTCGAACATGAATCCACCGGTAACACCGTTATTGTTGTAGCTACCACCTGGCCATACCAATGGCAATCTAGAAGTAAATACCCCAAGACCCCCACGAATTTGAGTGGTTCTATCTCCATTCACGTCCCAGTTGAAACCTAGACGAGGAGAGAATACAGCATTGCTAATTTGTTGACCAACGCGAGCACCTTGAAGGTCTTTTCCAGCAGCTTCCAATAATCCTACTGTACGAGTATTGAAGTCTTCATTTACAGGACCGTCTCTCCATACAGGAATATCGATACGAGCACCAAAGCTCACTCTAAAGTTATCGGTAACATCTACTTCATCCTGTACATAAACTCCATATTGCTCGGTTTCAAAATCAGCAGAACCTGCAGACTCATCACCGTTGATACCGTTACCTACCAAAGAATACCCATGCTGATATACATCAGCATTCTGACCTGTCAAGAACTGGTTCAATCCAGAAGAAAGTAGATTGCCCTCATCGTCGAACTGATCTTCGAAGGTATAATCCCCGTAGTTAAAGGCAAAGAACAAGTTCTTTACCGTTGCAAATTCCGCGTTGGCCCCTAGTGTAATGGTGTGCCTTCCTGCGTAAATATTGAAGTTGTTGGTAATAGTCAAATAGTCAGTATTCAACAAGTTGGCAGTAGAAAATGGCTCAGAACCAAAGGAGATGAATCCGTCTCCATCTTGGATGTCAACTGTTGGGAAAGGCTGTCCAAAAGGATCCCTGTCATCACGTACGGCAGTAAAGCCTACTACCAAGTTATTACTGAATTTATTGCTGAAACGAGAGTTCAACTCCAATGCAGTAGAGTTGGTTGTAGATTCAAAAAACTCTGAACCGTTTATGAAACCAATGTTTCTGTTACCGGAGTTTCTTGCTTCCAAGTTTTCCGCACCAACATAGCTGTGACGCAAAGAAAGGTTGTGGTTTTCATTGATGTTCCAGTCCAATTTGGCCACCAATGTGTTACTTTCCAATGTACGGGTGTTGTTATCAAAAATACCAGGATTGTATCCGTAGGTATTTTGAAGGAATGAACTCAACCCTGCTAGATCTGCCTCAGAAGCACGACCTGTGTAGTTACTGAATGTAAAAGGTTGAGGAGTTTCAGTTTCACCTCTTTCGTAGTTCACAAAGAAAAAGAGTTTGTCCTCAATAAGTGGACCACCCAAACGAACACCATAGGTGTTAGCAGAGAATTCCGCTAGTTTTTCTCTATCATCTCCTTCATTTACCAATGCACCTGGCGTCTTTCCTGCCAAAGATTCATTTCTGGTGAAGTAGTATGCAGATCCTTCAAATTCGTTGGAACCTGAACGGGTTACAGCGTTGATGGAACCTCCGGAGAAACCAGACTGTCTTACATCAAAAGGAGCGATGTTGATCTGGAATGTTTCAATCGCATCAACGGAAAGTGGGTTTACTCCTGTCTGTCCTCCGTTGGTACCGGAACCTGCCAAACCAAATACGTCATTGTTTACGGCACCATCAATATAAATGGCATTGTAACGGTTGTTCTGACCAGCAAGTGAAATGGAAAAACCATCATCACCTTCAGACAGCTGTGCTTGTGGTGTTAAACGCACAAAATCCGCCAATGAACGGGAAGCTGCAGGAGTGGTAGCCACTTGTCGCTGAGAAATATTTGTTTCCGTACCTGTTTTGTTGGCTCCAAAAACTCCACTTGATACTCCAGTGAGTACCACTTCGTCCAATGCCGTAGCTGCTTCTGCCATTTCGACACTGATTCTTTCGGTAGAACCAAGGTTTAAGAAGACATTTTCCTTTACGATTTCATTAAAACCGACATAGGAAATAGTTATGGTATAAGGTCCACCGGTTCTCATACCTGAAATACGGTAGAAACCATCAAAATCGGTAGCAGCACCATAGACTGTCCCGGATGGCACGTGTTCTGCAACGATTGACGCACCCGGCAAAGGCTCTCCAACGTTGTCCGTTACCTGACCTCCCAAAGAAGACGTGGTAACCCCTTGTGCAAATGCTGTTGCGGTAAAAAGAATGGCCGCAATAGCCAAGTAGATTCTTTTCATTTAATTCAGTGTTTAAGTGTTTAATTAGCGCTGCAAATGTGATCCATTTTTGACACACTGCGATTAAGCCAAAGTTAAAATCATGCAAATATACTTAACACTAAATTAACACTTAGAGTTCTTTGACAGACAATTGTTTAGGTTTTTTCGAAGGATTTGAAAAGATGGCAACCTACCCCTTAAAAAATTGCAAAAGGTGCATTGTGGAGCTGTCGTGTTTGCCAATTTCTGAATTCTCAATGTCCAATAAAATGGTTTTGGCCAATTCCTTGCCTAATTCCACGCCCCATTGGTCGTAGCTAAAAATATTCCAGATTACCCCTTGAACGAATATTTTATGCTCGTAAAGGGCAATCAAAGCACCTAGACTTTTCGGGGTCAATTTTTCGATTAGAATAGAGTTGGTGGGCTTGTTTCCTTCAAAAATTTTGAAGGGCAGCAATTTTTCCAGTTCCTCGCCCGATAATCCCGAGGATTCGAGCTCTCCCCTGACCTCATCGGCGGTTTTACCGTTCATCAATGCCTCTGTTTGGGCAAAGTAGTTGGCCATCAACTTATTGTGGTGGTCAACATCTCCGTGCAATGATTTCTTGTATCCAATAAAGTCTGTTGGAATCAATTTGGTCCCTTGGTGGATCAGTTGGAAAAAAGCGTGCTGTGAATTGGTCCCTGGCTCGCCCCAGATGATGGTTCCTGTTTCGTGGCCCACCCGATTTCCATTTCTGTCCATACTCTTTCCATTACTCTCCATGATTCCTTGCTGCAAGTATGCCGAAAAACGGTGCAGGTATTGGGTGTATGGAATAATGGCCTCGGTTTCTGCGCCATAAAAGTTATTGTACCAAACACTGATCAGTCCCAGTAGCACAGGTATGTTATCTTGGAAAGGGGCTTCTTTAAAATGTACATCCATTTCGTGGGCTCCATCCAAAAGAGCTTCAAAGTTTTCGTAACCCACAGATAAGGCAATTGAAAGTCCAACCGCGCTCCACAGGGAGAATCTGCCTCCGACCCAATCCCACATCGGAAACACATTGTCGTCGGCTATACCAAATTCCTTGATTTTCTCAAGGTTGGTAGAGACGGCCACAAAATGATCGGCAACATCCTTTTCGGATGCATTTTTCAGGAACCATTTTTTAATGGTCAGTGCATTGCTCAGCGTTTCCTGGGTGGTAAACGATTTGGATACTATGACAAATAATGTGGTTTCAGGATTGAGCTCTTTCAACACTTCGTGAACCAAATCGCCATCCACATTGCTTACAAAATGGGTCTTTAAGTCATTTTGATAAAACTTCAAGGCCTCGGTAACCATAACGGGGCCCAAATCGGACCCACCTATACCAATGTTCACGATATCGGTGAATACCTTTCCCGTGTGTCCTTTGCGTTCTCCAGAAATGACAGCGTTGGAAAAGGATTTTATTTTTTCCTTCACCTCAAAAACCTCATCTACGATGTTGACGCCATCCACCATTACCGTATCACCCTTTTTGGCCCGCAGTGCTGTATGCAGTACTGCCCTGCCTTCGGTCTGGTTGATGAGTTCCCCACCAAAATAGCTCCCTATGGCATCCTGCAACCCTACTTCGTTGGAAAGTTGCAGTAGCAATTCCAAAGTTTCTTCTGTAATTCTATTCTTTGAATAGTCCACCAAGAAATCGTTCCATTGGATCGAAAACTTTTGTCCCCGACCTTCTTCTTTTGAAAACAGTTCCCTTAAGTGTACGTTTTTTGTTTCTTGATAATGTTGTTGTAGCTTTTTCCAGGCTTGGGTGGTAGTGGGGTCAATTGTGGGTAATGCCATTACTGGGTGTATGATATTAGGGTTTCTTCGGGTTCTGTTGGTGTGGGGTCTACAAATTCAATACAATCCAATTGCTCTTTTAAAGGGGCTATATGCGCCATATAATCGGTGCGCAATGAATCTGCAATGGGGTCGGCTTCGGGCAACTTTTCTTTTAAGGGGTCGACTTGTCTTCCATTTTTCCAAAAACGGTAACACACATGTGGGCCTCCCGTATTTCCGGTCATCCCTACCCATCCGATTACATCGCCTTGCCGAACAAATTCTCCGCGTTTGACGTTCTGCGCCTTCATGTGAAGGTATTGGGTACTGTAAATGCTGTTGTGTTTTATCTTGACGTACTTGCCATTACCTCCTCTTCGGGTTGACTCTGTAACGGTTCCATCAGCGGTTGCCACAATGGGCGTGCCCACAGGAGCAGCATAATCTGTTCCTTTGTGCGGCCTTACTTTGTAACCATAGTAGGCAATTCTACGTTTAAGGTTGTAGCGTGAGGACAATCTGTATCCAAATTTGATGGGCGCCCTTAAAAAGGTGCTCCTTAAATTGTTGGCATCCTGATCAAAATAATCCAAAATGTTGTTCACGCTGTCGGCCACGTAGGGAAATGCATAAACAGTCCTCCCCTTGTGTTCAAAAAGTGCTGCTTTAATGGGCCCACGACCGGCATAAATGGTATCGTTAATGTAACGTTCATCAAAAACCACCTTAAACTTATCCCCTTTTTCCAGTCGGAAGAAGTCGATTGTCCAGGCATAAATTTCGGATAGCCCAATGGTTACGCTATAATCTACCCCCAAATTATCCATAGCTTCGGATAGACTGCTGTTGATAACGCCTCCTACTTCGCGCTCCCTTAGGGTAACCTTTCGTTTGTTCTTGTAAGCAACAGCGCTATCGCGAAGGTCCACCACAGTGTAGTTTATTCGATCATTTTGATAGATAAAAACCTTGGCCACTTCGGAAGTATCCTTGGATTTTAGAATGAGATAGGGTTTGCCCACCATGATTTTTCGAACGTCGAAAGTGTCCCTATAATTTTCGGAGATGGCCGCTATTTTGGGGTAGTCCACTTTATTTTTGAGCATGAGTTCACCAAAGCTATCGCCGTTACGCACTGTATCGCGCACTACATTGAACTCATCCAGATTGAAACCATAATGGAGTTCTGGAAGCTTTTCGATCACTTCCACTTTTGCCACTTCTTCAACCGGTTCCTTAGTTTGTTTACATGATGCCAACACCGTCAGCACCACCATTGCCCCAATAATTTTCCGCATTTTTCTTCTATTCCTTGTATTCTCTTTTTGCCGGGTTAAACACGTGGTCCACCCATTGTTTTCCCCAAGTATCCAACTCTTCTTTGGAATGCAAAGTTGGGAAAAAAATTATTTTCTGGAAACTGGGCGGCAAATAGTCCTTCCAATTGGTGCCCCCGGTCGCCTCTACATCCTTACCTTCCCTTGCCAAATATCGATGGGCCGAACCCATGTGCATCAATGGCCAATTTACGTTGGCATTCAGATCTAATTGTTTTAACGCCGAAATCAGCTCTTCATTGCATCGGGATGCATCCGGAAGCTGTAAATATTTATCGTATACGGTGCTGTCCTTCACCTGATTGGCTATTCGCAACAACCGTGGGGTGTACCGCACCTCAAATTGTTTCAAGGTCAAGGTCTTTTCGCCTGTTTCCAGGTCCGTGGCACCCTTTTTCCAATACACATGCTCAAAAAGCTCTTCGATGCTGTTTTCCGATGAAAATGATTCCCGCTCGGAGGGATGTACCATATGCTGCAAGGGTGTGGCATAGAATTCGATCATGCGATACTGAGCCGATTGAAAGCCACTCGCCGGAAGCAATGCCATCCGATAACGAAGGAACTGCTCGCGCTCCATTCCCTTGATCATTATACTGAACGAAGAAATCAACGCCTTGAAATAGCTATTGATTCTTCGGACCTTTTCTATGAAAAAAGCTACATCCTGGGATTTATCCTCGACAATCTGTTTTTCTTCGTGAAGGATGAGCTTAAAGTACAATTCGGTAATCTGATGGTACATGATGAAGATTTCTTCATCGGGGAAATGCGTTCGTGGCACCTGAAGGCTGAGCAGGGTATCCAAATGGATATAATCCCAGTAGGTTAGATATCTTTCGTACAACAGACCATCCAGATAGGAGCTCAGGTCCTGACCTGAATTTTTGTACTTCTCTTCTAACTTATTGATTTGGGAAGCGATTTTTGCATCCTTGTCCATGAAACACCGAACTAATCCATTATTATTTTAAACTGGTTCTTGAGTCCATTATAGCCATCCAAATCGGCCTTTAAGGAACCAACGGCCAAATCGGCCTTTATTCTGATGGGTAATTTATTCCAATCATTGGAAACCCAAAGCGTAAGACTCTCCTTTTCCTTAAAAACACGACCGGATTGAACCAGCGGCCTAAATTTAAGACATTCCACCTTGCCAAACTTGGTACGGATGGTATCTTTTCCCAAATATTTTAATTGGAACTTAAAAACACCGTCGTCGTCGAAGAGCATATCCAAATTAATGGATTGGCCAACCTCAAATTCTTCCAGATTATAGTTGCTCCGTAAATAATAGGAAGCGGAAATCAAATCCTGAATTTGGTCGTGGATCTTAAAATCCTGCTGTGTACCATTTTTATTGTCAATCAGCAGCGCCTTGTCCTTTTCGTAATCAAATTCTATTTCGATATCCTTGGTGTAACCACCCTCATCGATTTTTCGAATGAACTTGTACGGCTTGCCATTGTCCATTCCAAAATAGCTTTCGTAGGTATCGTCCACCTTAAAAAAAATGCTCGCGAAGCCCGTGGTCTTTCCCCTGCCCACCACATGGTACACCGGAACCCCATTAAGCTGTTCGGTGGTAAGGTGCATGGTCGCGTAACTTGCATTTAGAATACCATAGTGTATCCTAAATTTCAACCACTCCCCTGGTTTAAAGGCTGGCTGCGAACTCTGTCCCATCACCGGAAGGGCCATTACAAGCAGGAGTAAGGCGATTATTGTCTTTTTCAAATGCAATTTCATGGTCATAAAATTAGTAAAATCACGTTAGGGGGCTACGCTGTTCACATATACTTAAACAAAACTTATTCCAAAATAGTATAAACAAAAAAAAGCCCAGTCTCAAGACTGGGCTTTTCCTAAATAACCAACCAAACTTTAAATTATGAAAAACCAATACTTAAAGTTATAAGGGAACCACCCCTTATGTGGGTCAAAGATACGGCAAGCTTTTTCAGAAAAAAGTGATTTTAACGGACTTTAACTAAACCCCTAAGATATTGATTGGTTTTAGCTGATTTTTTGGCAAACTATTAAGAGAACCCTAGGGTTTGATCATGTGATTTGTACTAGAACCAATACCCTACACTGAAGAAAACATTGCTCGAATCAATTTCAGGAGACCACGAGTAAAACACTTGGATGGGGCCTAAAAAAGATTCAAATCCGTAACCGATGCCATAGCCGGAAAAACTAGGCTCTTCAAACCACTCACCTGTCCGGAAAAGATCATCTGCTACGTTGGCATAATTTGCCGTGAACAAGGCATGGTGCTTGGGTGCAAAACGGTAATCCAACCGTCCTAATCCCTTGATATAGCTATTGCCGGGCAAACTCAGAAAATCGTACCCAAAGAATGGTATAAAATTGTTCACAAAATCGTTTCCATATCCTCCCAATACAAAATCAAAGGAAGCTACTTGGGATGTTCCTAGCTTAAACCCTGTGTCTGCTTCCAAAGTAACGCTCAAATTGTGGATTGGGGAGAACACGCCCCCAAACTTTCCCTTAGCCACGGCAAATTCGGAGAAGTTATCGTTGTAATCAGAAGAAAACGCATAAAAATGAAAATCCCCATCAAATAGTAGTCCCTTCGTCGGAAAATATTTATCATCGTAGGTATCCAGTTTTATTTGGGAGTAGGCGCTAAAATAGTTGGAGTTTTCAAAATTGGTTCTTTGATTTCCGGATGTGGCGACTTCCAACTCTGCATTCTCTTCCAACTGTCCCAACGTTCTTGTGCTATAGTTCAAAAACTTGTGTTCCGCACCAATGGTAAAGGCAAACTCTTCCTTTATAAATGTTTGAAGGTATACTTGGTTGGTAAGGTCGGTAACATCCAGATTTATCCGTTGGATGCTGGGGTCGTTGAGCACATCAAAATTTCCCTGTATCAACGAAAAATCGGTTTCCGTGTCAAAATCCGTTAACGTGGAATTGACCCCAAAGCTCCAATAGTACCCCTTGTCCAAATAATATTGCATGTTGTACCGAATATGATCCCCCAAAATAAAATCGAAAGAGGCTACATCGTCCTTCATTAAAAAGTTCTTTTTGGTGAGGTTGATCAAAGCGGCACTTTTGTAAAGATCATCATAGTGTGCCGACATTTTGATGAACATTTTGGTGGGGTCCTCCTTTAGTTTCAAAATCAAGTCCGTACCCAGTCCGTTGGAAATAAGATCATACCGAATGGCCATAAAATTTCCGGTGGCCGAAAGATTGTTGATACCTTGTCGAAGGTCATCGAATGAAATTTTTTCCGCAAGATTGAAGCGTAGTTTTCCCTTGATGTAGCCACGGGTATATTGTTCGTTTCCTTCAATGATCATACGGTTGATCGTTAAGCTATCCACCAGTTGGATCCTTTTTCTGTGAGGGGGCGTACCCTTTTGGCTCTGGGCAATTTGAAGGAGTTCATCCATTCTTTTTCTGGCAGCTGCTTCTCCGTTCTTCACGATTTGACCGCCTTTTTCAAAATCGATTACCGAAAATTCGTCAATTTCCGGCCGAATGTACACATCCGTTTCCTTCGATTTCTTTTTCATATCGTTCACCGTGCGGTAATTATTGATCTGTAGCAAGATTTCGGTGGCAGAGGAAAGTGATTCCCTAGTTACCAAATCATGTTGTACATCCACCCCAATGATCAAATCCGCTCCCATTTCCCGAACCTGACCTATGGGATAATTGTTCACCACACCGCCATCGATCAATATTTGCCCTTCGATTTCCGCAGGCTCAAAAAGGGAAGGAAAGGTTCCACTGGCCACAATGGCTTCGGGAAGATAGCCGTTGTCCAACACTATCTCTTCGCCAGTCTCCACATTGGTGGCAATGCACACAAATGGGATGGGCAGTTTTTTGAAATCCTCCACATCCTTCACATGGTAAAGTAATTGGACCAACAGATTATAAATGTTCTGCCCACCAGAAATGGCCTGCGGAAAGGATACCTTAAAATTCTCAAAAGGCAGCGAAAGAGCATACCGCTCGGAATCCTCCTTCTCGTAAAAGGTCTTTGCGCTACGGGGTACATTGTCCTGGATCAAATCGGTAAAATCGGTGCTTCTAAAAATGGAATCCAATTGGGCTGCGGAATACCCGGAAGCATACAGTGCCCCGACAATAGCGCCCATACTGGTGCCGCCAATGTAGTCCACCTTGATTCCAGCCTCCTCGATCACCTTTAAAACTCCGATGTGTGCGAGTCCCTTGGCGCCTCCACCGCTCAAAACAAGGCCCACCTTGGGCGGTTTGCTTTCCGAAATGTCCTGTGCCCAACCTGCCCAGCCGAGTAAGGCAAAACATATAGATAGATAGATGGCCTTGTTCCGCATAATTTAGGTGTGAAAAGTTTTATAGATTTTCTTTGCCTTGGATGCACCAACGCTTTCCGTCAATTTTTCAATGCTTGCCTCCTTGATTCGTTTGACCGATTTAAAGCTCTTGAGCAACTGCTCGGCCGTTTTTTCGCCAATTCCTTCAATATTGACCAATTCGGAGCTGATGGCACCCTTGCTTCGTTTGTTCCGGTGATGGTTTATCCCAAACCGGTGCGCTTCGTTTCGGAGCTGTTGGATTATTTTGAGGGATTCCGACCTTTTGTCCAAATACAAGGGAACCGGGTCGTCCGGAAAATAAATCTCTTCCAGACGCTTCGCAATCCCGATAATGGCTATTTTTCCCCTCAAACCTAATACTTCCAAGCTTTTTAAGGCAGAAGATAATTGCCCTTTGCCCCCATCAATCACGATCAGTTGCGGCAGGGGTTCTTCCTCATTGAGCAATCGCTTGTACCTTCGGAAGACCACTTCTTCCATACTGGCAAAATCGTCCGGACCTTCCACGCTTTTGATATTGAAGTGGCGATAATCCTTTTTCGAAGGTTTGCCGTCCTTAAAAACTACGCAGGCAGCTACGGGGTTGCTACCCTGTATATTGGAGTTGTCAAAGCATTCGATGTGACGAGGTTCTTCGGACAACCGTAAATCCGCCTTCATCTGCTGCATGATCCGATTGGTGTGCCTGTCCGGATCGGTGATCTTGATTTGTTTTAGTCTATCCTGCCTGTAGTATCTGGCATTACGCTCTGATAGGTCCAGAATGCGGCGTTTATCGCCCAACTTTGGGAGCGTGATCTTCAGATCTTCCTCTACGGTAACGGCAAATGGGAGGTAGACCTCTTTGGATTGCGATTTGAACCGCTGCCGGATTTCCGTGATGGCCAATTGGAGCAACTCTTCGTCCGTTTCTTCCAGTTTCTTTTTGATTTCCAAGGTGTGCGATCGAACAATAGCGCCATGGGAAATCTGTAAAAAGTTGATATAGGCATGGGTCTTGTCCGAAATAATGGAGAACACATCCACATTGTTGATCTTCGGGTTGACCACGGTGGATTTGGCCTGATAGTTCTCCAGTACATCGATTTTGTCCTTGACCCGTTGCGCTTTTTCAAATTCCATCTCCTCGGCGTACAGCTTCATCTGCTGTTTAAACGCTTGAATGGAGCTCTTGAAGTTTCCTTTTATGATCTGCCGAATGGCCTCGATTTGATCGTGATAGTCTTTCTCAATTTGCAGACCTTCGCAGGGTCCTGCGCAATTTCCCAAGTGATAGTCCAAACAAACCTTATATTTTCCCGCATCTATCTTTTCCTCCGAAAGGTCATAATTACAGGTGCGGAGAGGGTAAAGGCTTTTTACCAAATCCAATAGTGTACGGACCGTCTTCATACTAGTGTAGGGACCGTAATACTCTGAGCCATCCTTTATGAGCTTCCGCGTGGAAAACACCCTGGGGAACCGCTCGTTTTTGATACATATCCATGGGTAGGACTTATCGTCTTTGAGGAGTACATTGTAACGCGGCAGCAGTTTTTTGATCAAGTTGTTTTCCAACAACAAGGCATCGGACTCGGTGGGCACCACAATATGTTTTATGGATCGGATTTTTTTGACGAGCACCCGGGTTTTGCCGTACTCCTGCTTTTTGTTGAAGTACGATGACACCCTTTTCTTCAAATTCTTGGCCTTGCCCACATACAGAATCTTCCCGTCGGCATCATAAAATTGATAAACGCCAGGATTATCGGGAAGGGCACTTAATTGAACTTGTAAGGATACCGATTTGGACATAGGAGTTCCGTAAAATGAACTTTTTTTGACTTTACAACAAAGTTATATTTTAATTGTGGTGATTATTGTTAAACTTGATCAATTCCTCTTTTGAGTCCATATTTGTTCCTTCCGATCTCATGGATGACTCAAATCTCCACGAAACCAACACATTACCAAGAAAATTCATCGAAAGCAAAACTGGGGTTTTTCCCTAAAAAAACTATGGGAAATCTATAATTGCATGTTAAGTAGCGGGTAGAATTTGTTAAACTGTTGCTAAAAATTATGCATTTCATCGATAAAATCTGCATTTCATGGTAAACTTTCCATTTGTTTTACTTACATTTAACCATATAAATACAATCCTATGGAAAACTATATCATCGTTTTGGGAATGTACTTGATTTTGATGCTTTTCTTCAAAATCTTCTTCTCCGTGGCAACAAAAGGAGAGTAGTAATTTCGTTCCCCTAAAAGAACCCCAAAATTCTTCATCATTTAGATGTTGAAAA
Source organism: Allomuricauda sp. MMSF_3307 (assembly GCF_030733585.1). Taxonomy (NCBI): domain Bacteria; kingdom Pseudomonadati; phylum Bacteroidota; class Flavobacteriia; order Flavobacteriales; family Flavobacteriaceae; genus Allomuricauda; species Allomuricauda sp. MMSF_3307. The sequence continues at coordinate 393,241 of NZ_JASHIQ010000001.1, forward strand.
GTGAACTTAGAAAAAAATACAATCGCCTCAGAACAGAACTTTCAACGGAGCAATCTTCCGATTTAAGTTTGGTTTTGACCAATCATATCCTTCAAATCCCAATTTGGGATTTTTTTTATTTCCATATATTTCTGAGTATCGAAGAAAAGAAGGAAGTAGACACCTTGCCCCTGATTACATTATTACAAGGAAAAGATAAAAATATCGTGGTCCCTAAGGTCGCGAGCAAGACCGCCATGGCCAATTATTTACTCACCGATACTACTACCCTAAAGAAAAGTGCTTGGGGCGTTCCTGAGCCTGTGGAAGGTATCGAGGTGCCGGAAAACAAGATTGATGTGGTTTTTGTGCCGCTCATGGCTTTTGACACTTTGGGCAACCGTGTGGGATACGGTGCCGGTTTTTATGATGGTTTTTTAAGGAAATGCCGCAAGGAAACCATTAAAATAGGTCTTTCACTCTTCGAAGCGGAACAGGAGCCCATTACGGACGTGCATGAAAATGACGTGAAATTGGATTATTGCGTAACCCCTGAACGCATTTACTCATTCTGATTACCAGAATCCTCTTTTTTTTCTTCCTGCTTCGGAAACGCCTTTTTGTTGAACACAATTAAAATTCCCACCCCTGTGCTAATCGCCGTGTCCGCGATATTGAAAACAGGTTCGAAAAAGCGGAAACTCCTTCCACCCAACGAAGGCACCCAATCCGGCCAGGTGGTATCTACCAACGGAAAGTAAAGCATGTCCACCACTTTGCCATGGAACAGGCTTCCGTAGGGTTCCTCTGCAAATAAAGTCGCTACTTGTCCGTTGCTGTGGTCAAAAATAATTCCGTAGAATACCGAGTCTATAATATTTCCAACGGCTCCGGCAAAAATCAAGGATACCGCCAAAATTAAAGTACGCGGTGACTGCTTTTTAATGATATCCCGCAACCAATAACCGATGCCAAAAACCGCAAAAATTCGGAATATGGTCAAAACCAATTTTCCCGCCCTTTCGGAAATAGGTAGTAAATCGCTCAATTTGGTGCCCCAAGCTGCCCCTTCGTTCTCAATAAACAGTATTTTGAACCAACTGAACACTTCATGGGCCTCGCCAAGAATAAAACTGGTCTTAATGTAGATTTTACTGATCTGGTCCACCAAAAGGATCAGAAAGATTATGAGAAGGGACTTTTTCAGGTTCATGCTTGTACTAAAAAGGATTGCAAAAATATGGATATTATTTTGTTTTCTTGAGGATGATGTCGCCTTCTATGGTCTTCAGCACAAATTGATTATCCCCCGAGGGAATCGACTCCTTACTTAGATTGCCATATATACTCTCCGCAACAATATTTCCGCTCGCAGTCGAAAGCACAATATCCCCTTTTTGCGTGGTCACTTGAACGGATTCGGAAATGTTTTCCAAGGTGCAGCGCCCATCAGAAAGGGCAACGTTAAGTTCTCGGTATGCTCCAGAGGCGTACAAATTGGTATTGGTCCCGAATACATCAACGCTTTTATATGCTGGCACGGTCACTTCCAAGGCAATGGAAACCACTTTGTGCGCGCTCAGTTTGTCATTGGGGTTAATAAAAAGGGGCTGAAAATCAGCACTGATCATGGCAGTGGTGCCACTTTGTTCAATGGAAATAAGCAAGTCTTTGGCATACTCGCCTTCCATGCTTGCATAAACCTGGACCTCATCTGAATCGGTGGTTTTCAGGTCGATTCGGTAACAGTATTGGGCATCAATTTGAATGGTCTCCGTTCGGGGACCGATAAAGGCTTTCCTTACCAATTTTTGCGCGTGAACTGTCACGAGCGTAAAAAAAACCATCAAAAACAACAACGCCCTCATAAAGAAAAACGCCCGAAGGCGTTTGGATTATTTCTGCATGTTCTTCGCCTCGATGCTCAATGTAGCATGCGGCACAAGCTTCAAACGCTCCTTGTTAATGAGCTTTCCGGTAACTCTGCAAATACCATAGGTCTTGTTCTCAATACGCAACAAGGCATTCTTAAGGTCTCGGATAAACTTTTCCTGGCGGATGGCCAATTGGGTATTCGCTTCCTTGCTCATGGTTTCGGAGCCTTCCTCAAAAGCCTTAAAGGTAGGCGAGGTATCATCGGTACCGTTGTTGCCATCGTTCATGTAAGAACTTTTCAAAAGCTCCAAATGCTTTTTGGCCTTCTCCATTTTTTCCTCGATCAAGACCCTGAACTCGGCAAGGTCCTTGTCGGAGTATCTTACTTTTGCTTCTTCTGCCATTTTCTTAATGTTTTTGAATAAACAATTTTGTGTTCACCTCATCAAAGGCGATTGCTACACCTTCTTCAAGTTTTTCCTCAAAGTTGAGCTCGGCGGTCAGGGTTTCCGTTTTGATGTAGTCCACATTACTGGAAACCGCATTTTCCACTAGGCCGTCTTTCAATATTTTAATGTCAATTTTATCGGTTACTTCAAAACCTGATTCTTTTCTCAAGTTTTGGATACGGTTGACCAATTCCCTTGCAATCCCTTCTTTTTTAAGGGTTTCATCAATCGTCACATCCAAGGCTACGGTCAAAGGGCCTGAGCTGGCCACCAACCATCCTTCAATGTCTTGGGAACTGATCTCTACATCGGTTAACTGTAAATTAACGGTTTTATTTTCCAACTGTAGCATTAATTCTCCCTCGCGTTCCATTTTTTGGATATCCTCTTGGCCCAAGGCGGATACTTGGGCTGCAATCGCTTTCATGTCCTTACCAAATTTCGGGCCCAATACCTTAAAGTTGGGTTTAATTTGCTTTACCAGCACTCCAGAAGCATCGTCCAACATCGCTATCTCCTTCACGTTTACTTCGGATTTTACCAAATTGGAAACAGCCTCGATATCCCTTCTTTGCTCTTCATCTAGCACAGGAATCATAATTTTTTGAAGCGGTTGACGCACTTTTATCTTTTCCTTTTGACGGATAGAAAGCACCAAGGAAGAGATTTTCTGCGCCAATTGCATCTTGCGCTCCAAATCCTTGTTCACCATTTTGGCATCAAAAACTGGGAATTCGGCCAAATGCACACTTTCAAAACCTTCTTTTTGTGTGGTTGCATCCAAATCGCGATACAATTGGTCCATGAAGAAAGGAGCAATAGGAGCGGACAGCTTTGCTACGGTAGTCAAGCAGGTGTAAAGCGTTTGATAGGCTGATATCTTATCGGTTTGATAATCCCCCTTCCAGAAACGCCTTCTGCTCAATCGCACATACCAATTGCTCAGGTTTTCCTGAACATAATCGGAAATCATTCTGGCGGCACGGGTAGCCTCGTAATCTCCATAAGCCTCGTCCACATTTTTGATCAAGGTATGGAGCTCGGACAAGATCCACTGATCGATCTCTGGTCTTTCGGTTAGTGGAACATCGGGCTCTGAATAATCAAATTCATCGATATTGGCATAAAGCGCCATAAAGGAGTAGGTGTTGTACAGGGTTCCAAAAAACTTTCGTTTGACCTCTACAACGCCTTCAATATCAAATTTTAGGTTGTCCCAAGGGTTGGCGTTGGAAATCATGTACCAACGTGTGGCATCCGGTCCGTGCTCTGGCAATACCTCAAAAGGGTCTACCGCATTGCCCAAACGTTTGGACATTTTTTTGCCTTCCTTGTCCAACACAAGTCCGTTGGAAACCACATTCTTATAGGCTATGCTATCAAAAACCATGGTGGCTATGGCATGTAGGGTATAGAACCATCCGCGGGTCTGGTCCACTCCCTCGGCGATAAAATTGGCCGGGAAAGCTACACCATCATTAATAAGCTCCCTATTTTCGAAAGGATAGTGCCATTGTGCGTAGGGCATGGAACCACTATCAAACCAAACATCGATAAGGTCAGCTTCGCGCTTCATGGGCTGCCCCGATGGCGACACCAGCGTGATACCGTCCACAATATTCTTATGCAGGTCGATCTTATCGTAGTTTTCCTCGCTCATATCACCTACCACAAAATCCTCGAATACATCCTTGTCCATTACTCCCGCCTCAACTGCTTTGGCCATTTCTGACTTCAACTCTTCGACGGAACCAACAATCAATTCCTCCTTGCCATCCTCTGTTCTCCAGATCGGCAATGGAATACCCCAATACCTGGAGCGGGAAAGGTTCCAATCGTTGGCATTGGCCAACCAGTTGCCAAAACGGCCCTCACCTGTGGATTTTGGCTTCCAGTTGATGGATTGGTTCAGTTCGAACATGCGGTCCTTGACATCGGTTACCTTAATAAACCATGAGTTCAAGGGGTAGTACAATATCGGTTTGTCCGTACGCCAGCAATTGGGATAGCTGTGTACGTATTTCTCGACCTTAAAGGCTTTGTTTTCTGTTTTTAGTTTGATGGCAATCTCAACATCGACCGACTTTTCGGGAGCTTCGCCCTCATCGTAGTATTCGTTCTTAACGTACTTGCCTCCAAATTCCCGAAGTTCCGGTCTAAACTTCCCTTGAAGGTCCACCAAGGGAACGGGGTTACCGTTTTCGTCCAAGACCAACATGGGAGGAACCTCTGGCGTGGCCTGTTTTGCCACCAAGGCATCATCTGCACCAAAGGTGGGTGCAGTGTGAACGATTCCCGTACCGTCTTCCGTGGTTACGAAATCACCGGAAATCACTCGGAATGCGTTTTCTGGGTTTTGGTAGGGCTGCACATAGTCGATTAACTGTTCGTACTGGATACCTACCAAGTCTTTCCCAACAAAAGCTTCACCGACCAAATAAGGAATCTTTTTGTCGCTTTCTTGGAACGATTTCAACTCCTCTTCTGTTTCCACTTGGGTAAACTTTCCTGAAAAGTTATAGTTCACCAGATTTTTGGCCAGCACTACATTGATTGGCTCAAATGTATATTGGTTGTAGGACCGTACCAACACATACTCAATCTTCGGGCCTACGGTCAATGCGGTGTTCGATGGAAGTGTCCAAGGTGTGGTCGTCCAGGCCAATAAATAAATATCTCCCTCAACCTTTTTCAAGAAATCGGGCAAAGAATCGGTTTTGGCCTTAAACTGTGCGGTCACCGTGGTATCCGTCACATCCTGATAGGTACCGGGCTGGTTCAGCTCATGGGAACTCAAACCTGTACCCGCCTTGGGCGAGTAGGGCTGAATGGTGTAGCCTTTATAGATAAGGCCTTTATCGTATATCTGTTTGAGCAACCACCATACCGATTCCATGTATTTGGACTTGTAGGTGATATAGGGATCATCCATATCTACCCAATAGCCCACTTTTTCGGTCATTTCGTTCCAAACATCCGTGTAGCGCATCACCGCTTTTTTACAAGCAGCATTATAGTCCTCTACGGATATTTTGGTGCCGATATCTTCTTTGGTAATGCCAAGTTCTTTTTCCACACCGATTTCCACAGGCAGGCCATGGGTATCCCAACCAGCCTTTCGCTTCACCTGAAATCCTTTCATGGTCTTGTAGCGTGGAAAGATATCCTTAATGGTCCGTGCCATCACATGGTGGATACCTGGCATCCCGTTTGCGGATGGAGGCCCTTCAAAGAACACATAGCTCTCCTTGCCTTCCCTAGTGGAAACGCTCTTCTCAAAAATCTTTTTGTCCTTCCAAAAGTCAAGGATATCCTTCGATACTTTTGGCAAATCCAATCCCTTATATTCCGCAAACTTCATAAACTGCTTCTTCTACTAGAATTCAAGTTTGCAAAATTATAAATTTAAGTGGAATTAAGCCCTGCCTTTTGGCATTAGAATTCACATAATTCCCTTAACCTAAATATGATATGCACCAAATCACCGCTTTACATTAATTTGTTTATATTCCCTTTCTATTAACACATAACCATTAGTAACATGAAAAAAGTATTGATTGCCGCCATGGCATTAACCGTATCAATGTCGGTGATGACGTCTTGTAAGGATACCAAAGACAAGGCTGAAAAGGCCTCAGAGGAAGCCGCCAAAAGCTTGGAAGAGGCAGGTGAAGACCTGGAAAAAGCTGCCAAAGAAACTTCTGATGCCATGAAGAAAGCTGGTGAAGACGCCAAGGAAATGGGCGAAAAGGCCTTGGATAGTCTGAAAAAGGCCGGTGAAGAAACCATGGATGCCGCCGAAAAAGCCGGTGAAGAAATGAAAGAAGCAGCCAAAAAGGCCATTGACAGCATCTAGTTTTTAGAAAATTCAAGAAAGAAGGCTCGGGATTTCCGAGCCTTTATTTTTTAAAAAACGTAACCCAATCCCAAAATCAGGTTGGTTCCCGGTGCAACGATGCCAGACGAATAGGTCCGGTATCGCTGGTTGGTCATGTTTTCTAAACTTACGGAAGCTTTCAAGGCATTCGTAATTTGGTATTGCGACCTAAAATTAAGGGTATACCAAGATGGTGAAAAAGGGTTTCCGTTGGCGTCGCTTGCGTAAATAAAGGTTTTACTCTGTTCGGAAAGGGCCAAATCATCATTGCTGATTTCTCCATTGTAATTGACAAACACATCGGCTTTCAATTTTTGATTTTCCCAAATTAAATGGACGTCTCCAAAGGTAGGGGCGGCATGTCGCGATGGGCTGTCGGTACCGTCGTCATCCTCTTCCACGCCTTCCGTCAAAGTAAGGTTTGAAACCAACGAGAAGTGTTCATTGAAAAAGGCTTCCAATCCAAATTCAAAACCATATACATAGGCCTTGGCTGCATTTTGGATGGCCTGCACATTGCTTGGTTCGCCGTTGTATTCGATTTCGGTTTGACCGCCAAAGGAAAAATCCCTTCGTACCAAGGCATCCACCAAATAGGTGTAATAGGCTGCGCCTTTGAGTACCAAAATATTATTAAAGTTTTTTCGGAGTCCCAGTTCACCATTATAGGCATACTCTGGCTCCAAATCGGGATTGGGGACTACCACGGAACCCGGCTCGGAATCAAAGATTTTCCCGATATCATCAATATTTGGCGCTCTAAACCCTGTAGAGCCGTTAAGTGTGACCTGCAAATCTTCACGCGGGAACCAACTCATACCCAAACTTCCGGTTAGGGCACCGGTAACAATATCGGCCTTGTCAAAAGGAAATGGGTAAAATGTGGTATCGAAAGTGGCATCGACCCAAACCTGACTATAGCGTATCCCGGATAAGAGGGAAAGATTGGGCTTTAGGCGGTATTCTCCATTCACGTAACCGGCCAAGGTCTGCCAAGTGGACCCATCTGGATATCTGGATGCTGTTTCCTGTACTTCGTTGGTTTCTATGTTTCTAACGCTTCCTACGGAGTTGACCTTATTGAATACGTATTCGGCGCCATAATATAAATTGAGGGCTCCAATTTTTTTGTTTTCAAAATCCAAGTTAACGGACAAGGCATCCACTTTTTCCTTTGTTGAGTAAAGTTCTGGATCTTGAAAACCCCTATCATTTCGGCTCTCCTCAAAAAACTGATAGGCGGTGGTTAGTTTGACCCCATCATAAAACTTGTTCTTTCCTTTTCGGGTTACCTGAAAATTTCCCATAAACCATTTTTGGGGACCATAATACCACTCGGCCGAGCGAAGGCCCTCTCCATCCCTACTTGGCCGAATCAACCTGTCATATCTATCATAATCAGAGGTTTCGGAATAGTACAATCCCAAATCGTAGTTCCATGTGCTATTGGGCTTGTAGGTAAACTTTTGAAGGAAATTGACCTGATCATAGCCGGAACTGACCTGCTTTTTAGGGTCCTCATTGGCCACCAATACATCCGTTCCATTCTGTCGCACCACATAATTGGGCCTCAAATAGGAGTCGGGACCATGTTCGCCCATCTTTAAATCGTCAAAACTATTGTAGGTAAAACTGGTATAGGAAGCCCATTTTTCCTTGCCCAGATTAAAATCCACATGCGCCGTGTTTTCGTTATTGGCTGATGAATAGCGGTAATCGATATTTCCTGAAAGAGCCAAACTATCCGTAAATGAAAAACGAGGTTGTTGGGTATAAAAATTCATGACGCCACCAATGGCATCGCTACCATAGATCACGGAACCGGGACCAAAGGTCACCTCTGTTTTTTTGATGGTAAAAGGGTCAATGGATATCACATTTTGAAGATTCCCTCCCCTAAAAATAGCATTGTTCATGCGAACCCCATCTACCGAAAGCAAAATACGGTTGGTGGCAAAACCTCTGATCATAGGACTGCCTCCACCCAATTGGCTCTTTTGCACAAAGATTTTTCCGCTATTTTGTAAAAGGTCCGCAGAAGTTTGAGGCGTTCCAAAAGCAATGTTACGCGCATCGATGGTCTCTACCTTTTGGGGGATATCCTTTTTCTGCTGTTCCCATTTGGAAACGGACATGACCACTTCTTGAAGTTCCTCCGTCTTTAAGTTCAGGTAAACTCGGTAACCACGACGTTCTATTTGCGCCTTTGTGGTAGTGTACGTCTGATAGCTGATATGCTTGAAGGTAATCTTTTCATCTAAATCAAAAATGGCAAGGTTGGCTTTTCCATCTACATCGGTTATAGTCGATGTGCTCTGATCTTTATTGAAAATGGCAATATTGTCCACAGGAACACCATTATCGGCGTCCAATACAGTGACGTCTTGGGCATAAATTGTTAAGGATGCAAAAAACAGAAATAAGGTAAAGGTTGATTTTAGGTGTGGCATTTTTACGAAAAAACGGCATTTAATACGGCGAGAGACTTTGGTTCGCGGAATCCATGCACGTGCAATCGGTAATATTGGATCATTGTTTTCAAGAGTTCCCGCCTGTTTGACTTAGTTAGTTGTATTCTTTGTAATGCATCAAAATTCGTGCCCAAAAACTTCTTGAAATGCTCCAGATTTTCATTCTGAATCAAGGGGTTAAGTGAAGGTGCTTTGCAGAAACTGCCTTCCAAAAGGTCGAAAAAAGGCGAATTTTGGTCCGAGGTATCCGGATAAAATCCCAAATATTTGGTAAGATTCAGCAAAAAGAGAATATGAAAATTGGGTGAGAGCTGATGAACGTCCATCCATTGCAAAGCGTATTCCAAATAATTGAAAAGGCCTTCGTCCTGCTCCTGTTCCTGAATGCTATTGCCTAGCATTTCCGCCAAAAAAAGCACCATACTGTTTTTTACCACATCGGTATGCATAGTGCGATAGGGCACCGAAACCTTAACATTGCGCAAACTTTCCAAGCTGCCTTTGTTCCTGTGATTGGCTACAATTTCCAGTTGTGTCAAAGGCATAAAATAAGCCGCTCGAATCTTTGCTTTTTTGGAGGCTAGCACCCCTTTGAGCAAATACGACTTTACACCGTCCGATTGTGTGAATGCGCGAACAATGAGACTGGTGTCCCCATATTTTAGGGTAGAAAGTACGATGGCTTTGGTTGTGATTTGCATGGGCCAATAAAAAAGCAGTTACCAGATGTGTAAATGTAACCACTCCTTCCGGTAACTGCCAACCAAAAACCATTCGCGATGGTTTATATTTAAATCACGCCTTGGGCCAACATGGCATCGGCCACTTTTACAAAGCCGGCAATGTTCGCTCCTTTTACGTAATTACAGTATCCATTTTCCTCTTGTCCGTATTGTACACAGGCATCATGAATGTCGGACATGATTCCTTTCAATCGCTTGTCCACCTCTTCCCTGGTCCAGCTGATACGCAACGAGTTCTGGCTCATCTCCAATCCAGAAGTGGCCACACCACCCGCGTTGGATGCTTTACCAGGCGCGAACAAAATCTCCGCATCGTGGAACGCATGTATGGCTTCGGGCGTTGAGGGCATGTTGGCTCCTTCGGCCACCGCGATACATCCATTTTTGATCAAAGTTTTCGCATCGTCTCCGTTCAGTTCGTTTTGTGTGGCACAGGGCAATGCGATATCGCAGGCTACTTTCCAAGGCGTTTCTCCTTTGTGGAATTCTGCGGATGGATATTTATCAACATACTCGGAGATTCTACCTCGTTTGTTGTTCTTCAGGTCCATCACAAAAGCCAATTTCTCCTCGTTGATACCGTCCTTGTCGTAAATGTAACCTCCAGAATCGGAAAGGGTTAGGACCGTTCCTCCCAAATGCAATACTTTTTCTGCAGCATATTGGGCCACGTTACCCGAACCTGAAATCACAACTTTCTTGCCTTCAAAGGTTTCGTTCTTGGTTTTTAGCATGCTATCGGCAAAGTATACGGTTCCGTAACCTGTTGCCTCGGGACGAATCAACGAACCTCCCCAAGAAAGACCTTTACCGGTCAATACCCCGGTGAATTCATTTCGTATTTTCTTGTACATTCCAAAAAGGAAACCAATTTCACGGGCACCTACACCGATATCTCCTGCAGGAATATCCGTGTTAGGACCAATGTGTCGGCATAGCTCGGTCATAAACGCATGGCAAAAACGCATGATCTCATCGTCGGATTTACCTTTTGGATCAAAATCGGAACCTCCTTTACCACCTCCCATGGGAAGAGTGGTCAAACTATTTTTGAACACCTGCTCAAAAGCCAGGAACTTAAGCACGCTGGCATTTACGGTAGGGTGAAAACGCAGACCTCCTTTGTACGGTCCGATGGCTGAGTTCATTTGAATACGGTAGCCACGGTTGACGTGGATTTCTCCGTTATCATCGACCCAAGCCACACGAAACGAAATCAATCGCTCTGGCTCCACCATTCTCAACAGAATGTTTTTACCATGATAAATGTCGTGCTGAACAATATAAGGTATCACTGTTTCGGCTACCTCTTGCACGGCTTGGATGAATTCGGGCTCATGTCCATTTCTAGAAATCACCTCATCCATAAACACTTTTACTTTATCTTCTATTTTTTCTTCCATATAAAGGCTAGGATTAGTTGTCTTTCCGCTAAACGAAAAGCACTATTTTATAGATTTATGAATTTGAAGGCAAAATTATGGTATTTCAATAATTTGAATATTTATTTTTTATAAATTTTTCAAAAAATATTATTTCAAGGCTTGCTCTAGATCCGCAATCAAATCTTCTACATCTTCAATGCCCACGCTCAACCTGATGAGCGCATCCACAACACCCTTTTTTTCACGCTCTTCCTTTGGAATGCTACCGTGCGACATGCTTGCAGGATGCCCCACCAAACTTTCCACACCGCCCAACGATTCGGCCAAGGTGAATATTCTAAGTTTTTCTACAATTTGTATGGCATCCTCATATTTTCCTCCTTTGGGCACAAAGGAAATCATGCCCCCAAAACCGGACATTTGCGCTTTGGCCACTTTATGCTGCGGGTGATGTTCAAAGCCTGGCCAGTATACGGTATCGATTTTAGGATGATTCTCCAAATAATTGGCCACCAATTCCCCGTTTTCGCAATGTCGTTGCATGCGCACATGTAGCGTTTTGATGCCCCGCAAGGTCAAGAAACTATCCATGGGCCCACAAATGGCACCACTTGATTTTTGAATAAAATAGAGTCGGTTCGCCAAGGTTTTCTCATTGACTACCAGTGCCCCGACCACCACATCGCTATGGCCTGCCAAATATTTGGTGGCGGAATGCATCACTATATCGGCTCCAAGCTCCAAAGGACGTTGCAGGTAAGGTGTGGCAAAAGTGTTATCTACCGCCAAGAGCAGCTTGTTGGCCTTGCTGATTTCCGAAACCGCCTTGATATCCACAATATTCATCAGTGGATTGGTGGGCGTTTCTACCCAAATTAACTTGGTTTTGGTATTGATGTGCGAGGACAATTCATCCATGTCAACCATGTCCGAAAACCGAAATTTGATGCCAAATTTCTCATAGATTCCCTTGAACAAGCGATAACTGCCCCCATAAAGGTCGCTGGTACAAATCACCTCATCGCCGGGCCCCAAAAGCTTCATCACCGCGTCAATGGCTGCCATTCCACTGCCAAAAGCCATTCCAAACTTACCATTTTCCAGGCTCGCCACTGCATTCTCCAGAGCAGTTCGTGTTGGGTTGGCCCCTCTTGAATATTCGTATCCTTTATGACCTCCTGGTGTGGGTTGTGCATAGGTGGACGTTTGATAAATCGGCGGCATCACAGCACCATACGCAGCATCTGGTTGCTGCCCACCGTGAATGGCCTTGCTATTGAACTTTAATTCTTTTTTGCCCATGTTGCAACTATCTACATACAAATGTATCGTTATCTTTCCGAAGTATTATTTTTGATGACCCAAAACCTCAATCATGAAAAAATATCTTGCTTGCTTCTTTTCCTTTGGCCTTTTAATCAGTTGCCAAACAGAGAGCAAACTTACCTTTGAGCCCACCGAATTGCTTGGAGAAAACTGTGTGGATTGCCCTCAAATCGTGGTTCAAATTCCAAATGCTTTGGACGGCTCCGCGGTTTCGGAAGCTATCAATAGATCTGTTCAAGAAGAAATTATCAGTATTTTGTCTTTTACGGATGATGAGGAAATCGATAACGTCAACAAAGCACTAGAATCTTTTACCGATAGTTACAAGGAGCTCAAGACCAAATTCCCGGACGAGGTACCATGGGAGGCCAAAATAGAGGGCGAAGTGGTGTACGAAGATGAAAATTTGGTCACACTCAAACTGAATTCGTATTCCTTTACCGGTGGTGCACATGGCTATGCCTCCACCACCTATCTTAATTTTGACAAAAAATCTGGAAAAGAGCTGGAAAACAACCAACTTTTTGATGATTTTGAAGGCTTTATCGAATTTGCGGAGACCCAATTCCGCAATCAGGAAGAAATACCTCAGGACCAAAACATCAATGCCACCGGATTTATGTTCGAGGGGGACAGTTTTCATTTGCCCAACAACATCGGGTACACCACCGAGGGCCTGCAGCTCATCTATAACCAATACGAAGTGGCATCCTATGCGGATGGACCCATAAGCCTGGTCTTACCCTACACTGACATCAACCCCTTTTTAAAACATAAGGTTGAACGCTGATCACTTTTCCTGATATCATTTAAAATAATAACGGAGCCCGGCACCCAATAGAAGCGTGGTATCATTCAGGTCGCTATTGAAATGATAATATCCGTTGATGGGAACGATTAAAGAAAACGCATCGGAAACAAAGAAGTCCATTTCAAACGAAGCGTAGGCACCATAAATAAAACTGCTTTCTGCCTCAACGGCATCAAAGGGGAATTCGGTCTCCCCATTGTTGATGTGCTTGTATCCTACGGATGGCCCACCTCCAAAATAAAAGGAAATACCCCGATTGGGAGAGGTCAACACCGTTGTAAAATATCCTAGATTGAACCAATAGTCGTTATACGGGAACTCTACCCCGGCATTGGGCCTTTCTTTGGAAAAGGTGGCCACTAGGGATACCTGAACAAAATCTGTATCATTGTGGTAGTGGTTTGAATTGAGCTGAATACCGTAACCATCGGTCTTGTAGGTGGGCACCGCTCCAATGGATAAATAACTTCTTTGGGAATAGCCCTGCTCGCATACCAAGATAAACAGCATACAAAAGAGCCCCAAGCATACATGGTAGTGTTTCATTTGGATTAAGATTTGGGTTCTTAAAACAAATATAATCGATTTCCCGAGGGTTTGTCTATGCCTTAAAAATTTCCAGACGAAAAGCTAGTTGCGGGCCAACGCCTTTTTCAGTGCCAGGATGGCACCAAGGTGCAATCCCTCATGGAAAATATTGAATGACAGGGCATCTTCGGCCCTGTTCAACCCAATTTTAGGTGTGGTCATATATTCCTGAAAGTTCTTGAACCTACCGTGCTCGTAATCCAATTGGATGTGCTTTATAGTGCTGAACAAATAGGCGGAAATCTGTTCCATCTCCTTTTCGGTAGCCTCTCCATTAGGAAAAGTGCCCTTTTTATAGTTGTTGATGAGTTCTTCCTCTATGGTAAAATCCAATCCGCTCAATTTGTACAATAGCAATTGGGGCGTAACCACCACATGGGCGATGTTCCACCAAATGTTATTGTTAAACCCATCAGGAATCCGGAACAAATCTTCCTTGGGCGTTTTCTTTAAAAATTCGTGCAGTATCATCCTGTTTTTGAGGAGAATATCAAAGGTCTTTTCCATAGCTTTTTCTATATAATCACAACGCTCCTTTTCGTAAAACTATGTTTTTAATACGAAACTGCCTACGCTGTTCGGAATTAAACCCCTTCTTTTCCAAATCAACAAAGCGATTAAATCCTGTTGAATTTACCTCTTTGCAATGGGATTTGTTTCATTTTTGACTTCCTTTGTCCATCCAATAATATCATTTTTATGAAAAAGATTTATCATTTGGGCAGCTGTTCCACTTGCCAACGCATATTGAAGGAATTGGAGCCGTTGGACGGTGTGGAACTGCAAGAAATCAAATCAGAAGCCATCACCCCAGAACAATTGGAACACATGGCAGCATTGAGCGGGAGCTACGAATCCCTGTTCAGCCGCCGAGCCATCCTTTTCCGCCAGCGGGGATTGCATGAAAAGGAGCTTTCCGAAAAGGATTACAGGGACTTGATCTTGGAGCACTACACCTTTTTAAAACGACCTGTAGTCTTGGTCGATGATACTATTTTCGTTGGAAACGCCAAAAAAACAGTAGAAGCCGCCAAAGCGGCGCTGCATTGATGAGCAAAAGAACCTTGGCCATTTTGGCCGCCATAGGCGCCACAGTTATCTACGGAATCAACCACACCGTAGCCAAGGGAGTCATGCCCATGCACGTCCAACCCTTCGGGTTTATCTTTCTTCGTGTAGGGGGGGCAGCCATCCTTTTTTGGTTGATTTCAATTTTGGGTCCAAAGCAAAAAATAGAGAAACGGGATTGGGGCCGTTTGTTCGTTTGTTCCCTTTTGGGAATGAGCATCAATATGCTATCCTTTTTTAAGGGCCTCCAACTATCCACACCCATTAATAGCGCTGTACTTGTAACCATCACCCCCATCATCGTTGTAGTGATTTCTGCTCTGTTTTTACGTGAAAAGATCACGCTCAACAAGGGATTGGGGATTGCTATGGGTTTTGTAGGTGCGCTGGGCCTTATTTTGTTTGGGGCGGAAATACGCCAAGATGCCCCCAACATTCCTTTGGGAAACTCTTTGTTCATTCTTAATGCGACAGCGTACGGTGCCTACTTGGTGGTGGTAAAAAAACTGATTGAAAAATATCACCCATTCACATTGATGAAATGGTTATTTAGCATTGCTTTTATCGTCAATTTGCCCATCACCTTACCCGAGGTACTTGAAATTCAATGGTCGACCATGCCTCTTTGGGCTTATGGATCTGTGGCCTTTGTGGTCATCGGTACTACTTTTTTGACCTATCTCTTCAATATTTTTGCCTTGACCGAACTCAAAGCGTCTTCTGTAGGGGCCTTTGTGTATATGCAGCCTTTGGTAGGCATTCTATTCGCTTTGTTATCTCACAAAGACCACCTCACCTTAATCAAAATTTTGGCCATGGCTTTTGTGCTAGTAGGTGTTTATTTGGCCAGCAAAAAACCACGAAGAGGCATTAAGCACCCAGAAGAGGCCTAAAGAAATTATAAAATCTCGATGTCCTTTGGCTTCTGAACGTGCTTCCGTGTATCTTCCTTGGTCAAAATCTTGAAGTCCTCCGTTTTTTCCATGGATTCAAAAGCATTCAAAAACTCCTCGGGCAATCCGGTAAGTTTTCTGTTCTTTAAATCGATCCAGGCTCCCATCATTTCGCAACGCGCAAAGTTTTTCCCGTTGTGGTCGTAAAAATTATGCCTAAACTCAAAGAACATCCCATCCTTGCTCATTCCGGCAAACTCCAAAGAGACCTTGACGGGCATGCCTGGGAAAGCTTCCTTAAAATAATAGACGTGCTCGTAAAAAACCACTGGACCAATATTGTGGGCGGACATACTTTTTTGATTGAACCCCAATAGCCCCAAATAGGCCATTCGTGTGTGGCTCATAAAGTTGATGTAGGCCGAATTCGCTAAATGTCGGTTGGCGTCCGTATCGCTCCACCTGATCTCAAATTCCTTAAAAAACATAAAAGGTTATTTTGTTATGCATGCATAATAATTGTAAAAATACCATAGTTTTGAGAACTGATTCCATTATGAAGAAGAATTGTTCCTATTTTTAAACATAGTTTAACATGACAACCATGAGCCAAAAAGCTGAATTTATCCAAAACCTGTCCCTACCCGTTATTGCCGCCCCCATGTTCCTGATTTCGGGACCAAAATTGGTGGTGGAATGTTGTAAAAATGGCATTGTGGGAACCTTCCCGGCCCTGAACCAACGAACCAGTGAAGGTTTTGAGGAGTGGCTCATCCAAATAAAATCAGAATTAGAGGCATTTGAGGAGGAAACCGGCAAAAAAGCCGCGCCATTCGGAGTCAACTTGGTGGTTCACCCGACCAATCCGAGATTGGAGGCCGATGTAAAACTTTGCATCAAACACAAAGTGCCTTTGGTGATTACCTCGCTCGGTGCAGTAAGCCAAGTTGTGGATGCCATTCATAGCTACGGCGGATTGGTCTTTCATGACATCATCAAAAAGCGCCATGCCGAAAAAGCCGCTGAAGCTGGTGTGGACGGTCTTATATTGGTCTCAGCAGGTGCTGGTGGGCATGCCGGTACCATCAACCCCATGAGTTTGATCGCAGAGGTGAAAAAATTCTATCATAAAACCATCATTTTGTCCGGATGCATCAGTACCGGTAGGGATGTTGCCTCTGCCCTACAGATGGGAGCCGACCTAGCCTATATGGGCACCAGGTTCATCAACACGGAGGAAAGCAAGGCCACCGACGACTATCGCAAAATGATTATTGAGGCAGGTGCCAGTGATGTGGTGTACACGGCTGCCATTTCGGGCGTACACGCGAATTTCTTGGCTGCTAGCCTAAAAGCGGCGGGTATTACAGAGGAAGACCTGAAAAAGGATACAAAAATTGACTTTGGTAAGGAACTCGATACCGAGGCCAAGGCTTGGAAAACGATTTGGTCGGCTGGGCAGGGTGTCACCACGATTGACAATGTGCTATCCGTTTCGGCATTGGTGGAAGAGTTGAAATCCGGGTTTAGAACAGCAGTGGAAGAGCAGTCCAAACTGTTAACCACCTATCCAAAGGAGTAACCCATGCCACAGCTGAATTCCGATTATACACCGCCCCTACTTTTTAAAAATGGGCATTTCGCCACGATTTATTCGGGCATTATCCGTTCAGTAAACGGAGTGGTCCAAAAAAGGGAACGGATTACGCTCTCAGATGGTGATTTTCTGGATTTGGACTGGAGCGATTCGGTAACTCAGACGCAAAAGTTAGTCATATTGCTTCACGGGCTGGAAGGGGATGCCCAGCGCCCCTACATTACCGGAAGTGCCAAAATACTGAACCAAAATGGTTACGATACCTGTGCCGTGAACTATCGGGGGTGCAGTGGTGAGCCCAATGTAAAGTATCGCTCCTATCATTCAGGTGCCACAGAGGATCTGATCGAAGTTCTCAACCACATTCTCAATACCAAGAATTATTCGGAAATCTACTTGAAAGGATTCAGCTTGGGCGGAAACCTATTGCTCAAATATTTGGGTGAGGGCAACGATGTTCCAAAGGAAATCAAAGGGGCGGTGGCCGTCTCCGTACCCTGTAACCTACATGATTCCTGCAAACAGTTGCTCAGCATTAAAAATATAATGTACGCGATTAAATTTAAGGGCAACCTGTTGGGCAAACTACGTCAAAAACAGCACATGTTCCCTGGTAAAATAAGTGACAATGACATCAAAAGCATAAAGACCCTAAAGGATTTTGACGATATCTACACCAGTCAGGCACACGGCTTTGAAGATGCCCTGGACTACTACAAAAAATCGAGCTCCCTGCAATTTTTACCTCATATCCAAGTGCCGAGCCTCATCATCAATGCCAAGGATGATTCTTTTTTGGGTCCTGAGTGTTATCCCATAAAAGAAACCGATAGAAATACCAAATTGTTTCTAGAAATGCCCAGCTATGGCGGACATGTCGGATTTTGGGGCAAGAACAACATCACCTATACCGAAAAAAGGGCACTGGCTTTTTTTGACTCCATTTGAATGGTCACTCGGTGATTTTCTGAAAGACAAAACAAAAAACGCAAGGATTATTAGTGGCTAATTGCCTATCTTAGTAGCTCAGTTTACACATAAACTTCAATAGAATCAGAATGAAAAAAATGGTAATGGTCTTGGCCTTGGGGGCCATGATAGCAAGCTGCGGCGGCAAAAAGGAAGAAAAGAAAGATGGCTTTGAAGTAAGCCGCACCAAAACAGAAGATACCAAAACAGTTGAAAAAGAAGGTGTTCCTGTTGATTTGGACAATAAAGGAGTAGGTCCGATTACGAATATGGAATTCCCAGATGAAATCAATGATGAAATGGCCGCAAGGGGTAAAGCCAAATTTGAGGCTATTTGCGTAGCATGCCACATGGCAGAAAAACGCATGATCGGCCCTGCGCTAAAAGGTGTCTATGAAAGAAGAAGCCCGGAGTGGGTCATGAACATGATCTTGAACCCCGATGGCATGCTGAAGGAAGACCCTATTGCCAAAGCCTTGTTGAAAGAGTACAACAACGCCATTATGCTCAACCAAAACCTTACCGAGGATGAGGCAAGGGATGTTGCCGAGTACTTGAGAACACTTTAAACAAACCAACTCAATTATAGTAGGATAGCTGCTGTTTTGTAAAAGAAACAGCAGCTTTTTTTATATCTTACTACAAACTTTTGGAACATGAAAAGACTACTACTTTTTGCTGTTTGTGTAGGGTTTGCACCCTTGATTTACGCACAAGGACTTCAGGGTGCATGGAGCACTACGGGTTCAGACGACGCAGGATCTGAAGTGGAGCACGTGATAACATTTACAAACGGCTTTTTTTCGGAAGCAATTTTTGAAAAGGCCGATGGAAAATTTGTTGGCACCAAGGGAGGTGAATATGCCCTAAGTGACGGAACAATCGACTTAACTTTTGAATTTTCGACGCAAAACCCTGAAATGGTTGGTCAAACCCAATCCCATAGTTATTCCATGGCAAATGATGTGCTGGATCTCCACGACATGACATGGACCCGCGTTGACGATGGGACGCCCGGTGACCTATTTGGTGCATGGTTGATTTCCGGCAGAAAACGCGATGGGGAAATTGTGAAACGCGACACTTCCGGACCGCGAAAGACCATGAAAATATTAAGCGGCACCCGTTTCCAGTGGATTGCCTACAACACCGAAACCAAAGAATTTATGGGGACTGGTGGGGGAACCTATACCACCGTTAATGGTACATATACCGAAAATATCGGTTTCTTCTCCCGGGACGACTCCAGGGTCGGCGCAAGTTTGGAGTTCAATTATGAATTGATCGATGGGGATTGGCACCACTCGGGATTAAGTAGTAAGGGAGACCCCATTTATGAGATTTGGAGCTTAAGGAAGCCATAGAAAGTATTATCATTTAGCCATTTAACAACCTAAAACATAGGGGAGGTCATTCATTTTTTTAGTATTTTACTACAACATTAACCAGTAATTGCTATAAGATGAAAACTTCAATTCTTCTCTTTTTCTTTGCCATACTTCTGGCAGAATCCTGCGGAAGCGCCAAATCCGATGAAGAAGCCCTTTACGGCCCCACTTGGGAATTGGAATACATTTCCGGCCCAAGAATCGCCTTCGATGGACTTTTTCCCAACAAAAAGCCACAGATTACCTTTAACAAAGAAACCGGCAAGGTAAGGGGTACCGATAGTTGCAACGGTTACACCGCTGATTTTGAAATTACGGAAAATACCATTGCCTTTGGCGATCCCGGACCCACCACCATGATGTTCTGCGGCGGCAGTGAACGCCAATTTTTACAGATGATGAAAAAAATAGACGGTTACTCCGTAGAGGAGGGAAAACTCAACCTTTTGGTCGGTGAGGTACCGATGATGCGATTCAAAAAAGTAAACCCATGAAACAGATACTCATTTTAAGTTGTGTTGCATTGCTGATTTTTGGCTGTGCCGAGAAAAAGAAAGAAACCACCTCAGAACCAGAAGCGACGGAGGCGGTAGTGGACACCCTTCCATCCAAAGAAGAAAAAAGAACCATGGAACCCATTGCTATAAAAATTGACGGAAGCTATTTTAAGGCTACTGGAACCGAACCCTTTTGGGGACTCAAGTTATATGGAGACAAGGTGGAACTTCAGACTATGGAAGATACCATCACAACGCCCCCATCCGAAGCTATTAAGGCACAGGATGGAAACATCAAGATGTTTCGCATGCAAACCGAGGCCACACAGCTAGATGTAATCATATCCCATAAAGAGTGTACCAATGCCATGTCTGGCGAAGTGTTTCCTTACACCGTAACTGTATCTTACAAAAGCACGGGCGGAGATGAAACCAAAGTGTACGAAGGCTGCGGGGCCTATATTACCGATTACAGGCTTCACGACATTTGGGTATTGGAAAAAATGAACGGCAATACGGTTTCCAAGGAAGAATTTGGCGGCAGGGACCTGCCCAATTTGGAAATCAATATCAACAACAATAGATTTTCTGGGTATTCGGGCTGCAACCGAATAACAGGTGGGGTTTTTTATGAAGAGGATGTGCTGCGATTCACCCAAGTGGCCACTACGCAGATGGCCTGTCCCAATATGGACAAGGAATCAGCATTTTTGACCGCCTTGAACAGCAGCACACAATACAAAGTGGAAAATAATCGACTCTATCTTTCCAATGGTTCCGAGAAAAACATCTTGATATTCAAAAAATGGGATTGATCATGAGGAAAGGGTGCAGCCTTATTCTTTTTGTTATTTTGTCATTCCAAATGCAAACCAAAGCACAGGAAATGGAGCTGCCCTACAAAGAAATACCCGATTACCCCTCAACGTATACCTCTGGAAATATCGTTTCCAGAATGATAGATGGATTGGGGTTCCGCTACTACTGGGCCACGGAAGGACTCACCGAAAAGGATTTGACCTATCGGGCTTCGGAAGATGGCCGTTCTGTTTTTGAAACCATGGAACACATTTACGTGATGTCCAACAACATTTTGTTGGCGCCAGATGCCAAGCCTTATGAAAGACCGGCGAACCCCCAAAAATTTTCGTATGAGGAGCTTCGGTCACTTACCCTGAACAATTTAAAAACTGCCAGCGAGAAAGTTTTAGGCAAAACTTCTAAAGAAATGGAAGATTTCAAGGTCATATTCAAACAGGGAGATCGAACCTCCGAGTTCCCATTCTGGAATATGATCAATGGCATGCTTGCGGATTGCATTCACCATACGGGCCAAATTGTATTGATGCGACGAGCCAGCGGTAACCCCCAAAATCCAAATGTGAATGTGTTTTTAGGGAAAACTAAAATGTAACAAAAGCCCTTTAATCAATACCAATAATAAAAGGCTTAGTAAAATGGGTTCAGCAAGTCAACCAATGCTCGTCGTGAAATATAACCGCTCTTTGTTGAAAAAGAGACGAGGCTATAAAGATATACGCGAGGCATATGAGTCCAACTTGAATGAAACCCAGCTCAAATTCAAGGAACTAACACCTTTACAACAGAAAAAAATTAGAGATAAAATCATCGAGCAAGCAAAAAAGGACAAAATACAATCAATACAGCACTATTTGATTGCTATTTTCCTGACCATTTTATTGGGGTTTGGAGCTTATTCTCTCTTTTCTTAATCAACAACAACCTTGTAGGTAGGGTCTTCCAAAACATTGACTTCGATAATGTCGTCGGCATTGGCCAACAAACGCCTACAGTCGCGGCTCAAATGCTTCAAATGTACCTTTTTGCCCACTTTGCGATAGCGCTCCGTGATTTTGTTCACGGCTTCAATGGCGGACATATCCACCAACCTACTTTCGGCAAAGTCGATGACCACTTCGTCAGGGTCATTCAATACATCAAATTTTTCGGCAAACAAAGTGGTACTGCCAAAGAACAACGGACCATAGATTTCGTAATGTTTAACCCCTTCATCATCAATGCTTTTTCTAGCCCGGATACGCTTGGCATTATCCCAAGCAAACACGAGTGCGGAAATAATCACCCCAACCAAAACGGCCAAAGCCAAATTGTGAAGGAACACCGTCACCAAGGTTACAAGCACCATTACCAACACATCCGATTTTGGCATTCTGCGGAAGGTTTTTAAACTCGCCCATTCAAAGGTCCCCAAAGCTACCATGATCATCAGACCGGTCAGTGCTGCCATGGGTACTCTTTCAATCAAACTGGAACCGAACATAATAAACACCAAAAGCATCAAGGCTGCTACAATCCCCGACAGTCGTGCCCTTGCACCATTGGACGTATTGATCAAACTTTGTCCGATCATGGCACAACCACCCATTCCAGAGAAAAATCCAGAAAGAATGTTTGCAGTTCCCTGCGCCACAGCTTCTTTATTGCCCCTACCACGGGTTTCGGTAATCTCGTCCACGATGTTGAGCGTTAGCAAACTTTCTATCAAACCAACACCTGCCATAATTGCGGCGAAGGGGAATATAATCTGTAAGGTCTCCCAAGTAAGGGGAAGATCAGGTATATGAAAAGGTGGGAAGGTTCCCTGAATGGATGCAATATCACCAATGGTCCGTGTATCCAATCCCAAGAAAAACACGATTCCAAACACCAAAAGGATGGCTGCCAAGGAGGCTGGAACCACTTTGGTCAATTTAGGAAGTCCCCAAATCACTACCATGGTCAACAACACCAATCCCAAGAAAATATATAAGGTGCTTCCGCTCAACCATTCCCCGTCCACAGTTTGAAATTGACTTAACTGCGACATAAAAATAATTACTGCCAAACCGTTCACAAATCCGAAAATCACGGGATGGGGCACCAACCGCATCAATTTTCCCAACCGAAGCACTCCGGCCAGCAACTGTAAAATACCTGCTAGGATTACAGTGGCAAATACGTATTCCACCCCATATTGCTGAGCCAAGGTAACAATAACAACCGCCACAGCTCCCGTAGCCCCTGAAATCATTCCCGGTCTACCGCCCAAAATCGAGGTGACCAATCCCATAACAAAGGCGGCATACAAACCAGTGAGGGGCGACAAACCTGCAATAAAGGCAAATGCGATGGCTTCGGGCACTAAGGCAAGTGCCACGGTAAGGCCCGATAAAATTTCTGTGCGGTAGTTTACTTTTTGGGAAAAATCAAAAAGGTTGAGATATTTTTTCATGGCTTCAATCTTGAAGCGCGCAAAAGTAACACTATTAACGGCAAGACCCTAATGACCCGAAAATTTTTAAGGATTTGATAATCTACCAGTTAGTGAGGCCCAATAACTTTTCTCCCAGTGGACTTAATTTGGCGGTATCGTATTTGGTCTGTTCCCATTTCCGCGGATCTCCCGGAAAGGCATAGCCTTCGGGAGCAATTCTATTTTTCCACGAATTGATGCGCCATTGCCGCATTTCTTCGTTGTCTTCCTCCGCAGGCATCATGGAAATGTATTGTGCTATCCGCACTTTGTCGCCGGATTTGTTTGGCCGAATGCCGTGGGGCTGTGTGCTGTTGAAAATCAAAAGGTCTCCTGCCTCTAGTTTCACTTTCACAATTTTATCTTCCAACCCGGTTACATCGGGCTGAAAATGGTCACGTTCTTCGGGCTGGGTCTGCTTCCATGTTTCATAGTTTCGGTACAACCATGGAATGCATTGAAATCCGCCCATGTTTTCATCGGTTTGATCGGCGAGGGCCAATACACCTTGCACATTTTGGGGTTTGGTCTCGGGGTCGTAGTCCCAATGGATGAACCCTTTTTTGTTCTCTCCTGGACGTTGGGGCATATTGAGGTTGGCGCGATCGATGGTGACCCATAATTTTTCTGTCCCCCAAATGTCCACAAAGGCATCGTACACTTTGGGTGTTTGTCTGTTGTTCCATAAATGTTGGTGATTGTACACTTCCACCATTCCTGTTCCGGTAAGCTCTTTCATTTTCATCTCTGCTCTTGGCGGAGCATACCAGGTTTCAGGATCGTTCGGGTCCTTTTCGTCAAACTCCCATAAAAAATCGGCAGTTGCCTTGGCCTGTTCTTTTGGAACGGCATTTTTGATTACGATGTATCCATTTTCTATCCAAAATGCCCAATCCTCTTCGGAAAGTACCCGTAGTGGTTTGCCGTTGGACCTATCATTTAATTTTGTTTTACTGCTCGTGGCGGTGGAGGGATTTCCGGGTATGGCCTCGTGGGCCTTGTTCGCCATCTCTGTATGTTGCTGCATCATTGTTCTTTGCTTTACTACTTAAGGATGAATCAAAACTAGTGGAAGCGCACTGGGGTTTCTACCCTAACATTGACCAATATTTGAACTATTTTGATTTTTACTTCTTATTTTTGGTCATATTAAAGCAATAAGATGAAAATTCAGTTGGAAAACATACAGCCCAATGACAAGAGCTCCTTCCATCTATTGCACAATCCGAAGTTGAACGATCTTTTTTTCTGGCACTTTCATCCCGAATTTGAATTGGTCTATATTGAAGGGGCCAACGGAAAGCGTCATGTAGGTCGCCATATTTCCAATTTCAAGGGGAGCGACCTTGTACTGATTGGTTCCAACATCCCCCATTTAAACTTTGACCACGGCATCAAAACGGAGTACCACAAGGAGGTCCTGCACATTAGCGCTTCGTTCAAGGAGAAGGTGTTTACCGAAATCCAAGAACTGGAAGATGTGTACGGGCTATTGGACAGGTCTCAGCATGGCATTGCCTTTTATGGTGAAACAAAACAAACGGTGGGATCCCTCATGAAACAATTGCAGGGCATGAACCGGTTTGATCAATTATTGAAAATTCTGCGGTTGCTCAAACTATTGGCCCAGAGTGAGGAGTACATCCTTTTGCACGACAACCCGATTATCAACAACAAAGCCAACAAGCAACAAGAACGTTTGCAAAAGGTATATTCCTATATCGATGAGCATTATTCCCGAAAAATAGCCTTGGAGGATATTGCAGCGTCCATAAACCTTGGGAAAGAGGCCTTTTGCAGATATTTTAAAAAGAATACGGGGAGTACTTTTACCAACTTTTTGAACCAATATCGGATTACGCAGGCCAAACGAATGTTGTTGACGGGCAAGAATATAGGAGAAACCTGCTACGAGTGCGGGTTTGAAAGCTTGTCCTATTTCAACCGGACCTTTAAAAGGATAAGTGGTGAAAACCCTTCGGACTATAAGAAAAGAAACCGCTAAAAAAAGAACCGCCCCGAGCACAAATGCCCAAGGCGATTCTTAACTAAATAACCAACCAAAAAAACTGTTTGTATGGTCGAACGTAAATGTTCTTCCTTACATATTCCGTTGACGGGTAACGTTCATTACAGGATTGTTGGTTTTTGAACGTTTTTTACCTGTTCCGCCACTTGATTTCAAATATTGGATGTATCCTCTTCCTGTAAATTCATACACCGTTCCGCTGGATACATGGTACAACTCTATGGTACTATCATTGATAACGTACAACTCAAAATAATCATTGCCCAAATAGTCATAATCGAGTGTTAAAGTTTTTAGGGTGGCATCATTGGCCACGTCGTACACTTCATAATCCCCTTGGTAATCCCATTGAATACTGTTCAAAGGAATACCGGCCATATCCACCGAGGACCTAAAATACCCATCCCCGTCAGCAAAAAACTGCAAATAGTTTTCCTCATCGAACTCGTTCAAGGCTCCAACTTCACTGGTAAAAGTTTTCTCCCATACTTGATATTCCTGTAGCAAATAGTGGATATTGTCATAGAACACCCTATCGTAATCAAAGTTGTTCCTTTGATACCCTTCCAAAATATAGGAAGTATCGGAGCGGGGATCGTAGAGTTCCAAAGTATTTTTGTCCAACGGGAACACTTCCAACAACCAAAGGCCGTCCACATCGTGGTCGATTTCCACCTGACCGCTAAAAGTGCCGTATGCACCAATATCAATACCCAATCCGTTTCCTGTTTTTCCCAAACCGGAAAGATTGTTGTTGGCGTAAACGATGCCCCTATCGAACGAAATGGTAAACGCCCGTTGCAAAAAGGGCACTTCCCCGCCACCACGGGTTGCATTAATATCGATATACCAAAGGTCGTACGATTCCAAAACCAGGGCGGTAGTGATAGGTGGCTCCACCATCAGGTCATCTTCCACAATAACCTCGGTGTAGCAAGAACTGGCCAATACGCCTATCAGTAAAAATCCGAAAAGTAGTTTTCTATGTTTCATAATCGAGGTTTTAAGGTTCCTTATACCTAAACCAAGCAGCGTGCCAAATTTGTTAACTGTTTGATAATCAATCAAAAACACTCTGATTGATTTATTTTTTAGCTTTACATCCTAATTTGGATGCATGGGAGACAAACTTAATTTTGGGGTTTTTGGAGGTGGAAGCTGGGGTACGGCCATTGTAAAGATGCTGACAGAAAATTTAGACCACGTACATTGGTATATGCGGAGCGATTCTGCGATTCGACATATTCAAAAAGAATGGCACAATCCCAACTATCTGAGCTCTGTGGAGTTTGATGTGGACCAGCTGGTAATGAGCCATGACATCAATACGATTGCCGAAGCGTCCGATGTGCTGATTTTTGCGATTCCCTCCGCTTTTTTGGAAAGGGAACTTCAAGCTTTGACCGTTCCATTGAAGGATAAGATTATTTTTTCGGCCATTAAGGGTATTGTTCCGGAAAGCGGCCGCATTGTTGGGGAGCATTTTAATGAAAAATACGGCATCCCTTTTGAAAATATCGGGGTCATTACAGGACCCTGCCATGCCGAAGAAGTGGCCTTGGAGCGCTTATCGTACTTGACCATTGCCTGTGCCGATGCCGATAAGGCAAAAATGGTGGCCAAACACCTGAAGAGCGACTATATCCGCACCAAAATATCGGACGACATCATCGGTACGGAGTATGCGGCCATGCTGAAAAACATTTATGCCATTGCCGCGGGCATAGCCCACGGGCTGGGTTATGGGGACAATTTCCAAAGTGTGTTGATGAGCAACGCCATCCGCGAGATGAAACGTTTTATTGACCGAGTGTACAAAATGAAGCGAAACATCAACGCCTCGGCTTATTTGGGCGACCTATTGGTAACGGGATATTCCACTTTTAGTAGAAACCGTATGTTCGGAAATATGATCGGGAAGGGCTACACCGTAAAAAGCGCCATGATGGAGATGAATATGGTGGCCGAAGGCTATTATGCTACCCAAAGCGCCCATAACTTGATGGAAAAACTACAGAAGAAGTCCAAAACTCCGATTATCAACGCTGTGTACCAAGTGCTCTACAAAAACAAGAACCCCAAAAAGGTGTTTGAAAAGTTGACGGAGAAATTGGATTGATTTAAAGCTTATACGAAATCTTAAACATCACAATTCGGGGCAAAATTGCCGTGGATTGGTCTCTGATCAAAAAATCAGAAAAGGAGTTTTCCCTTTTAAACCTGACATTGAAAAGGTTGTTGGTCAATATTTCAAAACCCCATGGACTGTCTTCTTTTTGATAAAACAGCGAGGCATTGGCCACATCAAACACGTTACGCAAATTTTGCCCTTGATTTACAAACTCAATCCGTTCAAAATCTGTTTTAAGATGAAAATCGTTGAAAAACACGTAGTCCAGATTTGCAAAAAAAGTTGAGTTGGTAAAAGTGTTTTTATTCGACGAAGTGGTGTAGACCGAGGGACTTATTGTATAGCCCAACTCCACATTGGGCCAATTTTCGAATAGCGTCTCCATCTTCCCCGTAGCGGAAATGGATCGGGAGAGGTTTTTGGAAACATTGTCGTTTACCAATTGAAAAAACTCATTATAACTGCCCCTGCTTTCAAGACTAAGCTTTACGTTGTTGCTTCGTTTTCCGAATCTAAAATTGGCATTCAAGGAGTTTTCAGGCTGGTTGAACATGGTATAGGTCACAAACTGGTTAATGCCTTCCAATACTGTTGCATTTTTAATGCTCTGCGTTCGTTGGTTATAGGTCAATCCTGCATTCAAGTTTAAGCCTCGGAACAGGCTAAACTTGTAATAATTCAGGGAATACGTATGGGTTCTACCGTTTTGCAGATTGGGCAAGCCCAACCGTACCGCATTGAACCCCCCTAACATAAAGTTGGCTCCCAACTGTTCCATACTGGGAAACTGCAGTTGTTGTTTGTATTGAAATCGCAGTTTTTCACTACTGTTAAATTCGGCTTCCGCGTTAAAAGCTGGCAACAATACCTGTGTGCTGTTGGTGGTGGAAAGCTCCTCTTGGTCGTTGTCCCAGATGTAATTGTGGTAAAACAGTCCCGATTTAACGGTGAAAATACCTGTCAAGAATTTATATTCCAGTCCTAAGAACGCATCATTGAACCTGTACTCAATTTGGTTCCCAAAGCCATTGTCCGAAAAATTATTTATGGTTCCATCAGAAAGCTGTTGCCTCTCAGCACTCGTAAAATCATCGAACCTAAAATTGGTGCCAAAAGTGGTGTAGATGTGGTTAAAGTTATTGAGCACCCAATAATCCTTGATGACCAAATCAAAAGAAGTGGTCTGGGTCTCTTTCTGTTGAACTACCTGATAGGAATTGTCCTCTTCCAATGGAAGTAGGCCCGGCAGAAATAGCTGGTCCGTTTCCCAGGTGTTGTTGGGCCTGTTTTGTTGAAATGCTGCGGAAGCCTCCAAACTTAATGTCTGTGCCCGTGAAAATCGTTTGCTGTATTCCACATTTTGTTTGAGCTCCAAGGCAGACACATCTTGCAACGTATTGAAGAATGCATTTTGGTTCTCGCTTTGGGTTAAGATGCTACCTTGCCCCGTATTTTCCGTAAGCTTCACAAACGAGTTAAGGGTCACGTTTTCATCGCGGTTGGGTTCATGCTCTACGGTCGCCTTTCCTATCAAAAAGAAGTTGTCGTAATCGTTCTCTTCCGTTCGGTTCTCGTTGAGAATACCATCGGAATTGTTATATATATTTAGGGTGTTCGTTGCTGTCTGCGTGCTGCTGCCATTGGCCAGCACATAGCTGTTGATGTCTGTTTTGGAAGAGACCGATTGCCTAAGGTTGAAGGCCCCAAAACGATTGGTGTTCGCCCGAAAATCCGTATTGTTCAAGAATTGGGAGAAGTCGTCCCTACTCAACGCGAAGTAGCCCCCAATATCGCCAATGAGTTTTCCAAACCCTCCATTGAACTCCAAATAATCGGAAAAGGTGAAGCTTTTGATACCTATATTGTTCAAGTCGCCAATAAAGTTGATATTGGTCTTTGGGCTGTAATAGAACAGATTGGGATGTACTAAATAGCGGTCCTTTACGCCACCTCCAGCTTCCATATCGCCAAAAGCGAACTTTTTTTTGTCCTCCTTAAGTTTGATATTTAGCGCCAATTCATCGGAATCCTGCAGTCCTTTGAGAAACCCAATCTTGTTGTAGTTGTCCAATACTTGAACCTGATCTACGGCATCGGCAGGAATATTGTTTACGGCCAACTTGCTGTTGCCCGTAAAAAAAGACTTGTCCTCCACCAGTACCTTGGTCACTTTTTTGCCCTGTGCAGTAACATTGCCTTCGCGGTCCACCTCAATGCCAGGTAGTTTTTTAAGTACCTCGCGCAGTTTGCGTTCCTCGCCGGTAACAAAAGCATCGGTTTGATAGGTTATAGTGTCCTCCTTTACTTCAATCGGGATTTTATATTCCAGCACCACCTCATCGAGCTCATTGTTTCTGGGGAGCATTATCAAGTTTTTGGTCTCATCTTGGGTGGCGGTATGTTCAAAAACAAGTTTTTGGTAACCCAGATAGCTCACTTCAATGGAGTAGGCCACCTCCTTTTCCAAGCGCAGAACATACTCGCCCTTATCGTTGGTAATGGCAAATTGGGTACGCTCATCGGCATTTTTAGGGAATGCCAAGATATTGGCGTTGGCCAATGGTGTATTGGTACTATCCGAAACAACCCCGCTTAGGTTAACATTTTGCCCAACTAAGTTGGTGAAACTTAAAAAAAAGGTACCGATAGACAGTAATAGTATTTTCAACTAAAAAAGGTAATTGTTATGGAATAAATAAAATCAACATTATTTAAAACTCCGAAATTTTAAAAAACTCTTTTGCCTTTTTTTCCACTATACTATCATATTGCCTTTCGGTCACAACCATTCCTTTTTGCTTTTCAATTTCATACTGCGAATCTATAGTTGCATCGAAAACAATTTCCTTGGCTTCCAAGCTAATTTTACCATTTTGAAGCTCCAAGATAAGTCCAGGAAGTCCAAAATAGCCTGCTGGACCATAATACCCCGGCAATTCTGGAGAAAACCATGCAATCACGTCGGAGGTAAAAACACCCTTGGGATTTGCTATGGTGTCCACCGTAGTGGCTTTTATGCATTTATAGTCACCTATGTACTTATGTTCTTTCGCATCAATTTTCCACTTTTTTTGCTTCATTTTAACCTTAAACTGAGTTCCTGAAAATTCCCGTAAATTTAAATAAAGAGAGTCGTTGAGGTTTGTATAGAAAACTCCTCCGGTGCCTCCGTAGGAGGAAGCAAATTTTCGCATAGAATTCAACCCCTCTCCAAGTTTTAACGATTTCATTTCTTTAAATAGAGCATAATCTCCATAAACTTCCAAAACATAGCCCAAGGTCTTCATTTCGTCAGATATCATTTTGTTAAACCTTGAAGTCGCATCATTTATATCCTGTACAAGCGTACTATCAATTAATCTATCGGGTTTTTTGATATAGGAGACGCTCAATATTCCATTAGATTGAGAATATAGGGATTGATGGATTATAAAACTTAGAAATAAAGAGAGGGTATTGAAGTATAACCTAAAATCCATATAATTAAATTAAATAACCCATTTAGTCCATTTAAAACCCTACCAACCGCTTCCCAACTTGGATAAAGCCTTATCCCCCTCCTTTTTATATTCTTCCTCGGTAATAGTTTCAATATTATTTGGCCAATCTATTTTTACTTCTTTTTTGGGGTTTAGATCAACTTTGCTCGCCGTGTAAGTGGCTATCGGCAATTGTAGCTCCAAAATAAGTCCAGGCAAATTGCCAACATGTTCGGTTGGACCATAAGAAAAAGGAATCTCTGGGGCATACCATGCTATAGTATCTTCATTTAACCCAGTGTTGGATTTTTCCAGGATGGCTTTGTAACAAACAAACGCACCTATTCGTCTCTGCTCTTTGGTCAATGTCCAGTCTTGATTTTCTATTTCTGACGCTACATTGTATTTGTTATCTTGATATTGAGTTTGTAATATTTGCTGACTGCTATCTAAGTTGGTAAAATAGGTACCCTTAGCTGTAAGATATTTCACAAACTCATCCATTTCCTCAAAATCCGAAATGCTGAGTCCTCTTTGGTGCTGAAAAACACTTGTTTCTTGGTTGAAGAATAGTTCCAATTGAATATTCTTGGCGGCATCGGCTGTCAATTTATATATAAGCTCCAATTGTGGAGATACTTTCTTCCCTTTTACCCCACCGTCATAAAAGTCCTGCATACTAACTTGGTACAAAATTCTTCCGCTTTTAATCTGAGCGAAGGTTTGATTGGTCCCAAATAGAAAAGCAACAATAAATATTAGGCTATATTTTTTCATATGAAATATTTTAAGCAGTATGACCTAAAATTAAGGTCATACTGCCTTTGACTGATTACATCATTTGACATAGCGCATAAGCAACGGTAAAAGCCTTTCCTGCAACAAAACCATCTTCAGATTTGCTATAAATGTAATTCGCATAATCAAATGCAATTCCTTCACAATTAACTAGTATTTCGACACTAGCAGCATTCAAACTATTTCAGCTAAAACATTATTCCCTAAAAGTATTGCCAATCGATTCTAATCAGGCATTCTTACCTTTACCATTTTCTTGAAAATACTATCATACTCTTTTTGTGAAATAACCTTTCCTTTCAACATTTTCTGTTTCTCAGGTTTTTTGTCCCATATCAAATTCTCTAATACTAAACTATACCCTTTAATCTCCAGTTCAAATACCAGTCCGGGTAATCCAACAGCCTCAAAAGGACCATAATTGAATGGGATTTCAGGGCAATACCATGCAACAATATCAAAACTTTGAATCTCAAAATTGTTATCCATGACCCCTCTGCTGCCTATAGCTTTATAGCAGACATTCCCTGATATAATCCTTTTTTCCTTGGAAAGCTCCCAATCCAAATCGGCTATGTTTTTTTTGATCAAGAAGTCTTGGCCTAGAAAACTTGTACTTTCTACAAAATACCCTTCTTTCCAGTTTGTAGAGTATGCTTTGTCAGCACCAAATATGGTCATAGCCATTTTTGAGGCAAAATCTTCCTTGTCGGTTTTTAAATCTTTGACCAAACCGAAAAAAGATGTGGTCTGGTCAAAGATGAGTTCAAACTTCAGTTTTTTTGCCTGTTTTTCGATTTCATCAAGTTGTTGTTTATAGGCACTTTGTTCAATCTCTTTATCAGAATCAAATATAATTCTGTAGTACCCAACACCATGGGTATATTGAGCCACCGATAACTTGGCGCAAACCAAAAAGACAAAAAAGAAATGTTTCATTATATAAATTTACTCGAATCCCATACAATCGCCATAGGCGTTAAACCAAGTGTTCCAATAGTCCGCACCCCACTTCAAATACCCATAAGTGGCTATCGCATTTGCATAATCGCCACAAACGGAAAATTCTTCAAAACTTAAAAGGCTCAACTGTTCTTCACTTTTTGCCATTGATAGATTCAAACTAAAAAGCATAATGAATAAAAGAATTATCTTTCTCATTTTCTAAAAATTTAATAGGTTAAGAATTTGTTTCTCCTACCTCATTTCAGCGCCGAAAATGTAAGATTGGGCTAAAACTATATTTTAAAAATGAGACCAAGGGGTAGGAAAACCGCATATTTTTTTACGGTTTTCCGCATATTTTTCATTTGTCTGTCAACCTTTTTTAAACCTTATTTCTTGCAACACCTAGATCAGATGATTAGTAGAAGAATCAAATAGATTTTCTTTTAAGTAAAAAAGGGCAAAAGCAGTAATCTGGACAAATACCTAACTAAGTTTCATCCACCACGTTTTTTAATAGCTGCCATATTGGCGTCAAGCATATCATAATACTTTTCAAAAGTCATTTCTTTTGAGCTCTCCGGGAACTTCATCTCAACCTTTTTTTCCTGTATTTCTTTCAGTTTAAAAATTACATTATCTCGGTACATTTCAAGGATAAGGCCAGGAAGCCCACTATAACCCAAAGGTCCAAAGGAATATGGCAGATTTGGTGCAAACCATGCTTCAATTTCTTCGAGATAACTCCCCAACCTTCGTGTTGTTGTGGCCTTTAGCACTGCAAAGTTTCCTATTTGCTTTGATTCATTGGTTATCTCCCATTGTAATTTCTCGTCTAATGTCAAAACCATGGAGGGATCGGTATTTAGCAAGGCTATTCGCTTAATGGAATCATTAGCTTTTGTATGCCAAATCTGGTTTCCAGAACAAAATCCTGCCGCCAATTCATACATCATGGGGTTGATGTCGTCTCTGACCAATTGTTTAGATTGTTTGAAAATGGATTGATCATTATCAATGAGCAGTTGAAATTCGAAATCAGTCATAATGTCTGCTGCCATACCTGCCATTGTTTTCGCCTCAGCATGTTGCATTTTGTTCAAATCAAAATTTGGTTGAACTGCGTACAAAACTCTGAGTGATTCTTGGCCAAAGAGGGTCCCTGACAGAGTGAAGAAAAAGAAAATTGCAGCCTGTTTATGTTTTAAAAATTTCATGATAAAAAAGTGCCCTAATTTTTATAGCCAAATTCTTTTGATGCCTTTTGTAGAACATATTCATTCAACTTTTCTTCGGTTATCCTAATACCTTGTATGGGTTTTTTAATATGTTGTTCTCTAAAACTTATAGAAGAACAATAATATATGATTCCTTTATCCTCGACTTCCAGTATCAAACCGGGAAGACCAAAATATTGTTTTGGGCCATATGGAATATTTATTTGAGGACTAAACCATGCAATCACAGTCGATTCTTTATTGTCAAATCCCTTGTTTACACCAATAGCTTTTATACATTCAAACTCACCTATCATTTTTCTTTCATCCAAAATCTTCCATCCAAATTCGGCACTATCTGGCTCTACCAAAAACAAATCACCTGCAAATTCTTTCTGAATTATGAGGTTGCCATTGTTTTCATAAAAATAGACTCCTTTTCCTGCAACAATGCTCGCTGCTTCCAGTTGCCTGTCATCGTCAATCCCCATCCCCTTTTCCATCTGATAAATAGATTGGTCTTTTGTAAACCTCAAGCTATAAGTTAAATTGTCAAATACTGGTTCCAGACTTTGAAGAAAGGGTTGCAAACCATCCTGAACATTAGCAAGTTTTACCTTATACGTGGCTAAACCATTGTTCTCTTGGGCATGAACAACTATTCCCGCCAAAACAAAAACAAATGTGGTAATAATCCTTTTGACCATAACTAATGCTGAAATACCCTTTTCATTCCCTCAAAAGTTAATGATTATCGCTCTATTTACCTTACTTAAAACTGCCCAAAATGTCAGATTGCAATAAAAGCATTTTATAAAGTAAGATTGAGGGTTGTGGTTTTCCGCATATTTTCATTTATCCGTTAAATGATGCCCAATTCTTTGGCCCTGTTCACCAAAGCCATCGTATTCCCTTTTTCAATTCCCAGTTTTTTATGCAAGACTCGTTTTCTTTTTTCCACTTTGGACAACGACCAGCACAAATGTCCCCCAATTTCTCTGTTTCGGATACCTTGGGACAAGAGATATAGAAATTTCTTCTCTTCCTTATCTAAATATGCCGCCTCCTCGGATGGGTTCTGCAAAATACGCTGTATGGTCGGTGAAAAGTAATACTCATCTAGCAATAGGTGTTTAATGGCCGTTATCAAATGATATTCATCCACCTCACCTTTAACTAAAAACCCGAGTGGTTTTAGAGTGTGTAGAATTTCTTCCAAACGAAGCTTATCCGTCAAACTGGTCATCACCAATATTTTAGTCTTGAGTTGCTTTTCAACAATCAACCTTCCCAAATCTTCCCCTGAATAGAGGTTCTTTTCTGGATAGGCAGGCATACAAATATCCAAGAAGACCATATCAAAATGAACAGCTTCCTTAAATAATAACTGATATGCTTTTTTGAGGGAATGTGCCTGCTGAACTGTAATTTTTGGAATGGCACCCTTGCATCCTGCTTGTTCCACAATCAACTCGTAACCTTGGCAACTGAGTTGGTGGTCTTCAACAATCAATATGCTTTGAAGGGCCCTCTCGGTGAGGTAATCTTTACCTTTTCTTCCTCTGTAGTCCATCTACAATTAGTGCAATGGCCTTTATGAGGTTAGTAAAGGCGTTTTCGTTTACAAAACTATTTTAAAGATATAAAATTATAAGTTTTGGTCCCGCTCCAACGAAAAATCCGAATGCTCGGTCAACTGGGTATCCAATTCCTTGGAAAAGGCTTCCATGTCTTGCGCAGAATAGTTATAGGCTTTTTGGAACTCCTCGAACACCGGCTCCTTGTATTTTCGAACGCTGTCAATGTCAAAATACAGTCGGCCCGTTCTTCGAATAAAAAAGTCCAGCGGGTTTAGGGCCATTTCGTGCGCCATGGCAAACTGCGCCTCTGCCCTGATCATTCGTTCTTTGGGTTTTTTCCCTTTGATGTTGGCGTATCGCTCCAAAATAGCTTCGGTTTGCTTGCCGTAGGTGGTGACCAAGTACCAAGCGTGATAGTATTCAAATCCATCTTCTTTGAGATCGTCCAAGACCTGATTAATGTATTTGGTTATGTGCTTATACTTTTTAAAGTCGTTTCCGCAAAGCGGAATCTTATCCGTGGTGCAAGCCTTCAATTCGGTTTCGTAATCTTCCTCCATTTTTTTGACGATACGGTTCACCACACGTTCGGCCATTTTGCGGTACCCCGTAAGTTTACCTCCCGCTATGCTGACCAATCCACTATCGGAAGTAAAGATTTCATCTTTTCGTGATAGTTCTGAAGCGGATTTCCCTTCTTCGTGAATCAAGGGACGAAGCCCAGCCCATGACGAAATAATGTCGTCCAACTCCAATTCAATGTCCGGAAACATATTGTTTACGGCAGAAATCAAATAAATGGCATCGGCCAGTTCGGTGGTTACATGGTTCTTGTCGGCATTGTAGTTGGTATCCGTAGTGCCAATGTAGGTGACCTTACCGCGTGGGATGGCAAACATCATCCTACCGTCGGGAATATCAAAATAAACGGATTGTTTTACCGGTAGTTTTTCCTTTGGAAATACCAAATGGACCCCCTTTGTCAGGTGCAATTGTTTTCCCTTTTTGGATTGGTTTACACTGCGCAGTTCATCCACCCAGGGGCCAGCAGCGTTGATGACATATTTGGAGAATACATTGTACTCATCCCCGAAAACCTCATCCGTGAACTTTACGCCAGCTACTTGCTCATCTTTATAAATAAAATCGGTGACCTTGGCGTAATTGAACATCTGTGCCCCAAACTGAAGACTGGTTTTCAAATTTTCCATGGTGAGCCGGGCATCATCAGTGCGGTATTCGGCATAATAGCCCGCACCGTTCAAGATTTTTTTGGGGAGCAGCGGCTCTAGTTTTAGCGCTTCCTTCTTCTCCAGCATTTGCCGTTTGTCGTCCCCAGAAACCTGGGCCAAAATATCGTACACCTTCAAACCGATGGAGGTCAACCATTTTCCATAAGACCCACCTTCGATAAGCGGGAGCAACATTTTTTCGGGCAGCACCAAATGGGGGGCCAATTTGTGCACAATGGCACGTTCCGAACCCACTTCCTTTACCAACCAAAAATCGAATTGTTTTAGATAGCGAAGCCCGCCGTGTATCAATTTGGTGGATTTGCTACTGGTACCCGAAGCGAAATCCCCTTTCTCCAACAACAACACCTTCATGCCGCGAGAAGAAGCGTCCAGGGCAATTCCAGCACCGGTTATTCCCCCACCCACGACCACGAGGTCGTATGACATTTGGGCCGCCTTTTGCAACTGTTCCTTTCGATTTACGTTTGAAAAAACAATGTTCTCGCTCATGATTCTATTGTATTGAATTCGTATTCCCGTTCCACACGGCACACCCGGACTTTATACCAAGAATACCATTGCTGTCTGCCTTGTTTTTGCGCTTGTTTGTGGTCCAATTGGGCCTTCCAATTGGCAATCGCTTCCAAACTCTCCCAATAACTGACGGTGATTCCGACACCATCCCTAGCACTTTCCACATCCAAGAAACCCGGTTGTTTTCGTGCCAAGGTTTCCATTTCTTCCGCCATTTGCGCATATCCTTCGTCATCCGGAGTTCTTAGGCTGGTGAAAATCACCGCGTAATATGGTTTTTGGGGATTCATTTAATTGATGTACTCCTTTTCCAAAAAATAATTTACCAAGGCTTCCTTCATCAAAACCGTTTGCTCCCCGGCCTTCAGCGGTGGGAGTTGTTCCTTGATTTTATAATGTGGCCATCCATCGTCATCAAAAAAGTCAAAATCGTAATACCCATAAGGCTCCAACAGCCTGCAGATGGCGATATGCATCAGATTGACTTTTTCGTCCTTTTTAAATTTACGATGAAAATTTCCCAATTCCTGAACGCCTACCAAATAAATGATGCCATCCAGTTCCAATGGATCACCATCGGAAAATTGGGCCGACAGTTTTTGCACCAACAGCTCCCATCGTTCCCTTAATTGTTCGTCTCTTGCCATGTGTTTTGCAATGAGTACCAAAGGTACAAATCAATATTCTATATTTGTTAAAACCCGCGCATGAGCTTTTTGGATATCATCATAGGAATTCTTTTGATTTGGGGCCTGTACAAAGGGCTGAAAAATGGCTTGTTTGTAGAGCTGGCCTCCTTGGTGGCGCTCATTGCCGGAATTTATGGCGCCATCCATTTTTCGTACATCACGGGCGATTATCTTGCTGAACGATTTGATTGGAGCGACCAATACCTTAAAATCGCTGCGTTCTTAATTACCTTTTTTGCTATTATCATTGTGGTGAACTTGGCAGGCAAATTCCTGACCAAGATTGCCGATTTTGCCATGCTCGGATTGCTCAATAAAATCGCCGGGGGTATTTTTGGAGCTTTAAAGGTGGCCGTTATCTTGGGTGCCTTTCTGATTTTCTTTGAAAAACTCTCTTCTCCTCTCGGACTCATCAATGAAGAAAGCAAACAAGAATCTGTTTTCTACGAACCCATCAAGGAAATTGGAGCCTTGGTGTTCGCTTATGTATTTGATGACGAGGAAACCCTCCCCAAAGAAGAAGTCGAAGCTAGGGAGGAGATTATATGAACGGTACGCTTTTCCCGATGAATTGATAATCTTCCCATACCACGGCACCATCATTATTTCAGTATCCTGTATTTCAACGTGATAATCTACCCTGATGTGGAAATTTTATGGAAACGGACAGGGTCTCCTTTAGTTTAGCAAACGAGAACATTAGGGAATTTAGAACACTCCCGAAAACGACCCCGAGAAATGAAAAAATGTACGAGCACTTTGCTGATCGTAGGATTGGTATTGCTACTTGCAAGCTGTAGCAAATCATCGACAGAAGAATTGGAACAATTGTATACCGAAGCCAGTATTGGAAACGATAAAGTTTCTGTAGATCCCGTAAAAACAGAAGAGGAACTGCTGGATTTGGTCAACGAATACCGAAATTCAATCGGTTTGGAGGCCTTGATCACAAGCGAACCAGCTTACAAATATGCTGAGGATCACAACAATTATATGATCTCCAAAAACAGCTTGAGCCACGATAATTTTGAAGAACGTGCCGCCAGCATCGCAGCGGAAACCAATGCACAAAAAATTTCAGAAAATGTGGCCCGTTTCTACGCATCCGCAGAAAAAACTATGGATGCATGGGTGGCCAGTGCCTCCCATAAGCAAGCTCTTGATGGGGACTTTACCCATACTGCCCTTAGCGTGCAGTTGGACAAGGACGGAAGACCTTACTATACCCAGATTTTTATAAAGATAGACTAATGTAACCCCGTATAACTCACAGCAAGACCCGCCTATGGTGGGTCTTTTTTTTGAATTGCTATGTTGCCACGAGAGATTTTTTTACCTTTCATAAAATCTTTGAACATGGCAATAAAGGCACCTTTTAATCTCAACAAATGGGTAGAGGAAAACCGTGAGACCCTAAAACCTCCGGTGGGCAATAAAAATTTGTACAAAGAATCGGGTGATTACATTGTGATGGTGGTCGCCGGTCCCAATGCTCGAAAGGATTATCATTATAACGAGACGGAGGAACTTTTTTATCAATTGGAAGGACAGATCGAAGTGCATATCCAAGAAGATGGACAAAAAAGAACCATGGAACTGGGACCCGGGGATATGTACCTCCATCCGGCCAAAGTGCCACATTCACCCGTTCGCAAGGAAGGCTCCATTGGTTTGGTCGTGGAGCGCAAGCGCATGGACCTCGATGCCGAAGATGGACTGCTTTGGTTTTGCGATAACTGCAACAACAAACTGCATGAGGTTTATTTTAAACTACATGACATTGAAAAGGATTTCTTAGGTCATTTTAAGCACTTTTACGGTTCGGAAGAACTGCGCACCTGCAACAAATGTGGTACCGTAATGCCCGTTGATGAACGATTTGTAGCCAAAGAAGAATGATTCTCCTTATAGCAAAAATCATCATTGGGATTGTGGCTTTGCTCCACCTATACTTTTTATGGCTGGAAATGTTTGCTTGGACCACAAAGGCAAAAAAGGTGTTCCGCAGCTTTCCCGAAGAACTTTTTGAGCCCACAAAAACACTCGCGGCGAACCAAGGGCTGTACAATGGTTTTTTGGCTGCAGGACTTATCTGGTCTTTGTTGATAAAAGATGGAGCTTGGCAAGTGTATGTAGCCCTCTTCTTTTTGGGATGTGTTGCCATAGCAGGAATCTACGGTGCGGCTACCGCTTCAAAAAAAATATTTACGGTACAGGCACTCCCTGCTTTGGTAGGAATAGCACTTTTATTGGTGCACCTATTCCAGTAAACCGTTTATTCTCTTCAAGATTATTCGTAATATTGTGAAAATATAACAATTCACTCGTAAAAAGTTATAAATGTCAAAAATTGCAACCGCTTTTGGAATCAAAGAAGCCCTGAAAGAACTGGGGCTAAATGAAATAAATAATGGTACTTCTACCGGAAAAAAATGGTTTTCCAATGGGGAGGTGATTGAATCCTATTCTCCTGTTGACGGAGCACTTATCGGAAAGGTAAAGGCCACCACTCAGGAAGATTACGAAAAGGTGATCACCACCGCCCAAGAAGGATTTAAAAAATGGCGAACCATGCCTGCGCCTCAACGTGGCGAGGTTGTTCGACAATTTAATGATGAGCTACGTCGCTTAAAAGAACCGTTGGGAAAACTCGTTTCCTATGAAATGGGCAAAAGTTACCAAGAAGGGCTTGGCGAGGTACAGGAAATGATTGACATCTGCGATTTTGCCGTGGGACTTTCACGTCAATTGCACGGCCTAACCATGCACAGTGAGCGTCCAGGACACCGGATGTACGAGCAATACCACCCCCTAGGCGTGGTAGGTATCATTTCGGCCTTTAATTTTCCGGTTGCCGTTTGGTCTTGGAACACTGCTTTGGCTTGGGTATGTGGGGACGCCTGTATTTGGAAAGGTTCGGAAAAAACACCGATGACCTCTGTGGCCTGCCAGAACATTGCCGCTCGCATCTTTACCAAAAATGGGGTGCCCGAAGGTATTTCCTGTTTGATTACGGGAGATTATCAGGTGGGAGAATTTATGACCAAGGACGAAAGGGTCCCGTTGATTTCCGCTACCGGTTCAACACGCATGGGAAAGATAGTTGCGCAGACAGTAGCCGGACGTCTTGGCAAAACATTATTGGAACTTGGTGGTAACAATGCCATCATTGTTACACCTGATGCGAACATCAAAAATACCGTTATCGGTGCCGTATTTGGAGCCGTGGGTACCTGTGGACAGCGCTGTACTTCTACCCGTAGGTTGATTGTACACGAAGACGTTTACGATAAGGTGAAAAATGCCATTGTGGACGCCTACAAGCAAATACGCATTGGAAATCCCCTCGATGAGAACAACCACGTGGGACCGCTCATCGATAAAGACGCGGTAAACAATTATTTGAACGCTTTGGAAAAGGTAAAAGCCGAAGGCGGAACTATTTTGGTCGAAGGCGGTGTGCTTGAAGGCGAAGGCTATGAAAGTGGCTGTTACGTGAAACCAGCGATTGCGGAAGCAGAAAACCACTTCGAGATTGTACAGCATGAAACCTTCGGGCCCGTATTGTACATCATGAAGTACAGTGGTGACCTTCAAAATGCACTGGATATGCAAAATGGGGTAAGACAAGGACTTTCTTCTGCCATTATGACGAACAATTTAAGGGAAGCCGAACGTTTCCTTTCCGTAGAAGGGTCTGATTGTGGCATTGCCAATGTAAATATTGGTACCTCAGGTGCTGAAATCGGTGGAGCCTTTGGTGGGGAAAAAGAAACCGGAGGAGGCCGTGAAAGCGGTTCCGATGCTTGGAAAATCTACATGAGAAGGCAGACAAACACCATCAATTACACTACCGAACTACCATTGGCGCAGGGAA
Organism: Allomuricauda sp. MMSF_3307; assembly: GCF_030733585.1. Classification (NCBI taxonomy): domain Bacteria; kingdom Pseudomonadati; phylum Bacteroidota; class Flavobacteriia; order Flavobacteriales; family Flavobacteriaceae; genus Allomuricauda; species Allomuricauda sp. MMSF_3307. The sequence goes on from NZ_JASHIQ010000001.1 coordinate 434,945, forward strand.
TCAAGTTTGACCTATAAACATAAAAAGCCGCCCATTTTGTAAGTAACACGAAATGGGCAGTCTTTAAAACCAACTTAACTAACTCAAACTTAACTTTAAAACCCTATTTCAATGCCGGATCATTGTCGGGAGAAACAGGGTTCTTAAACTTATTGTCCACTCAAATTTCTATAATTTTCCTTAGGAATTTAAGAGGTATCGTATCAGTGGTCGCAAAAAGTGTATGGTTGGTACCATTTATTTTGTTTCTTGCCTTGGATTTTTCCTACAACTTCGTTTATTTTTTGTTGTCTTGTTGAATTTGAGGCAATTCCGTAGCGGATTTAAGATTTTTGTGCTATTTTAAAGAGCGGTTTTTTGTCACTTATTTGTTTGCCTATGGATTGGGAAAGTTCAACTATTTGGTATTGGGTCATCTTGGTATTTACGGGAATCATTGCAGGTATCCTAGGATACTTCTTTGGCAAATCCGATACTCCCCGAAAAATGGAGAAATCATTAGCGTTGAACGCGCTTGAAATTGAGAATGCCAAGCTAAAGTCGGATTTGGACATCTGCCGGAAAAGGCTGGATTCGCACACGATTCAAACCAAGGAAATCCAACTTAAGGACATTGCACAAACCGCAAAGAGCGACTTCACGTTTAATCCCCTTGAGGCCAAAGCTGCGTTTGGAAAAACCATAAAGGAAAACGATTTAAAGCTTATCGAAGGGATTGGGCCCAAAATCGAGGGACTGTTCCATAATTTCAATATTACCACTTGGAAGGATTTGGCCGAAATCTCTGCCGACAAGTGCCAGGAAGTATTGGATTCGGGTGGTAAACGCTACCGCATTCACGACCCTGCTTCATGGCCCATGCAGGCCAAGATGGCCTACGAAGGTCATTGGGAACAACTATTTGAATGGCAGGAAAAACATCGCGCTGGAAAATATTGATCCAGCCCCTAGACCAACTGGTCTTTCTACATCATCCCGTTCGCTTCCACCCATTTAAATGTGTACTGTTCTTGCGAGAATTGCATGCGCTCCGAAATTCGTTGTAATCGCTCAGGCAACTTCATCAGGTACACCCTTGCCTTTTCCGCTTGGTCGGAAAGTCCCCTTAAATTCCCGATATCCCAGTAATCGTTCAGTTTTTTCAAAATATCGATATAATCCTGGGCAGTATACACTCCCAATCGTTGGGCACAATTGGAAAATTGTTCAAAGGCCTCTCCAATACTTCCACCGGATTCCCTTAGAAAATGAGCGGGCATCACAATTTTCTTCTTCATCATATCAGCAAAGGCAAGTACCATTCCATCTGGGTCTTGGCCCATAATGGTCTTTACAAATTCACGGTATGCCAAATGGTGCCTCATTTCATCACCGGCTATAATCGTGCACATTTTTGCCAAAAGACCATTTCCTTTCTTTTTGGCCATTTTGCCCACTCTTTTGTGCGAAATGTTGGTTGCCAATTCCTGGAAGGTGGTGTACACAAAGTTTTTGTAGGGATCCCTATCGGTTCCAATATCGAACCCATCGGATATCAAATGTTGCGTTGTGATTTCAATTTCGCGCATGTTCACGCGTCCCGACAGATATAGGTATTTGTTCAATACATCGCCGTGACGGTTTTCCTCGGCAGTCCAAGCGCGCACCCACTTGCTCCAACCATTATCCTTGCCGTTATGCTGGTCAATACCTTCCACATCCATCAACCAAGATTCGTAGGTAGGTAGGGCCTCTTCAGTAATGGTGTCTGCAACCAAGGTCACCCAGAAATCGTATCCAAGCTCTTTTGCTTCTCCACGAATTTTTTCGATGTCATCATAAAAGTGATCACTTCGCGAATCGGGCAAGAAATCGGCGGGTTGCCATATTTTTTCGGTTGGGATAAGAAATTCATCGATATACCCTTCTACTTTGGGTTCAATCGCCTGCATTACTTCCAATCTTACATTCTTTATCGACATAGTACGGGGTTTTTTACAAAGGTCTTTATAAAATATCGAAATCTTTTTAATTCCTTCCTCTTTCTCCGGGATAGAATGTGTGCACGGGATCGCTTTGCCAAAATTCCTTGGTCTCCACGTCCAACATGGTTAGGCCACCCTTGAACGCAGCACCCGTGTCCACATTCCAAACATTGGCCCTTTTGGTCGGTTCCACAAAACCAGTTTTGGACAAAGGGGTATGCCCAATAAAAACTTCGGTGTAATGCGTAAGCCTTTTAGGAAATTTAGGGTCTGTGGTTTCCAATTCAGGGTCGAGGGCCGTGGCAAGCTCCCAAAGAGTGCGGTCCCAATAAAAGGACTGCTCAAAATATTCGTAGTCTATCCCCTTGAGATTTGTGTAGCCCGCATGCAGGTACAGTCGATTGTCGGCTGCAAGATGGTAGTTTTGAAGCTCCTCATAAAAATCAAGGTGCACTCTCCACGTATCCTTATCTGCATTCAAATACGATTGCCGCGTGGCTTCGCCACCATGGGCCAACCATTGTGGATTTTCCTTCTGCTCAATAAGCCAGGCCTTACAGAGTTCATCATGGTTACCGCGAATAAAAGTACAATTATACTGATCTTTGAGTTGGATCAAAAAATCAATGGTTTCCACGGCGGTGCTCCATCCATCCACATAATCGCCCAGAAAAATGATATGGTCCTCGGTCGACACCCTCGCTTTGTCCATCAATTGTTCCAAAGCCCTTACTCCTGAATGAATGTCGCCCACTACCAATGTCCGCATAGAAAAGTTTTTGACAATATTACACACAAATGATTGGCTGCTAAAAAATCATACCGGCTTTATCACGGATTTAACCCATAATTCAAATAAACCTAACTGATTTTTGGACGTGGTATTATTTTCTATGTACCTTAGAATATTCCGAAGTACTATGAAGAAAGTATACTGTATTGGCGAACTGTTGATCGATTTTGTTGCCGAAAAGCAAGGGAGCGATCTCTCCAAAGCCACCCAATTTACCAAAAAAGCGGGCGGAGCACCTGCCAACGTAGCCTGTGCCATCGCCAAACTTGGCGGAAACGGCATTTTTATAGGTAGTGTTGGAAACGACCCTTTTGGGAAATTCCTTTTGGATACCTTAAAAAACGAAGGCGTCGACATTTCATTGGCCCAGCTTTCCGAAACCTTTACCACACTTGCCTTTGTTTCCCTTTCGGAAGACGGCGAGCGCGATTTTGTGTTCAGTCGGGGTGCAGACCAAGAACTCAGCTACAATCCAGACCTTAGAAAAAACCTCCCGGGTAACATTCTCCACTTGGGAGCAGCAACCGCTCTTTTGGGGGGACCTTTGGAAAAAACCTATACCAAATACTTGTTTGATGGGCTCACCAAGGAAATGTTCATCTGTTTTGACCCCAATTACAGAACAGATTTATGGAAGGATGACACGGAAACCTTTATTAAAAAATGCATGCCCTTTGTGGAAAAATCACATCTGTGCAAGTTCAGTTTGGAAGAAGCTCAACTACTTTCCGGAAAAGATGATGTCCATGACGCTTGTGATGCCCTTCATAAGGTAGGGGCCAAAATCATTACAGTCACCATGGGAAAAGATGGCACACTCCTAAGCACCAATGGAACCAAAAAAGTAATCCCAAGTATTAAGGTCACCCCCGTAGATACCACTGGTGCCGGTGATGCCTTTATTGGGTGCCTATTGTATCAAATTTCTGATTTGGGCAATTTTGAGCCCGTTTTCGAAGATTTTGAACTGTTGGAAAATATGGTGGCCAAAGCCAATAAAGCTGGGGCCATCACCACCACAAACTACGGGGCCATTGTAGCCCTACCCACCAAAGACCAGCTTGAAGCATAAATGAACCAGGCCCAATTACACCGATTGCTCCCTCACAAAGGGAAGAGCAGCCAAGAGCTTTTTGATCAACGCTTGGCCACCAACCTCACCTTGATTCAAAAGCAGTTTTTTTCCTTATATCCGGAAGAACGCTACGCACCCCATTTTCAAAAGTTGCTGAAACTGCTCCCCAAATTATTTTTGGAAAGGCCCGAGGTCTTGAAATCACAGGATATCGCCCGATTAAAATCGGGAAACTGGTACCAATCCGAAAAGCTCATGGGCATGCAGTTGTATGTGGAGCATTTCAATAAGGACTTGAAGGGATTACAGCAAAAAATACCCTATTTCAAATCCTTGGGAGTCAATTTTGTGCACCTGATGCCCATCACTACCCGCCCAAAGCGCGAAAGCGATGGTGGCTATGCGGTGAACAATTATCTGGAAGTGGACCCAAAATACGGTTCCAAGGAAGACCTCCTGGAACTGACCACTGCATTTCGAAAAAACGGTATGTATTTGATGCTGGATTTTGTGGTCAACCATACCTCCAATGAGTTTTCCTGGGCCAAAAAAGCGAAAAAGGGAGACAAAAAGTACCAAGGCTACTATTACACTTACGAGGATTTTACCATCCCTGCCGAATTTGAAAAAACCTTGCCAGAGGTATTTCCCGAAACCTCGCCGGGCAATTTTACCTATATCCCCGAAATGGAAAAATGGGTGATGACGGTGTTCAACAGTTATCAATGGGACCTTAACTACACCAATCCGGAGGTGTTCTTAGAAATGTTGACCAATTTGGTGAAACTGACCGATATGGGCGTGGATGTGGTCCGTTTTGATGCACTCGCCTTTCTCTGGAAAAAAATCGGAACCATCTCCCAAAACCTTCCCGAGGCACATAATTTGATTTCCTTGTTCCGAATGTGCCTTCAAGTGGTGGCTCCAGGTTCTATTCTATTAGCTGAAGCGATTGTAGCTCCTACGAACATTATCAAATACTTCGGGGAAGATGAAAAACAGGGCAACGAATGTGAAATTGCCTATAATGCTTCGTTGATGGCACTCTTATGGAATTCCATTGCCACCAAAAAAACCTCGTTGCTCTACAAAAGTTTGATGCACGTTCCGTCAAAACCCAAAGATGGTACTTGGATCAACTACATCCGCTGCCACGATGATATTGGATTGGGGTACGAAAACCACCTCATTGAAGAACTGGGATGGAATCCCAATATGCACCGAAAATTCTTGTTGGATTATTATTGCCGCAGATTGGATTGGTCGCCCGCCATGGGGATGTTGTTCATGTACAATCCCAAAACTGGCGACGGCCGTATCACAGGGAGTGCGGCTTCCCTCCTAGGACTGGAGAAGGGCATCCAAACCAAAGATGAAGAGCTCATTAAAGAGGCCGTTGACAAGATCATCATGCTGCACGGGATTACCTTGGCTTTTGGAGGAATCCCCTTGATCTATGCCGGTGACGAAATTGGCACCTTGAACGATTACTCCTTTCAAACCGACGACGCCAAAAAAGGCGATAGTCGCTGGGTGAACCGCCCCATGCAGGACTGGGAGGTCATCTCACAACTGGACAAACTGGACTCGCCGCAATCCAAGATTTTCCGTGCGCTGCAGCACCTTATCCAAATACGAAAGGAGCATGGGGTTTTTGCGGATAACAACAATTTGGAACTGTGTCATACGGGTAACGACCATATTTTTTCCTTTGAAAGAACGCAAGGCTATAAGGGACTGCTCGTACTTTGCAATTTTGATGAAAACCCTCAGGTCATCGATAGCAGTTGGATCAAAAAATTGGGCTATTTCAGTCAAGGGGATCCCATGGATTTGGTGTCCGGTGAAAAGGTACGTTTGAACAGCGCGCTCTTGGAAGTGATGCCCTATCAGATGATTTGGCTGATGAAATCCTAAGCGTACCTCACCTTTCTTAGAATCCGTTGAGATTCCTTCAGGGATTGATACACATGAGTGTCATAGGCCTTCAGTAAGGCGCGGGAACTTTCCATTTTGTCCTTCGCTTCTTCAAACCCGTTCAAATAACAAATAAGATACGTAGCAGGTAGATGGGTGATGTCGGTATGCTCCGAATCGGTCAACGGAATATGGTTTTCCAGTTTTTTGAGCAACGCATTGTTTGTATTGTAAACGTGATACAAGGTTTTCTTATCGAACTGTGGCGGCTCAAAAACCAATTTGCTGTTGATGGTATACTTTCCATTGTCCGAAAAGGTAATCGTCATTTCTTCCAACGGATAATATTTTTGTTGTGAACCCAATCCCAATTGCACGTATTCCAAGGTTTTGAAGGAATCGTCATCATAATCGATGGTGATTTCATCCAGAGCGGAGTAGAAGAGCTTCACCTGCTCGTTGATCAATTCAATATCTACCCTGGAATAGTACACCTTACCCTTCACCTTTTTCTTGTTACCTGCCCAGCAGACCACGAATTGCTCCTTGAAAACCTTGTAATCGCTGGTTAAATCGGGGTGACGGGTATTGAAAAAGTTGAGCACCGCATCCAAGGTGTACTCGATATTGTTCCGTGCATGTTGTTCAATGGTAGCCACCTTTTCGGAATTGATGTCCTTCAGCTCAATGTCAAAAGCTTTGGGCAAGCTAATACTGCCTTCACGAAAGAACACGGCACCCCCATAATACTTCCAGATATTTTTGCGCAGCGCACATAGTTTCCCGTTGGACCTGATGGTGACCAAACCTACCACCTTCCCTTCGGGCAAATGAGGAAATGGGATATTCTCATAAGAAATCAAGGGAGGGTTATCCAGATAGGCGTTCACGAGATTCTGGATTTTGCTATCATCAAAAAAATCTACGCCCACGATCTTGTTGTCCTCATCCTCGACTCCGATTACGATAAACGAATTGTTTTTGGGGTTGCTGTTGGCTAAGGCGCAAACGTGCTTTAAAAATTTGGCCTTGCCTTCCTTTTCCCCTATGGATATAAAACGCTTTTTGTCGTAAAAACTATTCTCGTCGTTATGGGCTAATAAGTTTTTTACGAGTAGGCGTTTGTTGATCATGACATACGGATTCGGGTTACAGATTGTAGGCTGCGGGATGCGAGTTTTGCGTTACGAGAGATTCTTCCAAGAAAGATTTACTGATCATACTTAGACCCTTTTCTTTCGGATTTCTTGAGATATGCCATAAATGCCCCTATTTTTTTGCCTTCCATGATGGTCTTTGAAAAAACACGGTCAAATTCTTCCTTCTCAATATGTTTCCTATCCAAACATCTGTGCAACTGTGACCTAAGCTCACCGCAGGATGCCTTTGCAACACTCAAAAACTGTAAAAACTCCTTATTCCCATTTCTTTCAAATCCTTCGGCGATATTGTCCATTATCGAACCCGAAGACGCATTCATTTGATTTTTTAGGCTATAGTCCTCCCTTAAGGAAGTGTTTTGCATGAAATACCAGACATCGTTGCAAATCTCCCTCGCCAATTTCCATATTTCCAAGTTTTCAAAATTGTTCATTCTGTTAGTTTCAGACGTTAAACTCGAAACACCGATCCCGCAACTTATGTTTTCTTCACAATCGTGCTGCTGGCTTGGGCGGTAGGCATCACCACAAGGTCGGCGATATTCACATGATAAGGCCGGGTGACTACAAACAAGATAATATCGGCAATATCCTCTGGTTTCAAGGGCTGAAAGCCTTGATATACTTTCGAAGCCCTTTCGGAATCTCCTTTGAACCGGACATCACTGAATTCTGTTTCTACCAATCCTGGATTTACGGCCCCGACCCGAATGCCATAGGCATTTAAATCGATACGCATTCCTTGGTTGATGGCGTCCACGGCATGTTTGCTGGCGCAATACACGTTTCCATTCGGATACACTTCCTTTCCCGCAGTGGAACCAATATTGATGATGTGCCCTGATTTGCGCTCCACCATTTTAGGAATAATAGCCTTGGACATATACAGCAATCCCTTCACATTGATGTCCAGCATGGCATCCCAATCATCTGGGCTGCCCTTATCAATAGGGTCCAAACCATGTGCGTTTCCCGCGTTGTTGACCAAAATATCGATTTCTGAAAATTCCTTGGGCAAACTGTCGATGGCGGAGAATACATCCTCACGATTTCTCACATCAAAATTGAGCGTGAAAATGGATGTATCTCTACCCAATTCGTTCTTGAGTTGGTTCAAACGATCTTCCCTGCGGCCACAAAGAATCAGATTGAAACCTTGCTTTGCAAAAAGTTCGGCAGTTGCCTTTCCAATTCCACTTGTTGCTCCTGTAATTAACGCTGTTGTTGCCATTGCATTTATTTTCTATGGAACATCGTGCCCTTGGGCCGCCACCAAAAGGGCAAACCAATCTTGAAGTTCCAAATCTATTTTTACGGCCTTTGCGGCCAATTCCATTCGTTTTTTATTCGTTGTGCCGATCACAGGGTGCACTTTGGCCGGATGCTTTAAAATCCATGCCAAAAGCAACTGGCTTTCATCGGCATCATATTTCTCCATCAAAGGTTCCATCGCCGCTTTGATTCGGGCCCCCTGTTCATCATCTTCCCTAAAAAAACTGCCCAAAGGACTCCAAGCCATTGCCATTCTTTTGTTGGCGATGCAATCATCAAAAACCCCATCGTACATAGGGTCGTGGTGGGTGAGGGAAAATTCTACTTGATTGCCTTCCACAGGTACGGCCTTTTCTAACATGGCCATCTGTGAGGTGGTAAAATTGGACACCCCAAATTGCTTTATTTTTCCACTGACCAATAAATGGCGCGCAGCTTCAGTTATTTCATTGGGATTCATCAACGGGCTTGGCCTGTGTATCAAGAAAAAATCCAAGTAATCAGTTTTCAACTTTTTCAAGGACTCCTCCGCTGACCAGATTATATAATCTTTATCATACTGATAATGGTTGATGCGATTATCCCTTCCGCGGGTAAGCTGTATTCCACACTTTGTGATCAGTTGAATACTATCCCTTTTTATCCCGCTATCACCAAAGGCCGCCCCAAAATCCGCTTCAGTAGAATAACTGCCATAAATATCAGCATGGTCAAAAGTAGTGAGTCCGCACTCGATGCTATGGTGCATCAATTCCATCATTTCTTTTTTGGAAAGTTTTTTACCCCAACTCCCCCAGGTCATTGCTCCCGATATCACACGGGAAAATTTCGTTGTCTGTTCCATAAGCGCTGAAAGTATAAAATTAAAGCCTTAAATCCTTCATAAAACTAGGGGTTTAGCGTTTTTTTTAACCATTAATTAACAGGCAGGTTTTAAATAAATTTTCATTTTGCACACCTTAGTAAAAACCCCGACCTTAACACCAAACAATAAAAGTTTACAATGGAAGAAAACACTACTATTGATATTAGTGCTGTGAATGAGAAAATAGCCCAAGAGAGCGCTTTTATTGACCTTTTAAGGGTTGAAATGAACAAGGCCATTGTAGGTCAGAACCACATGGTGGAGCGCTTATTGATCGGTCTATTGGGCAAGGGGCACATCTTGCTCGAAGGTGTTCCCGGACTGGCAAAGACACTGGCCATCAACACCTTGGCAAAAGCGGTAAAAGGCAGTTTTAGCCGCATACAGTTCACCCCCGATCTATTGCCCGCCGATGTGATCGGTACGCTGATCTACAATATCAAGGAAAACGACTTCTCCATTAAAAAAGGCCCCATTTTCGCCAACTTTGTTTTGGCCGATGAGATCAACAGAGCTCCCGCCAAAGTGCAATCCGCACTTTTGGAAGCCATGCAGGAAAAGCAGGTGACCATCGGTGATGAAACCTTTATTTTGGACAAACCCTTTCTGGTAATGGCCACCCAAAATCCTGTGGAGCAAGAAGGTACTTACCCGCTTCCCGAAGCGCAGGTAGACCGATTTATGTTAAAAACCGTTATCGATTATCCAAAACTCAACGAAGAGCAACTGATCATCAGACAAAATTTGAGGGGCGCCACCGAAACCGTTAATCCTGTAGTTTCCCTAGAACAAATTCTGAGGGCTCAGGCTACAGTCCGTGAAGTATACATGGATGAAAAAATCGAAAAATACATACTCGACCTCATCTTCGCTACACGATATCCGGAAAAATACAACTTGGCCAACTTAAAGCCATTGATCAGCTTTGGTGCCTCTCCAAGGGGAAGTATCAACTTGGCCAATGCTTCCAAGTGCTACGCCTTTATCAAAAGAAGGGGGTATGTGGTGCCAGAAGATGTGAGGGCCGTTGTACACGATGTACTGCGCCACCGTATTGGAATCACCTACGAGGCCGAGGCAGAAAATATTACTTCCGAAGAAATCATCAACAAGATTGTAAACGAGGTAGAAGTGCCTTAGCGGTTCAATGTTTATCGGAATAAGTAGCAATACTTTAACCAACCCGAAAACCTATTTTTCTTGAACCAAATGGATACAAAGGAACTACTAAAAAAAGTACGCAAAATTGAAATCAAGACCCGACGTCTGTCCGACCATATCTTTGGTGGGGAGTACCATTCTACGTTCAAAGGTCGGGGTATGACATTCAGCGAGGTACGCCAGTATCAATTTGGGGACGATGTAAGAAGTATTGACTGGAACGTGACCGCCCGCTACAACGAACCCTTTGTAAAGGTGTTTGAAGAGGAGCGCGAACTCACCATGATGTTGATGGTGGATGTGAGTGGGTCCGAATTTTTTGGCACCTCCAATCAGTTTAAAAAAGATATCATCACCGAAATTTCCGCAACACTTGCCTTTTCTGCACTGCAGAACAACGACAAGGTGGGCCTTATTCTGTTTTCCGACGAGGTGGAGCTCTTTATCCCGCCCAAAAAAGGAAAAAGCCACGTACTGCGAATCATAAGGGAGTTGTTGGAGTTTCATCCAAAAAGCAGTGAGACCAATATTGCAGAGGCTTTAAAGTTCCTGACCAATGTGATGAAGAAAAAGGCCATCGTTTTTGTGCTTTCGGATTTTATAGCCGATGATTACGACAACACCCTTAGAATTGTGGGCAACAAACATGACGTGACCGGAATTCGGGTCTATGATGAACGGGAAGAATCCATCCCCAATTTGGGTATGGTGCAAATGCAAGATGCCGAAACAGGTGAAATACAATTGGTAAACACCCAATCCAAACAGGTGCGTTCGGCCTACGGGCAACATTACAAGGAAAAAGTGGAATACTTTATCAATTCCTTTAACAAATCCGGATCTGGTGTAATCAATTGTCGGGCGGACGAAAGTTATGTAAAAAAATTATTGGGCTATTTTAAACGGAGAGCATAAATGATAAAGGAAAGTTGCCATACAACAATACACTTGAACAGGGTCCAAAAACTACTGGGCACTTTGTTGTTGTTTTGTCTGCTGCCGTTGCTCGGTTTCTCCCAGACCGAACCCAAGGTAACGGCCGAAGTGGACACCTTGGCCATCAAAATTGGGGAACAAATCCAATATAGCATTACGGTTGAAGCCGATTCCACCGATGTGGTCTTTTTTCCAGAAGGACAAACGTTTTCCCCACTGGAAACCGTCGAAGCCATTATGGCCGATACCCTAAAGCAAGACAGCAAGGTTATCCTGCAAAAAATATACGCCCTTACACAGTTTGATAGTGGTGCCTATACCATTCCTCCTCAGCGTATCGCCATCAATGAACAACCCTTTTTTACGGATTCGTTTCAAGTAAAGGTTGCTGATGTGGTTGTGGATACGACCAAACAAAAAATGTACGACATCAAGCCTTTGATGGAAGTGGAAAAGAGCAATGCCGAAATGTGGCTCACCGCTCTTTGGATTCTTTTGGGCTTGATCGTGGTCGGCGGATTGGTGTATTGGTTCTTTTTGCGTAAAAAACCCTTGACAGAAGAAGAAAAAGTGGCCCTGCTCCCACCTTATGACCGAGCTATATTGGAACTCAAAAAACTGGAAAACTCCAAATATCTTATCCAAGACGAGTTCAAACAATACTATTCAGAGTTGACCGATATTATGCGTTCCTATTTGGAAGAAGAGGTACATGTGACGGCCATGGAAAGCACAACCTCCGAACTGATTACCAAATTGGAAATGTTACGGGATGCTGGGGAACTTAAATTGGATGACGATACCATTTTTCAATTCCAAAAAATATTGCAAACTGCCGATTTGGTGAAATTCGCCAAATCCAAACCAGCATCATCCATCGCGGAGCAAGACAGAAAATTGGTGGAGGAAATCGTAACCAAAACCCACGAAGCACTACCTGAACCGACAGAGGAAGACCTGCTATTGGACGAGGAATACCTGGAAGAACTTGCTAAGAAAAAACAGCGCAAGCGTATCTATTGGGCTGCCGCTATTCTTGCCGGTATTCTCATTTTGGGAAGTGTGTTTTCCGTGGCCTATTTTGGTGCCAAGCAAGTGCGGGACGCCGTATTTGGCTATCCTACCAAAGACCTGTTGGAAGGTGAATGGGTATCCAGTTCGTACGGGTTCCCACCCATAGAATTGGAAACACCGGAGGTGCTGCTGCGCCAAGAACCAGACATGCCCAAGGAAACCAAAGAATTGATCAAGGAATTGCAGGCCTTTTCTTATGGCAATTATGCGGGTATCTTTTCGGTAAGCGCCAGTTCCATCACCTTTAAAAATCAAGAAGAAGATCCCAATTTTGAAGCCGTTATAGGGGCTACTTTGACCAATTTTGAGCAACTCGGTCTCAAAAATATCATCACCAAGCAAGAGGAGTTCGTCACACAATCTGGCGTGAAAGGCGTAAAAACCTTCGGAACCGGCACCTTGGAAACGCCCGATGGCGATTCCAAAAGGGCCAAATACAATATCTTATCGTTTGGTGGCAAAGGTTTTATACAGCAAGTGGTGATAACTTGGGAAGAGGATGATGCCTATGCGGAACAGATCGTGGACCGAATTTTAACCAGTTTAGACGTAAAATTACAGGCGTAAATGTTTGAGAATATAGAATTTGCAAATCCCGAATTTTTCTGGCTGCTTCTTTTGCTGCCATTGGCTTTGCTATGGTATTTTTTCAAACGAAAAAATGAGATGGCTTCCCTTCGTATTTCCAGCATCAAAGGATTTACGGTGAAAAGTTGGGCCTCTAAGCTAAAGCCTGTATTGTTCGCGCTTCGATTATTGGCCCTAGCCGCCATCATCACTGCCTTGGCCCGACCCCAAACGGAAGACATCTCAACCCGTACCAAAACCACAAAAGGTATCGATATTGTCATGTCCATCGATGTATCGTCTAGTATGCTGGCCCGCGACTTAAAGCCCAATCGGCTATCAGCCCTTAAGGAGGTAGCCGCCAAATTTATTGAAGGACGCCCCAACGACCGTATTGGATTGGTCGCCTACGCTGCAGAAAGTTATACCAAAACCCCGATTACCAGCGACAAGGCCATTGTGCTCAATGCGTTGGATGAAATCACCTATGGTGTTTTGGAAGACGGTACCGCCATTGGTATGGGATTGGCCACATCGGTAAACCGCCTAAAGGAAAGCAAAGCCATCAGTAAAGTTATCATTCTTTTAACGGATGGTGTCAATAATTCTGGCTTTATTGAACCAAGAACCGCAGCCGATCTGGCCGTAGGCTTTGGAATCAAAACATACACCATCGGGCTTGGTACGAACGGGAATGCGCTATCTCCCATTGCTTATAATCCCGATGGCTCCTACCGATATGGAATGCGCCAAGTGGAGATTGATGAGGAGCTGCTCAAGGAAATAGCGGAGGTGACCGGAGGAAAATACTTTCGTGCCACCGACAACGAATCTTTGGAGGATATTTATGATGAAATCAACAAGTTGGAAAAAACAGAGATAGAAGAATTCAAATATTACAAATACGAGGAAAAGTTTAGGCCGCTCATTTTCTTGGCCGGGATTTTATTGTTGTTGGAATGGGGCTTGCGAAACTCCATATTTAAAAGTTTTATTTAGGAAATGATTCAGTTTGATGAAAAAATATATTTCTACCTATTGGCCGTCATCCCGGTGATGGCCCTAGCGTTCTTTTTTCTTCAGATCTGGAAACGGAAAACGCAGAAAAAGTTTGCCGACACATCGCTCCTCAAACGACTGGCGCCTAACAAATCCAACTTCAAGTCCACCGTTAAGCTGGTCTTCTTTTTGGGAGGACTTGCCTTTTTGGTCTTGGGCTTGGTGAATCCCAAAATCGGAACAAAACTGGAAACGGTAAAACGGGAAGGTGTGGACATTGTTTTCGCCATCGATGTATCCAAAAGTATGTTGGCCGAGGATATCGCTCCCAACCGTTTGGAAAAGGCAAAGCGTATTGTCTCCGAAATCATCAACCAACTGGCAAGCGACCGAATAGGAATCATTGCCTACGCAGGGCAGGCATACCCCCAATTGCCCATTACCACAGATTACGGTGCCGCCAAAATGTTCCTGCAAAGTATGAATACCGATATGCTTTCCTCACAAGGAACGGCCATCAACGCCGCTATTGATTTGGCAAGTACCTATTACGACGATTCCCAGCAGACCAACAGGGTCCTTTTTATTGTGTCCGACGGTGAAGACCATTCAGAAAGCTCTACAATCAATTCCGTGGAAAAAGCAGTGCAAAACGGGATACGCGTATACACCATCGGTGTGGGAAAAGCAAAGGGTGCTCCAATTCCAATCAAACGAAATGGGGTTGTGGAAAGTTTGAAAAAAGACAATCAAGGTGAGGTGGTCATCACCAAACTGAACGAAACAGTTTTGAACCAAATTGCCAGCAGGGGAAATGGGGATTATATTGATGGTTCCAATACCGAAAACGCGGTGGAATACATCAAAGAAGAACTGAACAGAATGGACAAAACCGAATTTGAGGCCAAACAATTCGCCGAATACAAGGACCAATTTCAGTGGTTCCTCGCAGCAGGCTTTTTATTGTTATTTTTGGACATTTTTGTTTTGGACAGGAAAACACAATGGTTGAAAAAACTGAATCTTTTTAATGAACATGATGATGAATAAGATAAAGTTGATGTTTGGACTATTGCTGTGTTTTGGAACCATCCAAGCACAGGACGACATGGTAGAAAAAGCGAACAAAGAGGCCAAAAAAGCCTTGCAGGTTTCCAAAAACCTGACATACGAAGCCAATGAGCAACTTTCTTCCAACGATTTTGTGACCGCTGAGGCGGATTACAGAAGGGCCATTTCCAAAAGTGATAAAAATGCAGCTGCACGGTTCAACCTCGGGAATGCCTACTACAATCGGGAAAGTTTTGGTGAAGCTTTTGGCCGATACAAACAAGCAAGTGAAGCCGCTGAGGAAAAAGTGGATAAACACAAGGCATTCCACAACATGGGCAACGTATTCATGAAAAACAAGGAGTACGAAAAAGCCGTGGAAGCCTACAAACAAGCGCTCCGAAGCAATCCAAACGACGACGAAACCCGCTACAATTTGGCCTTGGCCAAAAAAATGCTGGAAAAACAACAGGACGAGCAAAAGAACGATCAGAACAACGAAGATCAGGACAAAAAAGACCAAGAGAACGAGGACAAGGATAAAAACCAAGACCAGAACAACGAAGGCGGCGACAACGAGAAAAAAGACGAGGGCGACCAAAAAGAGGACGAAAACAAGGACAAGGGGGACCAAGGTGAAAACGGTGAGGACAAGCCCGAGGAAAATCAAGAAGGCGATGGCGACAAAAAGAAAGAGCAGGAGAAAAAGCCCAATGAAGGAGATCAGCCCGACGATAAAAAACAACAACCTAGACCCAACCAACTTTCCGAACAGCAGATTCAAAATCTGTTAGAAGCCATGCAGAACGAAGAGAAAAAAGTACAGGAAAAGATGGAGGCCCGCAAAGTTCGTGGAAAAAAGGTCAAAAACGAGAAAGACTGGTAATGAAAGCGTTAAGGGGCAAAATATGGCTTGTTTTGGGAATATTGCTCCTTTCGGGGCTACACTCCCATGCCCAAGACGAAACCGAAAGTATCGAGTTCGTCATGAACTTGAGCAAGGACAAATTGGGACTGAACGAGCGTCTTCGGGTTGATTTTACCATGAACAAGGATGGCGACAACTTTAAACCGCCACAATTCGAAAACTTTAGGGTGGTGATGGGACCTTCCCAATCCATCAGCTCCTCTTGGGTAAACGGAAAGCGCAGTTTTTCCAAAACCTATAGCTACATTTTGGTACCTACGGCAAGGGGAAGTTTTACCATCAATCAAGCAACCATTGAAATTGATGGGCAAACCTACAAGACCACTCCACAACAGGTAGAGGTGACCGCCGCAGTGGACAAGCCCAACGACCAAAAGACCGTGGACGATGTGGCAGACGAAAACCTTCATCTGGTAGCAGAGGTTTCCAAAGGAAATCCCTACCTCAACGAGGCCGTTACCGTAGTCTACAAGTTGTATGTGAGTCCAAACATCAGTGTGACCAACTATCGGCCATTGGACAATCCTACCTATAACAATTTCTGGAGTCAGGATATTCCCGTAACCAAGCATACCGCACAAAATGGAACCTATCAAGGTAAACCTTACAGATATGTTGTACTGAAACGTGTGGTGCTCTACCCTCAAAAATCGGGCAAATTGGATATTGAACCCCTTTCATTGGAGATATTCGTGGACGTCCCCACCAATCGCAGGGACTTTTTTGGTGGTAGAATCTATACCTCTACCAGTAAAACAGTTTCCGCAGGCAGGCGAACCATCAACGTAAAACCGCTTCCTGAAGCAGGAAAACCAGCTAATTTTAGCGGCGCCGTAGGTGATTTTGATTTTTCCGTGACTACCAGTAAAACGCAATTGAACGCTTCGGAATCGCTACAGGCGATTGTGGAAGTGTCCGGAAAGGGAAATTTAAAGTTGTTCCAGCTTCCAGAGCCAGAACTTCCCAGTTCCTTGGAGGTATACGACCCCGAATATGATGAGGATATCCGCACCTACAGCAGCGGCATGGAGGGCAAAGTCTCCAACAATTACACCATCGTGCCTTCATTCAGGGGAAAATATCCCATCCCAAGCATCTCTTTCAGCTATTTTAACCCAGAAACGGGCAGTTACAAAACCATCAACTCAGAAGAAATCAATATTGAAGTGATCGAGGGTCCTACGAGCGGAAGCGCTACTGCAGCAAGTCCAGCCGCTAACAAACAATTGGTGGTGCCCACAGGCGAGCAATTTCATTTTATCCATATCAACCCGAACTTATCGCCAATTCAAGTGAATCGGTTTTTCGGGTCAAAGTTGTTCTTTATCCTATTGTTTGCCCCATTATTGTTGATTCCCATCGCCATATTTGCGTTCAAAAAGAGGGAGGCCATTGCCAGTGATGTGGAAGGAAACAAAATAAAGCGAGCCAACAAGCTAGCCAGAAAATATCTATCTACTGCCAAAAAGGAATTGGGCAATAAAGAAGCTTTCTACGTGGCCTTGGAAAAGGGTCTCCACAACTACCTGAAAGCTAAATTGCATATTGAAACCTCAGAATTCAGTAAAGATAAAATCACGGGTATTCTATCCGACAAAAAAGTGGAAAAAGCGGATATTGACGGCTTCATAAGTTTGCTTACCAGCTGTGAAATGGCGCGGTACAGTCCTTTTTCCAACGTGCAGATGCAGCAGGATTATGAAAAAGCAAGTGAGGTAATCTCTAATTTGGACAAACAGTTATGAGCATGAAAAAGATGGTCTTTTTACTTTGCCTCTTCTCCCTGAATTTTGGGTTTGCCCAAAACGAGACCCTTTTTGATGAGGCAACCGAACTGTACAATAATGGGGAATATTCCAAAGCCATAGAAAACTACAAACAGATTTTGGAAAATGGGCAGCATTCCGCCTCCCTCTACTTTAATTTGGGCAACAGTTATTACAAACAAAATGCCATAGGGCCCAGCATCTATTATTACGAAAAAGCCCTATTGCTTTCCCCGAACAATGAAGAGATCAAAAACAATCTGAGGTTTGCGGAGAATATGAGGCTGGACGCCATTGAGGAAATGCCAAAAACGGAGCTTTCCAAGCTATATTCAGCGGTTATAGGCATGTTTACTTACGATCAATGGGCCTATTTAGCAGTGGCGTTGGTGTTTTTGTTCGTCATGGCATACATGGCCTACTACTTTCTTGGAACGGCAAATCAGAAAAGAGCCGCATTTATTTCCGGTATATTTGCACTAGTATTGGGGGTGCTGAGTATATTGATGGCCTATCTCAACTTTCAATCCTTTAAAAACAATGATCCAGCCATTGTGTTCAGCAAGGAAGTCAACGTGAATGCAGAGCCCAACAATAATAGTGCTCCCGTTTTCACCCTCCATGAAGGCACCAAGGTTAACGTACTGGAGGAACTCGATGATTGGAAAAGAATTCGCATTGCTGATGGCCAAACTGGTTGGTTGGAGGCCGAGAATGTCAGGAAAATCAAGGACTTTTAGGCCAAAACACCCCTGCCTTGTTTAATATTCTGTATTTTTGGCAAAAATTCGTTTGTGCTAAAAAATGTACTCCATGCCATTATTTCCCTAGTGCTGATATCCGCATTAACGGTATCACCGCTCATCCCATTTCTGGACAAAGAATTGGGAAAGACCATGGTGATTGGTGCTGCGGAAGAGGAAAACAATAGCAACAACGGGGAAACGAACAAGAAATTTGACGAAATCGACGCCTACATCAAATACTATTTGGAACTGGCGAACAACCCTGTTTTCCAGCAACAGAACCAAGATGATATAGGCTATTTACTTCCTATTTCTGACTATATAGTGGAAATATTAGATCCCCCTCCCAGAAAATTGACATAATTCTTCGTACTTTTTTAATTCAATTTTTAAACATCTTCTATCCATAACCTAACCAGTATAGAAGAACAAACGTACATTATAACATGTTCAAGCATTTAAAAAATGACTTACCTGCGAGTATCGTAGTATTTTTCGTGGCACTACCCTTGTGTTTGGGTATTGCTTTGGCCAGTGGGGCTCCCCTATTTTCCGGGCTCATTGCGGGTATTATCGGTGGAATCGTTGTGGGGGCGCTCAGCGGTTCACAAATTGGGGTCAGCGGACCGGCTGCTGGTTTGGCAGCCATCGTTTTGACCGCCATCGGAACCTTAGGAGGCTATCAAAACTTTTTGGTGGCCGTAGTTTTGGGCGGTATCATCCAATTGATCTTCGGCTTTTTAAAAGCTGGGGTGATTGCCTACTATTTCCCATCATCCGTAATCAAAGGGATGCTTACTGGAATCGGTATCATTATCATTCTCAAGCAAATCCCACACTTTTTTGGCTATGATTCCGATCCCGAAGGGGATTGGGCCTTTTTTCAAGTGGATGGTGAGAACACCTTTAGCGAAATCATTAACAGCATCAACTACATTAGTCCTGGTGCCACGCTCATCGCCGCTATTGGATTGGCCATTTTGATCTTGTGGAGTCAGGTATTGACCAAAAAATCAAAAATATTTGAGTTGATTCAGGGTCCTTTGGTGGCCGTGGTCATTGGTATCATCTACTTTAGTGTTACAAAGGGGGATGCCACTTGGGGAATTTCAGCGGAACACTTGGTAACGGTCCCCGTTCCCGATAGCTTTCAATCCTTTTTGGGTTTCTTTAGTTTCCCCAACTTCTCTGCCATTGGCAATACAGAAGTGTGGGTCACCGCCTTCACCATAGCGCTGGTGGCCAGTTTGGAAACCCTACTTTGTGTAGAAGCAACCGATAAACTAGATCCTGAAAAACGGACCACCCCTACCAATCGTGAGCTGATCGCCCAGGGGGTTGGGAATACACTTTCGGGTTTGATCGGGGGGCTTCCAATAACACAGGTTATTGTGAGGAGTTCAGCCAATATTCAATCTGGTGGTAAAACCAAGTTATCGGCTATAATCCATGGATTCTTTCTGTTGGGTTCGGTTATTTTGATTCCGACACTGCTCAATATGATTCCGCTGTCCGTATTGGCGGCCATTTTATTTGTGGTAGGCTACAAGCTTGCCAAACCAAGTCTGTTTAAAACGATGTACCGAGCCGGCTGGAAACAGTTTGTCCCCTTTGTGGTGACCGTGGTAGGTATCGTTTTTACCGATCTTTTGGTAGGAATAAGCCTTGGCCTTGGTGTTGGCATCGTGGTGGTTTTGATCAAAAGTTACCAAAACTCCCACTTTTTGCACATTGAGGAAAGCGATGGCGGCAGACATCAAATAAAAATGACCCTAGCCGAAGAGGTTACCTTTTTCAACAAAGGAGCTATCCTAAAAGAATTGGACAGTATTGCCGAAAATACCTATCTCACTTTGGACGTAAGAAAAACAAGGTATCTGGATAACGATATCGTAGAGATTCTCCAGGATTTTTCGAGCAAGGCCAAGAACAGAAACATCGACATCAAAATTATTTCCGAAAAAGGAGAGGTTGAAAATCCTGATAGTTATATCGAATTTTTTAATCTAAGACCCAAAAAAACAGCATAACCTAAACATATGAAGGCACATACCAAAGAAACGCAAGCCACAATGACTCCTGCAAAGGCCATTCAGTTTTTAAAGGAGGGAAACGAGCGTTTTCAACAAAATTTAAAAGCACATCGAAACCTATTGGAGCAAGTAAACGATACCAAGGATGGTCAATTTCCATTTGCGACCATTCTAAGTTGTATCGATTCCAGAGTTTCTGCAGAGCTGGTTTTTGATCAAGGTCTAGGAGATATTTTTAGCATACGAATAGCAGGGAATTTTGTTAACCAAGATATTCTGGGCAGCATGGAGTTTGCTTGCAAACTTGCCGGAACCAAGGCCATTGTGGTACTGGGACACACCAGTTGCGGTGCCGTAAAAGGTGCCTGCGACCATGCCCGTCTCGGTAACTTGACCAGTTTGATCAATAAGATTGAGCCTGCGGTGTACGCGGTAAAGGAACCTAAGGACGAATCTTTGAGGAACTCCCAAAATTTGGAGTTTGTGGATGCCGTGTCCGTTAAAAATGTTGAAATGGCATTGGAAAACATTAGAAACCAAAGTGTTATCCTAAAAGAAATGGAGGAAGATGGTGATATTGCCATTGTAGGCGCCATGTACGATATTTCGGATGGAAGCGTAACATTTCTGTAATTCCCGGCAACATTTTTTAAAAGAAAAGAGGCTGTCTAAAAAGCGGTACTATTTGAACTTTGTCAAGTTGAGCGCAGTCGAAACCCATTGATTACCAATGTGTCTTAAGTTCTCGACTGCGCTCGAACTGACAGGCAAACCGCTTTTTAGACAGCCTGTTTTTGGTTTAAAATTTAGCCTGAGAGGCGTTGGTATCTGCTCGGCAATATGTATTTTGGCCTGAAACCATCATACCTTTATACCCAATATGAAATTTCCAAATGATTCCGGACCCATTTATTTGGAAACCACCCAAGGCGGGTTTCCCGTGGAGCCGTTCAATACATTTAGCAATACTATCTTTTTGCTATTGATCATCTACTGGAGCTTGCGGGTGTACCGAAATCCTGGACAGCATCGATTCTTGGCTTGGGTACTTCCCGTTATCGGAGTTAGCTACATAGGGGGCACGGTGTATCACGCTACCCGTAGCCACGAGTTTTGGCTTCGGTTGGATTGGATGCCCATTATGCTGCTTTGCGCTTCTTTGGTGATTTATTTTATATGTAAACTCGTTCATCAGTGGTGGCAGCGCTTGGTGTTTTTCGCACTATTGCTGAGCGCCTCCATTTTACTACGGATTCTTCCCATGCCTCAGGGTTGGAGGATTTCCCTTGGATACCTAATCACTGCTGCTACAATCCTTATTCCCATGACATGGTATTTGGCAAAAACCAAAGGGAAACATATAGGATTGGTGTTGACCGCTTTTATCATTTTTGGAGTTGCGATTTTTTTTAGAAGCATCGATCTCCATCAAACATTATTTCCCATGGGCACCCATTGGTTGTGGCATTTGTTCGGTGGAATTGCAGTACATTTCCTAATTGCCTATTTATTCAAGGACAATTTGCTAAATTTGTCCGCCAATAGCGCAAGCCATCATGATTGATACCATTAAGGAACATATCGCCGAAGTTGAAAAATTTACTTCCAGCTCCATAGACGAAATCGAAGCCTTCCGAATCAAGTATTTGGGTAAAAAAGGACTTTTGAACAGTTTTTTCGCTGAATTTAAAAATGTGCCCAACGAGCAGAAAAAAGAGTTCGGCATGGTTGTCAATCAATTGAAAACCGTTGCTGCTGAAAAGGTCAACGCCTTAAAAGAAGCTCTAGAAAATCAGACCGAGGCCAGTGGAAAATATGGCGACCTCACACGTCCCGGCGAACCTGTTGAGATTGGTGCCCGTCACCCCATTTCAATTGTAAAAAACCAGATTATCGATATCTTTTCACGGATTGGCTTCAATGTGTCCGAGGGACCAGAGGTGGAGGACGATTGGCACAATTTTACTGCATTGAATCTTCCCGAATACCACCCAGCGAGAGATATGCAGGACACCTTTTTCATTCAAACCGATCCAGATATTTTATTGCGCACCCATACTTCATCCGTTCAGGTGCGGTACATGGAGGCCAATAAGCCGCCCATTCGTACCATTTCCCCGGGAAGAGTGTACCGAAACGAGGCCATCTCAGCGCGATCGCATTGCTTTTTTCATCAGGTAGAAGGGCTTTACGTGGACAAAAACGTATCCTTTGCCGATTTAAAGCAGACCTTGCAATATTTTACCTCCGAAATGTTCGGGAAATCAAAAATACGCCTGCGTCCCTCTTACTTCCCGTTTACCGAACCCAGCGCTGAAGTGGACGTGTACTGGGGATTGGAGACCGAGACCGATTACCGGATGACCAAAGGCACCGGATGGCTCGAAATCATGGGCTGTGGAATGGTAGACCCCAACGTGCTTAAAAATTGTGGCATAGACCCCGAAATATATTCTGGGTTTGCCTTTGGAATGGGAATTGACCGTATTGCACTCTTGCTGCACCAAATTTCCGATATCCGTTTGCTCAGTGAAAATGATGTGCGCTTTTTGGAGCAGTTCAAAAGCGCCTTTTAACCTGTTCCATGAAAAAGGATATTGAAATTCCCGTAGCCAAGGATGTACATGTTGCTGTGATTCGTGAGTGGAACGAAGAATTTTTGTCCAAAGACTGGAATGCCTACCTCATCAATAACCGTTCGGATACCATTGAGATGACCATTGTAGTCTCCAAAGGGTTTGACGGCGACAAAAAAACATCCACCATGCGCCATGGCATAGGCGTTTTGGGACCAAAATCCTTTAAAAAAATTGAATTGCTACAGGAAGAGGTATTGGCGCTCAACAATGAATTCTTTGTGACCTTTTTTGCTGAAAACAAGCTCTTTGAAAAAAGATGCCTGTTCCCTAAGCATTCCATTAAAGAGAATCAACTTCGTACAATTCCCATTATAGACAAGGAAGGTATTCTTTCGGAAGATTAATGGTTTGCTGATGACAGAATGCCAAAAGACATCCAAATAGGCGAACACATCATCCAACAACTTTTATCCCGTCCTAATTATTCGTTTATCTGGCTGGCGTACGCCCACAACATCATCAAAAAAGCCCATTTTTGAGATACAGATACTATCAATTTTATAAATAACCTGCGAATATTTTAATAAATTCTTCTTTAAGGGCCTGATTTTTATGTTTTTAGCGTTGTTTTAAGCGGAATGATCGCGTAATTTTAAGTTCTTCTTAAAACTAAAAACCAATGGGAACTACATCAACCAACATCAACAGACGCGATTGGATCAGAAAAAGCATGCTTACCGCTGGAGGCGCAATGGCATTACCTTACATAGGATTGGCCGAGAGACCAAAGGCCCCCTTAACCCTTGACAGAGAGGGAAATGCGGTTTACAGTCCGTTTTTTAAGGAATATCTGCCTAAGCCAGATGCTTTGTTTCCAGAACTGGAAGCCAAACTAAATGCCAACGAAAATCCATATGGTCCATCACCTATGGCTTTGGAAGCTTTCAAAAGTTCCGCTTCGGGAGGAAATAGATATGCATGGAGGGAACTGTTCCAACTAGTGGACAAAATCGCTGATTTTGAAGGTGTAGAAAGCAAAAATATTATGATGGGACCCGGTTCTTCAGATTTGTTGGAGAAAACGGCCATGGTTTTCTTTATGAACGGTGGCAACGTTGTTTCTGCCGATCCAGCTTATATGTCACTCATCCAAGTAGCGGAATCTGTTGGTGCAAGCTGGAAGCCAGTCCCACTCAAGGAAGATTGGTCGCACGACCTTAAGGCGATGGAGGAAGCGATTGACGATGATACCAAACTGGTCTATATCTGTAACCCCAACAACCCAACCGGTTCTATGACGGACCATAAGGAATTAGTGGATTTCTGTTCACGCGTATCCGAAAGGGTTCCTGTTTTTGTGGATGAAGCCTATCTCTGGTTCTTGGATGAAGGGGCCAAAAAGAGTATGGTCTCCTTGGTGAACGAGGGCAAGGATGTTATCATAGCAAGAACTTTTTCCAAAATTCATGGAATGGCCGGCTTGCGTGTCGGATACATCGTTGCTTTGGAAGAGACTTTGAACAGACTTCAAAAAATAACAAGGGGAGGCATGGGAATTTCCTTGCCCTCCGTATACGCTGCCATGGCGGCCATGGACGATGCAGCCTTCCTAGAAAAATCAAGAAATCTAAATGCCGAGTGCAGGGAGTATGTGTACCAAAGTTTGGAAAAGATGGGCATTACTTCCTATGTTCCGTCATCCACAAGCTTTATCATTTTTCCGATTGAAATGGAAGGTAGGGCGTTTTTGGAGCAAATGACCGAGTTAAAGGTGGGCGTTCGTGCTTTCCAGTTTATGGATCAAAACTGGTGCCGTGTAAGTATGGGAACCATGGACGAAATGAAAACCTTTACCGCTGCACTCGATAAAGTGTTGGCATAGTGGACGTAGGGATTCAAAAAACCATCGTTTTTCTGTTCTTTATCTTCATTGGGATTGTACTTAAGGTGAAGTTCAAGTCCAAAGAGGAGATTACGGGCATAAAAAAAATCATTCTGAACTTGGCCCTGCCAGCGACCATCTTCATTGCGTTGTTGGGGGTCAAGGTAGAACTGCATTTGCTGCTATTGCCCTTATTGGCCCTTGGGCTCAACTTGATCTTGTTCTTTGCCATGCCGTTTATTCTGCCCCTTATGGGCATTGGAAAAGGCACGTCGGATTATAGGACCGCAAAATTGTTGGTGCCATCACTAGCGCCGGGACTTTCATCGTTTCCTTTTATTTTGGAATTCTTGGGTGATGAATACTTGGCCAAAGCCGCTATGTCCGACCTTGGCAATAAAGTGTTCGTGCTCTTCTTTTTGTATTTGGTGGCCATGAATTGGCATTATGGGCTTCAATCCAGTGAAAAAAGAAACGGGGGAACCAAACTAAAGCCCTTAATAAAGGCCATGGTCTCGGAGCCGGTGAACGTATTTATTGGAGCAGCCTTGGTTTTGTTGGCTTTTGGGGTAAGCATGGACTCCCTACCGTTCTTTTTGAGCGAGACCTTGGAGAAACTGAGCTTAATTATGACACCGCTTGTGCTGCTTTTTATCGGACTTGCGGTAAAAATCAAAAGAAAGCAGTTCATTCAGATTTTTTCACTGCTGTGTACCCGAGCAGGTTTGGTCCTTCTTATATCTGGGACCTTTGTCACTCTTGCAGGCATTGAAGCACCAAAGGAAATCCTCTTGACCATGGCGTTTGGACTAAGCGCCTGCAGTTTCTGGCCTTATGCCCATATCGCGGCCGTAGATAGTTTGGAAATGGACCAAAAACCCCACAAAAGAACCTTTAACAGTGATTTTGGGGTGGCCATACTGGCCTTATCATTCCCCTTGTCCACCATCTTGATCTTGGCTACATTGAACAGCGGAACCCTTTTTGCAAAACCATTGATGATTTTTATGGTTTCAGGTGTCCTATTAGCCGTTGGGTTCTCCATTCCTTGGCTCAGCGGAGTGCACAAAAAAAAGTGGTCTGCCCAAAAGCTCATGGATCGTGAAATACAAGCTGCAACGGCGGAAAAAGCCGCTTAAATAGCAGACATAGTCCGCTAAATTGTTACCTTTCAGGAAAACCAAACCATTATGAAGTCAGTATTCTTCCCATTATTGGCCATTTTATGCATTGGTATCACCACTGCGCAACAATCCACGATAAAGGTTGACCAAGACCGACTTGAGGACAGGATTTTCAAGCTGGCCGAATTCGGATTGCAAGAAAATGGCGAAACAGAACGTGTTGCCTTTAGCGATGCCGATATTGAAGCACGCAACTGGGTGATACAAACCCTAAAGGGTTTGGAGATGGTGGTTCAGGTGGATGCTGCGGGAAATATTATCGGGACACGAAAAGGTACCGACGCCACTAAAAAACCCATTGCCTTTGGTTCCCATATTGATAGGGTTCCCAATGGGGGCAACTATGATGGCTGTTTGGGTTCCATGGCGGCTTTGGAAATTATCGAGACACTAAATGAAAACAACATAACAACCGAACATCCTTTGGAAGTCATCATTTTTCCGAACGAAGAAGGTGGTGTGATGGGCAGTAGGGCCATGGCCGGGAATCTGGGTAAATCAGCCTTTCCCATTGTCAATGCTACAGGATATTCCATGGGCGAAGGTATCATGAGAATAAGGGGAGATACCACAAAAATTGAAAGCGCAAAACGTGAAAAAGGTAGCTTAGCCGCTTTTTTGGAGCTTCATATTGAACAAGGAGGCAAGCTGGAAAAGGAGCAATTGGACATAGGCGTGGTAGAAGGAATCGTAGGACTGAATTGGTGGGATGTCGTATTCACCGGTTTTGCCAACCATGCCGGCACCACTCCCATGAATGCGCGACAAGATGCCTTGTTGGCCGCAGCCAAATATATTGTTGCCGTAAATGAGATTACCAATAGTTTTGAAGGCACCCAAGTAGGTACCGTAGGGCGAATAAAGGCAGAACCTGGCGCTCCGAACGTAATTCCTGGTAAGGTAGTGGCCAGCTTGGAAATACGTGACCTCTCCTCAGAGGTCATCCAGAAAGTGTACAACGCCATTAAAGAGAAAACTGAGGAGATTGCGGAAGCCTCCAACGTATCCGTTGAGTTTTTGCCGTTGGATACCACTGCAGAACCTGCCCTGACCGATACTAAGATTCAAAAAGAAATTGAAAGCTCTGCCAAGGCATTGGGGTTAAGCTACCAATATATGCCCAGTGGTGCCGGCCATGATGCACAGGATATTTCCCGTTTTGCACCAGTAGGGATGATTTTTGTTCCTAGCAAGGGAGGCATCAGTCACTCGCCCAAAGAATTTACGTCAGCAGAAGATATGGCTAATGGTGCCAACGTTCTGCTCCATACTATTTTGTCTTTGGATAAGCAGTTGGATTGATCTCAGCTCTGGGGAGATACGATAATTCTCCTGGCCGCATTGGCTATCAAACCAATACTGAGCCAATAGGTGCTTAATATCACAACACTAGAATAAGCGAAATCCGCTTTAAACTTGGCAATGGCAATCATGGTATCAGAGAACATAAATAGGAGCACGGCCACCGCAATCCATACAAACGGCTTGCTCTTTTCCTTAAGGAAAAGTCCAATCCCTTGCCACGCCATAAAACAGATGACCAAAACGTAAACTCCAACAGGTACCATAAAATCGCCGAGACTCGGTTTTAACCACAGAAAAAGAGAGATGCCGATGCCATAAAGTGCCAAAAAGGAGATCCAATGAGTCTGAAAACCCTTTAGCTGCACAAAAGATGTGGCAAACAACAGATGTGCCACCAAAAAGGCTGCCAGTCCATACACGAAGTATGCGGGAAACAACAATAGAATATCTCCTAACAAACAAAACAGAAAAGCAAGGACCATCAAGGTTTTGAATTTGGATTGCCGTGTTTGGGCCGCATGCACAACCAAAGATGTCACCAAAATCGTGGTCAATGGTTTTAAGAGCATATAAGCCGAGGTATGGCCCAAAGCCTCGGTCGTAATGGCTAAAACAGCACTAACCGCTATTAAAACATTGATTGTTTTGACTAATTTGGATGCTATCGTTGCCATTCCTTAAAGGGTTTTATGCTCAATTGTGAATTATAATATGGTACCTGGCCTGTGACTTCCTCTCCCAGCCAATTCGGTTTTTCAAAACGTTCATCTTCATGCTTGAGTTCCACTTCGGCAAGCACCAAACCTTTGTTTTCACCCAAAAACTCATCCACTTCAAACAGGTGATCACCCCATGGGACTTCAAAGCGGACCTTTTCCAAAATACCCGATTCACATAAATCAATAAGGTTTGTCGCCTCCGCTGCCGTAATTTCCGTTTCCCATTCAAAACGTGTGGTTCCAGAATCGTTACTGGGTCCCTTTACGGTCAAAAATCCCTTGTCTCCCTTAATGCGAACCCTGACGGTTCGTTCTGGGTCTGTGTTCAAAAATCCCTGCACAATACGTGTTTGCGATGTCGATTGTTGCTTGAATCCATCGCTTGTGACCAAAAACTTGCGTTCTATTTCCAAATGTTCCATCAAACTAAATATACCCTAAATTTGGGTATGGATTTCGATTTTCCCTTACGAAAAATCATTCATGTGGATATGGATGCCTTTTACGCGTCGGTGGAACAGCACGACAACCCCGAGCTTAAGGGAAAGCCCCTTGCCGTTGGAGGCGGGTCCAAACGCGGGGTGGTCTCAGCAGCAAGCTACGAAGCCAGAAAATACGGGGTTAGGAGTGCCATGGCCGGCTCCATTGCCTTGCGGAACTGTCCACATCTTATTTTTGTAAAACCCCGATTTGACCGCTACAAGGAGGTATCCCTTCAAATCCGGGAAATTTTTTATGAATACACCGACTTGGTGGAACCACTTTCGTTGGATGAGGCCTATTTGGATGTAACGGAAAACAAAAAAGGGAATCCCTCCGCTACCTTGATTGCCAAGGAAATTCGCCAGAAAATCTTTGACAAAACGGGGCTGACGGCCTCGGCGGGAATCTCTATAAACAAGTTTATCGCAAAGGTGGCCAGCGATTACAACAAACCCAATGGACAAAAAACGGTCAATCCTGAAGAAGTCATTGATTTTTTGGAGCATCTTGACATTCGAAAGTTTTATGGGGTAGGGAAAGTCACCGCCGAAAAAATGTATCGCCTTGGCATTTTCACGGGGAAAGACCTCAAAGAAAAGTCACTGGAGTTCTTGGACAAACATTTTGGAAAGAGCGGCGGGCACTATTATCATGTGGTGCGTGGCATCCACAACAGCGAAGTAAAACCGCACAGGACTCCAAAGTCGGTAGGGGCGGAACGTACCTTTTCAGAGAATCTGAGCAGTGAGATATTTATGCTGGAAAAATTGGAAAATATTGCCCGCGAGTTGGAACGCAGGCTACAGAAATCGAAAATTGCGGGCAAAACGGTGACCCTAAAAATCAAGTACAGCGATTTTACGCTCCAGACCCGGAGCAAGACCTTGCCCTATTTTATCGCTAGCAAGGATTTAATTTTGGAAACCGCAAAGGAGTTGCTGTACCAATCCTCTTTGGAGAACTCCGTTCGGTTGTTGGGCATTTCCTTGGCCAACCTCAACACGGAAAAAGAAAAGGACGAGCCTAAAAAGGAGTCCGTGCTGGTGCAGCTGAAATTTGATTTTTAAAATAGGAGGCTTTCTAAGAAGTCGTTTTTAACGTCAACCTGAACTTGTTTCAGGTTCTCATGACACATTAAGCATTATCTGGTGAGATTCCGAAACTAGTTCGGAATGACGAATCAGATAAAAGTACTATTAGAAAGCCTCCGTATTCCATTAATTTTTAATATCCGATTCCACAGGCTTTACCGCAGGTTTTTTGGGGTTACCGTCCGCATCAATCTCAATGATGTTATCAAAACCAAGTTCATCCAACTTTTCGATGATTTCAGCTCTGTCGCCCACCATAAACCAG
Source organism: Allomuricauda sp. MMSF_3307 (assembly GCF_030733585.1). NCBI lineage: Bacteria > Pseudomonadati > Bacteroidota > Flavobacteriia > Flavobacteriales > Flavobacteriaceae > Allomuricauda > Allomuricauda sp. MMSF_3307. Next base: position 464,759 of record NZ_JASHIQ010000001.1, read on the forward strand.
TTTACTTTGTCCGGCTGTACCACTTGGTTACTCACTTTTCGGATGTCTTCCACCGAAAGGCTTCTTACATTCTGGTCATATTTTTGGTAGTAATCATCCGGTAAATTGTAGCGCACCAAGTTTCTCACCGAACTGTTAACGGAACTATTGGTTTCCCATTGGCCAGGGAGCTTCAATACTTGATTGGTCTTTACTTTGTCCAGTTCCTCTTTTGTCGCAGGTCTGGTAGAGGTAAATTCAGCAATCTCTTTTCTGATTTCGGTTACGGACTCTGCTGTTTTGTCGGTCTGCACCGGAGCGTACACAATAAACGGACGCTCTTCTTTGGAACCTATCACAAAGCCCCCTGCTCCGTAGGACCAATGTTTGTCCTCTCTCAAATTCATATTGATTCGAGAAGTGAAATCACCTCCAAGAATATTGACCATTTGCTCCAAAGCTATTTCTGAAACATCACCATACTTTTCTGTGAGGTGTCCCGCTAGTATCACCGATTGTTGGGATTCGGGCCTGTTCATGAGATAAAGGGTGTTTTTGGAATTGGTCTTGGGCTCATTGAAGACAATCTTCGGAACGTCTCCCTTTTTCCACTTGCCCAAGGTTTTTTCCAATTTGGACTTTAGTTCTGCCATTTCCACATCACCTGTAACAATTAAAGTGGCGTTGTTCGGCTTGAACCATGTATTGTAAAAGTTCACCACATCCTGGCGTGTCAATTTAGAAACGGTTTCCTCGTATCCGGTTCCTGTGTAAGGGCTGCTGTACGGATGGTCGTCACCATACAGGTATTTGTTCATTACCCGAAGTGCCATGGAAATGGGTTGGGATTTTTCCTGTTTGATGTCGTTGAGCTGTTCCTTTTGCAAACGCTCAAATTCCTTTTCCGGAAAAACCGGGTTGAGCACCACATCCAAAAAGAGATCCAAACTGGCATCAAAACTGGGTTTTAAGGTGCTCATATATACATTGGATTCATCTTGGCTGGAGAAAGTGCTTAACGAAGCCCCCAATAATTGAAGCTGTTCATTGATCTCGAGGGCATCCATATCCTTGGTTCCTTCGTCCATCAAGTTCATAGCCAATTTTGCCGTTCCCGGAGCGGATAGATGGTCGGTTTTATATCCTGCATCGGCCACCAGGTTGATTACGATTGTGGGAACCCCTTTTCGCTGTGCCAACACCACATTTAATCCATTGGATAACTGCGTCCGCTGCAAATCGGGGAACTTGGAGCTTTTCTGCTCCGTGAGTGCGGGCAATGTACTTCGGTCTACCGGAGATTCCACAATGTCATATTCCGGGAAAGGCTTGCAGACCAAGATATGTTTTCCTTTGGTAAGCCATTTGGCCGCTGTCTTCTTCAAATCCTCCGCGGTGGCATCCTCCACATACTTTAAGGTGGTTTTGTAGTAGGAAGGGTCGCCATGGTAGGTTTGGTTGGAAGCTAAAATATCCGATACTCCCCCAAAGCCGCCAATACGCTCCAGTCCTTTGATAAAATTGGCAAAATAACTGGCCTTTACCCTTTTGAGTTCGTCCTCAGTGGGTCCTTCTTTGATGAACTTGTTGATTTCGGCTTCTAGTTCCTTTTCCAGTTTTTCTGGGTCTTCTCCTTGCTTCACATTAAGCCAAGTGATGAAATTACTCGCAATCTCACTGGAAGACTGGAAGGAAACGGCTGCGCTTGCCGATTGGTCTTGGTAGATGAATTTTTGATACAGTCTTGAATTCTTGCCACTGGTCAAAATAGCGGAAATCAAATCAAAATGAAGGTCTTCCCTAGAACCGTAGGGAGGGGTGTTCCACGCAAACAGCACCCGGGTTTCGGGCACGCGATCCTCGTAAACTTGACGGGAATCGTATTCTTTGTTGGGAATGTTCACTTCTTGCCTTTCCACGGTAGGGCCCGACGGGATATCCCCAAAATACTTGATCACTTTTTGATGGATCTCTTCGGCATCCACGTCACCAGCCACAGCCACTACTGCATTGGCCGCGCCGTAGTACGATTTGAACCATTCCTGCACATCTTCCAAAGAGGCGGCATTCAAATCTTCCATTTCCCCGATTACCGTCCAAGAATAGGGATGTCCCTTTGGATACATGGCCTTGGTCAAATAGTCCCATTGCATACCGTAGGGCTGATTTTCCCCTTGTCTTTTTTCATTTTGCACTACGCCTCGTTGCTCGTCCAGTTTGGCTTGGTCGATAGCGCCCAATAAGTGCCCCATTCTATCCGACTCCAAGAAAAGTACTTGGTCAAGAGCAGATACGGGCACATTTTGGAAATAATTGGTTCGGTCGGTATTGGTGGTACCGTTCAGGTCAGTTCCTCCAATACTTTCCAAGGCTTGGAAATAGTCGGTGTTGTAGTTTTCGCTTCCGTTGAACATTAAATGTTCAAAGAGGTGTGCAAATCCGCTTTTACCCGGCTTTTCGTTTTTGGAACCCACATGGTACCAAACGTTCACAGCGGCAATAGGCGCCTTGTGGTCTTCGTATACCAAAAGGGTCAATCCATTTTTTAAGGTGTACTTTTTGTAGTCGATGTCGATGTCATCAGCCTTGAACTGAAATTCCTGTCCATAATGGCTGACAGTAAAGAACAGGCCGAAGAAAGCGGTCAAAAGTAATCTTTTCATTTCTAGTGTTTTTAAGTTATTTGATTGATAAAATACCATACACAAGATAGGAAAATGTTTACAATCGACACCATACTAAACAGTTAGGCAGTAGAAATTAGGTGCAACTTCAATGATTTCATTGGTGGTTTCATTGTTCTACCCAATAATTCTTCATTAATTTGTGATGCCATTGACCACCATTAACTATATTCTTATTTATGCAACGAAACAAATTGCACGAGCACATCATATCCTCTGCGGGAGCGCTTTTCTATTCCCAAGGGTATAATTCAACAGGGGTCAATGAGATCATTTCAAAGTGCGATATCGCCAAAGCGACGCTCTACAGTCATTTTAAATCAAAAGAGGATATTTGTGTTGCTTACCTGAAGCAGCGCCACCATACCTTTTTGGAGAGCCTAAAGGATTATGTTGGTCAAAGAAGCAAGGGAAGGCCACAGTTATTGGCCATATTCGACTTGTTGCGGGATATGTACCTACAAGAAGATTTTCAAGGGTGCTGGGCCCTTAAAACACTGGGAGAATTGGCACCAGACCAGACGAAAATATTGGAGGTGATCCAACTTCAAAAAAAGGAATTGCTGCTATACTTGGGCGAAGTGGTCGGGGACAACATTTCCAACCTTTCCAAAGCGGAGACAGAAAAAATATCGGGCGGACTCTACCTATTGTACGAAAGTGCCGTTACGGAAAGTCATCTGTTTAAAAACGACTGGCCCATTTTTATGGCAAGGAGCATTGCCCCTTCCCTATTTAAAGAGGTTGAGCTATCCTAAAAAACGTTTTTAAAACAAAAAATGCCATATCTCGACTCGCTCGATATGGCATTTTAGTGAATGAAATGGGTTGTACCGATTAGGCTTCCACAGTTTCCAAGGGCTGTGCCACTGGAAAATCAACGGGAACCTGAGTAGTACTATGCAAATAGTTGGAGATGGTTTTATCACCCACCAATACAATGGTGTCGATCAAGTTCTCCTTGGTCCATCCAGCGGCAAAGAAACGGTCCAATGTTTCTTCGTCCGTTGCGCCTCTATTTTCAGTGATGTTTTTGGCCAAATTTGCGAGTGCATCCAACTTTTCGTCAAATGAAGCTTTCCCCGCTCTCAGTTCGAGTATTTGGTCATCTGTGAATCCGTTCATTTTTCCAATGGCAGTATGTGCGGACAAACAATAAATACAATTGTTTACCTGGCTTACCGCCAAGTTGACCACTTCTTTCTCCTTGGCTTTCAAGGAGGTTTTGCCGTTGGACAGGGTCAAATAATTACCCAAGGCATTTTCTGAATGGGCGTAGGTGGCAAATAGGTTTGGTACAAAGCCTACCGCCTTTTCCAGATTGTCAAAAATCGCCTGATTGGCTGCACTTACTTCTTCTCTTTTTGGTACGTTGATTGTGCTCATAATTGTAATTTTGAAATGATTTATTGTTGAATTAATACGTTTTTACAAAAGGTTTTTCTGCGTTACAATAAAAGTCGTGATGGTGCTTCTGCTCACAGTGGTCCGAAGCTGTTACCGTTTGTGCCACAGGTTTCTGTGAGGTTCTAAAAATTTCAATGAGATTGAAAATGGATTTTTCCATAGTTGTCATCTTTTTGCTGTTTTTTAATTACAGGGCAAAGATGCTCCGAAAAGAAGGGTAGGTGTTAGGAAGGATTTCCCGATGGCTTGACCAATTTTCCCTTAGGCCACCAAAAGGAGGTTTTCGCGATATTCCGAGGGAGTCATTTGGGTCATTTTTTTGAAGAATCGGCTAAAATGGGCTGGGTCGTTAAAACCCAGTTCAAAAGCAATTTCTTGGTTTTGTTTATCAGTGAAATTAATGAGCCGTTTGGCTTCCAATGCTATCCGTTGCAAAATGACCTGTTGGGGTGATTTTTGATTGTAAATAGAAAATAGATTGGAAAGTGTTTTGGGCGATTTATGGAGCAAATCGGCATAATCGCTCACTTTCCGCTTTGTTTTATAGTGCATATCCACCAAAAAATTAAACCTTCTGATGGTATCGATTTGGTCATTCCCCAACGTTTTTACCATCAACTGTTCCTTTGCCAACCGAGTACTCATGATAATCAATCTTTTGAGCAGCATTTGTAGCATATCACCCTGGATATTGTCTGGAGTTGAAAACTCCTCTACGAACATATCATGCAAAAGGTTGAACTTGCCCAATTGGTCCTTGGGAATGGAAATGATGGGAATATCCTGGGTTCCAAAAAACAAAATACCATTGCAGGAAACCTCGCTATCATGATCGGAGATACAGTAGAACTCCCGGTTAAAGAGTATAGCGGAAAGTGGCAACTCTGTTTCAGCATAGGAAACATGCTGTAGATAGGTGACCGTAATGATTTGGTAAGGCATCAACTCCAATTGCATCCCATCTATTTGAATTGTAATGGGTGCATTATTTCTGTTCCACAAAAACTTGATGGTTTTGGAGCTGTCGGAAAAACGTTCTTGGTCTTTTTTGATGTTATCGGTAAATCCTAAAATAGCTCCTAGTTTGGTATCTCTGTATTCGTGTCGCATAGCTTATTAGGTCGCGTTATTGACTTTTAGTCACATTTAGTGGTTTTTGCTTACAGAACATCCAAAGATTCCAAACAAAAAAAGGCGTACACTTCAGTGCACGCCTTTTTTAAAATTTTCATCCGAGAAGGCTAAAAATTGCAGCTCTCGATTTCGGTTACACGAAGTGTATTTACCATCCCCTTTTCCTTAATGGGCATGGCTGCCAAACTTACGAGCATATCGCCCACCTCCAAGAAACCTTTTTTGCAGGCTATCTGGTTTACATCCTCAATGGTTTGGTCAGTAGAGACAAACTTATCGTAGTAAAAAGCCTTTACGCCCCAAAGCAAATTGAGCTGGGTAAGTATCCTCTTGTTCGAGGTAAACACCAAAATATGGGCCGAAGGTCTCCAGGCCGAAATCTGAAATGCAGTGTACCCACTGTTGGTCAATGTGGAAATAGCCTTTGCCGAAATTTCATTGGCCATCAACGCTGCATGGTAGCATACCGATTTTGTAATGTATCGCTTGGTTCGGATGTGCGGTGGGTTCTGCGGTACTTTGATCAAGCTAGATGCCTCTACACTGGTCACGATGCTCGCCATTTTTTCAATTACCTGCACAGGATAGTTACCTACCGAGGTTTCTCCTGAAAGCATTACGGCGTCCGCCCCATCCATAACCGAGTTGGCGACATCGTTCACCTCCGCACGTGTCGGTGTAAGGCTGGTGATCATGGTTTCCATCATCTGTGTGGCGATAATTACCGGTATCCTTCCTTTTTTGGCGCTCAAAACCAATTGTTTCTGCACTAGAGGAACTTCTTGGGCGGGGATTTCCACACCCAAATCGCCACGGGCCACCATAAGTCCGTCGGAGGCCTTTACAATTTCATCGATATTTTCCAGAGCCTCTGGCTTTTCAATTTTGGAGATTACCGGGATTTTGTGCTCTGTATGCTCCTTGATCAGGTTGTGGAGGTCGTGCAAGTCTTGCGCGTGACGCACAAAGGACAACGCAATCCAATCCACATCCTGCTGGATAGCAAAAATGGCATCCTTGATGTCTTTTTTGGTAAGGGCCGGCAACGAAATATTGGTGTTGGGCAAGTTCACCCCTTTCTTTGATTTCAAAGGTCCCCCTTGAATCACTTTGGCGACCACTTCGGTCTCCCCGTTGGTTGATTTTACCTCAAATATCAATTTCCCATCATCCAAGAGAATACGCTCTCCTGCTTTCACGTCCTTGGGAAAATTCTTGTAGTTCATGTACACTCTCTCGGCTGTTCCTTCAAAAGGTTCGCCGGTCACAAAGGTAACTTCATCACCAGGGGCAACGATGGCTTCGCCTCCCATGACACCGACCCTGAGTTTGGGCCCTTGCAGGTCTGCAAGTATGGCGGTGTTGATTTCCAACTCCTCATTAAGTTCCCTGATCATTTTAATTCGCTCAGCAACATCCTCATAGGAAGCGTGGGAAAAGTTTATCCTAAAAACATCCACTCCGGCAAGGATCATTTCCCTAAGGGTTTCCTTTTTACTGGTGGCCGGACCGAGGGTTGCTACAATTTTAGTCTTCTTTCTAGTTGGCATTGTTAAAAGATTAAATTTCTTTTTGATTTTAAGTTTTGTGTGTCCAATGGGTATGCGGTGATTACCTTTCCTATTTGTTTGATGGCCCTGAGCTTTTCAGCATATATGGTTTCATCTGCTGCATCCACTTTCAAAAAATAATCCACTTCCTTTTTTTCCTTCACCAAATGGCCTATCCTTTTGGATACATTGCTCTCAAATAAGCCTATGGAAGCCATCTCTTCTTCGGTTTCGCACTTGTTGGCAATCAGTGTCCAGTACATATCGTTTATCTCATCTTCCCAGTCAAAAACGGAAAAGGCCATATTTTCATCAAAACAAAGGTCTTTCTTCATCCGTTTTAGATAAAGTCCACAATGGGAATTTATAGCATAGGCCATGGCATAATCTTCCAAATCACTGTGGATGGCAATGAGGTGAAAACTATCATCATAAAGGTCTGCCGATATCTTGTGCGTAGTTAACATGCCCATAACACGAACTGTAAATATAGGCTTATTACGAATGATTGCCTAGTCAATACAAAACAATACACTTATAAAATAAGCGAAAACGTTTGAGTTTACCATTATTTAAAGTCACTGTTTTTCTATCTTGCTCTGTAAGGCAAAGTATGCGCGTTTGGATGCCTTTTCCTCTGCCTTTTTCTTGGAAGTGGCCCTTGCTTTGGCCAACATCCGGTCGCCAATGGTAAGTTTTACGGCAAAATGTTTCAGTTCATCATTCCCTGTATCCTCGTACACATGGTAATTAAAGGACTTTTTCTCTTTTTGGCACCATTCTATCACCAAACTCTTGTAACTGATGACCTTGCCTTCCAACTGGTCGATGTCCACATAGGGCTCTATCACGCGTTCGTCGATGAACTTTTCGCAATAAGTATAGCCCCTGTCCAAATAAATGGCGCCAATCAACGCCTCGAACACATTCCCGTGGATATTTTCCCCAAAATGTTCTTTAGGGATACGGCTTTCCACATATTTTAAAAGTCCCAAATCTTTGCCCAGTTCGTTCAGGTGCTTTCGGCTGACTACCTTGGACCGCATTTTGGTCAGATATCCCTCATCCCCTTCGGGCACTTCATTGTACAGATATTTGGAAATGATGGTGCCCAACATGGAATCTCCAAGAAATTCCAACCTTTCGTAGTTGATAGGGTTTCCATCATCGTCCTTTTTGTTCATGGAACGATGCAGAAATGCCGTTTTGTAAATGGTCAGATTCTTGGGTTTAAAGCCAAGGATTCTTTTCATACCCAAAAAAAAATCCCCATCCGAGTTGGGATGGGAATTGAATATTTTGGAGGTGAGTTTCATGTTACAAAACTACCCTAATTTTTTGAATAAAAGACAGGCGTTGTGTCCTCCAAAGCCAAAAGTGTTGCTCATGGCCACCTTTACCTCCCGTTCTTGGGCCTTGTTCAAGGTCAAGTTGAGGGATGGATCTATTTGATCGTCTACCGTGCTGTGGTTAATGGTCGGGGGCACCGTATTGTGCTCCATGGCCAAAATGGAGGCAATCGCCTCAATGGCCCCGGCCGCTCCCAGCAAGTGTCCGGTCATGGACTTGGTAGAGTTAATGTTGATTTTTGGTGCATGGTCCCCAAACACTTTGGATATGGCCTTAAGTTCGGCCACATCTCCCAATGGTGTTGAAGTACCATGTGTGTTGATGGCATCTACATCCTCTGGGTTCAATCCAGCGTTCTGCAAACAGTTTTCCATTACTTTGACCACACCAATACCTTCTGGGTGAGGGGCGGTCATGTGATAAGCATCGCTCGAAAGACCTCCACCGAGCACTTCGGCATAAATCTTGGCTCCGCGTGCCTTGGCATGTTCGTACTCCTCGAGTATAAGCGCTCCGCCACCTTCGCCCAATACAAAGCCATCCCTTGTGGCATCGAAAGGTCTTGAAGCCGTTTCAGGGCTATCGTTTCTGGTGGAAAGGGCATGCATGGCATTGAATCCGCCCATACCTGCTATGGTTACCGCTGCCTCGCTACCTCCGGTAACGATAACATCGCAATGTCCCAATCGGATATAGTTGAGTGCATCGATCATAGCATTTGCTGATGAGGCACAAGCAGAAACAGTGGTATAGTTAGGACCCATAAATCCGTGTTTGATGGAAATGTTTCCCGGTGCGATGTCTGCAATCATTTTTGGGATAAAGAAAGGATTGAAGCGCGGTGTACCGTCACCTTCGGCGTAACCGATTACCTCGTTTTGGAAGGTTTCCAATCCGCCTATTCCAGCGCCCCAAACAACTCCTACCCTAAACTTGTCCACAACGTCCAGGTCAATTCCAGAGTCCGCAATGGCCTCATCCGAAGATACTAGGGCGTATTGGGCAAATCTATCTAGTTTTCTTGCCTCTTTCCTATCGAAGAAATCCATTGGGTCGTACCCTTTGAGCTCGCATGCGAACTTGGTCTTGAATTTTTCGGTATCGAAATATGTAATGGGGGCAGAACCGCTCTTACCGGTCCGTAGTCCTTCCCAATAAGCTTCCAAATTGTTACCTATGGGGGTTAACGCTCCCATACCGGTAACTACAACTCGCTTTAACTGCATTGAACTATTTTTTTACCCTTTAGACGTTAATTATAAAAAAAATTATCCATGCGATAACAACCACATGGATAATTTTTAATCTTTAGCAATATATCATATAATTACTTAGCTTCTTCTATATAGCTAATGGCCTGACCCACAGTGGCGATGTTTTCTGCTTGGTCATCTGGTATCTGAATATCAAATTCTTTCTCAAACTCCATGATAAGTTCAACAGTGTCCAAGGAATCCGCTCCTAAGTCGTTGGTAAAGCTGGCTTCCGCTACAACTTCGTTTTCATCCACACCTAGTTTATCAACGATGATAGCCTTTACTCTTGATGCAATGTCTGACATAATTATTGTGGTTTTAAAAATTTAAATCGTTGGCAAAAATATAAAACTTTGGATTAAATACACTATTTGACGATAAAATGTGACGTAAATTAAAGTTCTTAAAATACTGTACCTTACTTTAGCCATCGTAATTTAATTTAAAATCCCGTCAATTCCTAACGAATGAAACGAATTGTAATCTTTGCATCGGGCAGCGGTTCCAATGCCGAAAACATTATTTCCTTTTTTAGCGAAAAACCCCAAGCAGAGGTGGTGGCAGTGCTCACCAATAAGAGTGCCGCCAAGGTGCTCGAACGTTGTGACCGTATGGGAGTACCTGGATTTTATTTTAACAAACCCGCTTTTAGGGAATCCGATGCTGTTCTTCGCCTTTTGAAAGGTTTGGAGGCAGATCTGGTTGTTTTGGCCGGCTTTCTTTGGAAGGTTCCAACCCATCTTATCGAAGCATTTCCCAACAAAATCATCAACATCCACCCTGCTTTGTTGCCCAAATATGGCGGAAAGGGCATGTATGGAGATAGAGTGCATCAAGCTGTAAAGGAAAATCAAGAAACCGAAACGGGCATTACCATTCATTACGTTAATGAAAATTACGATGAAGGTGCCATCATCTTTCAGGCGAAAACCAAAGTTGACCCTTCAGACACTCCAGAAACCATTGCCCAGAAAGTCCATCAATTGGAATATGAGCATTTCCCAAAAGTGATAGAAAAAGTATTGTCCTAATGGCCAAGAAAAAGAAATTTTATGTGGTTTGGAAGGGAAAGCACCCGGGCATTTTTGAGTCATGGGCAGATTGCAAGGCCCAAATTGACGGCGTAAAAGGTGCGCAATACAAATCGTTCGCCACTTTTGAGGAGGCCAAAAAGGCCTTTAACGGCAATTATTTGGAATACAAAGGCAAATCCAAGGGCAAAAGCGAACTAAGTCCCGAGGAACTTTTAAAAATCGGCGAACCCAATTACAATTCCATTGCCGTAGATGCCGCTTCGAGCGGAAACCCCGGAAAGATGGAATACCGCGGTGTGGACACCAAGACCAAACGGGTTCTTTTTCATCAAGGTCCGTTTGAACAGGGAACCAGCAATGTAGGGGAGTTTTTGGCATTGGTGCACGGACTTGCCTTTCTACAACAAAAAAAGAGTGACCGCATTCTTTACTCCGATTCCCGAATCGCCATTGGTTGGGTGCGCAAGAAAAAGTGTGGCACCAAACTGGAGAAAACCGTTAAAAATGCCCAGCTTTTTGAACTGATCGAACGGGCGGAACTTTGGCTCAAAAAAAATAGGTTCAATACCCCAATTGTGAAGTGGGAAACCAAGGCTTGGGGAGAAATCCCTGCCGACTTTGGCAGAAAGTAACCTGTCTTCGTGCTGATATTTCCATTTTTTCATAATTGGAACGCCCTTTATACAAATTGGAAAGGGTAAACCGTATATTTGCACCAAAATTTAGGGAATGGGTAAATTACTGATTGTGGGAACCATGGCTTTCGATGCCATTGAAACACCGTTCGGGAAAACTGGCAGAATACTGGGAGGCGCAGGAACCTTTATAGGTTTGGCCGCTTCACAGTTTGATATTGACTCCGCCATCGTATCCGTTGTGGGTGATGACTTTCCACAATCCTACATGGATATTTTAAAGAACAAGGACATTGACCTTAGCGGCGTGGAAGTTGTGAAAGGGGGCAAAACATTTTTCTGGGAAGGAAAATATCATAACGACCTCAACTCACGGGACACTTTGGCCACCGAGCTCAATACCTTGGCCGATTTTAACCCTATTGTTCCCGACCATTATACCGATGCCGATATTGTGATGTTGGGTAACCTACATCCCAATATTCAGTTGAGTGTAATTAATCAGATGGAAAAACGACCAAAACTTATAGTTTTGGACACCATGAACTTTTGGATGGACAATACTTGGGACGATTTGATGAAGGTGATTTCCAAGATAGATGTGATTACCATTAATGACGAAGAGGCAAGACAATTGACCAACGAGTATTCCTTAGTGAAGGCTGCGGCCAAAATTCAAGAGATGGGCCCCAAATACGTAGTGATCAAAAAAGGGGAGCACGGAGCACTTTTGTTTCATAAGGAGCAAATTTTCTTTGCCCCGGCGCTTCCTTTGGAAGAGGTTTTCGATCCCACTGGAGCAGGTGATACCTTTGCCGGTGGCTTTGCAGGCTATTTGACCGAAGCAGGGAATATCTCTTTTGAGAGTATGAAAAATGCCATCATCCACGGCTCCAATTTGGCATCGTTCTGTGTGGAACGCTTTGGTACCGAACGGATGGTGGATCTAAAAAAGAGCGAGGTGGATGGTCGCCTGGCTCAGTTTAAGGAGTTGACACAGTTCAATATTGAATTAACATAAATGTTTGCCCTGAGAATTTCGGGGCATTTTTTATTAGGTTTATTATGAGTGATCCCATTAAGCACGAATGCGGAATATCATTGATCCGTTTGCTTAAACCCTTGGAGTACTACAAAGAAAAGTACGGTACAGCTTTTTACGGCGTAAACAAGATGTATCTAATGATGGAGAAGCAGCACAACCGCGGACAGGACGGTGCCGGTTTTGCGAGTATTAAAATGGATATGGAACCCGGGGAACGGTACATGAGCCGTGTACGATCGGCCGAGCAACAGCCCATTCAAGATATCTTCGCCCAGATCAACAATCGCATCAATACTGCTTTAAAGCAAAATCCCGATCGAGAAGATGACGTGGCCTGGCAGAAAAAGAACATCCCATACATCGGAGAACTTTTGATGGGACATGTTCGCTACGGAACTTTTGGAAAAAACAGTATAGAAAGTGTACACCCTTTTTTGAGGCAGAACAACTGGATGCACCGTAACCTTATTGTTGCCGGAAACTTTAACATGACCAATGTTGATGAGCTCTTCGGAAATCTGGTGGAATTGGGACAGCACCCCAAGGAAAAGGCCGATACTGTAACGGTGATGGAAAAAATTGGCCATTTTTTGGATGATGCCGTTGCCAAGCTTTACAAACAGATCAAAAAAGAAGGTTATACCAAAAGAGAGGCCTCAGCACTTATCGCCGAACGATTGAACGTAGCCAAAATCTTAAGGAAAGCTTCCAAAAACTGGGATGGCGGTTATGCCATGAGCGGACTTATTGGGCATGGGGATGCCTTTGTGATGCGGGACCCTGCGGGTATCCGTCCGGCCTATTACTATCAAGATGATGAAGTTGTGGTCGTAGCATCGGAACGGCCTGTGATCCAAACCGTTTTCAATGTGAATTTTGAAGATGTGCACGAGTTGAACCCCGGTCATGCCGTAATCATCAAAAAAAGTGGTTCCATGGCCTTGAAACAGATTTTGGAACCTACGGAGCGTAAAGCATGTTCTTTCGAACGTATCTATTTCTCGCGTGGTAGCGATAAGGAAATCTATCAGGAACGAAAAAAACTGGGGAAATTGGTTTTTCCAGAAATCCTGAAGTCCATCGACAACGATTTGGAGAATACTGTTTTCTCCTACATACCCAACACCGCGGAAACGTCGTTCTTTGGAATGGTGAAAGAAGCACAGAATTACCTCAACAAGAAAAAGGAAGAGCAGATTCTGGCCATGGAAGGCAATATCGATAGGGAAGAGCTTCACCGAATCCTCGCCATCCGCCCGCGTATTGAAAAAGTGGCCATTAAGGATGCCAAACTTCGAACTTTTATTACACAAGACAGTAGTCGTGATGATTTGGTAACCCATGTTTACGACATTTCCTATGGTTCCGTAAAAAGCACGGACAATCTTGTGATTATCGACGACAGTATTGTTAGAGGTACCACACTGAAGCGTAGTATCCTCAAAATTTTGGACCGATTATCACCAAAGAAAATCATAGTAGTGTCCTCGGCTCCACAAATCCGCTATCCGGATTGTTACGGTATCGATATGGCCAAACTGGAAGATTTTGTAGCCTTTAAGGCGGCAAAGGCACTTCACGAGGATCACGGCACCACCCATTTGATCGAAGAAATCTATCATAAGTGTGTGGCCCAGACCAAGGCACCGAACAAAGAGGCCATCAATCATGTCAAGGAGTTCTATGCACCTTTCTCGGCCAAACAGATTTCCAAAAAGATTGGAGAAATCCTGTGCCCCGAAGGCATCAATGCAGAGGTTGAGATTATCTATCAAACCATTGAAGGGCTGCACAGCGCCTGTCCTAAAAACTTGGGTGACTGGTACTTTACCGGAAACTACCCAACTCCGGGAGGAAATAGGGTGGTCAATAAGGCTTTTATCAACTTTTTTGAGGGCAAGAACGAGCGTGCCTACTAACGCAAAATGGCTTAAAAAAGCCTGAAAATGTACACTTTATCGATGAATCCCGTAGAACAGCGTCTTTTTATACGACCAGCAACGAGCAATCCTACTTTAGTAACTGCCATAGCATAAGTAGGTTAAGTTCATGGTAAGATTTGGGGCAAAAAAGGTGGAAGCTATTCCACCTTTTTTATTTTGCATACTTCACAAAGCCCTAGCATTTAAGCCACTTTTCTTGATATTTATCAATTATTGGGGTTCAACATACACTTCAACCCATTTACAGGAGTTTCGTCTAAAAGCTTACGCAAGAAATAATCCTCCGCCTTACTTTTGGAGGACCATAGCATAAGTAGGTTAAGTTCATGGTAAGATTTGGGGAAAGAAGGCGGAGCATGCTCCGCCTTCTTTATATTTGACTACCAAGGTTTTATCCATTTTATCGATGAACTGCACGTTTTCTTTTTCTTCAAAAAAGTAAAATATTTTTTAAAACCCTTTGTTATTTCTCACAATACCAGTATTTTAGTCTCGCCATAGCATAAGTAGGTTAAGTTTATGGTAAGATTTGGGACGAAAAGGGTGAGGACTTCCTCGCCCTTTTCTATTTTGAAAAAATTCCAAACAAAAAAAGCCGTGCACTTGGTGCACGGCTTTTTATTTATGAATGAACTAGTTACTATTTACTAGCTGCATAATTTTCGGAAACCTTGTCCCAATTGATCACATTAAAGAATGCTGCAATGTAATCCGGTCTTAGGTTTTGGTAGTGCAAATAGTACGCATGCTCCCAAACATCCAAGCCCAAAATTGGGTATCCCTCACAAGCTACTCCGGGCATAATGGGGTTATCTTGGTTTGGAGTGGAACACACTTCCAATTTACCGCCTTTGTGCACGCACAACCAAGCCCATCCAGAGCCAAACTGCGCAGCTGCAGCATTGGAGAACTTTTCTTTGAAGGCATCGAAGGATCCAAAAGCCTCATCAATCGCGGAAGCCAATTCACCGGATGGTTTTCCGCCTCCGTTTGGGGACATTACTTCCCAGAACAGGCTGTGGTTAAAAAATCCGCCTCCATTGTTCCTCACGGCTCCGTTAGACATGTCCAAATTGGAAAGAATATCCACGATTCCCTTACCTTCCAAGTCAGTTCCTTCAATGGCACCGTTCAGTTTGGTGGTATATCCATTGTGGTGCTTGGTATGGTGGATTTCCATGGTTCTAGCGTCTATATGAGGTTCCAACGCATCGTATGCATACGGTAATTTAGGTAATTCAAAAGCCATAATTATCTTGTTTTTTTAGGTTATTAATCTATTCCCGTAAAAATACGGATTTTAACATTTATATTCCGCTAAAACCATGTTAACATGAGGTAAGGAATCCTTATTTTGCAGGAAAAACGTTTTTGGAGGGGTCTAATTTCAAAATATACAGCGCATCAGCCGGTTCGGGCAAAACCTACGCCCTGGCCAAGGCCTACCTCACCTTGCTGCTCTCCAACGATTCCCTGTTAAAGTTTCGTCAAATACTGGCCATTACCTTTACCAATAAGGCGGTGGAGGAAATGAAGACCCGTATCCTGGACAACTTGTTCGCTTTTGGACAAGAAACTGTGCCCGAAAAACAGAAAAGTCTGTTCGTTACCCTGTGTGAAGAACTTTCCTTAACGGAGGAACAATTGCGACAACGTTCCCAACTCATCCTAAAACGGATTCTTCATAACTATTCCTTTTTTGAAATTTCTACCATAGATAAGTTCAACCACAAAATTATAAAGACCTTTGCCCGCGATCTCCATCTGTCCCAAAATTTTGAGGTAGAGCTCAATCAGGATTTATTGTTGGAAGAGGCCGTAGGGCGCTTGTTGGAACGTGCAGGAAACGATGAAGAGCTCACCGAAGTACTGATTGCCTTTTCCCTCGAAAAAATTGATGATGATAAAAGCTGGGACATTACTTACGATTTGATGGAAATCGGGAAGCTACTGTTCCAGGAAAACCACGCCGAGCATATTGAACCACTCCGTGAAAAATCCATTTCAGATTTTACCCAAATTCAAAAGCTGATTGTCTCAAAAAGCAAGGCTATTCAGGAAAAAGTGAAACAGCTTGCGCAGGATACGCTTTTGGAGATTGAGCGACAAGGTTTTGAGTTTGCTGATTTTCCGCGGCAAACACTGCCTAACCATTTCAAAAAAATGGTGGATGGAGAACTCGACCCAAAAAAATTGTATGCCGCAAAAACATTGGAACCCAATCTGATTGAGGGGAAATTATTGAAGGCCACAGACAAAAGGGATGTGACGAGTTTAGCTGCTTTTATCCTTCAAAATTACCTGAACCTTAAAGAAACTATTTATCGGTACAGTTACCTTCAAAACATCTACGGCAACATCGTTCCAATGACCGTCTTGAACGAAATCGCCAAGGAAATCAAACATATTGAATTGGACAGGGACATTGTGCCCATCTCGTCCCTGAACGCCATTCTGTCCAAAGAAATCAAAAACCAACCGGTTCCTTTTATTTACGAGCGAATGGGCGAAAAATACCGTCATTACTTTATCGATGAGTTTCAGGATACCTCCAAAATGCAATGGGAGAACCTATTGCCCCTTATTGGCAATGCCTTGGAGAGTGAGGATGAAAAGCACGAACGCGGATCTTTGTTTTTGGTGGGCGATGTAAAGCAAGCCATTTATCGCTGGCGGGGTGGCAGGGCCGAGCAATTTCTCCATTTGATTAACGGAAATTCGCATCCTTTTGTAGTGGAACCGAGCGTTCACTCCTTGGATACCAACTGGCGAAGCCAAGACGAAATTGTAAACTTCAACAATAGTTTTTTCACCGTTTCGGCACCCGTCTTGGCCCAAGAGGATTATCGCAATCTTTTTTTGAACGGTTCGCATCAAAAAACAAACAACAAGCCCGGTGGTTACATTCAGCTATCCTTTTTGGATGCCGATTTGGAGGATAAGGACCAAGCATATTGCGAAGAAACTTTAAAGTCGATTCAGTTTATCATTTCTGAAAACCATTCTTATGCGGATATCTGCGTTCTGGTCCGTGATAACAAAAAAGGAATGTTGTTGGCCGATTTCTTGGCCCAGCACCAAATTCCCATCATTTCTTCGGATGCGTTATTGCTCTCCAAGAATGAAAAGGTGATTTTTTTGATTTCCATCCTCCGGATTTTCGAAAATCCCGCAGACCGTGAGGCGGCTTATCATATATTAAGGTATATTAGTGCAGATGGAGAGGGTGAACACGGGTTCATTTCCCAACATTTGGATGATATCGTACCCTTTATGGCCAACGAGCATGGTTTTGATTTGAACCAATTAAAAGGTAAGCCCGTGCTCACCATTTTGGAAACCGCCATAGTTCAATTTAAACTCAACCAAGGTTCCATAGCGCATATTTCCTTTTTGATGGACGAGGTACTCGACCTTGAAAAGAGGGATGGCCCAAGCGTTTATGCCTTTTTAAATTATTGGGAAACCAAAAAAGAATCGCTTTCCATTGCCGCACCGGACGGAGTGGATGCGGTAAAGATCATGACCATCCATAAGGCCAAGGGGCTTGAGTTTCCGTTTGTGATATTTCCGTTTGCCGATTCAACATTGATCAAAAGGGACAAAAAGTCGTGGGTTGCCGCCACATCCCAAGAAGACGAAATAGGGCTGGATGAGTTCCTTTTGAACACCAAGAGCGATATGCTGGAATATAACCCGATAACACAGGCCAAATATGTGGAAGTGGAACAAAAGTCTTTATTAGATGCTATGAACGTGCTGTATGTGGCCCTCACCCGTCCCGAAAAAGGCCTGTTCATTATTACGGAAAAGAGCAAAAAGGAGATCGCAAACATCGAAACTGCTTCATCCTACCAAGACCTTTTCCAGTGGTACGTTCAGCAACAACATGTAAAGGAAACTGAACGCGGCGTGTATACCATTGGTGTTTTTCCTTCGGAAAGCGGTAGGAAAGCTGCTGAACCTGCAGAGAACTATATTCCCTATATCTCTCGAACCGAAACTGATAGTGGTTTCACCATTTCCACCACATCGGGTCGCCTGTGGGACGACGAACGCTTGGAAGCCATCGAAATGGGGAATGTTATCCATTTTGCCTTGAGCCAAATCAAAACAGCAAAAGATGTAGACCCCATTTTGGAACGTTTGGAAATCGAAGGACATTTTCCAAACGAGGCTTCTGCGGACATCAAACAAAAAGTATTGGACGTTGTGAACCATCCGAAATTGGCTGACCTTTTCTCGGAACATCGTACCATTCTAAACGAGCAAGAGATCCTGACTACAGATGGAAAATCGCTGCGTCCCGACCGAATTGTTCTGGATGGAAAACGGGCCATCATCATCGACTACAAAACGGGGAAAGCCTCCCCAAGTCACAAAGAACAGATTGCCAACTACGCAGCTGTTTTGAGCGAAATGGATTTTGAGGTAAAACAATCCATTATTGTTTATATTGACCAACAAATAGACCCTATTTTTGTATAAACCTATTTAAAAGATATGTACGGAAAAATTAAAGAGCATTTGGCCAAAGAGTTGAAGGAAATCGAAGAAGCTGGCCTATTCAAGAAAGAACGTATCATTACCTCGCCCCAAGGTGCTGTGATAAAAATCTCCACGGGAGAAGAGGTCATTAATTTTTGTGCGAACAACTACTTAGGACTATCCTCCCATCCCGAAGTGATCCAGGCCGCCAAGGATTCCATGGACACGCACGGCTTCGGTATGTCGTCAGTTCGCTTTATCTGTGGAACGCAGGACATCCATAAAGAACTGGAGCAAAAAATCGCCCATTTCTATGGAACAGAAGATACCATATTATATGCAGCGGCCTTCGATGCCAATGGTGGGGTTTTTGAGCCCTTGCTCACCGCGGAAGACGCTATTATCTCCGATTCGCTGAACCACGCTTCCATTATCGATGGGGTGCGTTTGTGCAAGGCAAAACGTTACCGCTATGCGAACAACGATATGGCCGATTTGGAGAAACAACTCCAACAAAGCAATGCGGATGGGGCCCGATTCAAGATTATTGTGACAGATGGAGTGTTCTCCATGGATGGTTTATTGGCTCCATTGGACAAAATATGTGATTTAGCAGATAAATACGATGCCTTGGTCATGATAGATGAGTGCCATGCTGCCGGATTTATTGGCGAAACAGGCCGTGGTACCTTGGAAGAAAAGGGTGTAATGGACCGCATCGACATTATTACCGGTACTTTGGGCAAGGCCCTGGGCGGTGCAATGGGAGGTTACACTACTGGCAAAAAGGAAATCATAGAAATGCTCCGCCAGCGCTCCAGACCTTATTTGTTCTCCAATTCCTTGGCCCCCGCCATTGTAGGAGCTTCTATTAAGGTATTCGACATGTTGGATAAGGACACTTCCTTGCGAGATAAGCTACAACATAACACAGAATACTTTAAAAAAGGCATGAAAGAAGCTGGCTTTGATATTATCGACGGTGATTCCGCCATAGTCCCCGTAATGCTTTATGATGCCAAGCTATCCCAAGATATGGCAGATATGCTGCTAAAAGAGGGCATTTATGTGATAGGTTTCTTCTATCCCGTGGTTCCCAAGGACAAGGCAAGAATACGTGTGCAGCTCTCTGCGGCCCACGAAAAGGAGCATTTGGACCAAGCAATTAATGCCTTTATTAAAGTAGGAAAGTCGTTAAATGTCATCTAAAATCGACGAAATGCAATAAATCTTCTGGCAAATGAGTCAAAAAAAAAGAAATTTAGATTTTGTTAATAAGTCTTAACAACTTACATTTGCTGCTGATAAACACTTAAACTTAAAATTTTGAGCATGAAACATCTTAGCAAATTATTGGTTGTTGCTCTTGTATTTGTAGGGATCAACAGCATACAAGCGCAAGACGAAAATAATCCCTGGCAGGTAAGCATAGGGGTGAATGCAATAGACGTCTATCCTACAAATGATGAGAACAACCCGTTCTCCAGTACTACATTGTTCGATGAGTACTTCAACGTAACCGATCACTGGAACATTTTGCCATCTGTATCATACATTGGCGTTTCCAAGTACATCGGTGATGGTTTCTCTGTAGGAGCTAGAGGTTCTTTGAACAGAATCGAAAAATTGGGAGACTTCGATGCCGATGATCTTTCTCACTACGCTATAGATGGTACCATTAAGTATAACATCCTTAAAAACACCGTAGTTGATCCTTTCGTAGAGATCGGTGGTGGTTATACTTGGGTTGATGAAATCGGTGCTGGTACCGTTAACGGTGGTATTGGTGTTAACTTCTGGTTTTCTGACAACCTTGGTTTCACACTTCAAACACAATATAAGCACGCTTTCGAGGATTACTTGGTAAAGCACTTCCAGCACATGGCTGGTCTTAGTATCAAATTTGGTGGTACTGACACTGATGGTGATGGTATCTACGACAAAGACGATGCTTGTCCAGAAGTAGCTGGTCTAGCGGCTTTCAACGGATGTCCTGATTCTGACGGTGACGGTATCGAAGATGCTAAAGATGCTTGTCCTAATGAAGCTGGTTCCAAAGAAATGAACGGATGTCCTGATTCTGACGGTGACGGTGTTGCCGATAAAGATGATGCATGTCCAAACACTGCTGGTCTTCCTGCACTAGCTGGTTGTCCTGATGCTGACGGTGACGGTGTTGCCGATAAAGATGATGAGTGTCCTAACGAAGCTGGACCTGCCGCTAACAACGGATGCCCTTGGCCAGATTCTGACGGTGACGGTGTACTTGACAAAGATGATCAGTGTCCAGAGGTTGCCGGTACTGTTGCTAACAACGGATGCCCAGAAGTAACTGAGGAAGTTCAGAAGCAATTGAACGACTACGCTAGAACTATCTTGTTCGATACTGGTAAGTCTTCTATCAAAGCAGAATCTACTTCTGTAATGGTTGACATCATCCAAATCTTGAACGAGTATCCTACCGCTAAGTTTACTGTAGAAGGTCACACTGACAGCGTAGGTAGCGACCAATTGAACCAAAAACTTTCTGAGGAAAGAGCTAACTCTGTTAGAAACTTCTTGATCGACAAAGGAATCGATGCTGGTAGATTGACTGCCATCGGTTACGGTGAAGAGAAGCCAATCGCTACCAACAACACAAGAGCTGGTAGAGCACAGAACAGACGAGTTGAAATCAACTTGGTGAAGTAAAAAAGAAACAAAGTTTTCTTAAAAAAGGCTCCGCAAATGCGGGGCCTTTTTTATTTTTAATCCATGCAGCAGACTTTTCTCGAATATGTGCTGGACGACCTGGCAAATAAGCAACTGGACATTACCCAATGTACCTTTGTGCTTCCTAGTAAACGTTCAGGAACATTCTTGAAAAAGTATATCACCGAACGCCTTGTAAAAAACATATTCAGTCCAGAAATACTATCCATTCAAGAATTCATCGGAAATCTTACGGATATCAAGCAAGCTTCCAACATTGATTTGTTGTTGGCGCTCTATGAAATATACAAAGCTTCGCAAAAAGAAGACCCGGATGACTTTGCCTCCTTTATGAATTGGGGACAAACCCTATTGCAGGATTTTAATGAAATCGACGGCTACCTTATTCCGGCGAAAGACATCTTAAATTACCTTTCCGCCATCAAGGAAATCAACCACTGGTCCACCAGCAAGGACAAATCCGAACTTGTGGAAAATTACCTGCAGCTGTGGAAGAACCTAGAAAGTATTTACGAACACTTTTACGCCAGCTTGATAGCACAAAAACTCGGCTACCAAGGATTGATTCAACGAGAAGCGGTAAAAGTACTTCAACAAGAAAGTCCCAAGGGAAATGAATCAAACCCCATCATATTTGTGGGCTTTAATGCATTGAACAATGCAGAGTCAAACATTATCCAGCACTATCTGGAAACAGGAAATTCCCACATCTACTGGGATATCGATTCCTATTTTTTGAACGACCCTATCCATGATGCAGGCCTTTTTATTCGGAACTATCAGTTTAATTGGCCCTATTACAAACATGGGCACAAAATAACCCCACAGAACAACTTTCTCTCCAAAAAGAATATCGTTATTACAGGAGTATCCAAAAACATCTCACAGACAAAGTATGTGGGTCAATTATTGGGGGAGCTCGATACAAACAGCGAGATAGACATCAAAAAGACTGCCTTGGTCCTTGCCGATGAGACTTTGCTCAACCCGATGTTGCATGCGGTACCAGAGAATATTCCAGAAGTGAACATCACCATGGGAATGCCCTTGAACAAAACGGTACTCTACTCCTTTTTTATCAGTTATCTGGAGCTTCAACTTAACGCTTCGGAGAATGGATGGTTCTACAAGCGCGTACTGGAATTCATTTCCAATCCGTATGCCTTAACGCTCTCCACTGAAGATCAGGGGAATTTTGCCCAAAAAATGTCCAAGGACATCAAAGAACACAACCTTATACATCTCAATAAGGCGGCCATAACGAAATATCCAAAAGCCCAAACGTTGTTGTCGGTTATCTTTCCCGATACGGTCCCAAGCCCCATGGAATGGATACAACACAGTTTAACACTCATTGAGCGCCTTAAGACCATCTACCAAAAAGAAAAAAATGCGCTCGAACTGGAATATTTGTATCGATTTTATGCGCTTTTTAATCAATTAGGGCAGTATTTGGACAAAGTGGATTTTATGGGTGAACTGAAATCCATCAAAAACTTGTTCAAACAATTGGCCAATATGGAGTCATTGGATTTTATCGGTCAGCCGCTGACCGGTTTTCAGATTATGGGGATGTTGGAAAGTCGAAACTTGGATTTTGAAACGGTTATCATCACCTCAGTGAACGAAGGCATACTGCCCTCGGGAAAATCGAACAATTCCTTTATTCCTTTTGATGTGAAACGGGATTACGGCCTTCCCACTTACAAGGAAAAAGATGCCATCTACGTCTATCACTTTTACCGCCTGATTCAGCGCGCGAAGAACATTTACATTACCTATAATACCGAACCTGATGTCCTGGAAGGTGGCGAGAAAAGCAGACTGATAACCCAATTGCTCACCGATGAACGATTAAAAGCCAATGTAAAGCACTCCATTGCCACACCAAAAATTACCATTGAGGCCAAACAGCCTATCCAAATCCAAAAGGATAAAAAGTTCATGGAGGATTTAAAAGCGTTTGCCCAAAAAGGGTTTTCGCCCACCTCGCTGACCAATTATATTAAGAATCCTATCGATTTTTACACAAGAAATATCCTTAAAATCAATGATTTGGATGAAGTGGAGGAAAATATAGCGGCCAACACATTTGGCACCATTATCCACGATAGTTTGGAGCAGCTCTACACTCCTCTCATTGGTAACAGGTTGACCGAGGAACATATCAAAAACTTAAAAAAAGAAGTGCCCCAGGTGGTGCAACATCATTTTGGCAAAAATCTATCTGGGGTCGATGTTTCCATAGGAAGGTTTCTGTTGGTGTACAATGTTATCCTGAAATATCTGTACAACTTCTTTGACAACGAAATGCACCAACTAAAGCGTCATCACATCAAAATACTGGCTTTAGAAGAACGTTATGAAGCATTGATAAACGTTCCAGAACTAGACTTTCCCATCAAGCTAAAAGGAACTTTGGACCGTGTGGATGAATTTGACGGTACCATCCGTATCATCGACTACAAAACGGGCAAAGTAGAGTCCAAAAACGTGAAAATCACGGATTGGGAAGACTTGATTACAGATTACGACAAGAGCAAAGCCTTTCAATTGTTATGCTATGCCTACCTGTATGCCAAAAAGCACGGCAAAACGGATGTCGAAGCAGGAATCATCTCCTTTAAAAAACTGAGCCAAGGGCTATTACCTTTTTCAGAGGTCAAGGATACCCGAATACACTCGGATACCCTTGCCCAATTTGAAACTTACCTATTTCGATTAATTGGGGAGATTTGTGATGCCACAATTCCCCTAACAGAGAAAATCGACTGATTATTTTAGATCCGGACGTGTGGGACGCACCTCGATTTTACTGGGCAAGGTACGTGGATGCATCGTCAATAAATCAATGACCAACTTTCCAATGTCCTCCGGTTGAATTTTCCATGCATCCTTGTCGGATGGTTCATTGTTGTTGAAATGTGATGCTACCGAACCGGGCATAATGGTGGTGACCTTGATGTTGTATGGCCGTAAATCGAGCATAGCAGCTTGGGTAAATCCGACCACTCCAAACTTAGTGGCGTTATAGCCTGCTCCCTGTGCAAAAAAGTTAGTGCCTGCCAAACTGGCCAAGGTCATATAATACCCTTCAGATTTTTTCAGCGCATCAACTGAAGCTTTTAAGGTATGATACACTCCATTCAAGTTGGTATCGATCATTTGGTGCCATTTGTCATCACCCAACTCATCGACGGGTGCAAAATGTCCAACCCCTGCATTGGCCATCACTACATCCAATTGTCCCCATTTATCCAATATGGCGGCGACTGCCTTTTGTTCATCTTCCAATTGGGAAACATCGGATACCAATCCCAAAACATGGTCGGGGTGGTCTAACCCTTTTACGGCAGCATCGGCACTTTCTTGACTACGGCCACTAATGGCCACTTTCATGCCTTGCTCCAATAAACTTTCGGCAATTCCGTATCCGATACCTTTGGTACCTCCTGTAATATATGCTACTTTTCCTTCTAGTTTCATGTTGATTTTGTTTTCAAGTAAAGTTCAAAAAAGCAGGGGCCAAATACAAAAAATCCATCCTAAAGGATGGTTAATGTTTGAATGTGGTCTGACTTTACTGAAAATTGATACTTTTATTTCATCTTAAAAATCGAAACCCATACCGTACCAGAAATCCCAAAGCACCAACGGCTGCAGGAATATGGTGTGGGCATTTTTGAAGCATACCCCACAAAATCGGCACTGAAAAAAGCGTTAAAGAAAGGATACATCAAAGTAGATGGCAGGATCGCCAGCACAGCTACACTCATCTTTGGTGGCGAGCAAATTTCCTTGGACATTCCCCTAGAAACCACTACCAAGAGATCCTTTGCATTGCCCTTGAACGTATTGTTCGAAGATGACTATTTGGCCATCATCCACAAACCCGCTGGAATTGAAGTGAGCGGAAACAAGTTCAAGACCCTTGCCAACGCCTTGCCTAGAAACCTTGAACCGAGTTCACTTTCGGATGCCACCATACCTCAACCCGTCCACCGATTGGATTATGCTACTACGGGAATTGTTTTGGTGGGCAAAACCGCCAGTAGCATTCGTGCTTTGAATAAATTGTTTGAAGAAAAAAAGATTGTCAAAACCTATTATGCAATTACCATTGGCACCATGAAACCAAATGGCAGGATTGAAACAGAAATTGACGGTAAACCAGCACAATCTGATTACGAAGTTATGAAATCTGTCCCCTCCGACCGTTTCGGCTTTCTGAATTTAGTGAAATTGCATCCCAAAACGGGCAGAAGGCATCAGTTGCGCAAACACCTGTTCAGTATAGGTCATCCGATTCTTGGCGATAAGGATTATGGCTTAGACAAGTTGATTCTAAAAGGCAAAGGTTTATACTTACACGCCTTTTCCCTGGAATTTGAGCATCCGTCCACTAAAAGAGTCATATATGTTATGGATGAGCTTCCAGAGAAATTTGGGAAGATATTCGATGGCAAAGGAGGATAAACTTTCGGGCAGAAGGTTCTTTGGCGATTTTAATATGCAGACCATTCCCATTGCTGCCAAACAACACTTCATTAAGGTTAAAATCAATATATTTAGGATTCTTAACTCTTTTATCTGCTAAATGAAAGCGTTGAAAATACAGTTCAAGAAAAAAAGACTTTACGCCAATTTGATTATAGGTGTCATTTGGCTTGTTTTTGCAGTAATCATTTTATTTACCGAAAAAGAAAACCATTGGATGATTTATGTGTATCCCATTATCGGCTTTTTATATCTGGGGCAATACTGGTATGATTCAACCTTTCAATACTTAATTATCGACGATAACACTCTCCAAAGGAATGTTTTTTATGGGACGAACAGAAAAATAGCATTAAAAGATATTACCTGGATAAAAAAATTCGCAGGTGATTATATCTTAAAATCCGACAAGAAGGATATGCATATCGACCTACGCCTCATAGATGAGTCTTCGTTGGACGAATTGAACAAGGTTTTGGCCAACTTGAACCTACCCGCAGATAAAACTCCTTTTCCAAGTGCCTTTTAACACTTTCGGTACAGTTCAAAAAAATCATAAATAAAAAACACCCTGTAAATGGCGTGCTTTTACGTTTTTGTGGAGAATACCGTCCCGATGGCTATCGGGAGAACCGGTGCCTTTCCGAACGCCTTCGGAACGCTCTAGCCAACACCTTTCCCGACCAGAAACTCAATATATTTCCTGCTTTTCTTCCTTTTAATATCCTTTTCCCGAGTCATTGCTTCGCTCCGGGTGAAATACCTTTCTGTATACTTTACCTCCCAGTCCTTTGCAGTTTTAGTGTATTTTGACCTGCCGCTATTATGGCGGTTCATCCTGTCATCCAAATCCTGACTGTGCCCCACATAATATCGGTCCAACGATTTACTATAAATGATGTAGACAAAATATTCCATAAAAAAAGCACCTCACAAATGAGGTGCTTTTACAACTTTTGGTGGAGAATACCGGATTCGAACCGGTGGCCTCTTGCCTGCCAGGCAAGCGCTCTAGCCAACTGAGCTAATCCCCCAAAGAGAGCGCAAAATAACTACTTTTTTCTGAAAGTATCAAAATTTGCGCTACTTCCTTAATCTTTTTTAACGCTTAGGACCAATACAGGTATCTTCACAAAGAACTCCGACTTGGGAATCGTGTTCTTTTCCCAAAGCTTTTTAAAGAACCCTCGCTTTCTTCTAAAAACACATAATATATCGGGCTGCTCTTTTTGGAAGTATTCCGTTACGCCCAAGTACGTAGTTCCATTTTCGGTAATGGTCAACTGGGAGCTTAAATCCATCAAAGCGGTATTCACTTTTAAATCGTCCTCGGTGTATCCTGGTCTTTTCACCAACAGTAGACTGACTTCCGACCTGAACTTGTTTTTAATGATGATCAATGGATTCAAAATACTGCTGCGTTTCAATATTCCCGATCCAAACGCGGTCAATATCTTTTTTGCAGGCTTAAAAGTGGTTCCTTTAGGAACGATCAATGTCGGAATCTCGGTCTGTTTAATGATTCGACCTGAGGTATTGCCCAAATAAAGCTCCTCTTGGATATCGTTGCTTTTTGGGGCGATAATAATCAAATCGATGCCCAGTTCCTTGTGAATGCTCTTCAAACCGTCAATAATATCGCCATTGTACGTGGCCATTTTAATGTCGATTCCCTTGGTATCAACTTGGTCGATGACCTCCTTTAAATGTTCCTTACTGCTTTTTGCCACTTTTTCTTCCACATTGGCCAAGCTGCCCACCGCCGTAGTCACGGTGAACACATCCATCACATAGACTTTGGCTCCGAATTCGGATGCAAAGTCGACCGCATATTGCAGGGTTTGATGTGAATCTGGAGAAGTTCCAATGGGTACAAGAATATTGTTCATGGTTTGGTGATTACGATTAAACCTTAAATTTACAATTTAATTGAAACGAATCAATGATAAGACGCGCAAAGATATCTGAAATCCCCGATATCTTGACCATAACCCAAGCTTGTGCCAAAAATATGCAAGAGAACGGTATTTTTCAATGGAACGAGCACTATCCCTCCAAAGAGGCTTTTCAAAAAGATATTGACCGCGGTGAACTTTTTGTGATTGAAGAAAAAAACACTGTTCAAGGCACTATCGTTATTTCCACGGTAATGGATGAAGAATACAAACCCATTCAATGGCTTACCCCCAACGGAAACAGTGTTTACATCCATCGGCTTTCCGTGCACCCAAACCTTCAGGGGAAAGGACTTGCCCAACAAATGATGGATTTTGCAGAAAACCATGCCAGTGAACACAGGTTTGTCTCGGTCCGATTGGACACTTTTTCCCAGAACAAAAGAAACCAGCGTTTTTATGAACAAAGAGGATATCAAAAACTCGGGGACATATTCTTTCCCAAACAAAGCGTGCATCCTTTTCATTGTTATGAATTAGTGCTGTAACTTGCGCCCGATTTGAGCACGCAGGTAAACTTCAAGAGCATCAACCAATTGGCAATCCCTGCAACCATTTCTGGGATTGCGGAACCAATCCTCTCCATTACGGACACGGCCATAGTGGGCAACATTCCCGTAGACGGGTTGGAATCGCTTGCCGCAGCAGGCATCGTAGGCTCCTTTTTGTCCATGCTGATTTGGGTTTTGGGCCAAACCCGTAGTTCCATTTCGGCCATCATTTCCCAATATTTGGGTGCAGGTAGGTTGGACGAGGTAAAAAATATGCCCGCACAGGCCATTTTTCTCAACATCTGTTTGAGCATCGTAGTGCTGCTGACCACCATTTTTGTGATCGAAGAGATTTTTGCGCTCTTTAATGCGTCGGGAAAAATATTGGAGTATTGTGTATCCTACTATTCCATTCGGGTTTGGGGATTCCCGCTTACCCTGTTCACCTTTGCCATCTTTGGTATTTTCCGTGGATTGCAGAACACTTTCTACCCTATGGTCATCGCCATGTTGGGGGCTGGGCTCAACATTGTTTTGGACTTTGTCCTTGTCTACGGTATCGAAGGGTTTGTTCCAGCTCTGTATTTGGAAGGAGCTGCATGGGCAAGCTTGATCGCGCAGGCCATTATGGCCATACTCGCACTCATTTTATTGGTAAAAAAGACAGATATCAGCATGAAATTGACCTTTCCGCTGAACAAGGAAATCAAACGGTTAATTTTTATGAGCCTCAATCTCTTTGTACGCACCTTAGCATTGAATGCGGCCCTGATGCTTGCCGTGCGCGAAGCTACCACCTTGGGGGACCGATTTATCGGAGCACATACCATCGCTGTCAACCTTTGGTTGTTTGCCGCCTTTTTTATTGATGGCTATGCCGCTGCCGGAAACAGTATGGGCGGAAAGCTTTTGGGCGCTGCCGATTACGACGGGCTATGGAAGTTGGCCAAGACCATCTTTAAATATGGGATGATCGTAAGTCTTGTTCTCATGTGCTTTGGATTCATTTTTTACCGTCCCATCGGGCACCTTTTTTCCAATGAGGAAATCGTCCTCAATACTTTTTACAGTATTTTTTATATCGTGATTTTAGGGTTGCCCATGAACACTTTGGCTTTCATTTTTGATGGGATTTTTAAAGGTATGGGCGAAATGAAATACCTGCGGAATGTGCTCTTGGCAGCAACATTCTTAGGGTTTATCCCTTGTCTTTATTTGGGCATGTATCTGGGTCTTGGTTTTTATGCCATCTGGATTGCCTTTGTGGTCTGGATGATGATTCGTGGATTCTCACTGGTCTGGAAATTTAGGCGAAAGTTCCGGCCCTTGGTGCAAAACCCTTAATTTAGTGCTTTGCCATTTGATAATCGACGAAAATGACAACAGATAGAACCAACGGAAGTCTATACACCAAAATAGAAAACGGAATCGCAACCGTGGAATTTGGCCACCCTGCCAGCAACTCCTTTGTGTCCGAGCTTTTGGCTCGACTTACCCGGGAATTTGAAAAACTTACCGAAAACAAAGAAGTTTCGGTCATCCTTTTAAAATCTGAAGGCGAACGGGCCTTTTGCGCCGGTGCCTCTTTTGACGAATTGGTGGCTGTTTCCAACTTGCAGGAAGGCAAGCAGTTTTTTAGCGGCTTCGCCCATGTTATCAATGCCATGCGTAAATGTCCCAAACCCATTATTGGCCGGGTTCAAGGCAAGACCGTTGGTGGTGGCGTCGGATTGGCATCGGCCTGCGATTATGTGCATGCTACTGTGGAGGCTGCCATCAAACTATCGGAAATTTCCATTGGAATCGGTCCCTTTGTTATCGCCCCAGCCGTGGAACGAAAAATGGGAAAAGCTGCTTTGGCAGAGCTCACGTTGTATCCCACTGAATGGAAAAATGCCTATTGGGCCAAAGAACAAGGACTTTACGCCAAGGTATATGATTCCATCGTAGATATGGACAAGGAGGTGGACATTCATTTGCAGAAATTGGCAACCTATAATCCCGAAGCTCTTTCCGAAATGAAAAAAGTACTTTGGGAAGGAACGGAGCACTGGGACGACCTATTACTGGAACGGGCCGAAGCTTCAGGAAGATTGGCACTGTCTCCGAATACTAAAAAAGCATTGGAAAAGTTTAAAAAATAAAAAAAGTTATGAATGATTTAGTTTTCCCCATATTGGCCCTTTTCGTAATCGTGGTCTATGTGGTGAACAGAATACGAAGCAACCGACGTTACAAAAAATAAATGAAGAACATTGCCCTGCCTAAAGGCAAAAAAGTCTATTTCGCGAGCGACAACCACCTCGGAGCCCCAACCCGAACGGATAGTTTGCCCCGTGAAAAAAAATTCGTGGCTTGGCTCGACTCCATTAAGGACGATGCAGGTGCCATTTTTTTGATGGGCGACCTGTTCGACTTTTGGTTTGAATACAAAACCGTGGTTCCCAAAGGCTTTACCCGCACCTTGGGAAAACTGGCAGAGCTATCGGACATGGGCATTCCTATCACCTATTTTGTGGGCAACCACGACCTTTGGATGAACGGCTACTTCGAAGAAGAACTCAATATTCCCGTTTACCATAAACCGAAGCAATTCCTCATCAACGACACTTCCTTTTTTATCGGACATGGGGATGGATTAGGGCCTCACGACAAAGGCTTCAAACGAATGAAGAAAGTGTTTACCAATCCCGTGGCCAAATGGTTTTTTAAATGGTTGCATCCCGATTTGGGTGTTCGCCTGGGTCAGCATCTATCCGTAAACAACAAAATAATATCCGGTGAAGCGGATGCCAAATTCTTAGGTGAGGATAAGGAATGGTTGATTTTATACGCGAAACGAAAGTTGGAACAGCAACACTACGACCATTTTATTTTTGGACATCGCCATCTGCCCATGGAAATCCAACTCAACGAAAAATCGAAATATACCAACCTCGGGGATTGGATTTCCTATTTTACCTATGCTGTTTTTGATGGCGAAAAGTTGACTTTGGAGAAATTGGAAGGTTAGTCCTCCTTCTCGTGCTCATCAATGTCCTTTTGAAGGTCCAATCGCCTAAAGGTAGGTGATACCAAGGCCGTGGTTCCAGCGGTCAAAAGCGTCATACATCCTCCAAAAACCACCGCTGTGACGGTGCCCATCAATTTGGCCGCCAATCCACTTTCAAAGGCACCCAGCTCATTGGAAGACCCGACGAACATGGAATTTACCGAAGCCACCCTGCCCCGCATATTGTCCGGAGTCTTTAATTGCAAAATGGTTTGGCGTATGATCATCGAAACACCATCTACCGCACCACTAAGGAACAAGGCAATCACCGATAACCAAAATAACTCCGACAATCCGAAGACAATAATACAGACGCCGAAGGCGAACACGGCCCACAGCAATTTTTTCCCAGCATTTTTATGCAACGGAAATCGGGTGGAGCCCAACATGGTGATGGAAGCTCCCACCGCTGGAGCCGCCCTCAAAATTCCGAATCCTTCAGAACCCACATGCAAAATATCCTGTGCATAAACGGGCAAAAGTGCTACGGCCCCTCCAAAAAGCACGGCGATCATATCCAAAGTAAGCGCTCCAAAAATGGCCTTGTTCCCAAAAACAAACTTGAGTCCATCGCGTAGACTTTGGAAAACTGGCTCTCCCAATTTTGGGTTCATAATGGGTTTTTTGGGGATTTGGAACAAGAACATCAAAGCCACTAGCGAAAAGCCAAAAATAACGCACATGCTCCAGTGCACTCCTATCCAACTTATGGAGAATCCGGCCAAGGCAGGGCCTAAAACGGATGCCAATTGCCATGTGGAGCTGCTCCACGTAGCTGCGTTCGGATATATTTTTTTGGGAACGATCAACGCAATCAACGAAAAAATGGTCGGTCCTAAAAACGAGCGCACAAATCCGCCCAAAAAAACCAAGGCATAAATGGAATAGAGAATGGTTTTGGATTCCCAAGATGCTTCAAGTCCGGGCCAACTCAACAAAAACAGCCCCAGACTGATTACGGAAAATCCTGCAATACAGGTCACCAGCAAATTCCGTTTCTCTTTCTGGTCCACGATATGGCCCGCGAAAAGTGCCATGCTCACTGCGGGAATGACCTCCATCAATCCAATAATCCCCAATGAAAGCGGGTCCTTGGTCAACGAATACACTTGCCACTCAATCACAATAAACTGCATGGACCATGCAAATACCATGGCAAAGCGTACAATCAAAAATATGTTGAATTCCTTATAGCGGAGCGCTGCGTAGGGGTCCATAAGTAGCTAGCGAATATCTCTTAGTTTTAGTTGAAGGCTCACCGTTCCGTTCCATTCGTTTTCATCCAACGAAAATACGGCATCAAACGGTTTTATTCGCTTTACCACATTCAATTTATCGCCCAAATTAAACCCAATGGCACCAATAGGATTGGAACCGGGCTGATATACGCTACACTTTAAGTGCTTTTCGTCTTCTCCTACGCCTCGTGCATACCCGGTGTCCTTTAAACCTTCGGCCATAAAAATCGGGGTCATGTTCCCTGGGCCAAAAGGGGCAAATTGTTTCAAGATGCGCATCAATTTGGGTGTAATCTGATGCATAGCGATTTTGGCATCCACAGCAATCTCGGGCTGCAACAGTTTAGGGTCGATGGTTTCCGAAACCACTTTTTCAAACTGATTTTTGAAGGCCTCGTACTGTTCTTCCAATAGCGTAAGTCCTGCAGCATACATATGTCCGCCGAACTGCTCCAAGCAATCGGAACAGCCTTCAAGCGCGTTGTAAATATCAAATCCTTTGACCGAACGGGCCGAAGCAGCCAATTTGTCCCCACTTTTAGTGAAAACCAAAGTAGGTCTGTAATAGGTTTCCGTTAATCGTGAGGCCACAATACCTATGACTCCCTTGTGCCAATTTTCGTTGTAGACCACCGAGGTAAACTTATCTTCTTCTTGGTTTTCCTGAATCTGTACCAAGGCTTCTTGGGTAATTTCTTGGTCCAAACTTCTTCGTTCGGTATTAAACAATTCGATTTCGACAGCGTATTGTTGCGCTTGTGCAAAATTGGTCTCGCTAAGCAAGGTAACGGCATGTTGACCGTGTTTCATCCGTCCTGCGGCGTTGATGCGGGGTGCAATGATGAACACCACATCCGTAATGGTAAGTTCCCGTTTTTTGGTTTGGTCGATCAACGCTTTGATTCCTGTTCTTGGATATTTGTTGATGACCTGTAACCCATAATGGGCCAATACACGATTTTCGCCTGTGATGGGAACAATATCGGCCGCAATGGCAGTGGCCACTAAATCAAGATATGGCATTAAATCGTTGATAGTTTTGCCCTGTTTGGAAGCAAGGGCCTGAATCAATTTAAAGCCTACCCCACAACCGCAAAGTTCCTTGTATGGGTATTCACAATCCTCCTGCTTCGGGTCTAAAACCGCAACGGCTTCGGGCAGCTGCTGCCCTGGTCGGTGGTGATCGCAAACGATGACGTCAATTCCTTTTTCCTTGGCGTATTTTATTTGGTCGATGGCCTTAATGCCGCAATCCAGGGCAATCATTAGGCTAACATCATTATCTGCTGCAAAATCAATTCCCTGAAAGGAAATACCATATCCTTCCAAGTAGCGATCAGGAATATAGGTTGCTACATTGGGATAGGTTTCCATCAAAAAGGAGCTCATTAATGCTACGGAAGTCGTGCCGTCCACATCGTAATCGCCATACACCAACATATTTTCACCCTTTGCAATGGCTTGCTCAATTCGCTGGACGGCCTTATCCATGTCCTTCATCAAAAAAGGGTCATGCAAATGGGTCAACTCTGGTCGGAAAAATGCTTTTGCCTCCTCGAAATTGGTAATTCCCCGCTGAATCAACAGTTGGGCCACCAAATTCTCCACACCCAAAGCTTCGGAAAGTTGGTCAATGGCTTCTTGTTCGGGTTTTGGTTTAATGGTCCAGCGCATAGCTATACAAATTCAAGTTCAAAATCTAAACTCAAACCCAAATTTCGGTTATCTCTTCTTTTTGATTACTGTAGCGGTGATTTTAATCAATTGCTCGACTTCGTCCAACAAACCTAAGTTTATGGATTTGTTTCCATAATCTATTTTATTCAAAATTTTTAGGTTTACGCGTGACTCCTTCAATTCCCTAAATGTGATAGTAGCTCTGTACACAAAGTCTTTATCGGTGGTCGTACCTTGAGCTTCCCCAAAGTTCAACGCAGCGCTTCCAGCGGACCGAAGCAATTGGTTTCCGTAATATTGACCGGTAAAATCGTTGGGTAAATCATGGCAAAAAGTAGCAATGCACGCTGCGAAATCCACAAACCTTTCCTCTAAATCAAATTTTTTCTGAGTCATAATTCTTTATTTGATTCTGAGGTTGACCCTATAAATATAAATGATTTACCTGAATTTGAATTTGAGTATTGTATTTGAACTTAACGCTTTATCAAAAGTCTACTTATGGTGATAGAGAATCTTAATATCCAACTCAGCAAATTTTCTGAACATCTCCATTACTCCACAATATTTTTCTACCGAAAGGTCTACCGCTTTTTTGAGTTTTTCCTCATTTAAGTTGGCTCCAGTAAAGTGGTATTCTATGGTTACGGAGTCGTAGTATTTCGGATGTTCATCGGTGAGGTTCGCAATGGTCTCTATTTTAAAATCATCTACCTCCAGCTTCATTTTTTTGATAAGCGAAGCAACATCCAGACCAGAGCAGCCTGCCAAAGAGGACAACATCAATGCTTTGGGGCGCAAACCGGCACCCGAACCGCCACTTTCTGCGCCAGCATCCATACGCACTGTATGCCCAGAAGGATTGTTGCTCTCAAAGGCCATTTCGCCTAACCATTTGGTGGTGATGTGATTTGTCATGATGATTAATTTTTGTTTCTTGTAGACTTCAAAAATACAATTTATAATCTCAACGATGGCCTTAGTAGACCCCCTTTCCCCCGACCACGATCCCGAAACCAGACAACTGGCCGAGTTCTTTAACGAAACCCTTGGTTTTTGCCCCAATTCGGTGCTGACCATGCAGCACAGGCCTTCCATTTCCAAGGCTTTTATCAATTTGAACAAAGCGGTAATGGCCAATGAAGGCCGTGTGACCTCCGCCTTAAAACGAATGATCGCTTGGGTAAGCAGCAACGCCACGGGTTGCCGGTATTGCCAAGCACATGCCATTAGGGCCGCAGAACGCTATGGCGCCGAACAGGATCAGCTGGAAAACATTTGGGAATACCGAACCCATAGCGCGTTTTCGGAAGCAGAGAGGGCTGCTTTGGATTTTGCGCTTGCGGCTTCCCAAGTCCCCAATACGGTGAATGCTGATATTAAAAAACGACTGCACCAGCATTGGAACGATGGCGAAATTGTGGAAATGATGGGGGTCATATCCCTTTTTGGGTACCTCAACCGCTGGAACGATTCCATGGGAACCAACATTGAAGATGGGGCCGTAGAAAGTGCGGAAAAATATTTGGGCGAAGTAGGTTGGGAAAAGGGCAAGCATGATGGTTCCAAATACTAAGGAAGCTTTATATCTCCAGAACGCTTAACGTCCTTGCTCTTAACTCTGGAACCACCTCTCGGTCAAACCATGGATTTTTGCTCAACCAAAACCGGTTTCTGGGCGATGGGTGGGGCAGCACAAAATAGTTGGGTAAATAGCTTTTATAGTTTTTTACTGTTTCGGTCAGATTCCTTTCACGGGCTTTTTCCAAATAATAGGCTTGGGTATATTGGCCAATCAAAATAGTCAGTTTTAACTGCGGCATTTGATTTATCAACGACCCATGCCATAAAGGCGCGCATTCAGGACGTGGCGGCAAATCGCCCGATTTTCCTTTACCGGGATAGCAGAACCCCATAGGAATCAAAGCAAATAAGCGTTCATCATAAAACTGTTCATCTGTTACGCCAAGCCAATTTCTGAGTTGTTTCCCGCTAGGGTCATCCCAAGGAATTCCAGTTTGGTGCACTTTGGTTCCGGGCGCCTGTCCAATAATGGCTATTTTGGATGCTGGATGGGTGGCAACAATGGGTCTGGGCCCTAATGGCAAATGTTTTTTGCAATGGGAACAGTTCCGTATGTTGGCCAGTAGCTCGTCCATCCTGTTTATTGGGTCGAAAAAATCGATTGCCCCTAACACCTACTTTTTTCCACCGACCACAATCACAAATTCCCCTTTAGGTGCCTTGGTGGTAAAATAGGCCACTAGCTCGGCCACAGTTCCTCGAACGGTTTCCTCATATAACTTCGTCAACTCCCGAGATACGGAAACGGGTCTGTCTTCCCCAAAGTATTCGGCAAATTGGGTCAAGGTCTTTAACAGTTTGTGGGGGGATTCGTAGAAAACCATGGTGCGGGTTTCTTCGGCAAGTTCCAATAGTCGGGTCTGGCGTCCCTTCTTTATGGGCAAAAAGCCTTCAAACACAAATCGGTCGTTGGGCAATCCGCTATTTACCAACGCTGGAACAAAGGCTGTGGCACCGGGCAAACACTCTACCTCAATATCGTTTTCAACACAAGCGCGGGTCAATAAAAAGCCAGGGTCTGAAATGGCAGGGGTACCGGCATCAGAAATCAGGGCGAAAATGGCACCCTCTTTCATTTTTTTCACCAAACCATCCACCTGTTTATGCTCGTTGTGCATGTGATGGCTCTGCAAAGGAGTGTCAATCTCAAAATGCTTGAGCAGCTTACCACTGGTCCTAGTATCTTCCGCCAAAACCACATCTACTTCTTTGAGCACCTTGATGGCACGAAGTGTCATGTCCTCCAAATTTCCAATCGGTGTTGGCACCAGATATAGCTTTCCCATGGACCAAAGTTACGGTCTTACCTCTAAATTAAAATGGTAAAATGGAATTTATGCGAACCTTTTCTCAATGAGTGACAGGAAACGGACCTCGTATTCTTCTTTCCCTTCCCAATTATTGTACTCCGGCTTCACCATATTGTTGATGAAGGCAATGGAGCGTTCTTGGGTATCGATGGTGTTGAGTTGGGAAAGCACCCGCGTATAATCTTCCATATTGTTGTTGAACAAGTGCTTTACAAAGGCCAGTTTGTCGTTCAGGCCAACCTGAAAATCTTTGGCAAGCCTTTCGTTCAACGATTTGGGCTGAATGGACTGTGCGGTGGAAGTGTTGCCTGCCTGTTTGGGAGTTACCTCTTCCATGTCATTTTTCATTAAGTTGGGCTTTGCCACAAATTCAGTAAAAACCTTTTCCAGATCTTCATCGGACGGCATTTCGGACACAATATCCCTGATCGTGTCCATCGAAGGAGTCGTAATGATATCCTCTTGGTGCGGATTACTTTCCGGAACGGATTTGTTACCGCTCAACACAGCATTGGCCATTTTCTCGAACCGTGAGGCAATCACGTTTTGGGAGACATCCACCTCCACATCGTTCAACTTCTCATCAATAAATTTGAGAACGGCCAGTTTCTCATATATCTTTCTGGACTTTTCATATAGTGCCGCAAGATCGGTATCCTCCCGCGCCGTAATAATCTCGGTGGACAATTTGATCAGCTCTTCCCTCAATTTCCGTATCATAGCTTTTCCTCTTTCGTATAAAAATATAACGATTTTGCGAATACCCTATCAACAAAAGGTTAAAATCTTATTGAAAACAGGGGTGCAATTTTTTAGTAGCTTTGTGCTGGTTCCCATATAACGGGAAAACAAACAATTTCTTTCAAAAATACGGTATGTTTCTCGAAAACACAGTCAACCCTAAGGAACAGTTTGGATGGATTGAGGTGATTTGCGGCTCCATGTTTTCCGGAAAGACCGAAGAGCTTATCCGCAGACTAAGGCGGGCCCAATTTGCCAAACAAAAGGTGGAGATTTTTAAACCCATTGTGGATACCCGCTATCATGAAGAAATGGTGGTCTCCCACGATGCGAACGAAATCCGGTCCACTCCCGTTCCCGCTGCGGCAAATATTCGCCTGTTGGCGGATGACTGTGACGTAATCGGTATTGACGAAGCACAATTTTTTGACGATGAAATCGTAACCGTGTGCAACGATTTGGCCAACCGTGGCATCCGGGTGGTGGTTGCCGGGCTGGATATGGATTTTAAAGGCAATCCTTTTGGACCCATGCCCGCGTTGATGGCAACCGCAGAATATGTGACCAAGGTGCATGCCGTTTGTACCCGTACAGGCAATCTGGCCAATTACAGTTTTAGGAAATCCCTTAACGATAACTTGGTGCTCTTAGGAGAAACCGAAGAATATGAGCCTTTGAGCCGTGGGGCTTTCTACAAGGCCATGCTCCGGGAAAAAATCAAGGATATGGATGTGAAGTCCGAAGAAGTAAATTCCAAAAAAGAAAAATCCAATGAGTAAGGTCGGGGAAACTACCTTGGTCTTGGACCTATCAGCCTTGGAGCACAATTACAACTACCTTCGTTCCAAAATTGAGCCCAGCACCAAATTTTTAGGAGTAGTAAAGGCCTTTGCCTATGGGAGCGATGTGGTGACCATTGGGCAAAAATTGGAACAATTGGGCACCGATTACCTCGCCGTAGCCTACGCAAGTGAAGGGGTTTTGTTGCGACAGGCCGGCATAAAACTACCGATATTGGTCCTACATCCCTTAGCATCAAATTTTGATGATTTGATTGCCTATTGCTTGGAACCGAGTCTTTATTCGAAAAACATCCTAAAACAATTTCTGAAAGCTGCAGAGGCACAGAAACAAAAGCAGTATCCCGTTCACATTAAGTTCAACACAGGGCTTAACCGTCTGGGTTTTGGCCAAACCGATGTTGATTTTATTGAGGAAGCCATCACAAAAAGTACATCCGTTAAAATCGTTTCCACCTTTTCGCATTTAGCGGCCTCTGAGGATGGTAACGAAAGGGAGTTCAGTTTAGCACAGATTCATTCCTTTACCACATCGAGCAAGGCATTGGCCGAAAAATTGGGCTACACGCCCATGCGGCATATGTTGAACACTTCCGGAATCATCAATTATCCGGAGGCCCAGTTCGAGATGGTCCGCAGCGGCATCGGATTGTACGGCTACGGTAATCAGGCCGAAGTGGATGCAGCCCTCATGCCCGTAGCCACGCTGAAAACGGTTATTTCGCAAATCCATGAAATAGAGCCCAACCATTCCGTAGGCTACAACCGCGCTTTTAAAGCCGACCAAAAAACAAGGAGTGCCACTTTGCCCTTGGGCCATGCCGATGGTATTGGTCGACAGTACAGTAAAGGAAAAGGTTCGGTGAGCATCAAAGGGAAAAGAGCACCGATTTTGGGAAATGTATGCATGGACATGATTATGGTAGACGTTACCGGAATTGATTGCAAAGAAGGGGACGAGGTCATCGTGTTCGGTCCGGAAAAATCTGCAGAAACGTTTGCAGCAGGAGCCAATACCATCTCCTACGAAATCCTAACCGCGATATCCCAGCGTGTAAAAAGAGTGGTGAAAAATTGACTTTTTTTCGGCACCATCGTCCCTGCAGACCACTTTTTTGTTTACTTTGTTGGGCAATAACCAATACTCAACTATAAAAATGGGATTTTTAAAAGAATTTAAAGAATTTGCCATGAAAGGAAACCTGGTGGATATCGCCGTAGGTTTCGTCATGGGTGCCGCTTTCAAGGAAGTGGTGTCTTCCTTCACTGGAGGTATTGTATCTCCACTGATCGGATTATTGTTCAACGCAGATTTCAACGATTTAAAATACGTTATCACCGAGGGGACTGCTAATGATGCAGGAGAAATTGTTGGGGAAATTGCCGTGCTATACGGTGCATTCCTTACCAATGTCATCGACTTTATCATCGTGGCCTTTGTGATGTTCCTTATTGTGAAAGGCGTTAATAAGATGAAGAAAAAAGAGGAGCCTGCTCCGGAAGCACCAAAGGGTCCAACCCAAGAGGAGTTGCTGGCAGAAATCCGGGATTTACTCAAAAAGTAATTCAAGATTCATATTCAATGATGATGCAATGTCACTTCGAGCGAAGTCGAGAAGTACTTGGGCCAAAAAACCAATCATCAGGCCTCGACTGCGCTCGACCTGACAATAAGTTGCCTTAATCATTGGATATTTTGCATCTGAAAGCATAAAAATCGTTGGTGCACTTTAGGCACCGCCGCTACATCACAGCAACCTTTAAAACCATCAATGTGTTTCGCTAACATGTTGATGGTTGTTTTATTTATAACAATTTGTTATTTTTTAATGATTGATGCGAAAAATACTTGTTTAACCCATTGACTGAAGTACCTTTGCGGCAAGAAATTTTTTCAAATGAAAGTAGCAGTTGTTGGTGCCACCGGAATGGTAGGCGAAGTCATGTTGAAAGTATTGGAAGAACGCAACTTCCCTATTTCAGAATTGTTGTTGGTTGCCTCGGAGCGCTCCGTGGGCAAAAAACTTACCTATAAAAATAAAGAATACAGCATCATCGGGTTGGCAGATGCTGTAGCTGCCCGTCCAGATATTGCCATTTTCTCGGCAGGGGGCGACACTTCGCTCGAATGGGCGCCCAAATTTGCCGAAGTTGGTACTACGGTAATCGACAACTCCTCTGCTTGGCGTATGGACCCCACCAAAAAATTGGTGGTACCCGAAATCAATGCCAATACTCTCACCGCTGATGACAAGATCATCGCCAATCCCAACTGTTCCACTATTCAGATGGTATTGGCCTTAGACCCATTGCACAAAAAATATCAAATGAAGCGCGTGGTGGTCTCCACCTATCAATCCGTTTCGGGAACAGGAGTCAAAGCCGTGCAACAAATGGAAAACGAAGCCGCAGGTATCGAAGGGGAAATGGCCTATCCACACCCCATCAACCGGAACGCCCTGCCGCATTGCGATGTGTTCTTGGAAAACGGCTACACCAAGGAAGAGATGAAATTGGCCCGTGAGCCACAAAAAATATTGGATGACCGCACTTTTTCGGTTACCGCTACGGCAGTGCGCATCCCAACTGCTGGTGGACATTCCGAATCTGTAAACGTAGAGTTCCACAACGACTTCGACTTGGCCGAAGTCCGCCAGTTACTCAGCGAAACACCGGGTATTGTGGTACAGGACAACCCAGCAACCAACACCTATCCCATGCCCGCTTTTGCCAACGGAAGGGACGAGGTCTTTGTGGGCCGTATCCGACGGGACGAAACCCAACCCAACACTTTAAATATGTGGATTGTAGCGGACAACTTACGCAAAGGGGCGGCAACCAATGCGGTGCAGATTGCGGAGTATTTGGTGGAGCATCGTTTGGTTTCCAATACTTCTGAGGCTATCTCCTAGACTTTCAGCAATAGGGGAAAGGGTTAAAAATCGTCCTTTAAGACTAACGA
The DNA here is from genome assembly GCF_030733585.1 of Allomuricauda sp. MMSF_3307. Taxonomy (NCBI): domain Bacteria; kingdom Pseudomonadati; phylum Bacteroidota; class Flavobacteriia; order Flavobacteriales; family Flavobacteriaceae; genus Allomuricauda; species Allomuricauda sp. MMSF_3307. The sequence continues at coordinate 506,283 of NZ_JASHIQ010000001.1, forward strand.
GGTATATTTTCTTTAACTCTTTTCTTGTAAATACTGTCAAACTCCATTTGTGTAATGGATTCCCCTTTTATCGGATTTTCTACCTGAACTTCCTTTCCGAGATCTAAATCTTCCAATACCACGGTTCTTCCCTTTAAATCCAACTGAAATACCAACCCAGGGAGTCCAACGGCCTCAAAAGGCCCTGTCCTAACAGGTATTTCGGGGCAATACCATGCAACTACTTCCGTCTCCAAAGTTTCATAGTCTTTGGACATTGCATACCGCTTCCCTATGGCCTTGTAGCAGTCATATCCAGATATTTGCTTTTTTTCCTCTACCAATTCCCAATTCATGTCTTTGAAATAGGTCTTAACCTGAAAATCCTTACCCAAGAAGGACTTTTTTTCCATCAAATATTCTTCTTTCAAATTGGTATAATACAATTTATCACCATCAAAAATTATAATGGCCATTTTCACTGCAGAGGCATTTTTATCCAGAGGTAAATTTTTAACCAAGGAAAAAATGGATGTGTTTTGATTAAAAATAAGTTCAAATTGTAAATTTTGCGCCTGTTTTACAGTTTCATCAATACTTCTTTTATAGGCATTATAAATTTCCTTTGTTTCGTCATTAGTGTTTTTATTCACGACCAATTTATATTTGGCAATTCCCATATTCGCTTGGGCCCATAACATTGGAGGAAAAAACAATGCACCCAATAAAAGAGTACGTATCAATTTTATGCTTTGCATTTAGGCAAGATTTTAGTAATACTTTTCTATACAATCTCCATAAGCAGCGAAATAAACAGCGTAATAGTCTGTTCCATTTGCTAGTTGATTGAATGTAGCTATTTTATGGGCATAGTTACTGCACACGGTAAAATACGCTTCATTTTCAGCACTTGCGAAATTCATATTACAAATTACAACTAAAGCTAGAATAAGTTTTTTCATATTAAGTAAGATTTTTTTGGTTAACACAATAATAAATCAAACAAACAAATGCAGAGCATGCCAATTGACGAATGCCCCTTCCGATCTGACGGATGGCCCTTCTGATCTGACGGATGCTATTTTTTGACATCCTCACAAACTTATTTTTTACCTACTTGAAGGTTAAAAAACGTTAAGGCGATGCATCACTCTTCCGCAAACACAATATTCATTGTATTTTTATCGGAATCAATCCTTGAAAACATGAAAAACATAAGTCTGTTGGCTGCTTTGGTTTTGTTTGCAGCCTGCCAGGAACAACCTAAAAAAAGAGAACCCATCACTGTGAACTATCCTACCACCAAAAAAGTTGACACCGTTGATAATTATTTTGGAACCGAGGTTCCCGACCCCTACCGCTGGTTGGAAGACGACCGCAGCGAGGAGACCGAAGCTTGGGTAAAAGAGCAAAATTCCGTCACCTTCGGGTATTTGGAAAAAATCCCTTTCCGCGAAGACCTTAAAAATCGGTTGGAAAAACTCTGGAACTACGAAAAAGTAGGGTCTCCGTTCAAAGAAGGCGACTACACCTATTACTACAAAAACAACGGCTTACAAAACCAATATGTGGTTTACCGTAAAAAGGATGGCGTCGAAGAAGAAGTCTTTTTGGACCCCAACACCTTTTCCGAGGACGGCACCACATCGCTCATGGGACTTAGTTTTACCAAGGACGGCTCCAAAGCGGCCTATCTCATCTCCGAAGGGGGAAGCGATTGGCGCAAGGGCATTGTCATCGATGCCGAATCCAAGGAAATTGTGGAGGACACTTTGGTGGACATCAAATTCAGTGGTATTTCGTGGAAAGGAAACGACGGTTTCTTTTATTCCAGCTACGATAAGCCCGAAGGAAGCGAACTTTCCGCAAAAACAGATCAGCACAAACTATATTATCACAAATTGGGAACGCCCCAGTCCGAGGATAAAATCATTTTTGGTGGCACACCAGAACAAAAGCACCGTTACGTAGGCGGTTCCGTTTCCGAAGACCAGAAGTATTTGTTCATTTCCGCTTCGGTGTCCACATCGGGCAACAAATTGTTTATGATGGACCTCTCCCAAGAGAATCCTGAATTGGTCACCATTCTGGACGACACCGATTCCGATACCTATGTTATCGACAACGAAGGTTCTACCCTTTACATGGTCACCAACCGTGAAGCGCCCAATAAAAAAGTAGTGGTCGTGGATGCGGCCAATCCTACTCCTGATCATTGGAAAGACCTGATTCCTGAAACCGAAAATGTGCTTACCGCAGGTACAGGGGGCGGCTATTTCTTTACCGAATATATGGTGGATGCCATTTCCAAAGTACTTCAATATGATTACGAGGGCAACTTGGTCCGCGAGGTGGAACTCCCAGGTGTAGGAAGCGCAGGAGGCTTTGGCGGCAAGAAAGAGGACAAGGAATTTTACTTCTCTTTCACCAATTACAACACACCGGGTTCTTTGTACAAATACAAAGTAGAAACCGGGGAATATGAGCAATACTGGAAACCTCAAATTGACTTTAATCCAGATGATTATGAGTCCAAACAAGTATTCTACAGCTCCAAGGATGGCACCAAAGTGCCCATGATCATCACCTACAAAAAAGGAACCGAACTGAACGGCCAAAACCCGACCATTCTTTACGGTTATGGCGGTTTCAATATTAGTTTGACACCCTCCTTTAGCATTGTCAATGCCGTTTGGATGGAGCAGGGCGGTATCTACGCCGTTCCCAACCTTAGAGGCGGCGGTGAATACGGAAAAAAATGGCACATTGCCGGCACCAAGCTTCAAAAACAGAATGTATTTGATGACTTTATCGCTGCGGCAGAATACTTGATCGAGAACAACTACACTTCCAAAGAGTATCTTGCCATCCGTGGTGGGTCCAACGGAGGTTTGCTAGTCGGCGCCACCATGACCCAGCGACCCGATTTGATGCAGGTGGCCTTGCCTGCCGTAGGTGTTATGGACATGCTCCGCTACCACACCTTTACCGCAGGTGCAGGATGGGCCTACGATTACGGAACTTCTGAGGACAGCGAGGAAATGTTCAACTACATCAAAGGGTATTCCCCTGTACACAATGTGAAGGAAGGTACCGCGTACCCAGCTACTTTGGTCACCACTGGAGATCACGATGACCGTGTGGTTCCAGCACACAGCTTCAAGTTCGCTGCAGAACTACAGGAAAAACAGGCCGGGGACCAGCCTACCCTTATCCGAATAGAGACCAATGCCGGTCACGGAGCGGGAACCCCTGTGAGCAAAACCATCGAGCAATATGCCGATATTTTTGGGTTTACCTTTTTCAATATGGGGTACGACGAGCTTCCCAACCAAGCCGTGCTCAAAGAGTTTAAGGATTGATTCATCAACATATTGTCAGTTCCAGCGCAGTCGAGAACAAAACACGTGCAAACAAATTTAGGTTTCGACTGCGCTCAACCTGACATTTTTTTTGACAGGTGATCCATTTATTTTTATGCTAAAAGTCCAAGTACATTCTTTCGGGTATCAAGACCAACCCATTTTACAGGATATCGCTTTTGAAGTGGCCCCGGGGGAGCATGTGGCCCTGATGGGCGAAAGTGGCTCAGGAAAAAGCACCCTGCTCAAAATTATCTACGGTCTCCTTCATCTGGAAGAAGGTTCTGTTTTTTGGGGCGATACAGAAGCGCTTGGCCCCAATTTCAATTTGGTTCCCGGGGAACCTTACATGAAATACTTGGCACAGGATTTTGATTTGATGCCCTTCATTTCCGTAGAAGAAAACATCGGTCAGTTTCTTTCGGTTTTTGAACGCGAAACCCATCAAGAACGTATTGATGAACTCCTCGGCCTCATCGAAATGAAACCCTTTGCAAAAACAAAGGTCAAGTTTTTGAGTGGTGGCCAACAGCAGCGGGTTGCCTTGGCGCGGGTATTGGCACAAGAACCGGAAATCCTCCTTTTGGACGAACCGTTCGGGCATATCGATAATTTTAAGCGGCTCTCCCTCCGAAGGAATCTCTTTTTATATCTCAAAAAACAGGGCATTACCGTGCTCACTGCAAGCCATGACCCCAACGATGTGCTGCCCTTTGCCGAACGTACCTTAATTATGGAACAGGGACGAATCATTGCCAACGAGAACACGCGAGACCTCTATCTAAACCCGCCCAACTATTACACCGCCTCTTTATTTGGACAAGTGAACAAGGTACCCATGAAGCTCCTAAAGTCCTATTCCGAAATTGATAGGGATGTACTCGTGTACCCACATGAATTCAAATTTTCCGATTCCTCGGGCTTACGAGTGGAGGTTATCCATTCCTTTTTTAAAGGGAGTCATTACCTCAACGAAAGTAAAGCTGAAGATGGCACCCTTCTTTTCTTCAATTCTGACAAAGAACAAAGCACCGGGTCAACCCTTTTTCTTAATGTATCTTTGAATACCATCAATAAACGCCTTCACGTTGGACAAAAAACAGATACATAGGGAACTTCAATTTAAGGCCATGCGAAGCAGCGGGGCCGGAGGCCAACATGTGAACAAGGTTTCGTCCAAGGTAGAGCTCACGTTCAACATTCCCGAGTCGGAAGGGCTATCTGACAGGGAAAAAGAACGCTTGCTCCTTAAACTACAATCCCGTTTAACCAATGATGGGGCTTTGATGCTGCAATGCGACGAAGCCCGCAGCCAGCACAGGAACAAGGATTTGGTTGTAAAGCGATTTTTTGACGTCCTGAAAAATGCTCTGGTGGTTCCCAAAAAACGGAAACCTACGCGCCCCACAAAATCTTCCCAAGAAAAACGGCTAAAGACCAAAAAGCGAACCGCCGAGAAAAAAGCATCCCGCAAGAATCCCGACTTGGACCGATAGCTTTTGCTCAACCACCTCTCTACCAATCGGATACCGAATTAAAAATGTTATTTAAACACAATTCAAAAGCAAGGGATTTAATATACTCGGCTCAATTGCTTAATTTTCAGTCAAATTATAACTAATTCAAAAAAATGATTTCTAAAACAGCAAACCTCAAAACATGGCTGCTCTCCGCAGCGATGTGTTTGTCTTGCGCCGCGTTTTCCGTGGCACAGAATGTTCCCTCCCCCGAAGATGTTTACGGATTCAGGGTAGGCGCCGATTACAAACTGGCCGATTACTCCCAAATTGAAGACTACTTGTCAAAACTGGATGCAGCGTCCAACCGAGTGAAAAAAATCGAAATTGGAGAAACGGTATTGGGCCGTAAAATGTACCTCTTGTTCATTTCGACAGAAGAAAACTTGGCTCAATTGGATAAATGGAAAGACATCAGTACCAAATTGGCCCGTGTACAGGTCAACGACGACGAAGCCGTTCGCCTTTCCCAAGAAGGTAAGGCCATTGTTTGGGTCGACGGGGGGATGCACTCCACCGAATTGGCCCATGGGCAGATGACCTCGGAACTGGCATACACGCTGGCCACCTCCGAAACCGAAGAAATGAAAAAAATCAGGGAAAATGTGATTACGCTATTGATGCCCGTAATGAATCCCGACGGTTTGGATATCGTGGTAGACTGGTACCGAAAAAATCTGGGCACACCCTACGAAACCTCCCGTCCCCCAATTTTGTATCACTACTACATGGGTCATGATAACAACCGAGACTGGTTTATGAACATTATGCCCGAGACCTATAACGTGACGAAGATATTGTACAACGAATGGTATCCCCAAATTGTGTACAATCACCACCAGTCGTCCCCATCTTGGACCAAGATTTCGTTGCCCCCCTACGCCGACCCGGTGAATCCCAGAATTCATCCGGCCATTACCGCTGGCGTTAGCGAAGTGGGCTCTGCCATGACCAAGCGTTTTTCCTTGGAAAACATGCCCGGTGCCATCGCTGACAACTTTTACACCATGTTCTGGAACGGCGGTGGACGTACTGTACCTTACTATCACAACATGATCGGTATCTTGACCGAAACTGGACATACCACACCGACCCCAAGATTCTATGATCCGGAAAAACTTCCGAAAACCGTTGCAGGAGGCACTCCGACTGATGGTACCGACATTATGTACCCTGACCCATGGAAAGGTGGTGAATCCCATTTTCGGGACGCTGTGGACTATATGTTGACTGCGACTTGGGCCACGTTGGACCTTGCCGCAGACCGGAAGAGTAATTACCTGTACAATATCTATAAAATGGGCAAATCGGCCGTAGAAAAAGGAAAAAACGGAGATTTGTTCGCCTACGTTATTGGCAAAGAGCAATGGGATTCCTTTGAAGCGGTGAACTTGGTAAACGTGCTGCTCCAAGGCGGTATTGAGGTGGAAAGGGCTACCAAGAACTTTACCGTAAACGGCAAAGATTATGAAGAAGGATCTTACGTTATCTACACCGCACAGGCCTTTAGGCCCTATTTGTTGGACCTCATGGAAAAACAGGACTACCCTACCCGTTTTCAATATCCGGGCGGGCCACCGGACACCCCCTACGATCTGGCCGGATGGACATTGCCCATGCAAATGGGAATCGATGTGGATAGGGTTGCCGAATCATTCGACGTACAAACCGAGAAAGTTACAGGGCTTGTATCCCATTACGAAGGTGATGTAAATAGAAACGGCTCCTTTGGCTATGCATTGAGTGCCAACACCAATGCCGCCGTGATCGCCACCAACAAAGTGTTAAAGGCAGGCGGAACAGCTTATAAAAGCATGACGGAATTCAAAGCGGGAAAAACAACCATGCCAGCCGGTTCTTACATCGTTTCTGGAGACAAAGCACTCATGGAATCCTTGGCCCAAGAATACGGACTTGAGTTTACCGGACTTGCCGCCAAACCCGAAGTGCAACTAAAAAAAATCCATTTGCCCAAAGTAGGGCTCTACAAATCTTGGGTGGCCAATATGGACGAAGGATGGACCCGTTATATCATGGATGAATACGAGTTTGATATGGATACCTTGCACGATGCTGATATCAAAACCAGAGACTTGTCTCAATATGATGCCATTATCATCCCTTCACAACGGCCAAGTTCCATTTTGCATGGACACAGTAATTTGAGCATGCCGGAAAAATTTACCGGAGGTATCGGATTAAAAGGTTCCGTAGCGTTGAGCGATTATGTGGAAGAAGGAGGCACTTTGATTGCCTTCGATGAGGCCAGCGACTTTGTGATTGAACAGTTTGGCCTTCCCTTGCGCAATGCAGTGGCCAATGCCGACAGCAACGATTTTTTTATTCCCGGTTCCTTGATCAAGGCTGGCGTGGACACCACACATCCGCTTGCTTTTGGCATGAAGGATACGGTTGCCGTTTCTTTTAACCGAAGTAGGGCTTTCTCCATCGACAAACAGCGAAAAACAGGTGAAGGCGGTACCGAAGAAATTGCCGATGCTCCCGAACCCGATGTAGAGGTAATTGCCACCTATGCGGCCAAAGACCTCTTGATGAGCGGTTGGGCCATGGGCGAAGACAGGTATATTGCCAAAAAGCCTGCCATGGTAAAAGCCAAATACGGAAAAGGCGCTGCGATTCTGTTTGCGTTCCGTCCGCAATTTAGGGCGCAACCACGCGGTACCTTTAAATTGATCTTTAATGCAATTTATGAAGGGGCTTCAGAGTAGCAGAACATCTTAATGTATAATGGAAAGCCGCATCAAATTGATGCGGCTTTTCTTATGGGATATTTAAATCATTTCAAAAAGTTATCAATCATTCAATTATTCATATCATTTGTCAAAAAGTAGATTTATCTAATGATTTTCGCTAAACTTTAGTGAATTTTACCAATTCCTTTGGAGTTATTAACTGGATTCCAGAATTGTCAACAATCAAATTGTTAAGTATCTGTGGAAAACGCCCATACCGCTTTTGGTCATTCAACCGACTGAATACTATAATTTTACTTTATCAAATAAATAAGGACTGCGCGCACAGTCCTTAAAAGCTCCGTAGCTCAATTGCATAGAGCAATGCTGTACGAAGGCATAGGTTACAGGTTGGAATCCTGTCGGAGCTACTTAAAGAGGGAGGAAAGTTTTCCTCCCTTTTCTATTTATAAAGATAGAGAAAAGTGTTTTTATCCTTAAACTCATTTTATTACAAATATGAACAAATTGATGTTTGATCGATATTAACAGTTATCTATCTAAACAAAATCGCCACAGCACCAATGGCGGTGACAATCAAAATAAAGCGTTTGTAATTCTTCTCGTTGATTCTCTTCACCAGAAAAACGCCCAATAACAGCCCCACAAAAATGGCCGGGAGCAATCGCAAGTTGATCAGCAGACTTTCTACAGTAATCGTTTTCCAAACAAAAACGTGAAAGGGCATCTTAAAAAGGTTAGTGATAAAAAACAGCCAAGCGGCAGTGCCCACAAACTCGTTTTTGGGCAAACGCATTGCCAAAAAGAAAATATTGGTGAACGCTCCTGCCAAGTTTCCGATCATGGTGCATACTCCCGATAAAATCCCCATGGAACCCGAAAACAGCCAATGGGTGGGCACCTTTTTTGATTTTCGGCGGTCCCAAAACACCAGCATGCCCAAGCTAATGAAAATCACCACCACCATGGCCCATTTAAATTCGCGCTCGGGAAGGTCTTTTCCGATTAAGACCCCGATAAGGATACCTAAAATCATCCAAGGCAAAAACCGCAGAATATATTTCCATTGAGTGTGTCGGTTGTAATAGATCACGGCAAACGTATCTCCTACAATCAACAAAGGAATAAAAAGCCCCGTAGAAGCCTTGGAACCAAACGCCAAAGCCATCAAGGTCACATTAAAAATGGACATTCCCTTGAGTCCTGCCTTGGAAACCCCCATCAAAAAAACAGCGGTGGCGGCCATGGTCCATGCAGCTACGGAAATATCTGAGAAAGCGGAAAGAAACATGAAGACTTTTTACAGGTTCACAAAAGTAACCCAAAAAACCTATCTTTAGGTCCAGCCAAACTAAACAAATGAAACTAGAACTTTTAGATTACATCATCATCTTTGGATTCTTCGCCATCGTGCTTTTTATAGGAATCTATGTTTCCAAAAAATCAGGAAAAAACACCGCAGAATACTTTTTATCCGGCCGAAGCATGCCCTGGTGGCTGTTAGGCTTTTCCATGGTAGCCACCACTTTCTCCACGGACACACCCAACTTGGTAACGGATTTTGTCCGTACCGATGGGGTTTCCGGAAACTGGGGCTGGTGGGCTTTTTTGCTCACGGGTTTGTTAACCGTATTCGTTTATGCGAAACTTTGGAGAAAATCCAATGTGGCCACGGATATGGAGTTTTACGATTTGCGATACGGAGGAAAACCGGCCCATTTCCTCAGGGGGTTCAGGTCGTTGTATTTGGGGGTGGTTTTTAATGTGATGGCGATGTCGGCGGTAACCTTGGCCGCTATCAAAATAGGGCAGGTAATGCTTGGGTTGGAACCTATTGAAACCGTACTCCTTGGGGGAACCATAACCGTGATTTTTAGTGCCGTTGGTGGTTTTAGGGGTGTAGTTTATACCGATTTTCTATTGTTTTTCGTTGCCATGGGCGGGGCCATTGGAGCCGCGGTCTATTTGGTGAACATGCCCGAAGTGGGCGGATTGGACAACATTTTGGCCAATGCCCAAGTACAGGAAAAAATGTCCATTTTACCCGACTTTTCCGATACGGAAGCCTTGATAGGGCTATTGATCATCCCCTTGGCAGTACAATGGTGGAGTGCTTGGTACCCTGGCGGAGAGCCGGGCGGTGGAGGTTATATTGCACAGCGGATGCTAGCCGCCAAAAACGAGAACCATGCTATTGGAGCCACTTTTTTCTTTAACATATTGCACTACGCACTACGACCTTGGCCTTGGATTTTGGTGGCTTTGGCCTCCATTGTGGTCTTCCCTGATTTGGAGAGCATCCAACAGGCGTTTCCGAATGTGCCAGAGAATATCCTCAAAAATGATTTGGCCTATTCCGCTATGCTCACCATGTTGCCCACGGGCTTGTTGGGTCTGGTCATGGCTTCATTGGGTGCGGCCTACATGTCCACCATATCAACCCACCTCAACTGGGGCTCCTCCTATATTGTGAACGACTTTTACAAGCAACAGGTCAACAAAGATGCTTCGGAAAAGGAATTGGTGAACGTAGGACGAATCTCTACGGTTGTTTTGATGGTGCTGAGTAGCCTATTTGCTTTGGAACTGAACAATGCCACTCAGCTGTTCGATATCATCATTATGTTCGGAGCCGGAACGGGACTTATCTTTTTGTTGCGATGGTTCTGGTGGCGTATCAACGCATGGAGCGAAATCGTGGCGATGTTCTCCTCAGGAATCATCTCCATTATTTTTTGGCAATTGGAAGACCCCTTGTTTTTGGCAGAAGGTGCTCCCTTTCCAGCATGGAGTAAATTTCCTTTAGTAGTGCTGATTACCACCATACTCTGGTTGGCCACCACATTTTTGACCAAACCGGAGGATAATAAAGTACTTTACCGATTCTATAAAATCACGAAGCCGGGAGGTCCTGGATGGAACAAGGTTCATGAAGCGGCCAAGGCCGACGGAGTTACCTTGGAAGATGAAAATGCCAAGTGGAGTGTGCCATCGGGTGTTTTGGCTATGATTGTGGGCTGTATTCTGGTGTATGGATGTCTTTTTGCCACAGGAAATTGGATCTATGGAAACTATCCATTGGCCCTAGGACTAACGGTGATGGTGTTGGTCGCGACATTCGTGCTCATCAGAATTTGGCGCGGCATGCGCAATGTATTTTGATGGATTTTAGCCTCTAAGTTCCAACAATCGGGCAACATATTTCCCGACCACATCAAACTCCAAGTTCACTCTTGTACCTACTTTGTAGGTATGGAATCGGGTGTGCTCATAAGTGTACGGAATAATGGCCACGCTAAACTTGTCCTTTTGGGAGTCGACCACCGTGAGGCTTACCCCATCAACGGTAATGGACCCTTTTTCGATGGTAACGTTGTTGAGCTTGGAATCATAGATAAATGTATAGACCCAACTCCCATCCTGCTCCGCAACCGATTGGCAAACCGCCGTTTGGTCCACATGTCCCTGTACAATGTGCCCGTCCAAACGTGCTCCCAATACCATGGCGCGTTCAAGGTTGACCGTATCGCCAACTTTAAGGTCTCCAAGATTGGTCTTGTTCAAGGTCTCTTCAATCGCAGTGACGGTGTAATTATCCCCGTTAATGGACACCACGGTAAGGCATACCCCGTTGTGCGAAACACTCTGGTCAATTTTCAATTCGGAGGTGATTCCCGAGCTAACGGTCAAGTGAAGATTTCCCCCCTCCTTTTCCAACTTTTCTACTTTCCCCAAAGTCTCTATGATCCCTGTGAACATGTGTCTTATTAATTGACTAGTTTTGTAATGCAAAAGTAGCCATAACGGCATTCATTTTATGAAGGAAAGTCAAAAAATAAGGTTAGGGATCTCCGTTGGGGATATTAACGGCATTGGGTGCGAGGTAGCGCTCAAAACATTTGAAGATGCAAGAATGTTGGACTTTTGCACTCCGGTCATCTTTGCATCCAACAAAACTGTCTCCCAACAGATCAAGGATTTGGGAATCGACATCAAGTTCAATGGCGTTCGTGATGCCGAACAGGCCATTGAGGGCAAGATCAATATTGTGAATGTCTGGAAAGAGGTGCCTGCCATAACCTACGGAGAGGCTACCAAGGAAGGCGGTGAGTATGCCATTAAATCGTTACGGGCCGCTGTTGACGCACTCAAAGAAGACAAGATAGATGTCTTGGTCACTGCGCCCATCAACAAGAACAATATTCAGTCGGAGGACTTCAATTTTCCGGGCCATACCGACTTTCTCGCCAAAGAATTGAAGGGAGAAAGCCTCATGTTTATGGTCACCAACTCCCTTCGTGTGGGATTGCTTACCGATCATATTGCGGTAAAGGATGTGGCCGAGGCCATTACCCCAAAATTGATTCGTGATAAGGTGATGACCATGGAAAAATCGCTAAAAATGGATTTTGGCATTCGTCGCCCCAAAATTGCCCTTTTGGGCATCAATCCGCATAGCGGCGACAACGGAACCATTGGCGAAGAAGATGACAAGATTTTAAAGCCCACCATAAAAGAATTGTTCAACAAAGGGGTTTTGGTTTACGGCCCATACTCCGCCGACAGCTTCTTTGGGTCCAAAAACCACGAGAGTTTCGATGCCATTTTAGCTGCCTATCATGATCAGGGCCTCATTCCGTTCAAAACACTTTCCTTTGGAAAAGGAGTCAATTATACCGCCGGACTGGACAAGGTGAGGACCTCCCCAGATCATGGCACGGCCTACGAAATCGCTGGAAAAGGCAAGGCTGACGAGAGTTCTTTTAAGGAAGCGGTGTTTACCGCCATACAAGTGTTCAGAAATAGAACAGAATACTTGGAATTGACCAGAAACCCCCTGCAAAAGCAGAAAATTAAGCGTGGGGGCTAAAAAGTTGACTGCATTTTGGATATTTGTTGTAGCTAGAATTGCAGTTTTGTAAATTAGTAGTATCTTTGCACCCGCCTTTAAAGGCTGGTACACAATCCTTAAGTGTAGAAATGATGAAGCTGAAAGAGTTTTTTATCCCTTTTTCAGGTCTGAAGTTGGGAAAACATAAATTTGTGTGCGAGATTGATGATGCGTTCTTTGAATCTTTTGACTACCAAGAATTTAACGGGGCCTCCGTCAACATAAGTGCTGTTCTGGAAAAGATGAGCACCATGATGGAACTCGAAATGAAAGCAACCGGCACCATAAATGTAGATTGCGATCTAACAGGTGAGTCCTATGACCAGCCCATCGATTCCGATTTGAAACTTGTCGTCAAGTTTGGCGAAGAGTACAACGACGAAGACGATGAAATTTTGATCATTCCGCATGGAGAGCACCAGTTCAATATAGCCCAATACATTTATGAAATGTTGGTGCTGGCCGTTCCGCAGAAAAGAGTGCATCCCGGAGTTGAGGACGGAACCTTGCAATCGGACATCTTGGACAAACTGGAAGAGTTGCAGCCAAAAGAGCAAAAAGAACCATCGGAAAAAACAGACCCAAGGTGGGACGATTTAAAAAAGTTACTAACGGATAAATAGGTTTATAATGGCACATCCTAAAAGAAAAACATCAAAAACCAGAAGGGACAAAAGAAGAACCCACTACAAAGCAGTTGCGCCAACAATTGCCAAGGACTCCACAACAGGTGAAATGCACTTGTTCCACAGAGCTCACTGGCATGAAGGCAAATTGTACTACAGAGGTCAGGTTTTGATTGACAAAACAGAAGAGGAAACTGCGGCTTAAGCGCAAATCCCTTGTAATAAAGCAACTCCCGTTGAATTTTTAACGGGAGTTTTTTTATGGACCCTTCTTAACACCCAAAAACGGTTAATTTTACCGATAAAGTCATATAAAATGACTAATTTTCACCGCTTTTGGGTCAAATTTCAATCCTTTTGACAATAAAGAGAGGCTAAAATGAAGAAAACAACGGCAGCAATAACAGCTGTAGGAGGATACGTTCCCGATTTTGTACTTTCCAATAAAGTGTTGGAAACCATGGTCGATACCAACGACGAGTGGATCACCACCCGAACCGGGATCAAGGAACGCAGACTCTTAAAAGAAGAAAATGCAGGAACATCTTTTATGGCGATCAAAGCCGCAGAAGATCTTCTTCAAAAGAGGGGAATTGAAGCCTCAGAAATAGATTTTGTTTTGGTGGCCACCGCCACCCCCGATATGCCCGTTGCAGCAACAGCTGCCTATGTCGCTTCGGAAATTGGAGCTGTAAACGCCTTTGCGTACGATCTTCAGGCGGCCTGTTCCAGTTTTTTGTATGGGATGTCTACCGCGGCCAGCTACATCGAATCCGGCAGATATAAAAAGGTATTGGTCATTGGGGCCGACAAAATGTCCTCCATCATTGATTATACCGATAGGACCACCTGTATCATTTTTGGTGATGGTGCCGGAGCTGTGCTGTTCGAACCTAATGAAGAAGGACTTGGGCTTCAGGATGAGTACCTCCGTTCCGATGGTATCGGGCGGCAGTTCTTAAAAATTGATGCCGGAGGCTCCATATTGCCCGCATCAGAGGAAACCGTCAAAAACAAACAACACTTCGTTTACCAAGATGGGAAATCCGTCTTTAAATTTGCCGTTTCAAACATGGCCGATGTTTCGGCATTGATCATGGAGCGGAACAACTTGACCAAGGACGATGTGCATTGGTTGGCGCCCCATCAGGCCAATAAACGCATTATCGATGCCACCGCAAACCGCATGGGTGTGGAGGCGGATAAGGTAATGATCAACATTGACCGTTATGGTAATACCACATCGGCAACACTCCCCTTGTTGTTGCACGATTACGAAAAACAATTGAAAAAAGGAGACAATATTATTTTCGCCGCCTTTGGTGGTGGTTTTACATGGGGTTCCATTTATTTAAAATGGGCCTATAATTCTTAATCACACAACTAACTAAATTATATTCCATGGACATTAAGGAAATTCAAAGTTTAATCAAGTTTGTCGCCAAGTCGGGCGCCAGCGAGGTGAAGTTGGAAATGGAGGACATTAAAATCACCATTCGAACGGGAAGCACAAGCTCTGGCTCACCCGAAACCACCATTGTTCAACAAATCCCAGTGCCCCAGGCTACAACAGCTGCCGCTCCGGCACCACAGGCTCCAGCAGCACAAGAAGCCACTGCTCCGGCACCGGCCGATTCCAAAAAAGCAGATGATGATTCCAAATACATCACCATCAAGTCGCCCATTATTGGAACATTCTACAGAAAACCTTCCCCGGACAAGCCGCCGTTTGTTGAGGTAGGAACTTCCATCAGTAAAGGTGATGTACTTTGTGTGATAGAGGCGATGAAACTCTTCAACGATATCGAATCCGAAGTTTCCGGAAAGATTGTAAAGATTTTGGTTGATGATTCCTCACCAGTGGAGTTTGACCAACCATTATTCTTGGTGGACCCATCGTAGCGAATTTTAAATGATCGTTTTTGGGGCCGTTGGTTTCCAAAATCATTTAAGATTTAGAATTCCTAACTAAAGATTGTGTTCTATGTTTAAAAAAATATTGATAGCAAATAGGGGCGAAATTGCCTTGCGGATCATCAGGACCTGCAAGGAAATGGGCATAAAAACGGTAGCCGTTTACTCCAAGGCCGACGAGGAAAGTCTTCATGTCCGATTTGCCGACGAAGCAGTATGTATAGGCCCTGCGCCCAGTAGTGAATCGTATTTGAAGATTCCAAACATCATCGCTGCTGCCGAAATCACCAATGCCGATGCCATTCACCCTGGCTATGGGTTCCTGTCCGAAAACTCCAAATTCTCCAAGATCTGTGCCGAGCATGATATCAAATTTATTGGTGCCTCCGGCGAACAAATTGATAAAATGGGAGATAAGGCCACGGCCAAGGAAACCATGCGGAAAGCTGGTGTACCTACCGTTCCCGGTTCGGAAGGTCTATTGAAAGATGTTGCCCACGCCAAAAAAGAGGCAAAAAAGATGGGGTATCCCGTAATGATCAAAGCCACAGCCGGTGGTGGAGGTAAAGGGATGCGTGCTATTTGGTCGGAAGATCAAATGGAGAAAAACTTCAACAGTGCCGTTACCGAAGCAACAGCTGCTTTTGGAAACGGCGGAATGTACATGGAAAAACTGATTGAAGAGCCCCGACATATTGAAATCCAAGTTGTGGGAGATCAATACGGAAAAGCATGCCACTTGTCGGAAAGGGATTGCTCCGTGCAACGTAGGCACCAAAAGTTGACCGAGGAGACACCTTCTCCTTTTATGACGGATAAGCTTCGTGAGGATATGGGCAAGGCCGCGGTAAAAGCAGCCGAATATATTAAGTACGAAGGTGCCGGAACCATTGAGTTTTTGGTGGATAAACACCGTAACTTCTACTTTATGGAGATGAACACCCGTATCCAAGTGGAACACCCAATTACCGAGCAGGTGGTGGACTACGATTTGATTCGGGAACAGATTTTGGTAGCCGGTGGAGTACCTATTTCAGGAAAAAACTACTATCCAAAGTTACACTCCATAGAGTGCCGTATCAACGCGGAGGACCCTTACAACGACTTTAGGCCATCTCCAGGGAAGATTACCACCTTGCATACTCCAGGTGGACATGGCGTGCGTTTGGATACCCATGTGTACAGCGGTTATATGATTCCGCCGAACTACGATTCGATGATCGCCAAGCTAATTACCACTGCCCAAACTAGGGAAGAGGCCATCAATAAAATGAGAAGAGCTTTGGACGAGTTTGTAATCGAGGGAATCAAGACCACCATTCCGTTCCATCGTCAATTGATGGACCATCCTGATTATTTGGCTGGAAATTATACCACCAAATTCATGGAGGACTTTAAAATGGACCCAAAGTATAAAGAAGAACATTAATTTGAACCCCGATTTATCGGGGTTTTTTAGTTATGGAATTGAGTTATTGGGAACATAAAAGTTGGTTTTCCGATGTGGATTTCACCATCGTTGGAAGCGGCATCGTTGGACTCAATTGTGCCATCAGCCTAAAGGAAAAATATCCCAAATCCAATATCCTAATCCTGGAAAAAGGCAGTCTGCCGCAAGGGGCAAGCACCAAAAATGCAGGTTTTGCCTGTTTTGGAAGTGTTTCCGAAATCTTGTCCGATCTAGACCATCATACGGAAGAAGAAGTGGTGCAACTGGTCCAAAAGCGTTGGAACGGTATCCAAAGGCTACGGAATTTACTGGGGGATAAGGCCATCGATTTCCAATTGCTGGGCGGACACGAGCTTTTCCCGTTGGACAAACCAGACTTTTACGAAAAGTGTTTACAGTCTCTCCCTTACCTCAACAACCTATTGGAACCCGTTTTTGGGCAAAAGCCATTTAAGGCCACCGAGAATAGTTTTCATTTTGGAAACATTCAGCAGAAATACCTCACGCATCAACTGGAAGGCCAATTGGATACGGGTGAAATGATGCGTTCCCTCATCCATAAATGTACCGCCATGGAGATTCCCATTTTAAATGGGATTACGGTTCAGAATATCGAGCAACTCAACCAGAGCGCCTTGATTCGAACAATGGATTTTGAGTTTGTATCCAAAAAGGTGTTTGTCGCCACCAATGGGTTTGCATCGAAACTTTTAAAATCGGAAACAGTGCAACCGGCACGCGCCCAAGTATTGATAACTGAGCCCATCAAAAACTTACCCATAAAGGGAACCTTCCATTTTGATGAGGGTTATTATTATTTCAGAAATATAAATGATCGTATTCTGTTTGGCGGTGGGCGCAATCTTGATTTTAAGACTGAGGAGACCATGATGTTTGGACAAACCAAAATCATCCAACAAAAATTGGAGTCCCTCCTCCGTGAAATGATCTTGCCAAATCAATCCTTTCAAATTGAGCGGCGTTGGAGCGGTATTATGGGCGTGGGTGCGCAAAAGTCGCCCATCGTCAAGCAAATCTCCAATTCCATTGCCTGCGGCGTACGCTTGGGCGGAATGGGAGTTGCGCTCGGCAGCCTAGTTGGCCAAGGGTTGGCAGAGCTGGCAGATTAAACCATTCTCCCGTCCAGCAAATTGATGATTCTGGAACCGTACTCCGCGTTCTTTTCCGAGTGCGTGACTTGAATAATGGTTACCCCTTCCTCGTTCAATTGCTTGAACAGTTCCATGATTTCCTCGCCCTGTTTGGAGTTCAAGTTGCCCGTAGGTTCATCGGCCAGAATCAACTTTGGGTTGGCGATCAAAGCTCGGGCCACCCCCACCAATTGTTGTTGTCCTCCGCTCAGCTGGGCTGGAAAAAGGTCCTTTTTGCCCACAATGTTAAAACGGTCCAGCATATCGGCTACCATGGCCTTCCGTTCCGAACCTTTGACTTTTTTATAGATCAGAGGCATTTCCAAATTTTCCTGTACGGTAAGATCGTCCAACAGATGATAGGATTGGAACACAAAGCCGATGTATTGCTTGTATAGATTGGAACGGTGTTTTTCTTTGAGGGAATGAACCGATTCGTCCAAAAAGTTGTACTCCCCTTCATCAAAGGTGTCCAACATCCCGATGACATTGAGCAAGGTAGATTTTCCTGAACCTGAAGGGCCCATTACAGAGATAAACTCTCCTTGTTCCACTTGTAAATTGATGTCTTTAAGCAAAAAAATACGCTGGCCCCCAGAGTTGACCCATTTGAATATATTGTTGAGTTGTAGAAGCATAGTTGTGATTTTTATTCGTTTCTGAGACTTTCAACCGGATTAATATTTGCCGTGCGATAAGTCCTTGCCCCGATTACGGCCAAAGAAACCAGTACCATACCTAAACCACCCGCTACAAATACCCACCAACTGAGCGATGTTTTATAAGCAAAGCCCTGTATCCACTCTTGGACCATATACCAAGCAATCGGAACAGAGATGATGAACGCAATCGCCACCAAAACCAAAAATTCCTTGCAAAGCAATAGGTTGAGTTGTGCCAGATTGGCGCCTAAAACTTTTCGAACCCCAATTTCCTTGACCCTGCGTTCAGTGGTATAGACCACTAAGCCCAAAAGCCCCATACAACTAATCAATATGGCAAGCCCTGTGGCCCACTTCAAAAGCTGAACTGTACTTTTCTCGGTCCTGTAGAAGTTTTGAACGATCTCACTCATAAATCGAAGGTTTATTTCTTCATCTGGATAAACCCCTTCCCATGCCTTCTTGATTTGATCAATGGATTCCGTCCATTGCTCCGAATTGTTTCCCAAATCAAAATGAATGTTTTGAAAGTTAGAATATCGACCCGACCAGTCCCCTGTAATTGCCATTGGGTCAATGCCGCTTTTCAAAGAGTGCTGGTTAAAATCTCGCATGAGACCGACAATTTGAATGTTCATGGTGTCCAATTTCACAAACTCACCTACCACTTCCTGTGGTTTTTCAAACCCGATAGCCCTAGCAAACGCTTCGTTCACTACATATTCTTTAATGCTGTCGTTCAATCGCTCTCTTCCAGATAAAATCGGAATCTTGTAGGTGTCCAAATAGGTTACGTCTCCCCACAATAGTTGGGTTTGCTCGTGAATTTCCGTACCATTTCTAAAATAGGTAAGTATTGTAGTCGAATAACTATTGGAAGCTGGAGGTTCGCCACCAAAACTGACATTGGATAGTTGCCCAAGGTTTTTTATTTCATTAAAAAGTCGCTCTTTCTTTACCTCAGATTTGTCGTTCCACGGAACAGAAACATAGGCTATGGCATCCGTTTTTATGCCCATGTCCTTGTTTAGGACATAATGCAGTTGTTTGCCCACCAAAAGTGTGGCTATAATAAAGACCTGAGCGACCACAAATTGGAAAACAGTCAATGTTTTGCGCAAGCGTACTCCTTTGTCCCCTTTGGATAATTGTCCCTTAAGCACAGAAACGGGCCGGAAACCAGAAAGCACAAACGCTGGGTAAAATCCAGACAAAAGGCTCACCAACACAATAAGGGAAAAAATCCCAACGATTCCTACAGGGGAGTATAGCACAGAGAGTGAAATATCGTCCGGATAAAAATCGGCAAACTGGCGCAGCAACACAGGAGCCAAGACTATGGATAACAGGGCCGCCAATGATGTCAAAATAAGGGTCTCCATCAAAAATTGACGTATGACCTGCTTTTTGGAACTGCCCAAGGTTTTTCTAATCCCAATTTCTTTGGCTCGTGTGAGCGCTTGAGCGGAGTTTAGGTTGATGAAATTAGCACAGCCCAACAGTAATAGGAACAAAGCAACAAATCCCAGACTCTTCAACACCTTGATGCTCGCTACGTGCCTTGAGTTATTGAACGGATATTCTCCGTATTTCCCTCCAAAATGAACGTCGCTAAGTGGCTGCAACACAAACAAACGGGTTTCATTCTCGGCCCAAGGCTCTTTATTCTTGTGTTCCTTGGCCAATTCCTCTAACCGAGATTGTATTCCTGCTAGACTAGCTTTGTCTTTGATTTTGAAGAATAGTTGATCACCTGAGCTGGTATTGTTCCAAGTATCGCTTGTCTTTAGCTCGTCCAAACCAAACATCGAAGCTGAGTCCATAGACATAAATTCGGTAAACCTTAGGTCGCTATTTTGTTTGAAATCGGCCACTATACCGGTAACTTTCACAGCAACAGAGTCGTTATATACGAGCGTTTTGCCTATCATGTCCCCTATTTTGGTGTGCGGAAAATAGCTTTCTGCTTTTTTCTGGGAAAGCACTACTTGTGCCGCTTCCGAAAGGGCAGACTCCTTGTCTCCTGCCAACCAATTATAATTGAACAACTGAAAGTAGGCATCATTCGCCAAAATGGAGTTCCCTTCATTTTTAAACCTAAGGTCTTGGGCCTTGTTTTCCACTTTGGAGAAACTGATACTACTGAAAGGCGCCGCCAGTTCTACCCCTGGCATGCCTTCTTGAAAGGTCTGCATCAAGGGCAATGCCACCCCTCTATTGGTAAAAGTGTGCCCTGAGGACTTAAACTCTGTGGTTACCCGATAAATCCGGTCCTTGTCCTTATGGAAGGTATCAAACGTAAAATCGTAATACACGATAGCACCTATGACCATCGCCGCACAAATACCAATCGATAGCCCCAACACATTGATTACAGAAAACAATTTGTTTTTTACGAGGCTTCTCCAAGCTATTTTTAAGTTGTTGAAAAACATGACGCTTTATTCGTTTCTTAAACTTTTTACTGGATTTACAACGGCAGCTTTTATGCTTTGATAGCTCACCGTTAGTAACGCAACGCCTACCGCCATAAGTGCGGATAGCGCAAAAATCCACCACGGAATATCGATACGGTACGAGAAATCCTGAAGCCATCTATCCATGGCGTACCAACCCAAGGGCAGTGCAATGACCACGGCCAATCCCACTAACTTTAGAAAATCAACGGACAAGCGATAAACAATTTGGCCTACGCCAGCTCCCAGCACCTTTCGAACGCCGATTTCCTTTACCCGCTTTTGCGCGTTGAAGGTGGCAAGGCCCAACAAGCCCAAACACGCTATGATGATGGACAACAATGTGAAAATCATAAAAATCTCTCCTAACCGCTGTTCAGCCTCGTAGCTTGCGTTGAAGGAGTCATCCATAAAATAATGGTCAAATGGCTGTGTCGGGGCCATCTGTCTCCAAATATTCTCTATTTCGGCAATGGTTTGAGCCACGTCTCCGCCATTTAGCTTTATGGCCAAATTACTGGCAAATTCCCCGCCGTGGAAGAGCGCCAATGAGCCCACCTCATCCCTAAGGGTTTCGTAATGAAAGTTTTTCACCACCCCTATCACTGTGGACAAATTTCCTCCACCTTCCAGACCACCGACGAATTGGGTGCCTATGACGCTTTCTGGGGTCTTTCCCAAAACAGCTACTGCCTTTTCATTCAAGATGACCGCCGAAGAGTCGGTGGCAAACCTATCCAGGTCAAAAGTTCTCCCTGAAATCAAAGAAAGGTTCATTGTGGATAGGTAATCTTCATCCACCTCCCATTGTTGCATATTGATGGATTTCTCTTGACTACGGTCTTCCGCCAACAAATAGGTCCCACTGCTTCTTGCGGAGGGTGTTGGCAAGTTACTGCTCAAGGTAGCATGGTTTACTTGGCTTATTCGAAGTACAGCATCTTTGAAGGCCTGCTTTTTACCTTCCAAGCTGTTAACTCCTCCTATCACCAGCACTTGATTTTTTCCATATCCGAGGTCCTTGCCCTGAATAAAGCGCAACTGTTGAAATACGGTCAACGTACCCATGATGAGAAACACGGAAATACTAAATTGAAAAATTACCAAAGCGTTTCTCACCCTGCCTCCTCCAATGGAATTGTCCCCTTGGCCCTTGAGCACTTTGGCTGCCACAAAACGGGACATGAAAAACGCGGGATAACTGCCCGAAAACAACCCCAAAACCAAGGCTGCGACGAGTAAAATCAACCAGAAAAATGGATTGGAATAGGGTATGGATAGCTCTTTCCCTGCTAAATCGTTATAAAAGGGCATGGCGACAGATGCAATAACGATGGCAAACAGTAAGGAACCAACGGCAATGAGCCCGGATTCCGTTAAAAACTGCCCTATCAAACCGCTTCGTTGCGAGCCTAAGGTTTTTCGAATACCAACTTCCTTTGATCGTTTTAGGGAATGTGCCGTGGACAGGTTCATAAAGTTTACACTGGCCAAGACCAACAAGATAATGGCGATAGCCCCAAGAATGTATACATTTTTGATGTCGCTCACCGTGCTGAACTCAGGGCTTCGTCCGGAATGCAAATGAATATCCGTTAATGCAATGGAGGAGTAGTTCACATAATTACCGGAATCCAGAAATTGCTGTTCTGTAATTCCCGGGAAAAACCGCTGTGCATAAGGAATCAAATATTTCCCGACCATGGCCTGCATTTCATCTTGAATATCCGAACCCGAAGCACCCGGAACAAGCTTTACAAAGGTGTAGTAATTATGGTTTCCCCACTCGGCAAGTTGGGCATCTTCATACCCTGACATTGCCAAGAAAATA
Source organism: Allomuricauda sp. MMSF_3307 (assembly GCF_030733585.1). Classification (NCBI taxonomy): domain Bacteria; kingdom Pseudomonadati; phylum Bacteroidota; class Flavobacteriia; order Flavobacteriales; family Flavobacteriaceae; genus Allomuricauda; species Allomuricauda sp. MMSF_3307. The sequence goes on from NZ_JASHIQ010000001.1 coordinate 528,836, forward strand.
GGTTTGTCCCTGAAAATGGAGTTTTTGGGCAAATCTTCCATCACCCCCGTTACGGTATACACCTCTTGATCGTTGATCATCAAGGTTTTTCCAATAGCTTGGTCAACAGGGAAATGTTTTTCGGCAGCGGTTCGCGTCATGATCATGGTGTTCGGCTCCACCAACGCCGTGCGTTCATCCCCATGCAACAATTGTATCCCGAACATCTTGAAAAAAGTGGAGTCGGCATATGCTATCTGATGCTCGCGTACATTGTCCGTAGCATCTTGCAAACGAATGGAAATACTCCCTATGTTCCTGAAACGTGTGGCCATTTCAACCTCTGGAATATCATTTACCAATGCTTCGGCCATGGGTGCCGATACTTCGGCCGTTTCTTCTTCCGCTCCGCCAAATTTCATATCGGAATTAATCCGATAGATGCGGTCGGCATCCACGAACATTTTGTCGTGGCTCAAATCGTCATAAATGTACAGTCCGAGCAAAAGCCCACCAGCCATTCCAATCGCTAATCCAAATATGTTGAGAAATGTGAAGAATGGCTGCTTTTTAAGGCTTCTCCATGCTATTTTGATGTTGTTCTTGAACATGATCTTCGTTTTTTGATGTTGACTACTCCGTTCTTAGGCTACGGGCAGGGTTTGATTTTGCTGCCCTAATGGCCTGAAAGCTCACTGTAAGGATGGTTACGGCTAAGGCTCCCAGCATGGCCAAGGCAAAAATCCACCACTTGAGAATTACCCGATAGGGATATTCCTGCAGCCAGCCGTTCATCACATAATAGGCGATGGGAACTGCAATAAAGCAGGAGATGATCACCAATTTTAAGAAGTCTTTGGACAGCATATTCCACACATTGAACACCGAAGCTCCGAGCACTTTTCGAACTCCGATTTCCTTGGTGCGCTGCTCCGCAACGAAGGAGGTCAGACCAAACAGTCCCAAACAACTGATCAGAATGGCCAAGGCGGTAAAAATCCCCGATAATCTTCCTATCCGTTCTTCTGCCGCGAACTTTTCCCCGTACTCTTGGTCCACAAAGTCGTATTGAAATGGGATATCGGGAAAATGTTCCTTGAAAACCCTTTCTATTACCGCCAAATTCTGGCTGGCACTTTGTGATGGGTTCAATCTCATGTTGTAGTAGGAACCATTTTCGTGTTTATCAAAAACGTACATGCCTTGTTTTACTGGCTCGTAGGGCGACTGTGCAATCATATCTTGCACTACGCCAATAATCTTCAAAGGTGGGGAAGGGTCTTCCTCATCATCATCCTTGATAAATTTACCGATGGGGTTCTCCAGTCCCATGTATTTTACCGCGGTTTCGTTGAGCAATACGGCATTGGAGTCCGATGGAAATTCCCTCGAGAAATCCCTGCCCTGCACGATTTTCAAGTTCAGACTTTTGGCGTATTCGGGTGACACCTCGGTCCAAGCCAAATCTTCTTGGAAACCTTCCGGCTTGCCTTCCCAGACGAATCCACTGCGGTTGGACCAAATATTTGTGGTTGGGGCACTAGAGGTGGACATTTCCACCACGGCTCCCGATGCGATGAATTCGTCCCGCATCAATTCAAATTTTCCCTGAAAATCTTGGCTCATCGTAGGTATCTGCACCAATCCTTCCTTATCATAGCCAATGGGTCTGTTTTTTGCGTAATTGATTTGCTGCATTACGATTACCGTGCCGATAATAAAGGCTACGGAAACGGTAAATTGTAGTACCACCAATATTTTACGGGGCAGTCCCGAGTGTTTTCCTGCTTTAAAAGTTCCCTTTAATACTTCAACCGGTCTAAATGAAGACAAGTAGAGCGCCGGATAGCTACCTGCCAGTAGCGCCGTAAACAGTACGAACCCTAAAGATGCGGCCCAAAAACCAACGGAAGACCACGGGAAATCGATATCCTTTCTAGCCAACTCATTGAATCCATTGAGGGATAGTACCACAATAACCACCGCAATCAAAAATGCCAACAGGACCACAACAAACGATTCTCCCAAAAACTGATTGATCAATTGGCTTCGCTGCGAACCGATGGATTTTCTAATACCGACTTCTTTCGCCCTTTTTTCGGAACGGGCTGTGCTCAGATTCATAAAGTTGATACAGGCCAATAAGAGGACAAACGCTCCAATGATTCCAAATAGCCACACATATTTGATTCTTCCACCGACTTGCTTTCCATTTTCAAAGCGCCCCCTTAAATGCCAATCCTTCATGGGAAAGAGAAACAACTCTGCATTAAATTCCTTGGAATTTTCGTTCAGTTCCTGCTTTACCTTCAAAATTTTAGCGGTAACGGACTCAAAACTGGTATTGTCCGCGATTTGGACAAACATTTGGAACGAATTGTTGCCCCACTGATCTTCAGCATTCTTAATCCATTCGTTCACGGAAACATATTTGTCCCAAGGCATGATAAATTCAGTATCATTGAAAGAATTGTTGAAAGGGATATCCTCGTACACCGCGGTCACCATCATATCGTATTGGCTGTTCACTTTTACAGTTTTCCCGATGGGGTCTTCATCCCCGAAAAGAGCCTTAGCGGTAGACTCACATAGCATGATGGAGTTGATTTCGCGAACACCGTCCTTTTCGCCTTTTAATATGTTAAGGTCCAACATGTCTGGAGCCTCACGCTGCATAAAGTTCCCTGTTCTGGAAATGCTGGTTTCTTTATACTTTAGGTATTGCGAAGTGTTCCAAGAGGACATGACCAAATGCTGGAAATTGTCCATATAGCTTTCTCGCAAGGCTTTCTCCAAAGGACGTGGAATAGCGGGCCCTGTTCCCGTTTCACCATTGAATGTCTGCGATTGGAACACTTGCGCTATCTGGTTCTTATGGGTAAAGTAATCGTTATGGCTCAGCTCGTCGTTGATCCACAAACCAATAATCAGGGTAACGGCCATCCCAATGGCCAATCCGCCCACGTTGATGATGGTGTAACCCTTATTCTTTGAAAGGTTCCTCCAAGCTATTTTTAGATAATTCTTGAACATGGTTTTCGTTTTTTTTGATTGATTTATTCCGTCCGCAAACCTTTGGTGGGCTTCAAGAGCGCCGCCCCAATGGATTGATAGCTAATGGTTACAATCGCTACGCCGAGCGCTATAAGTGCCGCCAGGGAAAATATTTCCCAGCCTATGTTGATGTGGTATGCAAATCCTTCCAACCACCGGTTCATCAAATACCAACCAATAGGAATCGCAATTCCGATGGAAATAAGGATGAGCTTTAAAAAGTCGAGGGTGAGCAATTGGTATATGTTCTTGAACGGTGCTCCCAAGACCCGGCGGATACTGATCTCCTTTCTACGCTGTTCCACCATAAATGCCGAGAGCGCAAAAAGCCCTAAACAGGCCACAAGAATGGCAAAAAGGGCAAAACTGTTAAAGATGCTTCCCATACGTTGCACATCGGCATGCATTTGGGCGAACTCTTCCTCCAAAAAGGTATAATTCATCGCTTGGTTGGGAATCGTACGGTTCCACACCTGCTCCACAGAGGCCAGTGCTTCTGCAGGATTTCCCTTTTCCAATTTTATGGAAACGGCCCCTACATCTTTCCCAATGACCAACGACAATGACGAAATATCCTCTTTTAAGGACTTAAAGTGAAAGTCCTCGATTACCCCGATAATGGTAAATACTTGGCTGTTATTGTCCAATTTCTTGCCGATGGGGTCTTTCAATCCCAGTTCGGAGGCCATTTTGCTATTGATTACGATAGAGTTGATGGAATCATAGGCATATTCTTTGGAGAAGTTCCTCCCTTTTTCCAGCTGAATTCCCAGGGTTTCGATATAATCATAATCGACCCGCCATTTTTGTGCAGGCACACCCCTTCCACCATCATCCTGACCGTCCACCATAAAAGTATTGCCGTTTCTGCTTCCGCCATCAATGGGCAAATAATTGGTGGCTGTTACGCTCTTTACTTGCGATAGCCCCTCCAATTGCTCCTTAAAAGCTTCCATTTTGTTCCCTAAGATGTTGGTTCCTTCCAACACGACCACACGCTCCTTATCATAGCCAAGTTCTTTGCTGACGATAAAATCCATCTGGCGATAAATGATCAAGGTGCCGATAATCAAAATGACCGAAGTGGTAAATTGAAATATGACCAATCCGCTGCGCAACCTTCCGCTTTTCCTGCCCACGCTCAGGGTTCCCTTTAATACATTTACGGGCCTAAAGGCCGACAAATAGAAAGCGGGGTAGAGTCCTGCCAAAACCCCCACCAAAAGAGCGGCTACAAGCAGGATGGGAAGAAACCACCATGCGGACAAAGCCAATTCCATGTTTTTGGCGGCTATTTGGTTGAAGGTAGGGAGAAGTACCCAAGCTAATCCAACGCCCAAAATGAACGAAATAATACTGAAAATCATCGATTCCGTGAGAAACTGCCCCACCAAATTGTTGCGAAAGGCTCCGATGGTTTTTCGCAACCCCACCTCCTTGGCCCGATTCGCTGATTTGGCGGTGGAAAGGTTGATGAAATTGATGATGGCCAACAACAGCACAAAAATGGCAATGGCCGCAAACAGCCAAACAAACTTAATGTCGCCGTGCTTTAGGCCATCCTGCATTTTCAGGTCGGATTTCAAATAAATATCGGTAACCGGTTGAAGCTTGTATTCTGCTGTTCTCAGCACATCGATAAAGTCGGCCGAACGCCCTCTTTTTATTTGGGCAGGAATGATATATTTTTCGACAATCAAGGACATTTTCTGCTCCAACGCCGGGATGTCCGTATTCGGGTTTACCAGTACGTAGGTAAAGTAATTCTGGTTGGTCCAATTCTGATTGGTGTCCTCAATGGGCAACAAAAAGTCAAAATCTAAGTGCGAGTTCTCCGGCACATCTTCCATAATTCCCGTAACCGTGTAAGGCTTGGAGGTATCATTGTCCAAAAAAATGGTCTGCTGCAGGGCATCTCCGTTTGGAAAGTATTTATCCGCCTTGGAGCGAGACATCACAATACTGCTGGGTCGTGAAAGTGCCGTTTGGGGGTTGCCCTCATCCAGCTGGATTTCCAAGATATCAAAAGCCTCTTGGTCGGCCAGAATAAAGTTCTCTTCAAAAGTGTTCTCGTTTTGTCCACTTACCCGCATTCCTCTTTTGCCAGCACCAAAAATCTCAATGGTATTGACTTTCCCCGCCTTGGTGATTTCTGGAAAATTGGATTGGAGCGCATCGGCAAAGGGCAATTGAAAATGCGTGCTCTTCATCACTTCGCCTTGGACCTCTCCTTGAAAAACCACCCGGTAGATCTGGTCCTTTTTTGTATAGTGCTCATCATAACTGATTTCGTTTCGGATAAAAAGAGCGATCAAAAGGCAGGCGGCAATACCTACGGCAAAGCCTCCAATCTTGATAAACGTGAAGAGCTTGTCCTTTTTAATGGTCCTCCAGGCAATATTTAGGTGGTTTTTGAACATGTGATTGATTTGATTGTTTTTTGATTGACCCTTTGCTTCGACTACGCGCTCGGCAGCACTCGCTCAGGGCTGGTGAATAAACTCCTATACCATGCCTTTCAATGGTTTGTTCTGACTTTCCGTTACAATTTGCCCGTCGAACAGGTTGATGACCCTGTGGGCGTAATGTGAATCATGATCGGAGTGGGTCACCATTACGATGGTAGTTCCCTCTTGGTTAAGTTCCGTCAACAGGTTCATCACTTCGATTCCGTTTTTGGAATCCAGGTTACCCGTAGGCTCATCCGCCAAGATCAATTTTGGGTTCGTCACAACGGCTCTGGCAATGGCCACTCTCTGTTGTTGACCTCCAGACAGCTGTTGTGGAAAGTGCTTTTCCCTATGGGCGATTTTCATGCGCTCGAGAACCTTTTGTACTTTTTCCCTACGCTCTGCCTTGTTCATTTTAAGGTAGATTAAGGGCAGTTCCACATTTTCGAATACTGTGAGCTCATCGATTAGGTTAAAACTCTGGAACACAAAGCCCAAATTTCCTTTTCGGAGTTGGGTGCGTTGGCTTTCTTTGAGTCCGCCCACTTCGTGGCCCGCAAAGTTATAGCTCCCTTCAGTGGGGTTGTCCAGCATACCGATAATGTTCAACAAGGTTGATTTTCCGCAACCGGACGGTCCCATAATGGCCACGAATTCGCCTTCTTCCACTTTGAGGTTCACCCCGTTGAGGGCCAAGGTCTCTACCTCCTCGGTGCGGAAGCTTTTTTTAAGGTTTGTAATCTGTATCATTTTTTGATGGTTGTTTTATAAAGACTATTCTGTTTTAAGGATTGTTACAATTGTACGGGTCATTGGAGTACGATCCGTTCCGCATCACCAAAACTGTCGTAGTTGCTAGTAATCACCTGTTCCCCGGGTTGAAGGCCCTCCAAGACCTCATAATATCTTGAGTTTTGCTTGCCCAAACGTACATTTCGTTTGATGGCCTCGTCCCCGTTGGGGTTGACCACAAATACCCATTGGCCCCCGGTACTCTGGAAGAAACCGCCCTTGGGCAACAATAAAGCATCGTTGGATTCGCCTAGCTGCAGTCGAATATTGTAACTCTGACCTGCACGGATGGTTTCGGGCCTGTCGTCCACAAATACCAAGTCCACACGGAACCTTCCGTTTCTTACCTCGGGGTATACTTTGCGCAATCGCAGTTTGTATTCGTTGCCGTTGCGTTCCAAGACTGCAGACAGGTCTCTTTTTACCCTATCGATATAATGTTCGTCGATATCGGCCTCGATCTTAAAATCGGTCAGTACGTTGATCTGTCCAATACGTTGGCCCTGTAAAATATTTTGACCAATTTCTGCGTCCAAAAAGCCCAACTGTCCGTCTGCAGGGGCCCGAACGTTCAAGTGATCCAAACGCTCGTACACCATGGACAAGGTTTTTTGCATCCTATCCAAGTCGGCATCCAAGCCTTTGAGTGAGGTTTCCCGCAGCTCATCGTCCTGCTCGGTCTGCAGTTTCACGATTTCATATTGCTTTTTGGCCAGTTCATAGTTTTCCTTGGACAGTAAATACGCCTCTTTGGAAATCAATTCGTCTTGGTACAGCTCCTCGTTCTGTTCGTAGTTCCGCTTCAACCGTTGCAAATCATATTCCGCAGTGGCCAAAGACCGTCTTCCCTCCACTTGGCGGGAATCGAAAGTAAGTTTAGTGGAGCGTAAATCGTTTTGCTTGAGTGCCAAATTGCTCTCACTTGCCAAAATTTGCTCATAAAGGGCCATGTTCTCCAACTTCAGGATAATGTCCCCTTTTTTGACCATCGAGCCCTCCTCTATCAATTTTTCGGAGACCCTTCCGCCCTCGTAGGCATCCATATAAATAGTTGCGATCGGGGCCACATTGCCATTAATGGTGATATAGTCATCAAACTTTCCATCGGTCACTGTGGAAATCGACAAACGTTCCTTTTCCGTTCTGAAAGTGGACACCGAGCTGGCAAAAATCAATTTATAGCCCACAAACAACAATAATATCCCTAGTGCGATATATCCATAATGCTTGGGTTGTAGTCCTTTTTTCTTTTCTAATTGTATATCCATGGTCGTTGTTAGTTGATATTAAAAATGGGCAGACCTCTATAAAAATCCAGTGTGCTATTATTGACCCGCAATCGAAGCTGGGCCTGTAAATTTTGATTTTGTGCGGTTGCGAACAAGTTTTTGGACTGCCTAAGTTCGATAGCGTTGATCATTCCTTTTTCGTAGCGTTTTTGAGCAATGGCAAAGGCAAGGGCCTGAGACTGCATTCCCTTTTGCGTTTGTACCGTCTCCGCCATCAAAGCTTCGTGCTCTTGCACCAATTGTTGAATAATTTGATATAGCTCCTGCTCGGTAATTTTGGCATTGTTCTTTGCTCTTTCCAAAGCTATTTTCTGTTGCTTCACCCGGGAACGGCTGGCCCATCCACTAAATATCGGAACGTTCAGTGATGCCCCAATAAATTTGAAGGTATTGTCACGTATTTGGTCCCTAAAAGGAATGGTAGTGCCCAAGGAGTCCCTGATGGTTTCAAAGTATCCGGTGCCGATACCGCCCTGCAAGCTAATGGAAGGGTAAAGACCGCCTCGCGTTGCCGATAATTGTTTTGTTGCGGCTTTTACGCGAAATTCTTGTGCTTTTATCGACGGCATAAAATCTTTGGCGGCAACAAAAATGGAGTCCGAAACCATGGCTTCAGTCTTTTCAAAAGAACCTGCCGCGATAAGTTCAGGCTGCAATGTGATATCGTTTTGGCCCTCAATGTTCATGGCTTGCAACAAGGTAAGCTTTGCTGCTTTCAACCTGTTCTCATTTTGGGTCAACGCTAAGCTGTCCGCATACAACAAGGATTCTGCCTCATATAAATCGGCCCCTGCCATCACGCCGAGTTCCACCTGTTTTTTGACCAAATCGTAATTGGTCTGGGATATTTGTACCTGCTCCTTCGCGATGTCGATAAGCCCTTGGATAAATTGGATGTCGTAATAGGCAGACATGACCCTAAAAGCCAATAAATACTTCTGCTGAAGGCTTTCTTCCTGGGTCGCCTTGTACAAAAACTTAGAAGCCTTGATATTGTTTATTTTTTGGAACCCCTGAAAAAGGTCGAAGGACGATTGTAGGGAATAATTGTTGGAGAAGAATTCAGTATTCACAAAACTGTTGTTCTCTGGGTTGATCGATCGACCAAAATTTATGCTGTAATCGGCAAACCCGTTGATTATGGGCAACAGATTGCGGATAGATTGGCGATAAGACTCCTTGTTGGAGTCAGTGTTCAGCTCAAAATCATTGATTTGGAGGTTGTTTTTTATGGCGTAGGCCACACACTCATCCAATGTCCAAACTTGCTGAGCCGACACCACCGCAGATGCAAATAAAAGTAATGTTGTTATGTATGTTTTTAAATTCATAGTGATTTCCTGTGCCAAACTACTTTCCATTCTTATGCCAAAATATTTTTTGCCTGATAATCAGGTGTTTATATGCAATTCCTTATAAAATAGTTCTTGCGGGTGTAAAAATTTTGTACAAAAAATGTCCAAATATTTTACAGTGGTGCGGAGCGTATCCCTGCAATTTGTAGTTTTAACCATCACCAAGAACAAAACACCCATGGTCGATGCCCATATTTTAGTGGTCGATGATAACAAAAGCGTATTGAGTGCTTTGGAGATTCTCCTTCAGTTTGAATACAAAAGTGTACAGACCATTTTTAACCCGAACCAGATTTCCTCTTTCCCAAATCTCGAGGTTATCGACATTGTGTTGTTGGACATGAACTTTTCCGCCGGGGTGAATACGGGAAACGAAGGGTTGTATTGGCTCAATGAAATCAAAAAGAGGTCTCCCCATACTTCCGTGATTATGATGACTGCCTACGGAGCGGTGGACCTTGCTGTGAGGGCGCTCAAACAAGGCGCTTCCGATTTTGTGCTCAAGCCTTGGAACAACGAGCGTTTGATGACCACGGTAAAATCTGCCTACGAACTGAGAAAATCCAAACAGGAAATCCACAACCTGAAGAAAAAGGAGAACAATTTAAAGCAGGTCATCAACGAGGGGCGGAATTACATCATTGGTAAATCCAAAGCATTGACCACCGTGCTCAACTTAGTGGCCAAGGTAGCCAAGACAGATGTAAATGTTTTGATTACAGGGGAAAACGGTACGGGAAAGGAATTGATTGCCCGGGAACTGCACCGTTTATCTACCCGGAAGGACGAGGTTTTTATTGGGGTAGATATGGGGTCCATTGCCGAAAATCTGTTCGAGAGTGAACTTTTTGGGCATACCAAAGGCTCTTTCACCGATGCCAAGGAAGATAGGGCGGGCAAATTTGAGGCCGCCCACCAGGGCAGTCTTTTTTTGGATGAAATTGGGAACCTTTCATTACAAATGCAGGCCAAACTCTTGTCGTCCATCCAAAATAAATCGGTGGTTCGGGTGGGGTCCAACAAACCTATCAATGTGGATATTCGTTTGATTTGTGCCACCAATTGCAATCTGGAGCAAATGGTTGCCGATGGACTGTTCCGGGAGGATTTGCTGTACCGCATCAACACCATCCACATAGAAGTGCCGCCTTTGCGAGAACGTGATGATGATATTTTGGTGCTTGCTGATTTTTTCCTGAAAAAGTTTGCCCATAAATACGATAAAAGCGGTTTGCGGATGAACCAATTGGCCCAAGAAAAGCTGATGGAGTACCCTTGGCCCGGAAACATACGGGAATTGCAGCATACCATGGAACGTGCCGTAATCCTCTCTGACGGCAGTGTGCTAAAACCCTCCGATTTTTTATTGCATGCCAAGCCCCTGCAATCCATGGACAGTGAGCCCATGACCCTAAATGAAATGGAGCAACAGATGATTCTTAGGGCATTGGAACAAAACGAGGGCAATTACAGTGCCGCGGCCGAACAATTGGGCATTTCGAGGCAAACACTCTACAACAAGTTGAAGAAAAAGAACGACTGATGGCGAGCAGAAATTTTTACATCCAGCTCATTGTCCGCGTCGTGTTTCTCACACTTACCGCCATAGCCATGGCCTTTTCATTGGCTTACCTTTGGTACTTTTCCATGGGGGTTTGTGCGCTTGCCTTGGTAATACAGGTGTTTTCCCTAATCACCTTTATCAATAGGACCAATAGAAAGATTGCCTACTTTTTTGATGCCATCAAGAACGAAGATTTTACCTTACGCTTTCCTGAGAGCGTTACCATAGAGTCCTTTAAGGAACTCAACCGTAGCCTGAACCGGGTGAACGGCTTAATCCATGAGGTCCATTTGCAGTTGCAGATACGGGAACAATACTATCAGGAAATTTTGAAGCAGGCCAGTATCGGGATTATGACCTTTAACGCAAAAGGACACATCCTCTTTGCCAACCCCACCTTGGAGCAGTTATTGGACTACACGCCCCTCAACCACATCAAACAGCTAAAACAGGTAGATGAAAAACTCTACGAGATCTTCAGGGATTTTAAACCCTTTCAGCGAAAGCTGTTTCAACTGTCCAACGAAAGGGAACAGACCCAATTGGCCTTGAAGTCGTCGCCCTTAAAACTGGACGGGCAGGAGCTGCTATTGGTGGTGGCACAGGATATTCACAAGGAACTGGACGAAAAGGAAACCGAGTCTTGGGTGCGTCTTATCCGGGTGCTCACGCATGAAATTATGAACACTATTACCCCGATTACCTCAATATCCGACTCCATCATCAAATATTATCGCAAGGGAAGCAAGATCACGCCCTTGGAGGAATTGGAAGAGAGCCAGATAAAAAATACGCTCAAAGGCTTGGAGGTGATCAAGGAACAAGGTGGCGATTTGATGGATTTTGTGCAATCCTATAGAAGTCTGCTGCATGTACCGGACCCCAACAAAATCCTTGTAAAAGGGAAAGCACTTCTGGATAAGATAGATGTGCTTATGTCCGCTCGGCTCACCGATGGCAACAGTGCATTTAAAACGCTCTGCAATCCAGAAAACCTTGAATTTTATATTGATGAAAAACAGATTTCCCAAGTATTGATCAATTTGGCGAAAAACGCATTGCAATCTGTGGAAAACACCGAAAACGGTAAGGTGCTGATAGTGGCCGGAACCGATGAAAACGGCTCTAAATTTATTGATGTGATAGATAATGGCCCTGGCATCCCGCCCGAGGTAATGGACGAAATTTTTGTGCCCTTCTTCACCACCAAAAGTGAGGGAACGGGCATTGGATTAAGTCTATCCAAAAGGGTTATGCAGCTCCACGGCGGAAACATTCAAGTACGTTCAACTCCTGCTAAAGAAACCGTTTTCCGACTTACCTTTGCTTAATAGCAACGTGATGAAAAAAGACCTTTTGCAATTTTGTTGGAAACAGGTGGACGATAGGGCCGCCCGCCTTAAAAGACAGAGCGATGAGCTCCATGAATCCTTGGATTCCGAAACCAAGAACACGGCTGAGGACAAGCACGAAACGGGCCGGGCCATGGTGCAATTGGAACAGGAAAAATTGGGCCAACAACTACAGGAAGTGGATGCCATACGCGCGGTACTCCGCAAAATTGATATCGACAAACAAACAGACTACATTCGTTTGGGGTCTTTGATAAGGACCAGTATGGCCAACTATTTTGTTGCCATCTCGGCAGGGCTTTTTACTTCTGGGGAGGAAAAGGTGTATTGCATTTCGGCCAATGCACCGATTGCGCAAGCTTTATGGGGCAAAAAAAAGGGTGATGATTTTGTTTTTAATGGAATCTCCCATTCCATTTTGGATATTATCTGAAATCCTGAGAGTCATCTCCCACAACCTCCATTTCTGGCCTATCCTTCTTAAAAACAATAATCAGAAATAGGATTCCGATAATGATCAAAAATACAATTTCGATTGTTGAAAGCAGCTGGTTCATGCCCAGTGACCTTTTGGATTGTTCGGTGAGCAGTTTGCCCTCATCGAGCTGTACTTCGGAGAGTGCATCCAAGTTTTCGCCGATGCGGTGCAACACGGCAATCATTTCCTTTTTGGGCTCGTCATATTCAGCATGATTGGCTTCCAAACCTTGCAGGGTCGTATAGTTCTTTTTTAAACTTTCCAAATACCGGGATTCTTCCCGCGTTAACTCTGTATTCCCAAAATCGACCAAAATACTTTCGATGGTAGGTGTTTCGGGGATTTCTTGGTTCCCCAACTTGCCATTTGCCAAAAAGAGCTCCTTTTTGTGGAACAGATTGCTCAAACGGTAAATGTATTCCTGCACCACCAATCGGTCTTCAAAAACAGAATCCACCCCATGTTCTACGGCAGAAAAATTCCGGTTGTTCAAACGATTGGAGGCCAAAACCAGCAAAAATGCTACTGCAAGTACAAAGCCGGCATGGATACGTTGTCTAATGGTGGTAATATTTGACATGATGTTAGGTTTTTATGGCCATATGCTCAGTTTGATGCATCCGCCCAGTTGTAAGCTAACCATTCATTCATTAAGGAGCAAACCTCAATGCTTTTGACTGGGCGGAATTCATCATCAAATCAACTATAAAAAACTTAATTCTTCTTGTTCGATGTCTTGGGGCCACATTAACCTTTGTGCGCCTAAGACCCTTAAACTGAGTGTTCATCCTGTGGGGTTCCCATTCATTTTTATACTATCATTTCATAAATCTATGCCAGAGGTCAACTGGTGTGATGGTGTCACCTTCACAATCCTAAAGGATTTTATATCGGATGGATTCCCCATTTTCACTTGATCGTCCACGGCCAGCCCTACCAGATTGGCCCCTAAAGCACTCACTACGGAAACAGTGCCTTCCTTGGTGTTGCCTTTTGTCGAAGGAAGCAATTGAAAGGTTTGCCGAGCACCATCGATAAACTCCACGGTAACTTTCGAGTTCAGTCGCACCACATCATCCGGAATATCCACTGCATCTTCCACCAAAGCCTTTTCAATACGCTCCGCCAACTGCTCCAGGGCATCTTGATGCGCATAATCATCGTAATACTTGTGAAAGTTCAGTATTCGTTTTAGCGTTACGTAATCTTTTTTCTCCATGATAAGGCTTCCGTATTTCATTTTCAGCAATTAACGGAAGGGACGTCGGCACAAGGTCCCATCATTTTGTAGAAGTAAGGCAAATGCTGTGCCATGTAAGGTCCTTGGTTTGAAAACAAACTAACAACTATCTGATTTTCAAGTATTTTGTATGGTCTTGAATAAAAAACCGTGCCAGTGGTGCTGGATAAAATTGTACCGGTCGGGTATATTTGTATCGGTGCTATTTGAGCTTTTCCCGTAGAGTTTTCCGGTTGATACCCAAAATTTCAGCTGCCTTGGTCTTATTGCCTTGGGTGAAGAGCAGTACTTCCTCAATGTATTCCTTTTCTTTTTGTTGGAGTGTTTTGAATCCCTTTTTAGGGAAATCGATTTTGTACTTGAGCACATCGGGCAGATGCTGCAATGTGATTTCGCCATCGCACATAATCACGGCCCGCTGCACCACATTTTCCAGTTCCCGAATATTGCCCGGCCACGAATAGCGTTTCAAGACCTCTAAGGCTTCATTCGAAATCCGAACAAATCGGTCTTTGTACTCTAGCCCGTACTTTTGGAGAAATTGCTCCACCAGCAGCGGAATATCCGAAGGTCGCTCCCTCAGCGGCGGCACCTCAACGGTCACAACCGATAATCGATAAAAAAGATCTTCCCGAAAGGTTTTCTTGCGGATGAGTTCCTCCAAGTCGCTATTAGTGGCGGCGATTACCCGGACTTCCAATTTCTCTGCCTTTTGTGAACCCACTTTGGTCACCTCTTTTTCCTGTAGTACCCGCAGCAATCGGTTTTGCGCGCCCAAAGGGGCGTTTCCAATTTCATCCAAAAAAATGGTTCCGTTCTGTGCCGCTTGGAAAAAGCCGTCCCTGTTTTCGTTGGCTCCCGTAAAGGCGCCTTTGGTGTAGCCAAAAAGCTCGGCTTCGAGCAGGTTTTCTGGAATGGCGCCACAGTTCACGGCAATAAAGGGCGCTCGCGCAAATTTGCCCGAATAGTGAATGGCCCTTGCCACTAGTTCCTTTCCGGTTCCGCTCTCGCCACTAACCAATACCGTGGCCCTGTTGTCCTTGACCCGATCAATGATTTGGGTCACTTTTTGGAAGCTTGGTGAGGCACCGATCATGTCGCCGTAGCCCTTGAAATTGGCAGGTTGGGGCCGTGAGGTATCCAGTTTACGGCTTTGTTTATTGGCAAACGCCCTTTTTACGGCGGTTTCCAACTCCACCTTGGTAAAGGGCTTGGTCAAATAATCTGTTGCCCCATGTTTTATGACTTTGGATGCATCTTCTGCGGATGGAAAGCCCGTTACCACCAATTTGGGCATGTCGGGATAATGCTCGGTCACATATTTGACCAATTCCAGCCCATCAATTTCTGGCATATTGATATCGGTTACCAACAAATCAATTTCGGTATCCTTTAGGATATAGAGAGCCTCCTTTACCGAAACGGCCTTGTAGGTATGATAGTCCAACGATTTTAAATGACGCTGCAACAATTCGAGGATGTCGATATCGTCATCGACCAGCAAGATGTTTTCCTTTTTTAGCAAAGTGGTTATTTTTTAGGGAATTGCAAGGTAAAGATAGTGCCTGTTGGCGTATTTTGGGCCACCTCGATGCTGCCTTGGTGGCTTTGCACAATGCCGTGCACCACGCTTAGCCCCAATCCCGAACCTTCCCCAACGGGCTTGGTGGTAAAAAACGGGTCAAAAATATGGGGTATGGACTCCTTTGGGATGCCTGGACCCTCGTCCGAAAGGGTCAGCACCACCTTATCGTTTTTGGTTGATAAGAGAACGGAAATGGTACTCTGTGGCGGTGAAAAGTAAATAGCATTCATAACCAGATTAAACACCACTTGGGTGAGCTGAATTTTATCGATACGCAGTTCAACAGTATCCTTGGAATGCTCAAAGGTACAGGCCACTTGGCTTTGGCGAAGCGTGGTACGCAACATGGTAATCGCCTCCTCGACCACCTCCACCACATTGATGACTTCGCGGGTTTCGGGCATTTCGCAGGCGAAAAACATCAATTTTTTCACCACTTCGCGCGAAAATATGGCATTGGTCATGATCTTGTCCAAATCTTTGAGCGCCTGTGCATCATCGCCGATACGTTCCTGCAACAACTCGGTAAAGCCCAAAATATTGGCCAGGGGTGTGTTCAGCTCATGCGCGATTCCGGCCGTAATCTCACCCAAGATCCTAAGTCTGTCCGATTGTTCTACCTGTCGGCGGATCTGCTCTTCTTTTTCCTTGATTTCCTTCCGCTCCAACAAGTTGCCCACCTTTAGGCAAACATTGTCCAACAGCTGCTGCTCCTCCTCCAAAAAATCCTTGAGCTTATATTGGGGGGAGGGATACCCGACCTTGATAACGCCCTTGGGTTTATTGAACACCGTTATGGCCGACTCCAAAAACACGTAGGCATCTCCTTTTTCCCTCGTTTTAATGTGGTATTCGGGGGTGGATAGCTGCACATAGGTATCGGTGTCGAACTGCCAGGCCCGTTCCAAACACTGCACAATGCCCAGTAGCGCCGTTTCCATGTCATCATAATCGCAATTGACGATAAGCGAGGTCACCTCGTACAGACAAGTCAGTTCCTTGATGCGTTCCTTGAGTTTTTGCTCGGTGGTGAACATGCGTTGGTCCTTTGTAGCAAATTAGTGAATTCTTAGGATTTGGGGGTTGCATGGTCTAAAGTCTCTGAAGGTATTTAATCCTACTCGTTGGAAGATTCAACGTTCACAAACGGACTGCAGGTCTGTTCGGTGTGGTACAACAGCCCTTGGGTCGACATCCCCTCGATAATTACTTTGACCTCCTGTTGTTCGTTGAGGGGAACCGTGATTGAATGTGGTACCTCCGAGCTGACCTTAACTTGACTTTCCCACCAAATAGCGCCATATCTTTTGTACAAAAATGAACTATAATCCGGGTAATTGGGGGTAAAATAAGCTTGAGGACGATTGAACCCTTTAGGAATCGCAAAACTTGTGAAACGCGCCTCCCTGCCATACAATTCATCATAGTCGTATCGTAAAGACAACGCAATAAAAGGCCCTTGATGAGGCATAACGTACTTATTATAAACGATTGATGCTATGGATGAAAGTGGCATTGAAACAAGTTCTCCCGGATTGGCGGGAACTCCCCCAATCGAAACGGGCACCCGCGCGATGCCCGGAGCGTTAAAAACGTAAACGCTAATACCTCCCTCTTGAACATTCGGCCGAATCTGAAAGCCCAATTTTTGAATATAACTTATAAAAGAGTTGTGCTGGCTTAAGGCTTTTTTATCAATGATTCTAGCTTCTATTTCGGTGGTTATCTGGAATTTGGTATTCTCCTTTATCTTTTCCGAAACTACTACCTCATCAAGCGATATCGTTCTATCGGTCAGGTCTAGGTCTTCCCCTATTTTTAAAAGCGCGGGTTCTTGTTCAATTTGGTTTTCTTTGGCCAACCATTTGGAATAATTAAAAGTATCCAAACGATGATGATCGAAATTTAGTTCTGCTTTTGGCTTTCTGAGTTTTCCCTTTTCGTCCAAAACACTGACCAAGACCGAGTCGTTCTCGAATAAGGGAAGTCTCCCCCCAAAGTTCTTGTTTGATGAAAGATCAAAGAAATTGACCGTGCCGAACGTTTGGGACATTATCGAAACCTGTTTTTCACTTTTGAGGTCGGCATCCAAAATTTTACCGCTGAAGGCTATGCTTTCTTCAAATTCGTAGGTGATGTTTTCGTTAAGGTCTTTGCCCATAAGTTCGCCGAATTTTTGGCTGCCTTCCATGAGCAACCTCGTATCCATTTGATAGTCCCTGGAACGGTCTGCGCCTTCAAAAAAATACCTGCCATCAACAAACTGCTGCTTAAGGTAAGGTTGTACCCAAAAGGATGAACTTATCGAATTGTTAGGGTAATATGCTCTTGATTCCACCGGAAGTACCGATATGCTTAGATTGGCTTGTTCATTTCCTTCTGGCAGCATCAGGTCTATCTGAAGAGAGTCTTGGTTTTGGGTCAAGCAATAACTGATATTTACCGAATGTGGCTTTTTATCCAAACTTTGTTTGTTGAAAAACATTCGTTGTGATACGGGGCTCATATCTTCGTCCAAAATGACCGCCGTATTGATTCCGCTTGGGATTTGATTGCGGCCAATGGAAATGGGCGTGTTGTTGGGGTCGATTTCATAACGATGCATGTAGGTGCCGTCCGTATGATTAAAAATTGCCATCGAAAATCTTGTCCCATCTTTTACATATAAGCTTGGTTTAGACCTTTTGGGACGTATCACCACCACATCTTTTGCCGTATTGTCCACGCTTATTCCAATTCCCTGATGTGGTTCAATTTCCAATTGATGTGTTGTCCAAAGCCCTTTTATTCCTTTAATTTTTAAAAAATAGGATTCGTTGGGGTCGGCAAAAAAGCCAAACCTGCCTTGGCCCAACTCGTTTGTTTGAATATCCGACTGAATTTGTTTGCCGCTTTCGGTCAACAGATAAATGTCGTTAGTTTGTATAGGACGCCTATGCCCATCAACAACCGTAAAACCAACACTGTTGTATGCATCTGCAATGATCTGTTGTCCTTCAGGGTGAACTAGAATTGTCAAATCACCCTTGCCCTGGCTCATTTGCTTGGTCTTCCCAACAATCTTGATCTGTTGAAGAAACGGAGTGGCCGACTCAAAGTTTTTCATATAGTTGGTCCATGCCATCAACGTATAGGAATCTTCAACAAAGGTGGAATCAATGGAAAAATCACCATAGGAAATACCATTGTTTACAAGGAGCATTTTCTTTTGTAAAGCCTTTCCTTCCTTAGAAAAAATGCCAACATGTAAGTTCGTTGTAGTTGAAGAGGGCAAATGTTGGCGTTGGTCTTTCACGTACGCTTTAAACCAAAGATGTTCTCCTTTGAAAAAAGCCGTTTTGTTCAAATGTAGATGGATATTTTCAAGCAATGGAGGGGCTTCCGAATCTGCTTTTGCCGCATCTTGTCCAAGGGCGACAACGGACAGAATCAAAAGAAAGGGGAATACGATAATGTTTCTAGCGCGAATCACTATCCCTAAAGATAGCACATTATTTAAGTATTCCGAACAGATGCCTTCAGAAATTTCTTTCAAGTCGGAGTGGCAAAAGCTCAGTCTCAACATAAAAAAAGCCCCCTAACCGAGGGGGCTTTTTGTGGTCCCACCTGGGCTCGAACCAGGGACCACCTGATTATGAGTCAGGTGCTCTAACCAACTGAGCTATAGGACCGCATTTTGCGGATGCAATATTAGTGTTTATTTTTCTACAGCGCAAGGTTTTCCCGCTAGCCCTCTTTTATTTCTTGGCATAGCTCCACCAAAACGCCATTTGTGCCCTTTGGGTGCAAAAAAGCCACCAACTTGTTGTCCGCCCCTTTTTTGGGGGTTTCGTTCAACACCACAAAGCCCTCACCTTTCAATCGCTCCAGTTCCGAAACAATGTCCTCCACTGCAAATGCGATATGGTGAATGCCTTCCCCTTTTTTCTCTACAAACTTGGCAATGGGGCTATCCGGTTTTGTGGCCTCCAACAGTTCAATTTTATTGGGTCCCGATTTAAAGAAGGAGGTCTTTACCCCTTCCGAGGCCACTTCCTCTACTTTATAATGAGGCACCCCAAAAAGTTTGGCAAACAGGGCGTTGGAAGCCTCTAAATCCTTTACGGCAATGCCGATGTGTTCAATTTTGTCCATAGAAGTATCCATAGCTTTAAAATACGCAGCTTTTTTCAAAATTACGCACTGTAAATGGTTAATCCTGTGACGTTAGTCATTAATTCGCTTATTTTTGCAGTATGGAGGAAACACAAAGACAGAAAAAAATAGCGGGAATCATTCAAAAGGATTTGGCCGATATCCTACAACGTGCCGCGACTGACGGTGGTCTTAAGGGAACTTTGATCTCGGTGTCCAAGGTTTCCGTGACCGTAGACCTGTCCTTGGCCAAGGTATATGTCAGCATTTTTCCGAACAAAGGCGCCAAGGAATTGTTGGAAGGCATCAAAGAAAACCAAGTAGCCATCCGATACGAACTGGCCCAGCGCACCAAGCACCAACTACGTCGTGTGCCGGAGCTCAACTTTTATCTGGACGATTCGTTGGAGTACATCGAAGGAATCGAGAAATCGCTGAAGCGAGAGGAAAACCCTATCGAGAATAGGGATCTGCTCGACAAACGCAAGAAATCCTAATTTTGAACTTTCCCCTGTATATCGCAAAGCGCTACTTGCGTTCCAAAAGCAGCCAGAATGCGGTGAACATCATCAATTTTATCACTTTTTTGGTGATTGTGATCGGTTCCGCTGCACTTTTTATCGTCCTTTCCGCTTTTGCAGGGCTACGGACCTTCAGCCTTTCCTTTTCCAACACCTTTGATCCCGATTTAAAGGCTTCGCCCACCATCGGGAAGCATTTTTCCGTTTCCGCGGATGAAGAATCGGCCCTTGCCAACATCGAGGGACTGGCCAATTATTCCAAAGAATTGGAAGAGCGGGCCTACCTTACCTATAAAGAGAAAAGTACCATCGCCTACATTAAAGGAGTGGATGAGCATTACCGAGCCGTTACTGGGGTCGACAGTACCCTGATTTTTGGGAATTGGGGTTCGGATGTCTATAATGGCGTCATCGGTATCGGTATCTATAATTTGCTGGGCGTTCCGATGAACAACCGCACGGCAATGGAGGTCCTGGTGCCCAAACCGGGCGAAGGGTCCTTTTCCCAACAAGGCCTCAATGCCAAACCGTATGATGATTTGGCCCTAGTGGTAAGCGGGGTGTATGCCGTGGAAGAAAGCTTGGATAAAAAGTATGTGTTTGCCCAACTCCCCATTGTGCAAGAGCTGCTGCAAAAGGACTCTACCGAGGTTTCCGGCATCAATTTTAAATTGATGAAAAAGGCCTCTGCGGATGATGTCCGTAACGCCATAATGGAAGTCTTGGGCGATAAGGTGTCCGTTTTAACGCGTAGGGAGCAAAATACCTCACTATATCGGATGCTGAACACCGAAAATTTGGCCACCTATTTGATTTTTACTTTGGTATTGATCATTGCCCTTTTCAATGTGGTCGGTGCCATTATAATGATGATTTTGGACAAACAACAAAATTCCAAAACACTGTACAGCTTGGGAACCACCATTAAAGAACTGAGGCGTATTTATTTTATCCAAGGCATCTTGGTCACTTCCTTTGGTGGATTGATCGGTGTGTTGATCGGTACACTTCTGATTGGATCACAATTGGCATTCGGTTGGTTGAAGATTACACCTACCCTGGCTTATCCCGTAGAGTTCAATGTCATTAATGTATTGATTGTTATCGGAACGATTGTGGTATTGGGCTTTATCTCCTCAAAAATCGCGAGCAGCCGAATCAACGAAAAATTGATTTCCGCTTAAGCAAACTGGAAATCGCCGAACTTCTCCTCTACCTCATCAAAAGCGGCAAAAACATCGGCGGCATCGTCACTGGTCACCATTTTCATGCGGTATTCCTTAAAGTGAGGTATGCCCTTAAAATAATTGGTGTAGTGCCTACGGGTTTCAAAAACGCCCAGTTTTTCCCCTTTCCAGTCAATGGCCATCTGTAAGTGCCTACGGGCAGCATCCACCCGTTCCGGCATGGAGGGGGGTGCTAAATGCTCCCCTGTTTTAAAGTAGTGTTTCACCTCATTAAAGAACCATGGATAACCGATGCTTGCCCTGCCGATCATGGCTCCGTCCAGTCCAAATACGTCGCGCATTTTCACTGCGGCTTCTGGCGTATCCACATCCCCGTTGCCAAATACCGGAATGTGCATACGTTGGTTATTCTTCACCTCGGCAATGGGTTTCCAGTCGGCTTCGCCCTTGTACATCTGTACCCGGGTACGTCCGTGAATGGAAATGGCCTGTATCCCAACGTCCTGTAAGCGCTCTGCTACCTCAACAATTTTAATGGAATTATTGTCCCATCCCAATCGTGTTTTTACAGTAACGGGCAATTTGGTTCGCTTTACAATTTCTTCGGTGAGTTTGACCATCAAAGGAATGTCGCGCAAAATACCGGCCCCTGCATTTTTACAGACCACCTTTTTTACGGGACAGCCAAAATTGATGTCGATAATGTCGGGGTTTGATTTTTCCACAATATCGACGGCTTGGAGCATGGAATCCAATTCGGCGCCAAAAATTTGGATGCCTACGGGCCGCTCTTTTTCGTAAATGTCGAGTTTAATGACACTTTTGGCGGCGTCCCTGATCAATCCTTCCGAAGAGATAAACTCCGTATACACCACATCGGCACCCTGCTCCTTGCACAATTTTCGGAAGGGAGGGTCGCTCACATCCTCCATAGGAGCTAGAAGAAGCGGAAAATCAGGTAGTTCTATGTTTCCAATTTTTGGCAAATCCTTTGTTTTTTGGACTGCAAAAGTACAAAATAGGCGGCAAATCCAAACTTAGTTCTGCGATTGCAGTCGGTCGCGTTCGTTTTTGTCGATACCTCTTTGGTTATCCTCCAACCTAAAGTTCCCAAAATTATAGGTGAATCCAAAACGGATGAACTGTGTTTCGGGGCGTCTACGATAAAAATTGTCCTGATTCAGGTATTGCGAACGATAGGTGGGCACATACTGCTCCAAGATATCCTCTGCGGCAAGTGAAAGCACTATCTTATTGTCAAACAAGGTCTTGCGAAGGCCAAGCGTCAAATTAAACTGCTCATCGGACACGTAAGAGCCAAAGAGAAATTGCGATACATAGGTGGCGGCGACTTCCCCGGTAAAGGTTCCATCTTTGGAAAGGGTCAAGTAATTGCCCAAATAAGCGTAGACCCCATTCACCTCGTTGGTGAAGGGTACATTGCCGCTTTCCTCGGCCAAAAATGTTTCCTCTTCATGAAACAACGAAGTATAGGCGTACAGGAACCACGGATTCAAAATGGACTTGCTCAAGGTAAAATCCAATCCGTAGGATTTGCTTTCCAGTACGTTCTGTTTCAACTCTACCAAGGTTTGGTTCTCATTATCCTGAAATACCAAATAGGCTATGTTCCGGCCGTTATCGCGATAGTAGACATCAAAGAAGTACTCACTGTTGAGCGTGTAGTTGAAGTTGAAGTTATTGCTAAAACTTGGCCTCAACCCCGGATTTCCTTCCTCAAAGTCGTTTTCGTTGTAAAAAAATCGGAAAGGATTCAGGTCGTTGTACTTGGGTCGGTTAATATTTCTTCCATAATCAAAGGAAAAGCTATGCTTGTCCGATGGCGAGTAAAGCAGGTACAGAGAAGGGAAGGGCTCAAAAAAGTCCTGCGTATTTACCTGATCTAAGGTCTCCGAAATGCCTTCTGCCTGTGTCAACTCACCGCGCACACCCAATTTCATGGACCATTTTTCCCAATTCTTCACAAAGCTCAAATATGCGGCGTAGACTTTCTCGTCATAGGTGTACTCGTCCGATAGGGAGGCATCCACCGTATTGCTCGAACCGTTGAAATTGAAAAAATCGAGCTTGTTTTCGGAATATATCGATGAATATTTCAATCCCGATTCAAAAGAGGCATTTCCGATGGGCGTAGCGTAGTCGATTTGTCCTGTAAAAATTTGAATGTTTTGGTCGGTTTCCGAATCAAAACCAAAATCTCTTAAAAAGGTGCCGTCCGCATCAAAATAATCGGAGGCCAATCGTTGGAACGTCTCCCCGTTAAAATAGGTGTAATGACCGTTGGCCCGAATTTGCGCACCGGGTTTTTTGAGTTTGTGCACGTAAGTAAGGTCAAAGGCCAAGTTGGTATTGTCCATGTTGGCATTGTTCTGGGTGGTGAAGGTCGAATCCAACTCAGCCTGCGCATTGCTGATTTCGTTCCTGAGCAGGGTCTGTTGCTCTTGGTCCAGATTGAACAACAGGTTGGAGGTCAGATTGAGACTATTGCGGTCATCAAAATCATAATCGAGGATAAAACTGGCATTTTGCGACTGCGAGCGGTCCGTTTGATTGTAATCTGTGTCCCAAACGGAGAAAATCGAATTGGTATCATCGATAAAATTGATGCCCTTTTTGGTTTTATTGACCTCTTTTTGGGGGTTGATGGTGTAATTGGCAAACAGATTGAGTTTATCCGTTTTGTAATAATGACTCGTCCCGATACTGTACTTTGGGAATACCGCCTGGGTGAAGGTTCCATTTACACTGCCCTTATAGCCGGGAACAATGTTTTTGCTGGTGACAATGTTCAAAATCGGTCCACCCTCGGCATCATAGCGGGCGGGTGGATTGGCTATCACTTCCACCGACTTGATGTTGGTTCCCGAAAGCCCTTGCAGCAGATCCTGAACCTCCTGCCCTGAAAGCTGTACCTTTCTATCGTTGAGGTAGACCGTGGCATTTTGGCCGCGTATCATCAAATTATCCTGATTGACGATAACGCCGGGCGTATTTTTAAGGATGTCCCATGAGGTTCCCTGCGAAACCACTGTGTTTTCCACCGTAAAGACCAGTCTGTCAGGCAATCGTTGGAGTTTGGGGCGCTGAGCCGTGACCACGACCTCATCCAATTCATTGCTCTCCATGGGAATGATCAAAGCGCCGAGGGATACGTCCTTTTTAATATCCAATGCTCTGGGTTCGGAGCCCCTGCCCACATAACTCGCTTGCAGCAGATACAGGTTGGGCTCGACTTGCAAAAGCTCAAAAAAGCCTTGCTCATTGGCCGAACTTCCTTGAACAAAGGTGGAATCCGTAGCCTTTAACAACAAAATATTGGCGTAAGGTATTACCTGGTTCTGCTCGTCCACCACCTTTCCGGTAATCTTAAAGGTTTGGCCATAAGCGCCACCTAAGGATAGGAGCACCCATATAAGTACGGTGGTGAGGTTCTTCATTAGAGGTTTGGGTTGAACCTCAAATCTAAGAAATTATTTTTGAGCTAAATAGCCCCTTATTTTCTTATTGATAAAAAACCCTTTATGGGTATGTAAAACAATTATATTTGCAGTTGATAAAATCCCTTTTTTAGGGTATCTTATTATTGTTATGGAGAAGATCAGGAATTTTTGCATCATTGCACATATTGACCACGGTAAAAGTACCTTGGCCGACCGTTTGTTGGATTTTACCGGCTCGGTGACCGAACGCGAGAAACAGGACCAATTGCTCGACAGCATGGACCTGGAGCGCGAACGTGGAATAACCATTAAGAGCCACGCCATTCAAATGGATTACGAGCACAACGGTGAAAAGTATGTCCTCAACCTGATCGACACTCCCGGACACGTCGATTTCTCATACGAAGTGTCACGTTCCATTGCGGCCTGCGAAGGAGCGCTTTTGGTGGTAGATGCCGCCCAGAGTATTCAGGCGCAGACCATTTCCAACCTTTATTTGGCGTTGGAAAACGACTTGGAGATTATCCCCGTGCTCAATAAAGTGGACCTTCCCAGTGCCAATCCCGAAGAAGTGACCGATGATATTGTGGACCTATTGGGCTGCAAGCCGGAAGAGGTGATTCCAGCCAGTGCCAAAACAGGTTTGGGTATTGAAGAAATATTAACGGCGATCATCGACCGTATTCCCCCACCAAAAGGAAACCGCGACGAACCGTTGCAAGCACTTGTTTTTGATTCCGTGTATAATCCTTTTAGAGGAGTGGAAACCTATTTTAGGGTAGTAAACGGAGAAATCACCAAAGGCCAAAAAATTAAATTCGTCGCTACGGGAAGATCCTACGAAGCAGACGAAATTGGTACCCTAAAACTGACCCAGCATCCCAAAAACAAGATTTCGACAGGGGATGTGGGCTATTTGATCACCGGTATAAAAGATGCACGCGAGGTAAAAGTGGGTGATACCATCACCGATTCGGCCAACCCTACCAAAAACCCCATCAGTGGTTTTGAGGATGTAAAGCCCATGGTTTTTGCTGGAATCTATCCCGTAGACACTGAAGATTTTGAGGATTTGCGGTCTTCCATGGAAAAATTGCAATTGAATGATGCTTCGCTGGTCTTTACCCCAGAAAGTAGTGCTGCTCTGGGCTTCGGTTTTCGTTGTGGATTCTTGGGTATGTTGCATATGGAAATCATCCAAGAGCGTTTGGAACGCGAGTTCGATATGACCGTGATCACTACGGTGCCTAACGTAAGCTACCACGCCTACACCACCAAAGGTGATGAAAAACCCATTATCGTTAACAATCCCTCCGATCTACCGGACCCATCTACCATTGACCGGGTAGAGGAGCCCTATATCAAGGCGACCATTATCACCAAGGCCGACTTTGTGGGCAATGTGATGTCGCTCTGTATTGAAAAACGTGGACAAATCGTTAACCAGACCTATTTGACCACCGAGCGGGTCGAGTTGATCTTTGATATGCCCTTGGCTGAAATCGTTTTTGATTTTTATGACCGTTTAAAGACGGTTTCCAAAGGATATGCCTCTTTTGATTATTCGCCTATTGGCATGCGCACATCCAAATTGGTGCGGGTGGACATCCTGCTGAATGCGCAACCCGTCGACGCGCTTTCTGCATTGGTTCACTTTGACAATGCCTATCACATTGGTAAAAAGATGTGCGAAAAACTAAAGGAACTCATCCCAAGGCAACAGTTCGATATTCCGATCCAGGCCGCCATCGGTTCCAAGATCATTTCAAGGGAAACCATCAAAGCCTTGAGAAAGGACGTGACCGCCAAGTGTTACGGTGGAGATATATCGCGTAAACGCAAGCTGTTGGAGAAGCAGAAAAAGGGTAAAAAGAGGATGCGCCAAGTAGGTAATGTGGAAATACCACAGCAAGCCTTTATGGCCGTTCTTAAATTGAACGATTAATCCTCCTCTGTAGGCTCTTCTGACTCTTCTTCGTCATTTTCCAATATTTTGCCAAGGTACACCAGCTTGTAGCCTTCCCCTTTGGGTGTAAAGTCCTTGCTGTTTGCAGGGATGATCTCAATACTGCCATCAGGGGATTTGGTAAATAAGGGTACAATATCGCGGTCTTCGTAGGTAATGTCGATAAGCTTGTCGTAATGTTCTTTGTCCTCCAGTTCAATTTCGTGGATGGTAGGATGCTTGCGAACCGTGTCCATTAACTGGATAAAATCGTCCGTGTGTGAAAATAGCCCCTCCTTCGGATTGTTATCAGGATCGTTTACCTCCTCAGTATTCACCAAGCGGAAAGCTCCATTTTCACCAAATTGCCTTTGGAATTTTTTGATGGCAAATTTGTTGATGTCCGAATTGCCGGTCAATGCCATCAAATAACCCATATCGTTGAGCTCGATGTTATCCGTTAGCGTATCGGAAAAAATATTGGCCGTTATAGCTTCCAAGCCCAGTTTTTTGGCCTTGTCCACATTGTTTTGGTTGTTGTCTATCAACACCACGTGCCTATTGTTCTTTCTAAGGTAGTTCCCTATCAATCTAGAGAGTCTGGAAGCACCGATAATCAAAATACCTTCGGACTTCTTTAGAAACACTCCCACTAATTTTGCGAATACACGGGCGGTGGTGGCATTCAAAAGTACCGTTCCCAACACGATCATGAATACCAAAGGGGTAATATATTCGGCTCCGGGTTCCCCCCGTTGCATCAGTTTTGAACCAAAAAGGGAAGCAATACCGGCCGCAACGATTCCTCGAGGCCCAACCCAACCGATAAATAGTTTTTCGTTGAACTTTAAATTGGACCCTTGCGAACTCAGGAACACCCCTATGGGCCTAATGAGAAAAACAATGACCGCAAAAAGGATGACTGTGTTCCAATTGTAGATCAACTCCATATCACTGATGTTGATATTGGCCGCCAGCAGGATAAAGAGAATGGAAATCAAAAGTACGCTCAATGATTCCTTAAAATAGAGTAGTTCCTTTAGGTTCGGCAGGTTCATATTCCCCATCACCATGCCCATGACCACAACGGCCAATAGTCCCGATTCGTGGGCAAATAGGTCCGATTCCACATACACCAATAGCACTGTTGAAAGGGAAACCACGTTCAGCAAATAATGCGGAATAAAATCCCTTTTGATGGCAAAGGCCAACGCATGCGCAAAGGTGAATCCGAAGGTGGTCCCAAAAAGGATGATCTTTCCAAACTCCACCAAAGCGGTCTGGGTAAAGGCCTGCCCCTCTCCCACACTGATAAACTCAAAAACCAATACAGCAACCAACGCTCCGATAGGGTCGATTAGGATACCTTCCCACTTTAAAACGGCAGAAACATCCTTTTTTAAGGGAATGTTCCTTAAAATCGGGGTAATTACCGTCGGGCCGGTTACAATGATCAGTCCAGAGAACAAAAAGGAAATCTGCCATGAGAGGCCAAAAATATAATGGGCCGCGACACCGGCGCCAAAAAAGGTTACAATGGTGCCTACGGTTATCAGCTTGGTGATCACGGGCCCCACATTGGATATTTCAGCTCTCTTGAGCGTTAGGCCACCTTCAAAAAGGATGACGCTAATGGCCAATGAAACAAAGGAATAGAGCCCTTCCCCAGGGAACAGGCCCTTTTCGCCGTTCCAGATAGGTTCTATCAATTTTGATCCGTCTTCGGTATATAGGGTGGCAATAGGCCCTACCAACAAACCAATCAATATCAAGGGTAAAATTGCGGGCAATTTAAATCGCCAGGCCACCCATTGTGCAATAATTCCAAGAATTATGATTCCTGCAAGTTCGAGCATGGTCTAAGTTTTGTGGAAATTTACTGTTTTTCTTTTAGATATGGCCACTTTACCCAACGCTCTACTGTTTCCCTTCACCAATCGCTCGATCGTTTTGGGAACGACATTCATTTTTGGCCTTAACTGGTCGCTTTTTTGTTAAATTACGGCCAATATATCTTTATTTTTTCGGCATTTGGGGCGTGCTTTTCTTATTTTGCAGCCCATTTTACTTTCAGAATGACAATTTATCCCATTGAGACCGGTAATTTTAAGTTGGATGGCGGAGCCATGTTCGGTGTGGTGCCCAAATCCATTTGGAACAGGACCAATCCTGCCGACCAAAACAACATGATCGATTTGGCCGCCCGCTGCCTTTTGATTGAGGATGGGGATCGACTTATTTTGATCGACAACGGTCTTGGGAACAAACAGTCAGAGAAGTTTTTTAGCTATTACTATCTCTGGGGAAATCATACATTGGACAGATCTTTGGAAAAAGTGGGCTTCCACCGTGATGATGTCACCGATGTTTTTTTGACCCACCTGCACTTTGATCACTGTGGGGGCAGTATCCAATGGAACAAAGACCGAACGGGCTACGAACCTGCTTTTAAAAACGCCAAGTTTTGGACCAACAAGGACCACTGGGAATGGGCTACCAAACCCAACGCCCGCGAAAAAGCTTCTTTTTTAAAGGAAAACCTTTTGCCCATGCAAGAGAGCGGCCAGCTCCATTTTGTGGACCGAAATAATGGTTCATTCCTAGAAAAATCCGAACTCGGTTTTGGCATCCACTTTGTGGATGGGCATACCGATAAGCAAATGTTGCCCCACCTCCAATACCAAGGTAAAACCCTTGTGTTTGTCGCCGATTTGATTCCAACCGTCGGTCACATTCCCCTACCCTACGTCATGGGCTACGATACCCGGCCATTATTGACACTGGAGGAAAAAAGCCGCTTTTTGAATCAAGCTGTTGAAAATGATTGGTTGTTGCTTTTTGAGCACGATGCCCACAATCAAATCTGCTCCTTACAGCAAACAGAAAAGGGGGCGCGCCTCGATCAGGTCTTTACGTATCAAGAATTATTCAATACACCATAACTCTTTTTTATTCCAAAACAATTTATGAATTGCACATATAACAAACTATCGTTCCTTTCGCTTTCTGCGGCCCTTGTTTTGATGGGTTGTGGATCAACCTCATTGGTTTCCACACCTGTGGAGAACATCGATGCCGTTCCTTTAAAGGTTTCAGAACTTACCGAAGCAGAAAAAAAGCATTGGGGACACCTAGACCTTATCCAAGACACCATTCCCGGAATGAGCGTGGACAGGGCCTACAATGAAATCATCAAAAACAAAAAAGGAAAAACCGTAGTGGTCGCCGTTTTGGACTCCGGCATGGATTTGGACCACGAAGATCTAAAGGGTGTGCTTTGGACCAATTCCGATGAAATTCCCAACAACGGGAAGGACGACGACGGCAATGGTTATGTGGACGATATTCACGGCTATAATTTTCTTGGGGATTCCTATAATGAG
Source organism: Allomuricauda sp. MMSF_3307 (assembly GCF_030733585.1). Classification (NCBI taxonomy): domain Bacteria; kingdom Pseudomonadati; phylum Bacteroidota; class Flavobacteriia; order Flavobacteriales; family Flavobacteriaceae; genus Allomuricauda; species Allomuricauda sp. MMSF_3307. The sequence continues at coordinate 558,605 of NZ_JASHIQ010000001.1, forward strand.
CAATTGGAATATGTGCGTATGCTCCGCTTGAACATTGGTGATGCCTCACAAAGAGCCGAAGCGAGGCTTCTTTTGGATAAGAAATACCCTGAAGCCCTTCAAAACAAGCAGCAGTACGAACAAATTTTTCAAGTGGTCAAAGGGGCCGACCAACTCGTTCAAGACGAACTTGGTAAAGAAACCTATACCAAGGAAGATTTACTTTCCATTGAACCCAAGACCGCCCAAATGGAGCAAAGTGTTGCCGTGTTGACACAGATGTTCACCTATGGGGATAGTATTTCCGAAGTGTTGGAAGAACTTGAAGAAGGAATTACCTATTTTACCGAGCAAGTCAACTATAATCTGAACAAGGACTTTAACGGTAGGGCTCCTGTGGGCGATGACCCTTACGACATTACCGATGTGCCCTATGGCAACGGAAACCCGGACAACCAAGTAGAGAGCGAAAGCCATGGTACGCACGTAGCGGGTATTATTGCCGCACAGCGAAACAACGGAATCGGTGTAAATGGCGTCGCCAAAAATGTGGAACTCATGAGTATTCGTGCGGTGCCAAACGGGGACGAATACGATAAGGATATCGCTTTGGGTATCCGATACGCGGTGGACAATGGTGCTTCCATCATTAACTGTAGTTTTGGAAAATCCTTCTCCCCAAAAGCAGAATGGGTCTATGAGGCCATCAAATATGCAGCTTCCAAGGACGTATTGATTGTTCATGCAGCTGGTAACGATGGAGAGGACCTGGAGCTTCCGGAAAACAGAAATTATCCCAATGATGACATGGACACCGAAACGGAGTTTGTGGATAACTTGATTACCGTTGGAGCCCTTTCCAGTAACTATGGTTCCGAAATGGTCGCCTCTTTTTCCAATTATGGCAGTCAACGGGTGGACGTTTTTGCCCCGGGCGCAGAGATTTACTCTACCATGCCCAACAGTGCATACGAATTTCAAGGGGGAACTTCCATGGCAGCACCTGCCGTGGCCGGTGTAGCGGCGTTGATTCGCTCGTACTATCCCGACCTGTCGGCATCACAAGTAAAAAACATTATCATGGAATCCGGTCTAAGGACCAAAACCTCCGTAATTGTGGCCGGTGACGAAACCAAAGCCACCACTTTTGATAAAATTTCCAAATCGGGCAAAATGGTGAATGCCTACAATGCCTTAATTTTAGCAAACAACGTCTCAAACGGCAAAATGACCTTGGACAGTAATTCAAAATAATTTATGAAACGTTTACAATTATTTCTTTTTTCAGCCCTATTAGGGAGCAGTCTTTTTTTGAGTGCCCAAAATACGGGCTACTGGCAACAACATGTAGATTACACCATGGATGTGAACATGGATGTGGAAACCTATCAATACACCGGGACCCAAAAATTGGTCTACACCAATAACTCCCCTGATCAATTGGACCGTGTTTTCTATCATTTGTACTACAATGCCTTTCAGCCTGGTAGTGAAATGGACATTAGGCTGCAAAACATCAAAGATCCCGATAAAAGGATGATGGAAGGTGGCAAAAGTAGAATTGCTTCGCTTTCCGAAAGTGAAATGGGCTACTTGCACGCTACATCCCTCACCCAAGATGGCCAGCCTGTTACTTTTACGGAAGAAGGGACGATTTTGGTAGTGAATTTGGCACAACCCATTCCTCCCGGAGGAAAAACTACTTTTGATATGACTTTTGAAGGTCAGGTTCCGTTGCAAATCAGACGTTCTGGAAGAAACAGCAGGGAAAACGTAGCGCTATCCATGAGCCAATGGTATCCCAAGCTTTCCGAATATGATTTTGAGGGGTGGCATCCCAACCCGTACATAGCCCGCGAGTTCCATGGGGTTTGGGGCGATTTTGATGTCAAAATTACTTTGGACAAGGACTACACGGTTGGAGGTTCCGGATACCTTCAGAATCCACAAGAAATCGGTCACGGGTACGAAGCGCCCGGCACCAAGGTGAAGACCAAAGGAAAAACATTGACCTGGCACTTTAAAGCGCCCAACGTCCACGACTTTATGTGGGCGGCCGACCCAGAGTACATTCACGATACGTACGAAATGGAAGATGGCCCAACTCTACATTTCTTTTACAAGGACAATCCAGAATTCAACGAAAACTGGAAAAAACTTCAGCCCAAAACAGCTGCGGCCATGAAATTTTTTAGCGATAATGTCGGGAAGTACCCCTACGAACAATATTCTGTGGTTCAAGGAGGCGATGGCGGTATGGAATATGCCATGAGCACTTTGATCACCGGTGAACGCGAATTTGGCAGCTTGGTTGGGGTAATGGTGCACGAAATGGCGCACTCTTGGTTCCAGCATGTACTGGCCACCAATGAATCTGAGCACGAATGGATGGATGAGGGTTTCACCTCTTTTATCAGCAGTTTGTGTATGAACCAGATTATGGAGCAGAACAAGGAAAATCCGTTTGAAGGCTCCTACAGAGGGTACTACGCTTTGGTAAACTCTGGTCTCGAAATGCCACAAGCGACCCATGCGGACAGGTATACCACCAACTTCGCCTACGGTGTTTCGGCCTACAGCAAAGGATCCATTTTCCTTTCGCAATTGGGCTATGTTATTGGGCAGGACAAACTTATGGAAACCATTCAAAAATATTTTGAGGATTTCAAGTTCAAGCACCCTGTGCCCAACGACATCAAAAGGACCGCAGAAAAAGTATCCGGAATGGAGCTTAACTGGTACCTTAAAGATTGGACGCAGACCACCAATACCATCGATTATGGAATCAAAAGTGTAGAAGCTGATGGAGAAAGCACCAAAGTGACCATGGAGCGCATTGGCGAAATGCCCATGCCGTTGGATATTTTGGTAGTGGGCAAGGACGGCACCCAACAAACCTATTACGTTCCCTTGCGCATGATGTTCGGGGAAAAAGACAACCCATATCCTAATTTAAAGCGCACTGTTTTGGAGGATTGGCCTTGGGCGTATCCCACTTATGAGTTTACCTTGGACATGCCGCTGGAGAACGTGCAGGCCATTATGATAGACCCATCCCAGTTGATGGCCGATGTTAATGGAGAAAACAACGTTTACCAGGCAGAGGAATAGTCCACACGCATGGAAGAATCTTGAAGGGCGGCCATTGTGCCGCCCTTTTTTTATCTATCATGAACAACTGTCCCCTTGAGGGGACCTTAGGGGTGTTACTTGAACAATTATTCTTGATATATTTGGGTTAGATCGTATGAAAAACAAGGTTATTCCATATAATCCCAAGTTAAAAGAATTTGCAAGGCAACTTCGTAAAAACAGTACACTCTCCGAGGTCCTTCTTTGGGAAAAACTAAAGCAACGTTCAATGGGGGTTCAATTTCATCGACAGGTTCCTTTACTTGAGTATATTGTTGATTTTTATTGCCACGAATTACAGCTTGCCATAGAAATTGACGGGGTATCGCATGATTTCAAATATGACAAGGATCAACAAAGAGAACATCAACTAGAAAAAGTCGGCGTACATTTGCTCAGGTTGCAGGATCAGGAAGTTAAAAGCAATATGTTCAGTGTTTTGATGAGCATAAAAGAAACGATAGCTCAAATGCAATACAAAGACCCTAATTTGAATGCAGAAAAAACACCCCTAAAGTCCCCTCAAGGGGACAATTCCTTTCCAAAAAAGGAGAAGCTCACCCATAAAACCGTTTTTGAAAAGCTTTTTTCCGAAGGAAAAACACTAAAGGAGTTTCCCATCAAACTAATATACCTCAACACCTCTTTTCCTGATGCTGTCCCGGTGAAGGTGGCCGTGGTGGCGCCAAAGAAAAAATTCAAAAAAGCCGTGGAACGCAACCGTATCAAACGCCTGTTACGTGAGGCGTACAGGCTCAACAAGCCCCTCATTTTTAACAACATTGAGGGAAATTATGCGTTCATATTTTTATACCTTGGCAAGAAAGACCCCGATTTTAGGCAGGTCGAAATTGCTATGAAAACGCTGTTAAAGGCATTTGTAAACAAAGAATTCCATGAAAAGATTGATTAAGAAGCAGTTGATGATTCCCGTGTTGGCCGTAGTCGTTTTGGTGGGGGCCAGCAGTTTTAAGAGTGACTTTTTTGAGATTGCCAAGCAAATAGAAATTTTTACAACGCTCTTTAAGGAGCTGAACATGAACTATGTGGATGAGACCAATCCAGCTGCGCTGATGGATTCTGCCATAAAGAACATGTTGGAAGAACTAGATCCCTATACCCAATTTTTGAACGAACAGGATGTGGAATCCTACCGTATCAATAATGCTGGTGAATACTCCGGTATTGGGGCCTTGGTGCGGACCAGTGACAGAAAATTGGTTGTCGTTGAAACCTATCAAGGCTATGCGGCGGACAAGGCCGGGCTAAAAGCTGGGGATGAAATCATTAAAATTGGGGAGACCAACGTTGCCGATTTTGACGACAACGCCGGGGAACTGCTCAAGGGCGCTAACAACTCCACGGTCGATGTTACATTTCTAAGACAGGGAAAAACCCAAACGGCCACGATCACCCGTGAAGGTGTGGAAGTCGATGCCGTGCCGTTTTATGACATGATCGACGAAAAAACAGGGTACATTGTGCTTTCCCGTTTTAATCGGAAGGCGTCCAAACAAACCCAATCCGCCATGCAAGACCTCAAGGGCAAAGGTGCAGAACGTTTGATTTTGGACCTTAGGGGAAATCCTGGTGGCTTGCTTTCAGAAGCTATTAATGTGACCAATCTTTTTGTGCCCAAAGGCGAATTGATCGTGACCACAAAATCCAAAGTCAAAAAATTTAATCAGGAATACCGAACCAAAAACCAGCCAGAAGATGAGGAAATTCCGTTGGTGGTATTGGTGGATGGCAAAAGTGCCTCGGCCAGTGAAATTGTTTCCGGTGGATTACAGGATTTGGACCGCGCTGTAATCGTCGGTGCACAGAGTTTTGGAAAAGGACTGGTGCAACGTCCGTTAAAATTGACCTACGGAACACAATTGAAAGTGACCATCTCCAGATATTACACGCCATCAGGAAGGTGCATACAATCCTTGGATTATTGGAATCGAGATAAAGAGGGCAATGCGGTTCGAAATACCGAGTTCAATGAGTTTACTACCAGAAATGGCCGAAAGGTCTGGGATGGCGGAGGCATAATGCCCGATGTGACCATCGAATCCCTTAAAACCAATTCCCTGATTGATGCTCTTGAAGATAATCAGCTTGTTTTTGATTTTGCTACGGATTATTTCTATGCCCACGATTTCAATTCCGTGGACAATTTCCGTTTCTCCGATAGCGATTATTCCGAATTCAAAAGCTTTGTGAAATCGGAAAACTTCACCTTTCAGACCGAAACAGAAAAGATTTTGGAAGAATCCATCAATACGGACGATATGTTATTGGGCTCCGAAGTACAGGAAAAGTACAAAGATCTACTCTTAGCGGTTAACCGTGGTAAAATTTCGGCCTTGGACAGCTATCAAATGGAAATCACCAAAAAGCTGGAGGACGAGATCATCACCCGATATTTTTATCGCGAAGGCCTATACAAGTATTATTTGGACCACGACGATGCCATCTTGACGGCCAAAGAGCTCTTGGCCGACTCCCAAAAATATGCCAGCATTTTGAGGTAGTTTTTGTGAGGTTTTTGATAGCCTGAATTCTTCATCCGTCAATTCAAAACCACCATCCGTCAATTCAAAACCATCAACCGTCAATTGGTGGGCAAAACTTTTCGTTGCGCGTCATATCTTAACTGAAAATTTTGCATATGACCTACACTGTGCTCACCTTGTCCCTGATCGGCCTTGTTCTTTTTTATTGGTTGTACAATTTGATGAGCAATTGTTTCTCAAGGGCGTTCTGCATTGTGCGTAATCGGAGAAGCGGCTCCGTTACCAAAGAAGCCTCCATCATAACCGTAACTACCATTAAAGGCGGAAAAAAACCATTACTGGAGCTGTTGTTGCTGTTCGAGAATTTTTCCGGTCATCATATACACCGAAAAATTCGGGTATGGGACACCAAACCCCATTTGCGACGGTTTGAAACCGATAAAACCATCGAAATTGGCCTCAATATTGCCCGAAAACCCAAAAACCCCATCTTCCTTTCCCAAAAACCCTGTCGGTTTTCATTTGTATTTGTCATCATCTGCAGCCTAAAAATCATTGTTTATGTGATTGGGGGCTATATCTTGATGGGCGAGGCTATGGAACGGATTTTCGCTGCACCGAATACCTACGAGCAACTCTTTAAAACGTCGTATACTTGGCAAATTGGACTGACGCTCATTGTCGTGAGCATCTTACTCTATCTGTTATTGCAAAAGATTGGGGTATTGGTGGATAAAAAATCCTTGGAATACAACTGGAATCTCTTGTTTTATGGTGTTGGGGCGACGGCAACAGTATCAGCCCGGAAAAATACGGGAACCTTGGTCAAGGCAGAACCAGTTTTTGATTTTTCCTATTTATTTAGGTCCCAAAATGGGGAGAAAATCAAAGGAACTGATAAAAAAATAGCGGAAAATGCCCAGTCTGCTGAAGAAATGGATCATGTAGAGGTAATGTACCTCCCCGGAAATCCCGATGCTTCCAGAATCACCGAAAATTTGGAAAATCAGGATTTTTCGCGATTCTTGAATATCATATTTATGATCGTGGTCTTTATTTTTTCCATCGTATTCCTGCTATCTTTTTACCAAACCGTCTTTGATTCATCCATTAATGGCTAAAAAAGAGGGAATAAATTCTATTTTTGGGTATGCAACAACTTAAAGTGTGTGAACTTTTTGCGGGGGTAGGTGGTTTTCGCCTTGGTCTGGAACGCACCAACCGTTTCAAAGTGGTCTGGAGCAACCAATGGGAACCTTCCACCAAAATGCAGCACGCTTCCTTGGTCTACGAAGCTCGGTTTGGCAAGGAGAACCATTGCAATGCGAATATCGAGACCGTGAAAACCGAAGAAATCCCAGACCATGATATGTTGGTCGGAGGCTTTCCTTGTCAGGATTACTCGGTGGCCACCTCCTTGAAGAACTCCAAGGGGCTTATTGGTAAAAAGGGGGTTCTTTGGTGGTCCATTCACCGTATACTTTCCGAAAAGAAAAACAAACCGAATTATCTGTTTTTGGAAAATGTGGATCGGCTTTTAAAATCGCCTTCCACACAACGTGGGCGGGATTTTGCAGTGATGTTGCGCAGTTTGTCGGATTTGGGCTATGCCGTGGAATGGCGCGTAATCAATGCGGCCGAGTATGGAATGCCTCAGCGCCGAAGGCGCGTTTTTTTTCTGGCATATTTTAAGGGGTCCAAAATCCATCAAAAAATGAAAAATTCGCATCCAGAAGATTGGATGCTTCACGATGGTATTTTCTCCGAGGCCTTTCCCGTTGCTCCAACCCCTCAAAAACCGACTGTATTTGATTTGGAAGAAGATTTAGTGGAACTATCCTCCAATTTCAACAGTGAAAAAGGACTATCTCCTTTCCTAAATACCGGAATCTGTGTAGATGGCAAGGTAACTACCTTAACCACCTCCGCCTCCTACGATGGAAATAGAACGATGTTATCGGATGTTTTGGAGCAGGGTGCCATTCCTTCCGAATATTATATTGATGAGGCCGATTTGCCCAAATGGGATTATTTAAAAGGCTCCAAAAAAGAAATACGCAAGACCAAAGCTGGTTTTGAATACCATTATAGCGAGGGAAGCATGGTCTTCCCTGATGCTCTTGATCAACCTTCCAGAACTATTATAACCGGTGAGGGCGGTAAATCCCCTTCGCGGTTTAAGCACGTGGTCCAAACCTCCAAGGGACTTCGAAGACTCTTACCTGTTGAATTGGAACGGTTGAACATGTTTCCGGACCATCATACCCAATTGGAGGGCATTTCGGATGCCAAACGCGCCTTTTTTATGGGCAACGCTTTGGTGGTGGGCATTGTGGAAAAGATTGGTGCTTCCCTGTTCCGGAAAATTAACCACCTTGAAAAGCAACTTCAAAGCTGACCTATCCAAAGAACTACGATTAAGCTCCTTACTGGACACCTATTACCAAAAACACCTCAAAAAATATGATTTTGAGCGTGTTTCGGAACTCAAAAAACAGTTACAGGGAATCGATTTGATTTTAAAGGACAAACAGTCGGGGGATTTCTTCTTTGTGGACGAAAAAGCCCAATTGGACTATATCAACGAAAGTTTGCCCACTTTTGCCTTTGAGCTCTTTTACACGAAAAACGGGGTGCAAAAGCAGGGATGGCTGTTCGATGTTTCCAAAAAGACCCATTTTTATGCATTGGTCACCAGTATTTATTCGGATGAAGCGGATGTGTTCACCAGTTGTAACATCACTTTTGTAAACCGGGAAAAACTGCTTTTGCGCCTACATGAACTGGGTCTAAATCAATCTCTCTTAGAGGAATTGGCCCTTAATCAAAAAGAGGTGAATGGAAAGTTGGTGCTGGAGCGTCTTGATCCCAAGAAAGAGGGCTATCTATATTTTTCCAGTACAAACAAAGTGGAAAAGCCCGTGAATCTTATTCTAAGACTGGATTTTTTGAATAGAATTGGAGTGGCGAAGAGGTTAGTGTGATTCACTCCTTCAACATTCTTTGATGCGGAATGCCATCTTCCAAATATTCTTCGCCAAAGGCAGAAAAACCAAGATCTGTATAAAACTTTAATAAATAGGATTGTGCGGAAATTTCGATGGGCTTGTTGGGAAACCGTTGATCAATAGCTGCAATGGTTGCCAACATAATCTGTTTGCCCAAGCCATATTTTCGTTGGTCTTGACGTACCACCACCCTGCCTATACTTACATTATCAAAATAATCGCCCGGTTTAAAAACCCGGGTGTAAGCAACCACTTCATCTTCTTTCAAACCTATGACATGGAGTGCTTTTTGGTCCTTATTGTCCACATCTTGGTACACGCAGTCCTGCTCCACTACAAAGACCTCACTGCGGAGGCGTAGAATTTGATAGAGCTCATGAATGGTCAGTTCATCAAATGTTTTTATGGATACTTGCATCAATCTTGGACTATTACGCTTTTGGAATCACATTTATCAAACTCTGGCTGTATGTTTACATGGTTGATACCGTGCTTGTGATACACATGTTCTTCTATTTTTTCGAGAATGGCATCAAATTCCGACAGTCGTATGTCTTCCTTAAAATCAATATGGGCTTCCATGTGCACTTCTTCCTCATTGAGCTGCCAAATATGAACATGGTGGACATTTTTCACAGGTTCAATGGTACAAATGGATTCCACGATATCTTGGATAACTACTGATTTCGGTGTAAATAACATCAATACTTTGGTGGATTCCTTCAACAAATCATAACCCATATAAATCAAATAGACTCCAATAATCATGGTGAGAATGGCATCTACCCAATACACCTGGAAATATTTCATCAGAATACCACCTATCAACACAGCCACGGAGGCCATCATATCGGTAAGCAAATGTAAATAGGCGGATTTCATGTTCATATTGTGGTTCGAATCCTTTTTAAGGAGCAATACACTGAATCCGTTTCCAACTATGGCTATCAGTGCCAACCAAATAACCAAGTTGGATTCAATTTCTTGTGGTTGCATCAATCGTTCCACAGCCTCTTTCATTAAAATAATGGCAACGACCACCAAAGTCGCCGCATTAATGAAAGCCGCCAAAATTTCTGCTCGCTTGTACCCGAAAGTTTTAAGGCTGGATGCTTGACGCTGTCCCAATCTACGGGCACCATAACTAATGACCAAGCTAAGTACATCGCTAAAATTATGCAGTGCATCGGACAGCAGTGCCAAACTTCCCGACAGCAATCCACCCACAATTTGAGCCAGGGTGATACCTATGTTCAAAAAGATGGAAATAAGCAGATTCCTTCCCTTTAAATCGGGATGTGCGTGGGAGTGTGAATGTCCATGGTGGTGATGGTGACCCATAGGGTTTATCTACAAGGTATTTTTTCGATTCTACGCTCATGTCTGCCTCCTTGGAACTCAGTGTTCAAAAAGGTCTGTACCATATCAAGGGCTTGCGGTAAAGCAATAAACCGTGCTGGCAAGCTTAAAATATTGGCGTCGTTATGTTCCCTGGCCAACTCCGTAATTTCCTTATTCCAACAGAGTGCTCCTCGAACGCCTTGGTGCTTATTAATAGTCATGGTAGCACCATTACCACTACCACAAATAACAATGCCAAAATCGACATTGCCTTCTTCCACATCTTGTGCAACGGGGTGTACAAAATCAGGATAATCCACACTATCGGTACCGTCAGTGCCGTAGTTAACAACTTCAATTCCTTTAGATTTGAGAAGACCTATAATCGCTAGTTTATAATCGGTACCAGCATGGTCATTTCCAATGGCTATTTTCATGGTGTTCATTTAAAATGGGTATGTCACAAAGGTACGATTTCTTTTCCTGTTGGGCTGTTTATAAAATCATCCAGATTTCTGCATTTCACTAGAAAACAACTGCTTACCAAAAACAAGGTTTTGTTAATTAATTACAGAAAACTAATGGTAATGAAATTTTGTAATGACGAAAAAATAAACCATTAGGAAATAAGATTTAATGTTGGGGTAATATTCCATTAAAAATTAATCAACCTAAATCAACGCTTTTTGGAAGGTAATTAACATTAAAAATACATTAACTTTTCAATAAATTGATGTTGATAACGGTTATTAAAATCGGTGTACAAAAAATCTAATCCATTGATTTTTAAATTTATTCTGTTCTGACAAATTGTGAACAAAATTTTTAATCGGTTCAAAGCAACTTTTTGACAAAAATTTTATTCCACATTTCAACGATCTATCATCATCATCATTTTTATAAATTTAAAAAAAGGAGAAAAGAGATAGTATTGATTATTGTTGATAAAGTTCACTTTGTTTTGGATTACTCTTCCTTTCTTTGTTGCTCAAGAATTATAATTCGTATTTTTCAAAAAAATAAGGACGTTAATGTCAAAGAAAAAGAAGAGGGCAAGCAGTCAGCGAAAGAACGAGATAACCAAGGGCATTTTCACCGTATTGGAAAAAGAACCTTCCAAGACCTTCAATTACAAGCAGATAGCTTCTAAATTAGGGATTACAGATACGCAGGATAGAAACCTATTGATCAAACGGTTGGGACAGTTAAAGGCCAGTGACCGTATTGTGGAACCCGAAAGAGGCAAGTATCAAAAGAAACCATCGCTCCATACCTACTTTACCGGAAGGGTAGATCTTACCAGTAGTGGCAATGCCTATATTGTGGTCGATGAGCTGGAGGACGATATTTTTGTCTCCAACAATAATTTGAACAGAGCTTTCCATGGCGATACGGTAGAAGTATTCATAAAACCGCAGCGCAAGAGCAAGAAAATGGAGGGTGAAATCTCCAGGGTACTGGAAAGAAAGAAAACCTCTTACGTGGGTATTGTGGACAAGCAAAAACGTTTTGCTTTTGTTCGCCCCACCGATTCCAGAATGTATACTGATATTTTTATACCGCCGGAAAAGCTGAAAAAGGCCAACGATGGAGACAAGGTTTTGGTCAATTTGGGCGATTGGCCGGATGATGCCGATTCCCCGTATGGTGAAATTGTGGAGGTGTTGGGGAGACCTGGCGAACATAATACCGAAATCCATTCCATTTTAGCGGAATATGGACTTCCCCATGAATTTCCTTATGAGGTGGAACAGTACGCCAAAACATTGGATACCAGTATAAAAGAATCCGAGATCGCGAAGCGAAGGGATATGCGCGATGTATTGACCTTTACCATTGATCCCAAGGATGCCAAGGATTTTGATGATGCACTTTCTTTTCAAAAATTGGAAAACGGCAATTATGAAATAGGCATCCATATCGCGGATGTTTCCCATTATGTGCAGCCCGATACCATTTTGGAAGAAGAGGCTTACGATAGGGCTACATCGGTATATTTGGTGGACCGTGTGGTTCCCATGCTCCCGGAAGTGCTGTCCAACCAAGCCTGTTCGTTGCGTCCCAACGAGGAAAAATACACCTTTTCGGCCGTTTTTGAGATGAACGATAAGGCTCAGTTGGTCAAACAATGGTTTGGTAGAACGGCCATCAATTCCAACGAGCGCTTTGCTTATGAGGAAGCGCAGCACATTATTGAGACGAAACAGCATCAAATTCCTAAAGAAATTTCCATTCGAGGAAAGGCATATTCTGTTTCGGATGACATAGTTGAAGCCGTTCTCACTTTTGATCGGTTGGCAAAGATCATGCGAAAGGCACGTATGGATGCTGGTGCCATTTCTTTTGATAAGATTGAGGTGAAGTTCAACCTTTCGGAAGACAATGAACCCGTAGGTGTGTTTTTCAAGGAGTCTAAAGATGCCAACAAATTGATCGAGGAGTTTATGCTCTTGGCCAACAAAAAAGTGGCAGAGTTTATCGGGAAGCAGAAGAAAACCTTTGTGTACCGAGTACATGACAAGCCCGATGATGATAAATTAATGGCCCTGAATGGTGTTATTTCCAGGTTTGGACATAGTATCAACCTAAAGGACCGAAAGACCATCAATCAGTCCCTAAATAAGTTGTTGGAGGACGTTAAGGGCAAAAAAGAACAGAATTTGGTGGATACCTTGGCCATACGAAGTATGAGCAAGGCTATTTATACCACTGAAAATATTGGCCATTATGGTCTTGGGTTTGAGTACTACACCCATTTTACGTCTCCCATTCGACGATATCCGGATGTGATGGTGCACCGATTGCTACAGCATTATCTAGATAAGGAAAAGACACCAAAAGCTACGTTTTACGAGGAAAAATGCAAGCATTCTTCCGATATGGAGCTATTGGCCGCGAATGCGGAAAGGGATTCCATCAAGTACATGCAGATCAAGTTTATGGAAGACCATAAGGACCAAGAGTTCTTAGGGGTGATTTCCGGGGTCACCGAGTGGGGCATCTATGTGGAAATTGTGGAGAACAAATGTGAGGGCATGGTACGGATTAGGGATATCAAAGATGATTATTATGTTTTTGACGAACGCCAATATGCCATTATCGGGGAACGGACCAAACGAATGTACCAATTGGGAGATGAAGTGTACGTGATGGTGAAGAGTACCGATTTGATCAAAAGACATTTGGACTTTTCCTTGATTGGTAAAAAGAAATAATACTATTTTGGAACAAAGTTTGTTATCCTATTGAGAACCAAATTTTTATAACATGAGAATATGTACGATTGTTATGTTGTTCCTTTCACTTCAATACAGTGAAGCCCAGGATGCTACCATTACCCAAAACCTACAAAAGTTTACCGAAGTCAAGGGATTTGATGGAATTTCCATTAATTTAATCAAGTCCAACGAAAACAAAGCGGTGATTACCGGAGCCAACACCAGTAATGTGGCCATAGTCAACAATGAAGGTGTGTTGAAAATTCGAATGGAAATCGTTAAAATATTCAGTGGATATAGAACCTATGTTGATCTGTACCATTCGGAAGAACTGGTCGTGATCGATGTGAATGAAGATGCCAGGATATCGTCCGATCACACCTATGTGCAAGATGTTTTGGAACTGAAGGCACAAGAAGGTGGCGAATTGGAAATCAACTGTGAGGTGGACCAATTATTGATCAAGTCCATATCTGGAGGTAAAATATTCGCTGCAGGATTTTCCAACAACCAAGATGTGATCATCAATACGGGAGGTACATACAACGGTCGAACCTTTAAAACCAAATTTACCACGATAAGTGTGAACGCAGGGGGACATGCTGAAATCCATGCAACCGATTATGTAAAGGCTAATGTAAAAGCTGGTGGCGAAGTGCTGGTGTATGGAGATCCAAAGACCATGGATGAGCGAACCCTGTTTGGCGGAAAAATAAAAAGAGTAGATTAAAAAATGATTGACGACATCCAAGCTGCAATCCCTTTAGGGCTTCTGTTGAGCTTTATGATCGGTCCTGTTTTCTTTGTTTTATTGGAAACCAGTGCCACAAAGGGCTTTAGGGCAGGGGTAAGTTTGGATCTAGGGGTAATCTTGGCGGACATTGTTTTTTTATTGATAGCCTATTTCAGTAGTTTTCAATTGTTGGAGAATTTGAGCAACGAGCCCGGGCTGTTTGTGTTCGGTGGGATGATTTTGTTGGTCTACGGAATTTTTCTGTTTGTGAAGAAGGCAAAAAAAAAGACGAATGTCAAAGCCACCAAAGGAACTTATTTGGGACTCTTCGTAAAAGGTTTTCTGTTGAACTTTATCAATATAGGGGTATTGGCCTTTTGGTTAGGACTGATTATAGTGGTGGGGCCCAGTTTGGAAAACAACCCCAACAGAATGGTGGTCTTTTTTGGAACGGTATTAATGGTCTATTTCGGAATTGATGTACTTAAAATATTGTTGGCCAAACAGTTGAAACGTTATTTGACCCAAGAACGTATCGTACTGATAAAAAAGGGATTGGGCATAGTGCTCATCATTTGCGGAATCGTATTGATTACCAAAGGATTTTTGCCCAAAGACAGGTTTGATATACAGGAAGAAATCGAAAAAATAGAGAATCTATAAACAAAAAACCCAGCACATTGTACTGGGTTTTGAGGCATCGAGCGGATTCGAACCGCTGTACAAGCTTTTGCAGAGCTCTGCCTAGCCACTCGGCCACGATGCCAATTGGATCGCAAAGCTAAAAATATTTTGCGAATTTTTGTCCAGTATTCCTTTAAATAAACTTATCGGCTGGAACTTAGTTTTACGGATACACTTTCCACATCGCCACCAATGGGTGGATTGATCTTGGCTACCTCGACCTCGACCTCTGTTACTTCCTTGATTTCTTTAAATATGCGATCAATGATGCGTTTGGCCACATGTTCCAAAAGGTTGGAACGCACCGTCATCTCTTCTTTTATGATGTTGTTCAAGTGTACATAATCCACGGTTTCACTGAGCTGGTCGGAATTGGCTGGTTGGGATAGATCGGCAGAAATTTCCAAATCTACCCTATAATCGCTCCCAATGAGCATTTCTTCCTTCAAGCATCCGTGATTGGAATGTATTCGAACGTTTTTTAACCTAATTTTTCCCAAAGCCTTTAATTAAGAAAGGGCAAAAGTACGGGAAATGAGTAGAATTTAGTACATACATCTACAGTTACTTATTCCTTGGAACAGATCCATACCAACGGTCAATACATGCGTTCCCGTGCTGTAGCCCAAAATTTCGTTGGTGATGACCTGATAGGAATAGCCAAAATAGAAGTTACTCTTTTTAAATCCTGCAATGGGTGCAATGTAAAGTGGCTTACCTAACTGATCGTTCAAAAAACGATAGGTTACCCCTAAATAATAATAGTCCTCAAAATCACGGAACCGGAATTTGGTGTTCAAATCGGTTACGGAACGCCCATCACTTTCAAACCATTGAAAGAACACGGAAGGCTCTATTTCCAGTTTGCTGTTCTTGCTTTTGGAAAAGCTATAACCCGAGTAAACATAATAGTTTCTAAGTTTATTGGGCTCAATGGTAATGACATCCGTATTAAAATTGGTCAGGTCTTTATTTAAAACGTTGCCTGCATTTAGACTAAAAAAGAATTTATCGTAACGATAGAGTACACCCAAATCAAAATTATGGTTGGTAGTGGCTTTATCATCAGCGGGAAGCTGTCCATTACGCTCCTCAAACTGCTCAACGTCGATTCGAAATTGGTTGAAGTTATAAGAGATTCCAAATGAAAGGAAGATATCGTCATACCTATCCAAGGTCAAATGGTGGGCAAAAGACACTCTGGCTCCCCGTTGCCGGGTGAAACCATTACTATCATTGTACAATAACATGCCTACTCCCGACCTGTTTCCAATCCGTGCATCTGCGGCCAAGGTTTGGGTATCCGGTGCATCTTCGATACCCACCCATTGGGTAAGGCCATTGAGCCTTACCTTGATATGGTCACCTATTCCCGCATAGGTTGGGGACATCAAAAAGGGATTGTCCGCAATATACTGGGATAGTTGGGGTACAGTCAACTCTTGTGCTTTGGCAAAGCATGCCAACAGAACAAATAAGATGGTTGCGTATACTTTTTTGAACATGGGGTTAAAGTAGGTTAAGCGTTATTATCGGTATAGGGTAAAATGCCCTACAAATTCTCTGTTATCCTGTTCACCTTGTAATTGAACAACGTACCAGTAGTCACCAGTTGGCAATGGTTTGCCATCATAATTTCCATCCCAGCCCTTAACATTTCGGGCCATTACTTCCACTACTCTACCATAACGATCGTAAATCTTGATTAGTACGTCGGGGAAGCCCTCAATGTTGTCTGGCAGCCATAAATCGTTGCGACCGTCACCATCTGGGGTGAAGAAATTCGGGAATTCAACATCTATGAACTCCATAAAGATTTCTGCCGTGGCCTCACAACCATTTTCATCGACAACGGTTACCGTGTAGGTATCTGTCCTATTGATAAAATAGGTGTTGTCAGTTCCATTGTCCACTCCATTGAAATAGAAGGTATAATCTTCCACACCACCTTCGGCCACGGCCGTAATCTGGTTGATGGTGTTGTTTTCCAACGTCAATGTCAAAGGTTCAAAGGAATCGATGGTAAAGTCGTAGGTTGTCATACATCCATTCGCATGTGCAATGGTAATGTAATGGTCTCCAGGTGCCATGTTGGTAAAGTCGGCCTCCAACTGCATATCTGCAGGATCGGTGGAATCCAAGGCGTACATCAAATCGTTGGCAATGGATTCATCTTCCATTACAATGTCCAAATAATTATCTGGGATATTACCGGTACATTCATACATTGGCGTAACTGTAGCGGCAAGGTTTACTCCTGGGTTTATTTCCACAATTACGTTTGTTTCACAACCTTGGGCATCCCTTACAAACACTACATGTGTTCCGGCTGGCATGTTTTGGAACAAGAACTGATCTTGTACAAAGTTGGAATCCGCAGTGGAATTTAAACTTGTTTCGTAGGGTGCTGTACCTCCAGAAACCTGTAGTTCGAAGGAGCCATCACCACTTTCAAAACAAACCTCATCCATAATGTTGATAGCTTCGGCCACCACAGGATCAGGTTGTGTAATTTCAAACTGGAACGTGATGAAACATCCGTTCACATCCTGTGCGATAACATCATAGATGCCGGGTTCTAGATCAGTAAAGGTGTTCATCGTATCAAACTGATCTAGATTAGGTGAAATAGCGTATAGGATTTCACCTGTTCCCCCCGACACTTCAACAGTAATGGTACCGTCGTTCTCACCTGAGCAAGTAATATTTGTAAATTCTTCTCTCTCCACTACCAATGGTTCGGGGTCTACAATGGTAATCACCGGAGAAACCTCAACACAATCGTCACTGGTAACCCTTACATAGTAATCACCTGCCATCAAACCACCAAAGGTTCCGCTGGGTTGTGGACCATTGATCAAGTTGGTCAAAGCTGCATCTCCGAACAATTCGTAGCTGTAGTTACCGAGTCCACCTGTAGCTTGGGCCGTGATGGTCGCAGATGCCTCTCCCATACAATTGATCATCGCAGCAGAATCGTCAATGTTCAACGTAAGTGGTGGAACCGCATCAACAGTAACTTGGTTGGAAATCAAAGCATCACAACCATTGGCATCCCTTACGTAATATTGATAAGCTCCTGGCCCTACATTGAACGTATGGGTATCACCACCGCTCATTGCTGTAAAGTTGATACCATCAGTACTGTAGAAATAAGGAGCAGTTCCTCCTACGGCACTCAACATGATCTCTGCATTATTGTTACAAGTCATGGCACTCACTTCAATAAGGCTGGCCATTACCTCGGTAGGTTCCGTAATGGTAACTTGAGGAGTTTCTATACCGCAATTCCATCCATCGGATACAGTGATACTGTAGATACCTGCACCCAATCCGTTAAAGGTATTGCTACTCTGTTCACCCGTGGTGAAAACGATATTGGCGCCTGTTGCATCGTAATAGTTTAACTGATATACGTAAGAACCGCTTCCACCGGCAACATTATCTGCCCATACGGATGCACTTTCTGCACCGTAGCACAATAAATCTATTGGAGCAGCATCAATGTCCGCAGTAATAGGAGTTGGTTCTATTAATGTAATCGTCCTATCCTCTGTACAACCTCCATTATCGGTAACGCTTACCGTATAATCTCCTGCGGATAAACCTGTGAACACATAGCTGGCTACATTGTTCATGGTATATACTTGGGATGTGGTAGTATTGGTCAAAACAATATCATAAGGTGCGTAACCTCCTGTTGGGGCTATTAAAATTTCACCTTGATCATTGGTACAGGTTACATTGGCCACTTCTTGTGGGGTGTAATCTAGTGCAGAACTTGGGGAAACAATGGTTATTGTGCCTGATACTGCCGGACAGAAAGGTGCATTGGTTCCCACGATTTCCACATAATAGTTTCCACCCACCAAAGCAGCGGTCGGATCTGGAATTTGGAACGGATTGGTACTTGTATTGCCACTTCCGGTAACCCCTGTTGTTGTTCCATTTGCTTGGAATACTTCATAGTCGTAAGCTCCAACGTAGCCTGAAACGTTGATTTCAATAGTTCCTGCATCACCAAAACAGATAGCAGGTGATGTTGCCGTAGCCACTACATCAATGGTATCGTAAGGTGCAATTGTATGCGTAGTTTCTACATAGCATCCAGTAGTGTCGTTGGTGGCCCTAAAGGTATAACTACCGGGTTGGGTCAAATCAAAGGTAGCTGTTGTAGTTGTTGAAGCTGTCATTGATCCAAAAGGATTTCCAACAGGCAACAGTTCAAATGTATAGGTGTCTCCACCAATACTTTCCGTAACGGTCAATGTTACCGTTTCTGGATTTGCACAAGTGATAGCCACATCTTGATTGATACCCAAGGTAAATGTATTCAATGGCTGAACGATAATACTATCAGGATATTCACAACCATTGGCATCTCGCACCACATAGTTGATGGTTTGGGCAGTTCCATTATCCACAATGTCAAACGTATCATTAGACGTAAAGCTGTTTCCATTGAAACTATATACGTACGGAGCGGTTCCACCTGCTGCCACAACGGTGATGGTCGATTCATTAACCGAGTTGCTTGGTGAACAAACAAATGGTGTTGCCGTTGCGTTTGCGTTTAGAACAGTTGGTTCATCTACAGTAGCGTCGAAAGTGTCATCACATTCCCTAGATGATATTACCCTTACTCGGTAATCACCGGCTGGAAGGTTATCAAAAACTGGACTTGATTGTGCAAATCGGTATGGATTTACCAAATCGGACATTTCGTAAAGCTCGTAAGTGTACACAGGATCTACAACAGTTGCTGGATCTAGTACTACGGTCAAACTTCCATCGGAACCTCCAAAACAGTTGACATCATCTACCAAAACATTGTCAATGACAGGGTCAACTTTATCATCAAGCTCTTGTGTAACGACGTACGTACAAGGTGTTGCTGTATTGTTGTCGGTTACCGTGAAGGTGTAAACACCCGGTTGTGTAAGTCCTGTAAATACTCCTGTTGTATTGGAATCAGTTGTTGTTAAATCAGGATAAACCACATCAAAGGTTAAGTTGGAAGAACCTCCCGATACATTTACTGTGATTTCACCTCCTGGGTTCAAGGAACAGTCGATGGGTTTATCCACAGTGGTGGTTGCTGTCATGGCATCTGTAAGTACTACGGGCCCAACTGTTGTGGTACAAGACCACTGATCGGCTACAAGTACTTCGTAAGAACCAGCACCAAGACCTGAGAAAACAGTACTTGTTTGCGGAGAACCTACAGTAGCGCCGTTTCTGATCAATTGATAGGTGTAGTTGCTTCCTTGGCCACCAGCGGTTCCAACCACTTGGATTTCTCCTTGCAGGTTGGTACAGTTTTCCACATTGACCTGTAAAGTTGCTGTAATTGGAGTTGGATCTGTCAGCACAGCGGTGTCCACCAATTGCTCGCAGCCACTGGAATCGATGACCCAAGCTTCGTAGGTACCTGCACTCAATCCAGTGAAATTTGGGCTGGCCACATAATCTCCCGGGCCAGCTGGTGAAGTAATTCCTACAAAGTAGGAGTATCCACCCCATCCACCGGCAACGTTGGTAATTTGAATGGCACCATCATTACCTAAACAGGTGATATCGGTTACCACAGTAGCTCCGGTAATGGCGGCAGCGGGGCCTGCAATCGTGAACGATTCACTATACAAACATGCTGATCCTGGAGGATTGGTGTCGGTTACTTCAATGTAATACGTACCAGCTGCCAATCCTGTTATGGTAAAGTTGCCATCGGCATCGGAACCTGTTGTCACAGTATCATCAGAAGTATCTGTAGGCGTGTTATTGGTATCGTAATAAAGTGTATAGCTAGTTGCACTGGCATAGGTAACAGAGGAGCTGTCTACCAAATTCAATTCAACGGTACCATTGGTATCACCAAAACAGGTGATATCCGTGGTGTTTACGATGTTTAAATCCAACACTTCTGGATCGGCCACTTCGTGGGATACGGTAATGATACATCCTGTTACCGTATTTCTAACTTCAAAATTGTGAGTGCCAACACTCAATCCAGTGAAACTTCCCGAAGCCTGGAAAGCACCAGAAGGCAATTCCCTAAACTCGTAGTTTGCAGGATGTGTATTGGAATCTGTGATGGAACCAATTGCTGTAATGGTGATATCCTCTCCGGTGACACAAGTGGCCACTGCATCTACGGTTACTGTTGCTGAGTCCAAACGATCGAATGGAGCGATTACAGCTGTTGTGGTCCCCAAACAACCATTGGAATCGTATACATTGATGGTATAGTTTCCTCCGTTGATGTCGGTTGAGGTATACACAGGGTTGCTTCCGGATTGCACTACTACGGAACCTGCGTTGTTGATAAATTCATAGCGCACATAGTTTCCACTTCCACCGGTTATGGATGATGTATCCACAGTGATAGTAGCGTTGTTCCTATTGTTTCCTGCAGTACATGCAAATTCAACTACTGTAGGAGCAGGAACAGAGATAGGAGCAGGTTCGTTGATTACTATACCATTAATCTCAAAAGGACAGCTATTCGTTCCCACTGCTCGCACATCATAGGTTCCTGCAGGTAGGTTTTCAAAGGTATTTCCATTCAGGACAGCGCCGGCAGGCATTGGTATAAGGGTATAGTTCAATGGTAGTATACCGTTATCAACGGCTGTCAAGGTAATGCTTCCATCATTTCCTCCAAAACAGGACACATCAACATGGGTCTCTGTAAAATCAGGAATTGGGGCATCAGGCACATTTATTGTAATGGTCTGCGGACAGTTTGGTGGTGCTGTTCCCATATCGAATACAATAACATCATAACTTCCAGCTGCGGCAGCACCAGTCCACGTAAACTGATTGGAAGCATCCAAGGTTAGCACACCTCTGGCCACATCATTGGAACCCGGACCATCAATCATGTATTCATAGTTACCTGAGCCTGATATAACTTCTATTAGTAATTCCGCATTGGCCGCAGCTCCCGGTTCACAGTCCAAAGCAACGGTTTGCGTTACCGTGAATTCGAGTGGTGGAGAAATATTGAAGGTATCTGTATCGGCACAACCGTTCAAATCTCTTACAGCAATGGTCTGACCGCTACCAGAGCTTAATCCAGAAACGGTGTATTGATTGCTTCCATTAAAGCTAAAGTTTTGGTATGCCGAGCCATTCACACTGATTTGGAACGGGGACATGGCCACCCCGGGATTATCCAAGGTAATCAAGACTTCGAACATACCTTCTTCTACACATTCATCCACAATAGATAGTGTGATTTCCGGTCTTGGGTCCTCATGAACGGTAATAGGTCTTTGGAAAATACATCCGTAAGCATCCATGACGTAGACAATGTAGTCACCTGCTTCCACGTTGGCAGAAGTATTGTTTGTCCACCCTGCACTTGCCGCAGTAGGTGCGGGATCAGTATCCAACAAGTATTGATAGGTATAAGGCGCGGTACCGAACCTACCTGTTGCCGTAATTACTCCAGCATTGGGGTTACAATTGTCGTTTTGTGGGCTAGCCACATCCAAATCCAATGGATTGACGGATTCACGAATCGTAAATTCACCTCCGTTCACGGAACATCCATTGATTGCCCCACCTACTTCGGTGAGTAATAAGTAGTATTCTCCAGGAGGCAGGGTCGCAAAATTGTTAACGGTCACCGTGGTAGGTGTGTTTACTGTGGCTGTTCCACTATGCCCTGTTGAGACATTGGATTGTCTATTGAATATTTCGTAATCTACAGCGGTTGCCCCACTATCAAAGCCAGTGAAGGTAAATGAGATATTTCCATCTGCAGATCCTGTACAGCTGACGTTGTTCACAGCATCCAAGGTAGCCGTCATCGCAGATGGCGTATTAATGGGTGCTGCCGCTTCTTCAAAATAATAGCAGTTGGTAGTAAGGTCGTATACCACGAAGGTGTAGGTTATACCAGGAGTAAGCCCGGTAAAGGTAGCGGTATCTCCACCAACCGTGTCAGGTGCTTGATAGGTGCTTGAATAAGGAGCAGTATAGTTTTCCAAAATGGCAAACTCGTAATTACCACTTCCTACAGCGGAACCTACAGTAACTATAGCGGTACCTCCGGAGACACAATCTGCGGTTGCGGTGCTCACATCAATATCCAAATCATTAGGCGGCGATGCAATAATCTCTGTGGTGAAAGATGCGCATCCATTGGCATCCACTACGTCAATTTGATAGATTCCAAATTCCAGTACGGTGAAGGTATGGTCCCTTGCGCCAGAAGTGGTGGTATAGGTTTGTGGCGCAATACCATTATTGGCCGTAAGGATGTATGTATATTCTGCTGTTCCGCCAGAAACACCGGAAACAGTAATGGAACCTGGATTGGTGACTCCCGAACTTGAATCACAAGTAATCGGAACATCAGATGTGGTGTATGTGATCGGACTAGGTTCAGAGATTACAGCGGGAAATGGTGCTGAAACACAACCTTTGTCGTCAGTGATCGTAACTTCGTACGAACCAGCTGGCAATCCTGTTGTTTGGGTTCCATAAACAGTGCCACTGATGGTCTCCACTACATTAATGGTGTATGGCGGCACTCCAACAGAAGTTTCTATGGTAATATCCAAACTACCTGTGCTCTCTCCGTTACACAAAATGTCGGTAGGAGTAACACTGCTGATAACAGGCGGCACTGCTGGAGTAATTACAATACTATTGGTTACAGCACTACAAGCTGGGGTGGAAGTATCAGTTACTCTGAACATATAGGAGCCATCCACATTGGTGTTGAATACATTGCCAGTAAATCCAGTAGAATTGTAGTTGGTTCCTCCATCATTGGACCATTCATACGTATATGAACCTGAACCTCCATTTGCATTGACGGTGACAGTAGCATCAGCCAAACAAGTCAAATCATTATTAAGGAAAGCAGACGCCGTCAACGCTGGATTGATGGTAACTGTGTCCTGCAACGAGCAACCGTATTGGTCGCGTACATCTACGGTATAGGTTCCGGCCACCAGATTATTGAACGTATAGGAAGTGGCTGTTGAAGGGGAAGGTGTGATCCACGCTCCGCCGTTCAAGCTAAACTGATAATTGCCATTTCCAGCGGTAACATCCACCTGAATACTACCGTCGTTATTTCCGCTATAACATGCTGTTGGGGTTGCATCAAAAGCAAGAATTTCAAAAGGATCTACCGTAATAGGTGTTGTATCCTCACAAGCATTGGTGTCTCTTACTCTAATTACATAGTCACCATCGGTTAAGCCGGTAAATACATTGGATGATTGGTAAGGAGTAAGTATGGCGCCTAAGTTATCTTCCAATTGATATTGATACACTGGTGTTCCACCGATCGCCGTTGCCGTTATGGTTGCACCGCCATTGGTACAAGTGAGTTGGGTGGTAACCGAAGCAGTAACGTCAACCACATCTGGTTGTGATAAGGTTTGATTAAGCACCACTGAACAAGCAGGGTCTCTCAAGTCAACAATTTCGATGGTATGTGCCCCTGCGGATAAACCGTTTACGGTTATCGGACTGGCAAATTGCGCCGCTGAAACAGCACCTCCATCCACTTGATAGGTAAATCCGATGGCTGGATCAAAGTTTTCAGCCTCAAAAGTGATGGTGCCATCGGCAGCTCCGTTACAAGTCAGGTCGGTAAATGCCGTAATCGCACCGTCAAAGGCACGTCCGTCCTCCACATTCACATTAATGGTCAACGATTCCGTACACACTTCTGGGGTTTGGAAGGCTTCAATGTCATCTATTGCAATATCATTTCCTCCGGTTACTGCCGAATTGGTACGAATTACGATATCCAAATTGGTGTTTCCTCCCGGGTTAAGGGTCACGGAGTAATTCTGCCAATCGTTGGCCCCATTGTTTTTGGGAACGTTTCCTGTGGTTGTACTGGCAATTACGGTTCCGCCGCCATCTACCAACTGAATGTCAATATCTGGGTCGGCTCCACCAGTTCCATTTCTCAATAGGTTAAATGCCCAAAGAGAAATGGTAATATCCCTATTGGGAACCACCTCAATGCCTCTTTTGGCATAGATAATACCATTGGGCCCTACTGCACCACCAACGTTCATGGCCAAGAAGCGCCCATTGGGCAAACCTGAGTGGTCATTTGGACTCAACCACGAACCGTAAGGGTTCACGATGTTTTGCGTCACAGAGTATTCCCCGTCTTGGATTCTGTTATTAATCGCCCATCCACAAGAATTTACGGTTCCGTTTTGAGGCTCGTAGCAGTATGCCGGGTCCACTTCGGGAATACTGGTGTTGGGTCCGGTTCCAAAGTTTTCGGTAAGTAGAATACTTGGGGAAGGAGCTATATTGCTGGTATAGTTAACCGTTATGGTGTGGTTTCCAACGGGCACATTGCTGAACACGTTGGAAGTGTTCGGTGTATTTGGGGTTCCGTTGATTTCATAGGTATAATCAAAATTCGTACTGCTTGTTGTTACGGTAATCGTTCCTTCTCCATCACACTCATAATCTATGGCCGGTGTTGCCGTAGGGGGTGTTGGTTCCAGGTCAATGGTAACCGTCATTGGATAGGTACACAAATTGGCATCCCTAATGTAAAGGGTATGGGTTCCTGGCAATAGGTAGCCGATAGCACTTGCGCCATAATTGGAACCGCCATCAAAGCTATATTCGTAGGGAGCTGTGCCCCCAATTGCGTTGGTAATCCTTACCTCTGCACCCATACCGGGGTAACATTCGGCCAAAGCTGTAACTGCGGCGGATGCAGATAGCGTTAGAGGCTCGTTTATCGTATAGATTTCGGTTACTTCACAGTTGTTGGCATCCCTTACACGGATATTGTAGCTTCCCGCGGGAAGGTTTACAAAGGTGTTCGAGGTTTGATAGGTAGACCCATTGTTGATACTGTACGTATACGGTCCCTCTCCACCAGACGCCGCAATAGTAATTTGAGCTTGTGCTTCCCCACTACAAAGAATATCTGTATTGGTCACATTAATGGTCAATGGGGGATCTTGGGCAATGGTGATATCATAATTTGCCTCGCAATAGCCTGAAGCTCCACCATTGTCGCGTACATATACATCGTAGTCTCCAGCACTAGTAACGGTAACAGGATTTGTAGTTGAAAAATCTCCAGTTGTTGGAGTGGCCCCATTGGCCACCACGGCATACACGTAGTTGCCGTCACCACCGGCAGCGGTGATGGTTATATCTGTATCTGTAGCACATGCAGTAATGTTTGGAGCGGAAGCCACTACGCTCAGCTCGGGGTCTATGGTAATGGTTTCCGAGTCGGTACAGTCATTTCCGTCCCTCACATCTATGGTATGGGTTCCAGGGCCCAAGCCAGTAAACACATTGCTGGTTACAAATGGACCTCCGTTAAGGCTGTATTCATAATTTCCATCCCCTCCAGAGATTACATTGGCCGTTAGGGTAAGACCTGTAGCATCATCATAGCAAATATCATTTGGAACAATGTCCAATGCGGGCGCTACCGCTTCGTTAATGACAAAGTCATCGGTATATACGCATCCGTTGGCGTCGGTAACGGTAAAGGTGTAGGTGCCGCCAATGTTCAAACCAGCAAACAAACCATTGGTCTGTGGTGCAGGAAGGGTATAGCCTGCTGGACCTGAAGTGATTTCATACGTATAGCTTCCCCATCCTCCAGCAGCGGCAATGGAAACGGAGCCATTGGCCAAACAGGTGGGCTGAGTAATGGTAACTGGCGCTGTAATAGCTGCTGTGGGAGCAGCTACGGTAACGCTTGCCGTGTCGGTACAGTTGGTAAAGTTATCGGTTACGGTAATGGTATAGGTTCCTTCAGCCAATCCATTTAATGAAACGGTTCCGCTGGTCTCCCCTGTTCCAGAGAAGCTGGCGGGCCCTGTAACGGTATAATCGTAGTCTGTGTTAAAGTTGTTAACCGTGTATTGGATTTCACCATCGGTATCCCCCAAACAGGTAATGTTGCTAATCAGCTGACCAGTAACGGAGATTTCCGTTACTGGGGCTATGGTGTAGCTTTCATCATAGGTACATCCTGCGTTGTCGGTAACACGGAAAAGGTAAGTTCCGGGCGCCAAACCAGTGAAGGTGTTGTTGTTCCCATTGTTAACGGCACTTCCTGCAGGAGAGATGATTTCATATACCAAATTTGGCTCGCCTCCGGTCACGGTTAGGGTTACATCGGAAGTAAAGGTTGGACAAAGTGGATTGGTAGCCGCAAAATCGATATCCGTTGGTGGGTCTAGCGGATCGATTGTGATGGGAGTGGCTGTGAAGACACATCCAACGGCATCACGAACGGTTACTGTGTAGGTTCCATCCGTAAGGTTGTTGAACGTTGAAGCACTTCCAAAAGTAACGCCATCAATACTATATTCATAAGGAGCGGTCCCTCCTGTTACATTTTGAACCTCAATGATACCCTCTTGTAAACAGGTATAATCTTGGGTCAACACAGCATCGGCATCCAAAGCAAAGGATGGAGCTGAGATAGTAGAATACTCAAAATAATCACATGAGGCACTACCTTTACGCTGGTTAATGACCACCACATAATCCCCATCGGTCAATCCTGGGAAATTCCCAGAAGTGTTTGTGGCCAAGGCATTATTTAAATCGTAATTGTCCTCGTCAAAACCAGTTGCATCAAACAAATAGTAGGTAAGTTGATATCCGTTGGAACTGACCAAATTAAAAGTAATCCCACCAGTAGCATCACCATAGCAAACCACATCGGTCACCGTGGTTGGATCAAAATCAGCGGCAGGTCGAAATTCGATAGTAACTGTATTCGAAATATCGTAGCAGTTGTTTCTGTCCACCACCACGAAAGTATATTGTCCGGGATCGTAAATGTCAAATATTTGACTGGTTTGATAGGCAGAAGCCGGAACGTCGTTTACAGTTGGATAAGAAATTTGGGTAACCCCGTTTTCATCCACAAAGGACCAAATAGCGTAGGTGTGCGGCGTTCTTCCTCCCGTGGACTCCATCAAAATATTACCTTCCCTACACGTAATATGCTGGGAAATCCTGGCGGTAAGTTCTAGGTCTGTAAGATCTTGTATGGTTACTTGTTCCGTATAGTCGCACCCGTCATCCGTGGTAACGGTTACGTCATAGATACCATCGTTAAGGTTTTCGAAGGTGTAATTGTTATCGTTGGTTGGGCCATGGGTATCGACTACGGTTCCTCCTTGGGATATTTCATAGTAATACTGCGCTTCTACATTGAGCACAGAGATGGCTATCTCGCCCAGACCGTTACAGTCTGTGTCCTGAGGAACCACATCCACTTGGAAATCCCTGTCCAGTATACCAATATTGTCCAAAACAAACACACAACCATCGGTTACACCGGCCTGTCTCATTTCCACCATATAAGCACCATTGGTGTCAATGTCAAAACTTGGGCTCGATTGGTAAGGCTCAACAATTGTTCCTGTGGACTGATCTACAAGTTGGAACTCATAAGTCAACGGCATATTGGTCACGGTAATGTTACCGGGGGTGTCACAAATAATGTCGCTGGAAGTATACTGAGGGTCTAACGGGTTTTTATAAATATTGAAATAGAATCGACTAAAACAGCCATTTTGATAGTTGATGACCAGTCGATATTGGCCTGTGTTTTCGGCCAAAAAGTCGTTTCCGGTGTCCACGGTGTTCCAGGTACATCCCGTATTGGTGTTGGCACAACCATCTACAGAAGCACCACAGCTGGTTTCGTCCAATTGCTCCCAAACAATGCTCGTGGCATCGGGAATATTGATTTGGATAAGCTCCGTGTCATTCAATCCACAAAGGAAAATCTCGGGAAGCTCGCTACCATCGTTGGGGCATATTTCAATATCACCATCAATGGTGTTTGAGGTGTCGTTGATCAAAGCAGTTATGGGGTTGGACTGTACAGATCCAAATAGTTCCACAACAATGATTTCTTGGAAATCCTTACACGGATCGGCCACTTGTTTGTCCACAAGATATGTTCCGGTTTCACTTACTAAAAGGGTACTCGGGTCGTTGTCCGCATCCCCATCAGTGATTACAGTGTCGGTACCAACATCAATAGTATTGTTCCCATTTTCATCGCGGTACCAAATGTAGTTGTCAAAGTTGTCCCCGGCATCAAGAAGTACGTCTTCACCACATAATTGTACGGTTCTGGTAAAATTACAGGCACTTAGATCGTCCAATAGAAAGTTGGTGGCTCCGGGCGTACCAAAACCACAATCATCAAAGTCATAAACGCTGGGGTCGTCCGTGATTTGGTTCGGATTTATAATTCCCTGATAGGTGGAATATGCCAAGTTTTGGATGACATCGGTACAGGCATCAATAAAGTCGAAACAGTTCTGGGCCACCTGTACCCGCATTCTTATTTGTGAAATAGGGTCGCCAATCTCAATAAGGTTGTCAGGAATACTGAACATCACTTCCCTAGTGGCAGCGTCGTAGGTATAGGTAACACCTGCTGGCATTGTGATGGAAGATTCGTCCAAAGTAACATTAATCGGTAATATGTCCCTAATGGTATAATTGGTGGCATCGTCGTTCCCTGTATTTTGGAAAGAAAGCACATAATCCAAGGTTTGACCAAGATTTACCCCGGCTCCGGTAATATCGTTTCCTCCAATGTCCTCTACCGTTTTTTCAAGTACAATGTTGGGTTCAATTACTTCGATACCAAAGGTCACCAAAAATGCGCCATAGCCATCCCCTTGTGTGTAAAGACGCAAGGTGGCATCGGTTTCGCCATTGTCTATAATACTGTTGGAGGGGTTGTTGATTTCAAAAATATCCGCATCGTAGCCAAGGGTGTTTGTCGCATATATGTTCCTGTTGGTAACATCTGCACCATCAATGGTAATGTTTGAATTAAAGAAGTTATTCGCAGGGTTGGAACCATTGGATAGGTTGGTAAAACCAGGGTTCATTGGAGTTTGGATTCGGAACGCATCTCCTGTGATGCTTCTATCTCCCTCTACGACACTTGCCCCCAAACGGGCCCTTACCGGTCCGGATGGAATGGTATTGAATCCAGACACATTGATATCTGCACTTGAAGTACCGGAAACACCAGCGTATCCATCAAAAACAGAGATATATTTTCCAGAAAGCGTTGGGTTCTCGTAGATGACAACCAATGTCCAACCACCGGCACCACCGACGCTTACTCCTCGTGTGGCCCTAACGTTAGCAACGGTATACTCTCCTGCTGGATTTGCCAAAGCTTGAAGCTGATTCGTAACGTTGGCAAAACAGGTATAAGGGGAGTCCTTGAAGTTGACATCATCATGGATTACGGCATCTTCCTCTCCTACGGGGTCAGGGTTGTTATCGGCGACAATATCGATATAACTTCCGCCGGGGACCTTAAATTTAATTTGCCTAAAGTCCAAACGTCTGGAATCATTGTTCGGAAGTCCAGAGATTTGAGTGTTGTTCATTACCTCTTGTTGGTAATTGGCCGACCAGTAGAGTCCGGCCCAGTAGATTCTGGAACAATCGGGCAAGGTTAGGGTAGAGCTACTAGAACTAAAGGTGGACGGATCTCCATCAATATCGATATAATCTCTGTGGAAATTGTTGTTGTTGTTATTGCCATTATAGGGGTCGTTGGCCGTATTGCTTCCATCCACTCGGTTAAGAATAGAGTTGGCCAAAAAGGTATAATCTCCCTTGATGTTTATATAGGAATTGTCCAGCCTTGGGGTAAAAGGCACCTCCACCTGAGCATGAAGTGCAGAGCTAAGAAGCCCTATGCCCAGTAGGCAAACAATAGATTTGAATAAGACTTTGGTCATGGTTAGCTATTAGTGTTTGGTTTTATGCGCATGATCCACATATCGTCATCATACGAAGCGTTTAGTTTGGTGTAATAAGAGGTCAAAGCATTGTTCCAAGTTTCATGCTTTTTTAAGTACACGTACCTATTTTTGTCTGCGGGGCTAACGAAGTAGCTCGCGTGCAAACCTTTGGAATTTAATTCTTTAACAAAGGCTTTGGCACTGGCCGAATTGTCAAAAACATTGGCAATAATGTAATAGCCCTCTGGCAATCCGTCGCCGGATTGTGTTTGTAGCACTACATGCTTGTTGCCTTTTGCCAGGGTATTGTTTGCTACGTTTTTGGAAAGCACATTGTTGTTGTACTTGGACTTTGCGGCCAAAGTTCCGTCGTAGCCCGCAATGGGCGAACCGCCATTGTTCACGTTCATCACCCAAGCGTCGCCTTGGTAGGTGCCGTTCATCTTGGTACGATAGGCTTCCAGAGCTTCAGTCTTGTTGTTAAAGTCCCCGATGTATACGTAGTTGAGACCATTCTTCGGGTTTTGGAAGTAGTCGGCTTCAATACCTTGGGCACGAAGTTTTTCAATAAATGCGTTGAGGTTGTTGGTATCCCTGAACACATTGGCAATCAAATAGTGACCGCTTTCCACATTGGGAACAGCATGGGATTTGAACCTTGTTGCCTTGTTACTTTTTACCGACCTGTAGGTGTTGTCCTTTTTTGAGGAGGTATTGGAAGCATAGGCCACTCCGGTATTTGCTTTGGTTTCGTTGATTTTGATCACCTTTTTGGTAGCCGTGCTGTTGGATAGCCCATGGTTGGCCAAAGGCTGTGTTTTGCGGGTAACAATGTCCGCACTGTCCATATCGGCAAAGTAGACCTCTTTAGCCCTTTGTTCCAACGCTGGATTCTGACCACGTGTTTCCCGCTGAACCATTTTCATTACGGTTTCGAAGCGTCGTTCAAGGTCTTTTTTTCTAGTAGTTTCAATGGAATCCTGCCGCATTAGCAATTCGTCCAAAATGGCATCGTTTTCAGCCAATTTGTCCTGCAGGCGGGCGATTTCCAAATCTTTATCGGTAATGCTCAAGCTATCTTGTGGTACATCTTCCTCATTGGAAACCAGTTCTTCGCCTTCTTTTTCCAACATAACCCTATCCTCGGTGAGGTTAGGCGTAAAGGAGTATGCTAAGGAGATCTCATGGGTTACCCCAAAGTTTTCAAATTGGTTGGACAAGCCTTTTTCCACGGTATATCCCAAGGAAATATTTTTTGTTAGGTTAAAACCAAGTCCGGCGGAAGCACCATAAAAGTCATCGTAACCAGCCTGTACCCACCCCAATTTGGGTAGGTCTAGGATGAGGTTTCCACCTAGGGTAAGGTTTTCTTCGCCAACTTTACGGACCCTTGCCAAGGGCATCAAACGGGCCTTTTCCATGATCCCAGTTCCATTTTCAAACTGATGGGTATATTGCAAGTGACCAGAATAGGTCTTTTCATTGAAATCAGTGACAGACTCACTGGTTTTTAGGTTGTAGTCGAACAAGTTTTCTGCAAAACCTCCAATATCAAACTTACCAATGGAGAAGTTGAACCCAGGCTGAAAGCTCACTAAAGAACTGCTTTCCAAGGTATTCAATAGCGGGTCAACCTCAACAGAATTTACCCTATCTTGATTAAAGGCACTTTGGTAATAACTTACGTTGGCACCAAAGGTGAAGGTGCTTTTTGGGCTCAAGCGAACGCCATAGGCGTAGTTGGCGTGAACACCGAAGTTATTGAAGAGACCTTCGCGGTTAGTGAACAAACTAAGACCAACACCACTTCTATCGCTCACCCTACCACTATAGCTCAAGAAGTACACTTGGTTATTATCATCAAAAGATACCGACTGGTTTCTGTGAAATAGGTTAATGTACGATTTGTCTTCCCTTACCGTGGAAAAGGTAGGGTTGAGCAAGAACCTATTGAACTTCAAAAGGTTCTGTGATGGCACGTTATAGGGTACATAGGCTTCTTCCTCCTGTCCGCGGATTCCGGAAAGGGCAAGTAGCAAGAAGGCAAGTAAGAGTAGAGGTTTTTTGGTCTGCATTGCTGCTTATTTAATAACAGTGATGGTTCCTTGTTTCAGGCTTTTGCCACCACGGGTAATCTTGTAATAGAAAATCATGTTTTGTTTGTTGAAAGTTGTGGTGGACTGCGGCCAATTGTTTTCGTAGCCAGCTTGGCTAAACACTTGCTCCCCTCTTTCGTTGAAGATGGTCACAAGTACGTTCGGATCTCTGGAATAGGTGTTGGGCAATACCCATAAATCGTTAATACCGTCGCCATTGGTGGTAATAACATTTGGTATATTGAACATATCCCTGTAGGTAACAGTAATGACTTTGCTCACTGTACAGGTTCCGAAATAGGCCACGAGTAGGTATTCCCCTTCCTCGGTAAAGTCGTAAAAACTTCCTGAGGAAATAAGGTTGTTCCCTGCATCGTACCATTCATAGGAATCTGCACCGCTAGCGGTAAGGGTTTGGGTTTCTCCCTCAATAATGATGAGGTCTTTGGGCTTATCA
This sequence comes from Allomuricauda sp. MMSF_3307, assembly GCF_030733585.1. Classification (NCBI taxonomy): domain Bacteria; kingdom Pseudomonadati; phylum Bacteroidota; class Flavobacteriia; order Flavobacteriales; family Flavobacteriaceae; genus Allomuricauda; species Allomuricauda sp. MMSF_3307. The sequence continues at coordinate 591,536 of NZ_JASHIQ010000001.1, forward strand.
AGTACCAAAAGCGAATCATCAAAGGCGCTAATGGTGATTTCGTTGGATACTAATGGACACGCGTTGGAAGTGATAACAAGTTGATAAACACCTGTTTCGTTCACCGTGAAAGTGTCGGATGAGGAATCAACAACAGCTCCGTCCTTTTTCCATTGGAATGTTACATCGGTCAAATCTTTGGAAGTTTCCAGAACGATGGCCTCTCCTCCTTCACAAAGCACATTACCGTTGGCTGTAATCTGTAAGGTTTCATTGGAAGCCAATGTCACGGCCAAGCTGTTGGACAGGGCCTCAAAGGCATCAACGGAACCCAATAGGGTATATTCGCCGTTGTCTTCCTGATTGGATAGGGTAATGGTCTTTGATGTTTCCCCTGAAATGTTGGCTCCATTCAGTTTCCACTGATAATCAAATGAACTTTGTAGGTCTGCGGTCACATCCGTTTTGGCACCACTATCGCTTACTGCATTGATAGCGGTCAAGGTCAGCGTAGCGTCAACACTTTCACAAGAAGTGTAATTGCCCACATAATCGACCACAAACTCAAAAGAGTCTGGAGATACTACCGTGGTGGTTGCAGAGGCAATGGGCTCGGGCGTACAAGGACCCCCATTTTCCGTGACTGTTACGTAATAATCGCCCACTTCGCTTATTACAAGGCTATTACTGGTGGCGTCTGCAATGGCAGCACCATTTCTATACCATTGATAACTTGCACTTGTAGCCGAGGTTGAGACGGATAAGTTTTTCGTCTGTGCAGGAAGCAAGACTATATTTTCGTTGTTGTTCAATGTAATGTCGAACGAACCGGTTCTGGAGATAGTGACAGGGGCCGATCTTTCGGTACAGACTCCTGTTCCAGAAATTTCAACCTCATAGGAACCCTCAAAGCCTGTTATGCTGGAGTTTACGTTAAATGTGCTGGCATCAACAGTAGGCCCGTTTACGACGACCCCATCTTTGTACCAAGTATATTTTAGTCCCATTCCGGAAATACTGGCCTCCAATACCTGGGATTCTCCTGGGCAAATGGCAATGCTGCTTGGGCCGTTGATGGCCAAGCCTGCACTGGTGCCAGTTGATATTTCAATGGTGTTGGATAGGGTGTTTGCGGACCCGGAACAATCCCCGTAATCGAGTTCCACGTAGTACATGCCCGGTTCAGAAACGGTAATGCTTTCTGATTTTGTGGGCAGTAATGTACCACTGCGGTACCAGTTATAGATATAGGTAGAGGCATTTGGAATGTTGTGCGGCTTTAGTGTGACCGCTCCACCACCACAAATTTGAATCAACCCCCCAGAAGGAATGGATCCGCTTCCGTTTTCACTGATCAGCAAGGGCGCATTGTAATCGATAAAATACATGGAAAAGGCATCAGAAGCGGGACTGGTCTTGGCCGGACTCGTGCTTCGAACCCTCATTTTATAGCTGCTACCACGCATTTCCGAAGGAAGTGCGAATTGAAACTCAAAGTCAAAAGTTGTGTTTTTGTCACTGACGCGGGCCAGTTCTGTTGGATCGGAGAAAAAGCCGTTGGCATCCGATAGCTCCAGAACAAATTCGTTGTTGCTGTTCACCAAGGGCGGATCCCAAGTAAAGTTCACGAAATATTCGTTAAAGCCTGCGGAAGCACAGACAGCGGTCCAAGCGGAATTTCCAGCAAGGTTGGGGTTGTCGGCCGGCACGGGCTTGTGTAGAATCTGGGCTTGCGAAGTAAGGGTACCAAGTAGCACAAAAGCCAAGGCCAGAACAAGAACGCTATAGGTTGAATTACTTTTTCTCATCACCGTTAGTATTTAAGAGGTTATGGGCCATATAGCCCTGTTAGTTTGTGCCCCTTAATTGTAATAATCGTAATTCCTTCGGAGAGACGGTGTTCGGGCGCCTCTCTTTCATATAGTATTCCAATAACAAATATGTCGCTATTTTCGACGAACGGAAAGATATTGTTGTAGGTGTATGGAAAACTGTTGTGAAATGGCCTACTTTGTATACACGGAAGCAGGAAAAATAGCTATCAACATGGGATTTTACTACATTTGCGCATCAAATTACTGGTATGTCAGAAGAAGCTAGATCGCTCAACTTTATAGAACACATTATTGAGGAAGACCTAAAGAAGGATTATTCCAAAAATGACCTTAGGTTTCGTTTTCCACCGGAGCCAAACGGCTATTTGCACATTGGTCACGCTAGCTCCATTTGTCTCAATTTTGGGCTTGGACTGCGGTATAATGCCCCGGTGAACCTTCGTTTCGACGATACCAATCCGGCCAAAGAGGAAAAGGAGTATGTGGAGGCCATCAAGGAAGATGTACGCTGGCTCGGCTTTGAGTGGGCTTCGGAATGCTATGCATCGGATTATTTCCAACAATTGTACGATTGGGCGGTTGAGCTCATCAAAAATGGAAAAGCCTATGTGGACAGCCAATCTTCCGAAGAAATAGCGAGTCAAAAAGGGACTCCAACAGAACCAGGGAAAGAAAGTCCCTACCGTAATCGTTCCGTAGAGGAAAACTTACGCCTTTTTGAGGGTATGAAAAACGGTGAGTTTAAGGATGGAGAACATGTACTCAGGGCAAAAATCAATATGGCATCTTCAAATATGCTCATGCGTGATCCGGTAATGTACCGCATCCTGCATAAAGCGCACCACCGCACAAATACCGATTGGTGTATTTATCCGATGTACGATTGGACACATGGCGAAAGCGATTATATCGAACAAGTGTCGCATTCATTGTGTACACTGGAGTTTTTACCCCATCGCGAACTATATGATTGGTTTTTGGACCAAGTGGTATCTTCGGAAAAATTACGCCCAAAACAGCGTGAATTCGCTCGAAGAAACCTTAGCCATACCGTGGTGAGCAAGCGAAAGCTGCTGCAGTTAGTTCAAAATGGAATTGTGACTGGGTGGGATGATCCCCGCATGCCGACCATTTCAGGATTGCGAAGAAGGGGGTTCACTCCGGAATCCATCCGAAACTTTGCCGACACTATCGGGATTGCCAAGCGCGACAATGTGGTAGATGTATCCTTGCTCGATTTTCATGTAAGAGAGCATTTGAACAAAATTGCACCACGGGTAATGGCAGTTCTCAATCCATTAAAATTGGTGATCACCAATTATGAGGAAGGTAAGGAAGAGTGGTTGGAGGCCGAGAACAATCCAGAGGATGATTCCGCGGGCAGCCGCAAGGTTCCTTTTTCTAGGGAGTTGTACATTGAACAAGAAGATTTCAGGGAAGAGGCCAATCGTAAATTCTTTAGACTGAAACTTGGAGGAGAGGTCCGTTTAAAGAATGGATACATTATAAAGGCTGAAAGCTGCACCAAAGATTCAGAAGGAAACATTACCGAAGTACAGTGTACGTATGACCCCAAAAGCAAAAGTGGTTCAGGTACCGAGGAAAGTTTACGAAAGGTGAAAGGAACTTTACATTGGGTTTCCATTGCGCATGCCATTACTGCCGAAGTACGATTGTACGATAGATTGTTCACGGATGCCACACCTGATAGTCATAAAGACAAAGATTTTTTGGATTTCATAAATCCGGATTCGTTGCAAAAGGTAACAGGTTATTTGGAACCTAGTTTAAAGGATGCCAAGATTGGCGATCAAATGCAGTTCCAGCGCTTAGGTTATTTTAATGTGGACAAAGATACTACGTCCGATCAATTGGTGTTCAATAGAACTACGACCTTACGCGACACCTGGGCCAAATTGGAGCAAAAGGAGTAACATAATATTTTCTTATTAAACTTTGCCCCGCCATTGAATTACCTTATTGAAAACGGCCTTTTTTGGCGGGTTTCTTTTGACTAATTTTTAAAGGCCGGCCAAAGGCCTGGAAAGTGGGCAAAAGATGGATTGTAGCGTCTTATTTGCAATATTTCATCAAAATTTAGCTAAAGCGTTAACGTTTCCACCGTTTGAATTGATCCGTACTCTCATGCACCATTACTTTTGAGTAAATCCGATTCGGTAATCATTTTAATAGGTTACAATTCGGTATCACTGAAGTTTAATCAAATATCAAAAAAATTATGTCAAATAACACAGGAAACGTATTAACCGCATTATTAACTGGAGCAGTTGTTGGAGCTGGAATTGGAATTTTGTATGCTCCGGATAAAGGAAAGAAAACCAGAAAGAAAATCAAAAAGAGTGCCGTAAAGGCCAAAGATGATATCACCCAAAGTCTAAATAATGCCAAAGAAGAATTCACCAGAACGGCGGATGCCAAAAAAGTAGAATTCGAAGAAAAGCTGGAGGATACATTATCTACTATGAGCTATAAGGCAGATGATATTTTGGTTGCCTTGGAAAAGAAGCTCGAAGATTTGAGAAGTAAGAACGCCCAATTGCAGAAGTAATCCATGGCATTTGAAGAAATTAAAGAACAGATTGGCGATGTGGAGGATGGGGTAAAGTCCTATGTGAAGAATAGTTTGGACTTTTACCGCCTCCAAAGCTTTAAGTCCATGATGAAGGGAATCACCATGGCCACCAAAGTCTTGGTTATTGGCGGTGTGGTTTCCATGGCTCTTTTGTTCCTTTCCATAAGTTTGGCCTTCTGGTTTGCGATGTTGTTAAACAACACGGCCCAAGGATTTTTATTGGTCGGCGGTATTTATGTACTGATTGGTCTAATATTATGGTCTGTTCGCAAAAGGTTTGAAAAGCCATTATTGAAGAGTTTTTCTAAATTTTATTTTGACGAGATATGATACAAGGAACATATACATCATTCGAAGAAATCGATCGGGATTTGAAAATTCTCAAATTACAGCGACAAATTGAGGAGGAGAAAGTGAAGCTTGCCGTTCAGAACACGAAGAACGAACTCTATCCAACCAATATTTTGGGAGGATTGGCCCCTTTGCTTCAAAAAGTTGCTATCTCTTTGGTCGCCAAAAAGATATTGAAGAAATTGGATTAAGGTCGCAAGGCATTGATTAAAAGAAAAAGGCTCCGTCTTCGGAGCCTTTTTGTATTGGGAATAGGTTTACTAATTGTTGTCCGTACCTTTTTCGTTTTTCTTGCGCTTCATAGCTTCTCCAATTTGGTTACTGGCCGTAAAGGAGGCCACCATATTGTTTAGCATGTCGCTTCCGGCCTGCGGAGAGTTTGGCAACAAAATCAAGTTAGTATCGGTTTCTTCACCAATAGCTTGCAAGGTGTCGTAATGCTGGGTAACCACAATGAGAGCAGAGGCTTCTTGGGAATTGATGCCCACCTTGTTTAACACTTCTACGGATTCTTCGAGACCGCGGGCAATTTCCCTTCGCTGGTCTGCAATACCTTGACCTTGCAAACGCTTGCTTTCCGCCTCGGCCTTTGCTTTTTCCACAATCAGGATGCGCTGCGCGTCACCTTCAAATTGGGCCGCGATCTTTTCACGTTCTGAGGCGTTGATGCGGTTCATGGCGGCTTTTACCTGCGCGTCCGGGTCGATATCCGTCACTAGAGTCTTGATGATGTCAAAGCCATAGTCCAGCATCGCATCTTGCAGCTCTGCCTTTACTGCGATGGCGATGTCATCTTTTTTAACGAAGACATCGTCCAGTTTCATTTTAGGAACCTCGGCACGGACCACATCAAATACGTACGAAGTGATTTGATCGTGTGGATATTCGAGTTTGTAAAAGGCATCATAGACCTTGTCTTTTATGACAACGTACTGCACAGAAACTTTTAGCTTTACGAACACATCGTCTTTGGTTTTGGTCTCTACGATAACATCCAATTGTTGAATTTTCAGGCTCAATCGGCCTGCAATACGGTCCACAATCGGGATTTTCATTTGAAGCCCGGAGTTTCTGATGCTATGGAATTTTCCAAAGCGCTCTACAGCCACAGCAGTTTGTTGCTTCACAATAAAAAAGAACTTAAAAAGGATAATCAGCGCTATAAACGCAATCGGTATTAGATAATAGTTGCCCATAGTGTTTAGGATTTATGTTAGAAATGGAAATTACGAAACTTGACTACATTATTAGTAGTCAATTTTCAAATAATGTTACATTTCCAATAATCCTATAACTGGGCGATGGCGGTCTGTATGCGGGAGATGCTTTGTGCTTTGCCAATAAGCGCCATGATATCGAACAAATGCGGTCCTTTCATGTCACCAACGATTACCAAACGCAAGGGAGGCATCACTTTTCCGAAGGAAAGTTCCTGTTCGGAAATCCATGCTTTCACCTGTTGTTCGATATTTGTTGATGAAAAATCATCCAATTTTTCCAATAGGGAAGCTAGCTGTTGCATGATTTCAGGGGTATCTTCCTTCCATTGTTTTTTTACCGCTTTTTCGTTGTAGGAGCCAGGAGCTTGAAAGAAATAATCGGAAAGTTCCCAGAAATCGGTGACGAAGGAAGCTCTCTCCTTAATGGATGATACCACCTCCACAACATAATCCATTTCTGCAGTAATACCTTTTTGGGCAAGTTCCTTTGTGTATAGTTCTGCCAACTCGGCATCACTTTTTTTCTGGAGCCATTGTTGATTATACCAATTGTTTTTTTCGGGGTCAAAACGGGCTCCGGATTTATTGACACGCTCCAGGGTAAAGCTGTCTACTAGCTCATCCAAAGTAAAAATTTCTTGTTCTGTGCCGGGGTTCCAACCCAATAACGCCAAGAAATTAACAACCGCCTCCGGAAAAAAGCCGGCTTCGCGGTAGCCTTCGGATTGGTTCCACGTGAGCGGAAATATGGGGAACCCCCCTTTTTCACCATCTCTTTTGCTCAATTTTCCTTTCCCAACGGGCTTCATGATCAATGGAAGGTGTGCAAATTGTGGTGCATCCCAACCAAATGCGTCATATAGAAGTTGATGCAAGGCCAAGGAAGGCAGCCACTCTTCACCACGAATCACATGGGTAATTTGCATCAGATGGTCATCCACAATGTTGGCCAAGTGATAGGTGGGCATACCATCGCTTTTGAACAATACCTTATCATCCAACACATTGGTATCGATGTGAATTTCTCCACGGATGATGTCTTTTAGAACAAGATTTTCATTTTCAGGGGACTTAAAGCGGATGACATAGTCTTCTCCGGCGTTTATTTTGGCCCGCACCTCTTCATTGGAAAGAGAGAGGGAATTGGTCAGTTTTAATCGGTTGTGCCAATTGTAGATAAATGTCTTACCCTTGGTCTCATGGTCTTTTCGGTGCTGGTCGAGGGCCTCTGCCGTATCAAAGGCATAGTAAGCCTTTCCTTTTTCTACCAATTCTTGTGCATAAGCTTGGTACAATTGTTTACGCTCACTCTGACGGTATGGTCCAAAGTCTCCTTCTTTTCCCGGTCCTTCGTCAAAAGGAATCCCGCTCCAGTTAAGGGCCTCAATGATATAAGCTTCGGCTCCTTCCACAAATCGGTTTTGATCGGTATCCTCTATTCGCAAAACGAAGTCACCATCATGTTTTTTGGCAAACAAATAGTTGAAAAGCGCCGTGCGCAATCCGCCAATGTGCAATGGACCGGTAGGGCTGGGCGCAAATCGGACTCGTACTTTTTGACTCATAATCGACCTTGATTAGGCTGCAAAGATACATGGATGCGGTTGAACAGAAAAGGGGTGCGTGCATGGGTTTAAACTAAGGTTTAACAAATTTTTTCTTTTCAATTAGTAAGGATCGGGTAATTTGGTAATAATTACAATTGATTTTGAGCACGTACGACACCATTTTGGAGAAGCTGGAACGCTTTATCAACCGCTTTTATGTAAAGCAATTGGTAAAGGGAGCTTTCCTGTTTTTGACTTTAGGTACTATTTTCTGGATAGTCATTACCTATTTTGAATATGTACTTTGGATGAACGAGTCGTGGCGATTGACGATGTTTATCCTGTTTGTGGTTGTAGAATTGTTTCTGCTGTACAGGTATATCCTTATTCCGTTGCTTTTTCTTTTCAAGGTTTGGAAGGGGATTGACCACAAGTTTGCCTCCCGAATGATTGGGAAACATTTCCCCAACGTAGATGATAGACTACTTAATTTGTTGGAGCTTTCGGAAAATCCAAGAAAGTCTGATTTGCTTATGGCTAGTATAGAGCAGAGGGCAACGGATTTAAAAAACGTGTCCTTTGTGGATGCTGTGAATGTTCGGGAGAGTCTGAAATATGCGAGGTACATTCTGATTCCAGTGGGTATTTTAGCTGTTATTTGGGTGACCGGGGATGTGGTCTCGTTCTTCAATTCCCATAAAAGGGTTCTAAATTACGATGTGGCTTATGAACGTCCTGCTCCTTTTGTGTTCGAGGTGGTTAACAGCGATTTGGAGGTATTCGACAACGAAGCTTTGACCATTGAAGTGAGAACTATTGGAGAGGTTCGCCCGAACGATGTTCAGATGGTTGTAGGCAACGAACGTTTAGTGATGCAAGAGCGCAATGGGGTTTATGTGTATACGTTTCAACCACCTGTTGGCAACTTTAGTTTTTATTTAACGGCCAATGGATGGGATTCCAGAAGGTATCAAGTAAGCACATTTGAAACACCTACTTTGGTTGATTTTTCCTTGCAATTGGATTATCCTTCTTATTTGAAAAGAAGTTCTGAGGTACTATCTGGGACAGGTAATGCCGAGGTACCGGAGGGTACGCGGATTACATGGAAAATTTCCGGGAGCAATGTTGAGGAGATTGATATGATTACCAAGGACACCTTACAATCCTTTCAACGGGAGGGTTCTGTGTTTAGTTATCAAATGCGACTATTTGATGAAGTAGAGTATGAGTTAACCACATCCAATAAAAAGGTACGTGACTTTGAAAGGCTTGCGTATCGCCTGGGTGTGATTAGTGATCAAAAGGCGACTGTGCAGGTGAACCAAATAACGGACTCACTCAATCCGAATGAGGCTTATTTTGCCGGACAAGCAGCCGACGATTATGGTTTAAGGGAGATTAGGGCCGTGGTTTATCCATCTGACGATAAACAAAGTGTGCAACGTCTTGTTTTGGATTCGCCAAAAGGCAATGTCACTCAGTTTTATTATACGTTCCCGTCCGGTTTAGCGATTGAAGCGGGTAAAAGCTATAAGATTTACTTTGAAGTGGTTGATAATGATGGTATTAGGGGCGGAAAGGTAACCCAAAGCGAGGTATATGACGCTGTTCTTTATGATGATAATCAACTGAATAACAAGGAGTTGGAGTTTCAGAATACGACATTGAACAAACTAGGGGAATCCTTGAAGAACATGCAAGAACAGGAAGAGAAGCTTTCCGAAATCAATCAGCTGCAGAAGGAAGAGAAGGCCTTGAATTTTGAGGAGAAAAGTCAGATTAAAAATTTCCTGCAACAACAGCAAATGCAAGAGCAGTTAATGGAAAAGTTTAGCCAGGATTTAAATAAGAGCATTAACAAGAATGAGGAAGATTCCGAAATGAAGCGGATGATACAAGAGCGGTTGGAGCGACAAGAAGCAGAGGCTCGCAAAAATGCCAAACTGTTGGAAGAGTTGGAAAAGATTGCGGAGAAAATTGATAAGGAGGAGCTACAACAACGCCTTGAGGAGTTGGGTAAGAATCAAGGTAAAAATAGACGCAACCTAGAGCAGATTTTAGAGTTGACGAAGCGTTACTACGTTACTGAAAAGGCATCACAAATAGCGAAGGAGCTGGAAGAATTGGCGCGGAAGCAAGAGACCTTATCAGAGTTAAAGTTGGGAGAGGATTTTAGTGACAAAGAGCAAAAGAAGCTTAATGAGGAATTTGAAAGTTTGGAAAAAGAGATACGGGATTTGGAGAAAGATAACCAAGAGTTAAAGAAACCCATCGAACTTGATACGGATGAAACGATGACCGGAGCCATAAAGCAAGACCAGCAAGATGCCCTTGAGGAAATAAATAAGCATCAGGGAATGGAAGAGTCTTCACAAGCCAAGGAAAAGGAGGATGCTGGCAATAATGCCACCAAAAAGCAAAAGTCTGCAGCGCAGAAGATGCGTGAAATGAGCGAATCATTAAAGTCAGGTGCTTCAGGAGGAGGTCAGTCCGATGCCGAAGATGCTGAAATGCTCCGGCAAATACTGGACAATTTGGTCACATTTTCTTTTAAGCAGGAAAACCTTTTTGATAATATCCAAAGTGCGGATGTAGATATTTCCCAGTTCTCAAAAACCGTCAAGGGCCAGCAGGATCTTCGTAGATTGTTTGAGCATGTAGATGATAGTTTATTTGCACTTTCACTCCGTAGGGCCGAATTGTCTGAGTTTGTGAATGAGCAAATCACCGAGGTGTATTATAACATAGATAAGTCCTTGGAAAGTATTGCCGATAATCAAATTTATCAAGGTGCCTCATATCAACAATATGTGATCAATGCTACAAACGCTTTGGCAGATTTCTTGGCAAATGTTTTGGATAATATGCAGCAGAACATGAGTCCTGGCCAAGGCAGCGGAGAAGGGCAGGATTTTCAGTTACCGGATATCATCAAAGGTCAACAAGGGATACAAGAGAAGATGAATGGACCAGGAAAGCAGGGTCAGCAATCGGAAGGTGAGGGGGAGCAAGACGGAAAGAATGAAGGAGGCAACAAGCAGGGCGAAGAGGGAAATACAGGTGAAGGTGAGAATGGCCAAAAAGGACAAAATGGAAAGGCGGGAAAACAAAAAGGGACATCTCAATCAAACGGGAATGGTTTAGGAGAAATGGACTTAAATGAAGTATATGAAATCTACAAAGAGCAACAGTTTTTGAGACAGAATTTGGAAAGTCAGCTGGAGAACATGATTAACGAATCTGACCGGAATTTGGCCAAGAAATTGATGCAACAGATGGAAGACTTTGAAAATGACCTTCTGGAAAATGGGATTACAAATAGGACGCGTAATAAGGCAGACAATATTCAGCACCAGTTGATGAAATTGGAAAACGCGTCAATGGAACAAGGTCAAAAAAAGGAAAGGGAGAGTAAGAGTAATCTAAAACAATACTCCAATCCGATTACCACGAAGCCGGAGTTGCTGGAAAGGTATCAGAACGATGTTGAAATATTAAATAGACAAGCCTTACCTTTGCGCAAAAATTACGAGCGTAAAGTAAAGGTGTATTTCGACAATGATAGAGTTCCATTTCAAAAGTGATTTTTTGATAAACAATATATCCGATTACTCCGATTGGGTAAATAGGGTAGTGGATTCCGAGGGTTATATTTTGGGCCATGTGGATTATATTTTCTGCACGGATGAATACTTATTGGGACTCAACGTGCAATATTTAAATCACGATACGCTTACCGATATTATCACCTTCGATTATACGGATGGCAACCGGATAGCCGCTGACATCTTTATTTCTACAGAGCGGGTCAAAGAAAATGCTGAGGTATTCGGGGTTGATTTCGAAACGGAACTTAAACGCGTGATGAGCCACGGGATTTTACACCTTGCTGGATACGGCGACAAGAACGACGCCGAAAAGGAAGTCATGCGAAACAAAGAAGAAGAAAAGATTAAAATGTTCCACGTGGAACCATAGATATGTTTGAAAAGGAATATGATGTTATTGTTGTAGGTGGAGGTCATGCAGGAGCAGAGGCAACAGCAGCTGCCGCAAACATGGGCTCTCGTACCTTATTGGTCACCATGAACCTGCAAACCATTGGGCAGATGTCGTGCAACCCTGCTATGGGAGGGATTGCTAAGGGGCAAATTGTCCGGGAGATAGATGCTCTTGGCGGTTATAGCGGCATTATTACCGACAAGTCTGCAATCCAATTTAAAATGCTGAATAAATCTAAAGGTCCTGCGATGTGGAGCCCGCGAGCGCAGAACGATAGAATGCGTTTTGCCGAGGAGTGGCGCATGGCTTTGGAGAATACCCCAAATGCCGATTTTTATCAGGAGATGGTGAATGGATTGTTGATAGAGGGGGATAAGGTCGTAGGAGTTAGAACAAGCCTTGGCTTGGAAATTAGAGCCAAAGCCGTCGTGCTTACTAACGGGACATTCTTGAATGGCCTGATCCATATTGGAGAAAAGCAGCTGGGCGGTGGAAGGGCCGGTGAAAAAGCCGCCACAGGGATTACAGAACAGTTAGTTGAGCTGGGTTTTGATAGTGGGCGAATGAAAACTGGAACACCACCAAGGGTGGATGGAAGGTCTTTGGATTATTCCAAGATGATTCCCCAACCAGGCGATGACCAACCTGAGAAATTTTCTTATTTGGATACCCCCATTTTGCAAACGCAGCGCGATTGCCATATGACGCATACCAGTAAATTGGTTCACGATTTGCTCAGGGACGGTTTCGAAAGATCACCTATGTTCAATGGCAGAATTAAGAGTATAGGGCCGCGATATTGTCCGTCCATTGAGGACAAGATTAACCGTTTTGCAGATAAGGATTCCCATCAAATATTTGTCGAACCAGAGGGTTGGAATACGGTGGAAGTTTACGTCAACGGATTCTCCACATCCCTTCCTGAAGATGTTCAATATCGAGCTTTGAAGTCGGTGAAGGGATTTGAGCAGGTTAAGTTTTTTAGGCCCGGATACGCTATTGAATACGATTATTTTCCTCCTACACAGTTAAAGCATACGCTGGAAACAAAATTGGTCCAGAACCTATATTTTGCAGGACAGATTAATGGGACCACTGGATATGAGGAAGCAGCTTCCCAAGGTTTGATGGCCGGAATAAACGCCCATTTGAAAATCAACGAAAAGGAGCCGTTCATCCTTAAACGAGATGAAGCTTATATCGGTGTGTTGGTTGATGATTTGATTACCAAGGGCACGGAAGAGCCATATCGTATGTTTACATCAAGGGCAGAGTATCGGACCTTACTTCGACAGGATAATGCCGATTTGAGACTTACCCCAAGAGGTTATGAAATTGGTTTGGCCAAAGAGGAACGTTTGCGAAGGATGGAGGAGAAGATGAGCAAGTCGGACAATTTTATTGACTTCTTTAAAAAGACAAGCTTCACCACGGAGGAAATAAACCCCATTTTGGAGTCCTTAAATTCGGCACAAGTAAAGCAATCTGATAAGTTGTTCAAAGTGTTTTCTAGACCAAAGGTTACTATGAAACATATGCTAGAATTGGAGTCGGTTTCAGAATTTGTGAAGGAGCACCAATTGGATGCAGAGGTATTGGAGCAAGCCGAAATACAAGTGAAATATTCAGGGTATATCGAGAAGGAAAAAACAAATGCCGATAAGTTACAGCGGTTGGAGAATGTCCGTATCCCGGACAATTTTGATTACTCTAAGTTGAAATCGCTATCCTATGAAGCAAGGGAGAAGCTGCAGTCCATTCAGCCCGTTACCATCTCACAAGCCTCGAGGATAAGCGGTGTTTCTCCTGCAGATATTAGTGTGTTGTTGGTGTATTTGGGCAGGTAGATGCCTGAACTGTTCCACGTGGAACATAAAATTTTGGGTTCTGATTCATCTAGAACGGCTCGATTTTTGATTCGCTATATCAAACACTAAGCCAGATGAAACGAATACTCTTAATCCTTATGTGTGCGTTGTTGTGCCAGTCTTGTATCCCTTTGCGCATTGCTCCAAACATTAAAGATTATAAAATTGCAAAAGGGAAACGCTTCAAAAAGGGCCTTCCCAAAAAGAATGTTTTCGTTTTTGAAGACCCAAAGGAGGCTGACGAGTTTTACCACTACGTAAACACAAAATTTCAATTGAATGATTACTACGTAGACGTTCAGGTTCCTTTTTTGATTGAGGATACAACCTATTATTTTTCCTTTTACGAAGTAGAGATTCCAACAAAGACTATCAACCTTATTCCTTTGGCTTTGGATGTTGCCCTGAACAAGGCTGCCGACATGGAACCCGTTTTTGATGATATCCATACCTCTAGAACAGGTAATTGGTATATTGCAATAGAAGTCTTTACTGATACAGAAAAGGACTGTTTGTCTGAAGAGTCGGTTTCGCAGCAAAAGGTTTTGTCCTATCTTCGGAACCTGAAAAAAGAATATTTGGCTACCGATAACTACAATGAACTTGTTTTTAAGAACTAAGGATTATGCTGTTTCTGGAGAGCAGTTTGAATTGCACCGGGATGAAAGTTTGGATATGCTCATAACCCAGCCCCAACCAGAAAAACTATCAAAGTACTACGATAGTGAGGATTATATTTCTCATACAGATGCCAAAACATCGTTCACAGAACGGTTATATCACTGGATTAAAGCTGTCAACCTTAAAAACAAGATTCAAGTAGTTGAAAATCAGACAGATAAACCTATAACTTTGTTGGATGTAGGTGCTGGAACAGGAGATTTTCTCATAACCGCTCAAAATGCTGGCTTCAAGGTCACTGGAGTTGAGCCCAACGAAAAAGCAAGAGGCTTGGCAAAGGAAAAGGGCATGGAACTATGGCCTACTTTGGATAAACTTGCTGTCCAGAAGTTTCAGGCCATTACCTTATGGCACGTTTTGGAGCACTTGCCGAATTTACAGGAGCAGGTTTCCAACTTGGTTGAACTTTTAGAAGATGATGGAGTTTTGGTGATTGCCGTTCCCAATTTTAAATCTTGGGATGCCCAGCACTATAAATCCTTCTGGGCTGCGTATGATGTTCCCAGACACCTTTGGCACTTTTCAAAAACAGCGATTTCTAAACTTTTTGCCCCCCATGGTCTGCAAGTAGTCCAGACCAAACCGATGTGGTTCGATGCATTTTATGTCTCTCTGCTTTCCGAAAAATACAAAGGAAACAGATGCTACTTCATCACAGCTTTTTTCATCGGATTATGGTCCAACCTTAAAGCTGTTTTTACCAAGGAGCCCTCGTCCTTGATTTATATTCTCAAAAAGGGGAAATAAGTTGTTTTAAGGCCCTCTGCGCTGCGAACTACACCTTTTAAAGGCAATCGTATTGGCACAAAAAGATGCCGCGAGAAAAGCGGATTTTATGCCGTCTTAAAAATAATCAGAATCAATTATTTTAACTTTTAAGGATAGATTTTGTTTATTTATATTTTTTGAGGTCAATTAACATCACATAAAGTTAATGATCGCCTTTCCGAAAGCTTTCCTATTTTTGCGCATCGATAAAAAGTAAATAATGAAAAAATTAGTAGTGCTAGCGATTGCCGTGACGGCCATGGCATGTCAGCAAAACAAAATCGGCTATGTGGACAGTGTAAAGATCATGGACGACTATCAAGAGAAAATAGATGTAGAAGCGAGGTTTAAGACCAAAGCCGATGCCATGGGCAGAAAAAGGGACAGTATTTCCCAAGCCTTTCAAATGGAACTGCAGCAGTTCCAGAGCAAAGCTCAGAGCATGTCACAGCAAAGTGCACAGGAAGAATATGCCCAATTACAACAACGTGGCCAACAAATTGGTCAGCGTCTTCAACAAGAAGAGCAACAATTACAGCAGAATAGCCAGACTCAAATGGATAGTTTGGTGAAAAAGGTGAAAAAAGAAATCCGCGCTTATGGAAAAGCAAACGGATATACCTACATCCTTGGTGGAGGTGAAGGAGGTTCTGTAATCTATGGTGACGATGCCAATGATGTGACGAACGATATATTGAAGATATTGAACGATAAGTACGAAAACTAGTACTGTATCCATTCAAATAAAAGAGGCCCTCTAAAAAGCTTTATTATTGGAACGTTGTCAGGTTGAGCGCAGTCGAAACCCATTGACGTCCAACGTGTCTTAAGTTCTGGACTGCCTGTCTGCCGCAGGCAGGCGCTCGAAATGATGTACAAATTGCTTTTTAGAGGGCCTCTTTTTTGTTTAAGGAGTTGTCAGGATAAGACAGGCCTTATTTCATGTTATTGAAAATCAATTTCTGGAAGTAGCTATGATTTAATTTCGATATTCAATTGTCTACCTTCCTCTTCCGCTTTTTTGTCCATTCGGGCACCCATTGCCAGCCCGATGAACATGCCCACCGGCAGTCCGAGACCTAATAATCCCATATTGCCCAAGCTAAGACCGAGCGCCGTTCCCATTGGGAGCCCAAAAACGGTCATGCCCAAAACAAACCATGTTTTTCGGTAATAATTAATGGGCACTATTTTCAGTTTTTCCGCTAAAAGACCAACAATCTTCGACTGAGTCTTTTGGATTTCAGACTTTAATGCCTTGTCGGTATCCGAGACTTGGTTCAATGTCTCAATGCGATTATTGATGACCGTTAGCAAATCACTTGGCAATTTCCTTTTCCGTATCTCCAAGATGAGATGCTGGAATTGGCCGTAATATCTTTGTGTTTTTTCGGGAAGCTGTGTTCTTTGTTTAGGTGCAGCAATCATGATTGAAAAGCTTTTGTCATTGCATCAAATACACCAAGAAAACGGTGGGGATAAGGTAAACCACTATGGTTTTGGCTCCCTCATAATCCATAGCAACTCGCTGCCCCAACAACAACATCAACAACGTAACTGCGGAGGATATGGCACCGTAAAAGCCCAAGGCACTTTCGCCATCAATGGCAAATTGAAAAATCCCGACCCCGCAAAGAATCCCGGATAACATCTCCATCACCAAGATTATGGCGAGTAGCAGAGGAACCGAGCCCTTAAAAAGGGATTTGGAAAAATGCCCTGTAAGCCAGCTTAGGTTACCTTTCCAATGGAGCAGCTTATCAATCCCGCTCTGCAAAAAAACAATGGTCAAAAAAATCAGCAATAGAATTTCCGTGATGTTTGAAACTATATGGTTCATACGCTGTTTGGTTTAAGCGGCCTTGGCGTGCAATAGCCGTGTCAGTTTAATGGACAAGTCTGTGAAAATCAATTTGGAATTACCATTGCGTTCCACGTGGAAAATGGCTTCCTCCAACTCTTTCACAATATCCAAAATATTGTTTTCATGTACAAAGGGAGCAAACTTGTTCAAATCAAAACCTTCCATATGCACTTTGGTGTAGACCAATTCCTTGGCCTTGTAGTTGAGAAGCAGTGCCTGCCGCATCATGGTGAGGCAATAGTTCAGAAACTTTTTCTGCACTTCACGCCCGGTCTTGGAGACCTCATCGCTCCATAAAATCAGCTCCTGAATGGCACCTTTATTTCCTTTGGCTTTAAAGGCGCTCCGCACCCATTGTACAAACCATCGTTCAAAGACCAGGTCCTCCGAATCCTTGTTGAGCAGGTCCAACGCCTTGTTAAAATTGCCATTGGCTTCCAAGGCAATGGTAAGCGCCTCCGTTTGCGCAACGCCCCTGGCCAAAAGTTCGTCGGTAATCACCTGTTCCGCCAAAGGAGGAAAGTTCAATATCTGACAACGGGAACGGATGGTGTTGATGATCTGTTCCTCATCTTCGGCCAACAGCAGCAACACCGTTTTATTGGGAGGTTCTTCGATCAATTTCAAGAGCTTGTTGGCGGCCGAAACGTTCATCTTTTCGGCCATCCAAACAATGAGCACCTTATAACCGCCTTCGTAGGACTTCAAGGATAATTTTTTGACCATATCCTGTGCTTCGTCCACCCCAATCTGGCCCTGCTTTTTTTCAATACCGATAAGGCGGTACCAATCGAACAAATTGCCATACGGTTGCTCCGAAACAAACATCCGCCACTCTTCCAAATAATGGTCACTTACCGCATGCGACTTAACTTTGTCCGAATTGGAAACGGGAAAAGCAAAATGAAGGTCAGGATGCGTCAGTGAGTTGCATTTGGTATTGCACACCGTGTTTTCGCCTTCGTTTTCCCCTCCAGTGTTTCCACAGAGAAGGTACTGCGCATAGGCAATGGCCATGGGCAACACCCCAGAGCCTTCCGGGCCCACAAATAACTGGGCATGGGCCACCCTTCCGGTTTCCGCCGTGGTCACCAAATGACTTTTGATGTGTTCGAGCCCTAAAATGTGTTTAAAAAGCATGTCTCAAAGATACATTTTTTAACCGCTGAAGTTTCCCATGTGCTCCATTGGGGCACTTCTGGATGTAACATATGGCAACAAAAAGGTTAAAATCACCTTAACTTTTAAATATCGGGTCGCTGCGACTGCGGAAAAAGCAGGAAATCTTTACATTTGAAATTCTCAAAAAAGAACACAAAGATGAAAACGATAGACGATTTTAATTTCGAAGGCAAAAAAGCACTGATCAGGGTTGATTTTAATGTACCGTTGGATGGTGACTTCAAGGTAACCGACACCAGCCGAATCGAAGCAGCCAAGCCAACCATCCTAAAGGTTTTGGAAGATGGCGGTTCTGCCGTACTGATGAGCCATTTAGGCAGGCCAAAGGGCAAGGCCAATCCAGATATGTCCCTTTCCCATATCGTCGATACAGTATCGGACATTATCGGGGTGCAGGTGAAATTTGCCGAAGATTCCGTTGGTGCAAAAGCAGATGATGCCGTGGCCGGTTTAAAGAACGGAGAGGTGCTATTGTTGGAAAATCTTCGTTTTCATTCTGAAGAGGAAGCAGGCGATGAGTCCTTTGCAGAAGCGCTGTCCAAACACGGGGACATTTATGTGAACGATGCCTTTGGAACAGCGCACAGGGCGCACGCCTCTACGACCATCGTTGCCCAGTTTTTCCAAGAAAACAAATGCTTTGGATACTTATTGGCCAAGGAAATCAAGGCCATTGACAAGGTCATGGAAACGGGCGAGAAACCTGTGACTGCTATTTTGGGCGGGGCAAAGGTGTCTTCCAAGATCACCATCATCGAGAATATATTGGATAAGGTTGATAACTTGATCATCGGAGGGGGGATGACCTACACCTTTGTAAAAGCCAAAGGGGGAAAAGTGGGTGATTCCATCTGCGAGGACGATAAAATGGAACTGGCATTGGATATCCTGAAACAGGCCGAAGCAAAAAACGTTAGCGTGTACTTGCCGGTTGACGTGCTCGCCGCCAACGATTTTGACAACAATGCCGAGACCCAGTTTGTTGACGTGGATAAAATTCCCGATGGCTGGCAAGGACTGGATGCAGGACCAAAAACCTTGGAAATCTTTAAACAAGTGATTCTGGCCTCCAAGACCATATTATGGAATGGACCCGTAGGCGTTTTTGAAATGGAAAACTTTGCCAAAGGAACCATTGCCTTGGGCAACTATATTGATGAAGCCACACAGGGCGGAGCATTTTCCCTTGTTGGCGGAGGGGATTCCGTTGCTGCCGTGAAGCAGTTTGGTTTCGAGGATAAAGTAAGCTATGTATCTACAGGAGGAGGAGCCATGTTGGAGAGTTTGGAAGGAAAAACCCTTCCGGGCATCGCTGCAATATTGAGCTAAGTTCCACGTTGTGAGTTATTAGGGGAAAACGTTAAAAGACGGCAAATTTTGGTTGTGCGCTTTAGTATGTCAGAAAAAAAAGCCAATTTAGTTAGCCCCAAAAAATCAAACCGTTTCCAAATGAACCAAAGATTGAAAACAGCTGTATTTGCGGCCATGTTGTCCGTAGCGCCTTATTTGAGTGCGCAACAGGATGGTACGCAAGAGGAGGAGAAGGATTCCATAATGCTCCAAGAAGAGGAAGAAGGGGTTATTGCTGTATCCAACATTAAGATTGATGGGCAGCTCATGGCCTTGGAAACCCACGAAGATGGTAAGTTTAAGCTACGGGATCTGGAAGAGGCTTGGCGATACGACAGCCTTTGGCTGAATGAACTCCATAGCAATGCCGAGCTGTTCAGCGATATGCTTTTGGAGGTTCAAAACGGGCCGGGGCAAGATTCCATTTTTGTGGTGGACCTACCAACCGATACCCTTAAGGCCAGATTGGCCAGAATGAACGAGAAAACACCGTTCAATATCACGTATAATTCTTCTTTGGAAAGCGTTATCAAATCGTTTTTGACCCGCAGAAGGGATTTGATGCAACGGATGATGACGGCCAGCCAATTTTACTTTCCCTTGTTCGAGCAGGAACTGGACAATCAAAACATCCCATTGGAGATTAAATATTTGGCAATTGTTGAATCTGCCCTTAATCCAAAAGCCATGTCCAGAGTGGGAGCAAAGGGATTGTGGCAGTTTATGTACAGCACCGGAAAAATGTACGGTCTGGATGTAAGCAGTTATGTGGATGAGAGGCACGACCCGATTATGGCCACCAAAGCGGCCAGCAAATACCTAAGCCGATTGTATGATATTTTCGGCGATTGGGATTTGGCTTTGGCAGCCTATAATTCCGGACCCGGGAACGTGAACAAAGCCATCCGACGTTCGGGCGGTTACGAGAATTATTGGAACATTAGACCATTTCTTCCACGTGAAACAGCAGGATATCTTCCAGCGTTTTTGGCGACCATGTACATTTTTGAGTATGCCGAAGAGCACGGACTCCAATATAAAAGGGCAGAGCGTCCCTATTTTGAAACGGATACCATCCATGTCAAAAATTTGATCACTTTTGACCAAATCTCCAAATTGGTCGATATCAGCACAGAGGAATTGGAAATGTTGAATCCGGCCTACAAGCTCAACATCATACCAAAAGTGGAAGGGAAGAATTACGCCTTGCGACTCCCCACCTCCAAAATTGGAAAGTTTGTGGCCAACGAGGAGGAAATTTATGCCTTCGTTAAAAAGGAACTGGACTCTTTGGAGAAGCCGTTACCGAGCATGATTACGGCACAGGACCAGATCAGATATCGCGTAAAAAGTGGTGATTATTTGGGCAAAATTGCAGAACGCTACGGGGTTGGAGTCAGCCAGATCAAACGGTGGAACGGTCTTAGAAGCAACAATTTGAGAGTAGGGCAACGCTTGACCATCTTCCCGAGAAAACCTTATGTGGCCGAAACAAGCTCCAAGAGCAGTGCGTCCAAGTCTTCAAACACCGTTGCCAACGGGGCAAAGGTCCATACGGTGCAGTCTGGAGATTCACTTTGGACAATTTCCAAAAAATATCCAGGAGTTACCATAGAAAATTTACGAGAATGGAACGGTATTAGCGGTAATAACCTAAAACCGGGCACAAAACTTAAATTGTGTGATTGTTCTTCGTAAATTTAACACAAGATGAAAAAATTAGGAACACTACTGCTTGCCATCTCATTGGTGGCGTTATCAGCCTGTAAGAACTCAGGCTCCAAAGAAAAATTTTTACCACCCTCTACCGGGGGAATCAACTCGCTGATGGTCATCATGGACACCGAGCTCTGGAGAGGGCCGGTCGGGGAAAAGATACGGGACGAATTTGCGGCACAGATTATCGGGTTGCCCCAAATAGAGCCATTGTTTACGCTCACCCAAGTGCCTCCAAAGGTTTTTAAGGGAACTACCACACATGCGAGATCCATTCTCTATGTGGAGCGGGATTCCACCTCTTTGGCCCATATTAAGGACGACGCCTATGCAAAGCCCCAAAAGGTAGCGGTGGTCACCGGCCCTACCGAAGAGGTCATGATTAGGAATTTGGATTCCCTGGCCGACAGGGCGATAAAGGAGTTCAAATCCAACGAAATTGCCGAGGCCCAGCGAAGGTTTGAGCGTTCCTTGAGCAAAGATGAAGCTTTGGAAGAGGAGTTTGGCATAAAACTAAACGTGCCATCGTTGTATAAGGTGGGCAAAAGAGAAGATAATTTTGTGTGGATGGACATTCAGATTCCTAAGGGAACCATGAATGTAATTGCTTATGAAATGCCTTGGGATTACTTCAGCAACGATTCCACGTTTGTGGACGATATCGTTCGGATGAGGGATTCCATTGGAGAAAAATATATTCCAGGCCCTTATGAAAACACTTTTATGATTACCGAAAAGGCCTTTTCGCCTTATGTGTTTCCTGCGGAGATTGGCGGCAAAAAAGCGGCCGAGGTGAAAGGGGTTTGGGAAATAAGCGGTTATCCGATGGCGGGACCGTTTTTGACCTATATCATCAATGACAAGGAAAATGACAGAAAAATGGTCATCGAAGGGTTTACCTTTGCACCATCCGAAGCCAAAAGGGACTACATGTTCGAACTGGAGGCCATTTTAAAGACCATTGAGTTTTTACCATCAAAAGACACGTCCGATTAGATAACCAGAAATAGGAAAAAACAAAAAGCCCCGAACCATTGGTTCGGGGCTTTTTTGTATGATGGATATGATTTAGTCAAATGCAAAGCCAGTGGCAATTCGATATACGAAGGCATAAAGTACCACAAAGAACATCACGAAACTAAACCAGGCGAATATCTTGAAATATTTCTCCACCAAAAAGTGGCCCAAGTTTCGGAAGCCTTCAATATATATTTCCTTAACGAGTAGTAATTTTTTCATAAGTATGTTTTTTAAGATTTAAGCTGAGACAAAGTTTTGTTTTTAAAGGGTGGATGAAAAAACTAAAGGGCAAAAAGTCGTTTTTGAACGACGAAAACCATACTCTTAAGTCGCTAATCCTTAAAGGAATGGGTTTGATCGACAAACTACATATTGCTACCGATCGACGGAAGGCATGGATGACCGATAAACGACACCTAGGGTGTGAAAGTCAACTGGGAAATAGACGTAAAAGGAATCTCAGGAGCGATTATTCGGAAATCAATATAAATTCCGACCTCCTATTTAAACGGTGTTGTGTGGGAGAGCAGGGAACACCATCGGAACAGGGGTTGAGCAACCTTTCTTCACCATATCCAACGGCACTTATAATTCTGGACGGGTCCACGCCTTGGGATACGATGTATTGTTTGGTAGATTTTGCCCTTCGGTCAGACAAAAGCCTGTTGTAGGCCGCAGGGCCTCTTGCGTCGGTATGGGAAGCTATCTTTAGGGAGAGACCTTCGTTTTCTTTGAGCACTGCAACCAGTTTATCCAGCTCTTCCGCTGAACGCGTAGTAATTTCCGAACTGTCAAATTCAAAATAAACATCGCTTGGCTCAAACATCTCCACAACGGTACTGGGCTCTGTTCGTTTCAATTGGCGCAAGTATTGCGAAACGGAAACACCTTCGTTTTCCTTGGTGCGCACTTGTAAACTATCGTTGATATAGCCCTCTTTTTGGGCCACCACGGTATAATCTGTATTGGAACTTAAGTTTTTAAAACTATAACCGCCCGTGGTATCGGCCATGGTTTCAAAAAGCAGGGCGCCAGTAGCACTAATTAATGCAATATGTGCCCGCTCAAGAGCCTCCTCGGTCTCCGCTTCTGCAACAAAGCCCGTGATGGCATTGAGGTTGGCTTCAAGAACAAAGGAATAAATGTCGTCGTCGCCCTTCCCTCCTTTTCTGTTGGAAGCAAAATATCCTTTCTCGCCCGCAGCATCAATAATATAGGAGAAATCATCCCTACTACTGTTAATGGGTTTGCCCATATTGACCCCAATGCTAAACATATCGTCCACTCCCTCGGACTTATATATGTCCAGCCCTCCAAAGCCCATGGGCCTATTGGAGGAAAAATAAAGGGTGTTTTCGGTGATGTACGGGAACATTTCCTTTGCCGCAGTATTGATGGTCCTACCCAAGTTTTTGGGCTCTGAAAAGCCGCCATCGGGATAGATGTCCACCACATAAATATCCGTTTCGCCAAAACCGCCAGGTCTATCGGAAACGAAATACATTTTAGTGCCATCCGGACTGACGGTGGGGTGACCGGTGGAATAGTCTTCGCTGTTAAACGGTAGCTCTTCGGCCTTGGACCACTCCCCGTTCACCAATCGGGAGCGATAAATCTTTAAGTGATTGATACCATTTTTCCCTCGCTTCAATCTTTTTCCGTAGTTGTTTCGTGTGAAATAAATGGTTTCGTTATCGGGAGAAAAGGCCATTGAAGCCTCATGGTATTTACTGTTGATGCTTTTGGAGAACTTCTTGGGTTGTGTCAGGTCTCCTTCATCATTTTTTCGCTTGGCCTCGTAAATATCCAAAAAAGGTTGGTTGGTCCATTTGTACCGTCGTGTGATAAAAATGGATGAATCTTTGGCAGAGGAGTAAACAATACCGTTGCCGTGGAACATGGGAGAAAAATCCGAATAGGGAGAGTTGATTCCCAAATTCTTGATTTTGACCGTGTAGGCATCCTCCCAATTGGAGTCGTTTTGTTTTTGGAGTTCCTTTAAGGGCTCTTCCCTCTTTTGGCGTAAAATCTTGGTGATTGCCGCCGCTCTTCGGTATTTGCCAGTTCCCTTTAAGGTTTGGGTGTATTTGAAAACAGTTTCGTCGGACACATCATCGGAAAACAATTGATAAAGTTCATTGTACCATTTGTAGGCCTTCTCAAGGTTCCCGGTAAAATAATGGGAGTCACCGGCTTTTGATAGTAGGGATGAGGTGTGTTTTGCGTCCGTTTTTTCAAGTACCATATCATAAATGCGCGCCGACTCGGCATACCACATTTTGTCGTAGTACTCGTTGGCCTTTTCGATAAGTTTATCCGCAACACCACCCTTGCGAAGGTATTTGGCCAGCTTTTTGTCGCTTAAGCCATCAACGTGTTTTACAACATCTGCATTATTGGCGTTAGATTCACTAATGCTGTTTGTATACAAAGGAATAGCTGCATCATTTGAAGACACAGCAAGGTCTTGGGCATATATTCCCAAACAACCGAGAAAGAAAAATAGCAAGGTCAGTTTTTTCATTACCACTCCATCTGCACAAATGAACGGTTAGGTCCATTTGGAGGTTAAGCATTGTGAGGGCTTAACAGTTTAGTTGAACCGCTAAAATAGGATATGGTAAGTGGGGTATTAAGTTTTTGTTGTGAAAGGTTGAATTTGCGTCGTTGAATGCCTAAAAAATGTTGTTGTTGGTCGATGAACCATTAAAAAACAATAGGGTTCAAGGCTTAAATACTAAACTGTTTTAGGACTTGGATTCTTTGCTTTCGCCTTCCAACTTATCGTCTTCCTTGGTAGCGTCCTTGAATTCTTTAATTCCACTTCCCAAGCCTCTCATCAACTCTGGAATCTTTCTGCCTCCAAAAAGCAAAACCACCACGGCAACGATCAATACAATCTGCCAAGGGCCTAACATACCAAGAAATATTGTTTGAGCAATCATATCTACAAAAGCTTTAATTTAGAAATGTAAAAGTACTAAAAAGATGCGGAAGAGTGTGATCGATTAACTAAAATTAGCATTTGGGAATGATTTTTAGGAACTTAAGCAACCTAGCTTTTTAAAAAGCTTAACATCCATATTAAATTGTAAGACTATCTTTGTTGATTATGGCAAAGGACAAAAAGAAAAGAAAAGAGATCAGGCGTAAGCTGCTGCACAAGTACCGCTTGGTGATCTTGAATGAAAGCACCTTTGAGGAAAAGATATCCTTTAAGCTGAACCGGTTGAACGTTTTTGTGACCGGCACCCTTTTCATTATTGTACTGATTGGAGTCACCACATTGATCATTGCCTTTACGCCATTACGGGAATACATTCCAGGTTACTCATCCACCAAATTGAAGCGACAGGCCACGGAACTTACCTATAAAACGGACTCTTTGGTCACCGTGCTCAATTATACCAACAGGTATTTGGACAATGTTCGGAAAGTATTACGAGGGGATATCGAAAACAATCAGACTAACCGAGACTCCCTTTTTGAACAATATAAGTTAGATCCTGCATCGGTAGATCTCACCCCAATACGGGAAGATCTGCTCTTACGGGAAGAGGTGGAGCTGGAAGACAAATACAATCTTTTTGAGCGTGACATCGAGAACTTGGGTACTCTTTTCTTTTCGCCGGTCAACGGCACCCTGTCCCAAGGGTTTGATCAAAAGACAAAGCATTATGCGGTAGATTTGGTGGCGCCCAGGGACACCCCTGTCAAGGCAATTGCCGATGGTACTGTATTGTTTGCAGAGTGGACCACCGAAACAGGATATGTCATTATTATTGAGCACCAAGAAGGAATCACCTCGGTTTACAAACACAATGGCTCTTTGAGCAAGTCCCAAGGAGATTTGGTAAGAGCTGGGGAAGTGATCGCATCCATCGGAAATACGGGGGAACTCACCACAGGCCCACATCTTCACTTTGAACTCTGGAGAAAAGGGAAACCGGTAGACCCACAGAACTATATTGATTTTAACTGATGTCCCTAAAAGCATTTGCAGCCAAAATATTTGCCAACCGGATAGCGAAAAAGACGAACAAGTGGGTAAACCGCCCGGTGCACACCCAGCAGAAAGTCTTTAACGAATTGGTAGCAAAGGGAAAACAAACCCTTTTTGGCAAGGACCATCACTTTGAGACCATCAATTCACATCAGGACTTTGTGGAACGCGTCCCGATTAGGGATTACGAAGACCTGAAAGGGTATGTTCAACAGATCATAGATGGCAAGACAGATGTGCTTTGGCCGGGCAAACCCATTTATTTTGCCAAAACATCTGGCACCACCTCCGGAGCCAAATACATTCCCATCACCAAACCGTCCATTAAGAATCAAGTGGAAGCCTCAAGGAATGCGATCTTGAATTATATCCATGAAACAGGGAATGCCGATTTTGTGGATGGGAGGATGATTTTTTTACAGGGAAGTCCGGAGTTGGGGGAAAAGAACGGCATCAAATTGGGGCGCCTTTCGGGCATCTCGGCCCATTATGTACCCAACTACCTTCAAAAAAACCGATTGCCCAGCTGGGAAACCAATTGTATCGAAGATTGGGAGACCAAAGTGGAAAAAATTGTTGAGGAGACTCAAAACGAGAATATGACCGTAATCGCAGGCATTCCCTCTTGGGTACAGATGTATTTTGAAAAGCTGAACTCCAAGACGGGAAAAAAAGTAGGGGAGCTTTTTAAGGAATTCCAACTTTTTATTTATGGCGGGGTGAATTACGAGCCTTACCGGGCCAAGTTTGAAAACTTGATTGGAAGAAAAGTAGACAGTATCGAACTCTTTCCCGCAAGCGAAGGATTTTTTGCCTATCAAAATTCACAAAAGGAAAAAGGGATGCTCTTGTTGCTCGATGCTGGTATTTTTTATGAGTTTGTAAGAGCCGACGAATTTTTTGATGAACAGCCCAAGAGACTGACCATTGCGGATGTGAAATTGGATGTGGATTATGCCATGGTGATTTCTACCAATGCAGGGCTATGGGCCTACAACCTTGGTGATACCGTTCGGTTTATTTCAAAAGACCCCTATAAAATTGTGGTTTCTGGACGTATCAAACACTTTATCTCCGCCTTCGGGGAGCACGTAATCGCCAAGGAAGTGGAAGAAGCCTTACGATTGGCCGTGGAGCAGACCGATGCCCTTGTGAATGAATTTACCGTTGCCCCACAAACCGACCCCGAGGAAGGAGAGCTGCCCTATCACGAATGGTTTATCGAATTTGAGCGGGAGCCATCTGACCAAGAAAAGTTTGCTTCCATTATCGAAGAAAGCATGAAACAGCAGAACAGTTATTATTTTGATTTGATTGATGGCCATATTCTTCAACCCTTGAAAATAAGAAGCATCAGCACCAACGGCTTTCAAGATTATATGAAATCCATTGGAAAGCTTGGAGGTCAGAATAAGGTACAGCGCCTTGCGAACGACCGAAAAGTGGCCGATGGACTTCAGCCATTTAAAATTAGTTGAGTTATAAGGGCTTATCTTTCATAGGAATTCACTTATTTTTGCCAGAAGTTATGATGGCAACAGAAGTAAAACAGACCACTAGGGCGCAGGAGTCCACCAACGCAATCGAACGGTTGTACATCACCATGCGCCATTTGCTGAACAGGGGATTCTACAAACCCTCCGGTGTTTCCGGTAATGCTTTGCGGACCGCTTTATTATTGCTTAGGCCGGAAATTTATGGCACCATTGCCGAAGATAAGGCCGAGTTGAACGGTTTGATTTACGTGTTGGAACGACTTCCCGAAGGCATCGAGGAATGTCGCTTTATCAACCTTACCTCCGACGAAGGTTTTGCCAAATCACATCTAAAACCAATTGTTCCTCCCAAAAGGAGAAGGAATTGTTATCGTATTGATGACGAGCAGATGAACGTGGAGATTACCCGTGGGAGAAGTGATATTTATGATATTTTGACCCACTTGACCTTCTTGTTCATCGAATCCGGAAAAATATGCAGAAGGGTATTGGTAGACGATGGGACCTCGACCATAAGGGACTGGGATAAGCTTACGGAATTTGTGCTATCGGAAGAAAAGACCTCCGAACAACGTGAGGTGGCATTGATTCACTGCGCCAACATCTTGAGCAGGACCTTTGATGAGGTGGTGGAAATCCAAAACAAGCTTAAGACCCCGGAAGACCCCGACCGCTTTTTGAACGTTATCCATTGGTTGGGCAAATTGGCCATCGAGGAAGAAACTACCGGCAATAAAAGGACCATTACCTTCAGCCCCTTGTTGCGGGAGCGATTGGGGCACCATATCCATGGTGAAAAATGGGCAGATAGAATCAAGGCTACGCTGAAAAACCATGATCTGTTGCACAGGCCACTTCATATCATCAGCGCAAATATGCACAGTGTAATGAATTCCTTGTTCGCCAAAAAAGCATTGGCAGATGAATTCCCCGATAACGACTCCTTGGAAATTTATAAGGCACTAAGCTCGGATAAAAACAAGTCCCTCAATAAAAAGGTTAAAAACCATGCGATGAGCAATGGTATGATTATGTTGGAGGATGAATCCGGAGCGAATATCGATGTACAGATTTTTGACACGGCCAAGTTCGGAAACGGCAGCTGTTGTTACACACTCCCAAATGATATCGCGAAGGATGAAAAACCCGTTATCTTTGTAATGGACTATGCCTTTGGTGAGCAAGCTTATGAGACCATAGACGAACTTTTGAAGCCGATGGAAGAAGGTCAACAAAAAACATTTTTAAATGTGGATTCGGTTTCTATTATGGGAAAGGCAGGTATTTTGGAAGGAGGTAAAGGAGATATTATGATTCCTTCAGCGCATATTTTTGAGGGAACCGCCGACAATTATCCTTTCGAGAACGAACTGAAAGGTTCCGATTTTGAAGGACATGGATTAAAGGTAACGGAAGGAACCATGGTGACCGTTTTGGGGACATCCCTTCAAAACAGGGATATTCTCCAGTTTTTTCACGAGTCTACATGGAACGTTATCGGCTTGGAGATGGAAGGCGTGCATTACCAAAAGGCAATACAATCGGCCTCCCAGATTCGAAAGAGCATTAAAAAGGAGGTGAAGGTGAGATATGCGTACTACGCCTCGGACAATCCATTGGAGACCGGGAGCACATTGGCTTCAGGAGGTTTGGGAACAACAGGGGTGAAACCCACGTATTTGATTACGGACAAAATTTTACAACAAATATTCAATTCATAAGGTATGGCAGACCAACCGGTACAACAGAACAATTCGGATGAAATAGATTTGGGACAATTGTTCCAAATGATAGGAAGGGGCTTTCAAAAGTTCTTCAATTTCATCGCAAGCATATTCAAGGGCATTTTCCACTTGATTATGTTATTCCTGCTTTTTGTGCAAAAGAACATTATTTTTATTGGAGCAGCACTAATTATAGGTGGTGTTGGAGGCTTTATTTTGGACAGTATTATCCCGGAAAAGTATATATCCCGAATGGTAGTGGAACCCAACTTCAACAGTGTCCAGCAATTGTACAACAATATTGCTTTTTATAATGATTTGGCAGAGGCCCAAGATTCGGTGGCATTAGCTACCGCTTTGAACATCACTGAACACGAGGCTGCCAGCATTAAAGAGATTTTTGCGGATTCCTATTCGGATGAGAACCAGAAGATAAAACTTTTTGATGAGTTTATTAGAGAGCTGGACACGACTACGGTAAAAGCTATTGACTACGCTAATTATTTGGAGAATTTCAATTCCATGGATGCTAGGTTCCACCAGATATCCTTGATTAGCACGGACAATAGAGTGGCTAAAAAAGCACAACCGGCCATTATCAATTCGATTGCTGTAAACCAGTATTTTAAATTACAGAAGAGAATCAATGATGAAAACCTGAATCTTCAGGAGGAGATTTATAAGAGACAATTGGTTGAGATAGACTCCCTACAAAGTCTTTACCGCACCGTTTTGGTCAAGGAAGCGGACAAGCCCATGCAGGGCACAAGCATTAATTTGGCAGAATCAGGAGAGTCGAGAGGGCGTGAACTAGCCTTAGTACAGGAAAAGGACGTGTTAAAGGAGAAATTAGTGCGACTGAATCAAGAAAGAGCCAATAAATCCACAATCATTAATGTGATAAGTGATTTTCCAACAAGGGGTGTGGAGCAAAAGGGAATCTGGAACAGTTACAAGTTTAAACTCCCTATTTTTCTTCTCATTCTGGTCCTTGGGGTTTTAGCTTTGCTTGAACTAAACAGATACCTTAAAACGTATAATCAAAAGTAGGGCGGCGTTAGGCTTTTACTACAAAAGTTAAACAATGGTTAGCGTTTTAGTAACAGGTTCCAATGGGCAACTCGGACTCACTTTTCAAGACCTAACCTTGGATTTTCCACAACTCTCTTTTGATTTTAAACCTGCGGATGTCCTAGATATAACGCAAAGAGAGCAAATCGCCGAAGTGTTTGGGAGAGGGAAGTATGACTTTTGCATCAACTGTGCTGCCTTTACCAACGTGGAGGCCGCGGAAAGTAACGCTGAAGAAGCTTTTAAGGTCAACGCGGAAGCTGTGAA
Source organism: Allomuricauda sp. MMSF_3307 (assembly GCF_030733585.1). Taxonomy (NCBI): domain Bacteria; kingdom Pseudomonadati; phylum Bacteroidota; class Flavobacteriia; order Flavobacteriales; family Flavobacteriaceae; genus Allomuricauda; species Allomuricauda sp. MMSF_3307. Next base: position 622,076 of record NZ_JASHIQ010000001.1, read on the forward strand.
AGATTTGGCTCAGATTTGTAAGCAGCATGGCGTGGTTTTGATCCATGTATCAACCGACTATGTTTTTGACGGGGAAAAGAAGAATGCTTACACGGTGGAAGACAACCCCAATCCTATAAATGAGTATGGGAAATCCAAACTGGCGGGAGAAAAATTGATTCAGGAATGGCACTCCGAACATTACATTGTCCGCACGTCTTGGTTGTATAGCAAAAGACATGGACACAACTTTTATAAAACCATCCTTAAAAAAGCACTCGCGGGAGAAGAGCTTCGGGTTACCAATGCCCAAAAAGGACGCCCCACGAACTCGGAGGCATTGGCCCATTTTATTTTGAACGAAATGGTATTGGGCAATAAGCCCTTTGGAACCTATCACTTCGCAGATGGTGACCCGATGACTTGGTATGCATTTGCGGAGCAGATACTTAAACAAAATGGTTTGATTGAAACCGCCAAACTTGTTTTGGACACTAATTATCGTACTTTAGCAAAGAGACCCAAAAACAGTGTTCTCCGTTAACCTAACCATTAACAAAAACATAAGGGACTACTGGTATGGAAAAGCAGATTCCCAGAAAAATTTTAATCACAGGAGGAGCCGGATTTATTGGTTCCCATGTGGTGAGAAGATTCGTTACACGCTATGACTACTACAAGGTTTATAATCTGGATGCACTCACCTATGCCGGAAATTTAGAAAACCTAAAAGATGTGGAGGATGCCCCCAACTACAAATTTATCAAGGGAGACATCACAGATTCCACTTTCATTAATGAACTTTTTTCCAAATATGAGTTTGACGGGGTGATTCACTTGGCTGCCGAATCCCATGTGGATCGGTCCATTTCCGACCCCATGGCCTTTGTACGCACAAACGTTTTGGGAACCGTCAATTTATTGAATACTTCCCTGTCGTTGGCACGTAACAACAAGAATTTCCTGTTTTATCATATTAGCACTGATGAGGTTTTCGGGAGTTTGGGAGAACATGGCTTTTTTACGGAAGAAACCGCCTATGACCCCAATTCGCCCTATTCTGCCTCCAAAGCAAGTTCTGATCATTTTGTTAGGGCCTACGGAGAAACTTACGGACTGCCTTATGTGGTTTCCAATTGCTCCAACAATTACGGACCCAATCAGTTTCCAGAAAAATTGATTCCCTTGTTCATCCACAATATCATACAAAATAAGGCGTTGCCCGTGTATGGGGATGGGAACTACACGCGAGATTGGCTATTTGTTAAAGATCATGCAAGGGCCATCGACCTAATTTTCCATGAAGGAGCAAAAGGGGAGACCTATAATGTTGGGGGCTTTAACGAATGGAAAAATATAGATTTGACCAAATTGTTGTGCATATTGATGGACAAAAAATTGGACAGGAAGGAAGGAACATCGGTTAAATTGATAACCTTTGTAAAGGACCGACCAGGTCACGATGTAAGGTACGCCATAGACGCCTCTAAAATCAATAGAAACTTAGGTTGGGAGCCCTCCGTTACCTTTGAGGAAGGGTTAAAAGAGACGATAGATTGGTATTTTGATAACCAACAATGGCTGGACCATGTGACATCAGGAGATTATCGGGAATATTACCAAAAACAATATCAAGGAGACCATTCATGAAAGGAATCATATTGGCAGGGGGTACGGGAAGCAGATTGCACCCGCTTACTTTATCGGTAAGCAAGCAGTTAATGCCCATTTACGACAAGCCAATGATATATTACCCACTGTCCACTTTAATGTATGCTGGTATTAGGGATATACTGATTATTTCCACGCCCAAAGACCTGCCTTTATTCAAAGATTTATTGGGTGATGGCACTCAGTATGGGTGCTCATTTTCTTATGAGGTTCAACAGGCCCCTAAAGGTTTGGCAGAGGCCTTTATCATCGGAGAAAACTTTATAGGAAAAGATAAGGTGGCCCTTATTCTGGGAGATAACATTTTTTATGGATCAGGATTATCTGATTTACTACAAAAAAATAATGACCCCGAAGGAGGGGTTATCTATGCGTACCGCGTTAACGACCCAGAACGGTACGGAGTGGTTACTTTTGATGAAGCGGGCAAAGCGATTAGTATCGAGGAAAAACCTAAACAGCCCAAATCCAACTATGTGGTGCCCGGAATCTATTTTTACGATAATGATGTGGTTTCTATTGCCAAAAGTATACAACCTAGTGCCAGGGGCGAGTTGGAAATAACCGATGTAAACCGAGCGTATTTGGAAAAGGGCAAACTCCGCGTCAGTATTTTGGATAGGGGCACCGCTTGGTTGGATACAGGAACCTTCCAAGCCCTCATGCAGGCCTCTCAATTTATTGAAGTAATCGAGGAGCGCCAAGGGCTCGTTGTGGGTTCCATTGAAGTGGCAGCTTTTGAGATGGGATATATTGACAAGACCCAATTTAAAAAGTTGGGGGAACCTCTGATGAAAAGTGGATATGGAGAAAGGTTGTTGGGAGTTTTGAACAGGAAAATATGATTAAGGCAACAGAAACAAAGCTAAAAGGATGTTTTGTGATAGAACCACAGGTTTTTGAAGATGAGCGCGGCTATTTTTTTGAAAGCTACAATCATCAAGAGTTTTGCAAGGCAATTGGTCAAGAGGTACATTTTGTACAGGATAACCGATCTTTTTCAAAAAAAGGGGTTTTAAGAGGGCTTCATTTTCAAAAAGGGGGGCACGCCCAAGCCAAGTTGGTTACAGTACTCTCAGGAAGAATTCAGGATGTAGTGGTGGATTTGCGTAAAGATTCTTCTACCTTTGCCCAGCATTTTTCAATGGAACTGGACAGCAACTACAAAAAACAACTGTTCATACCAACAGGATTTGCACATGGTTTTTTGACGTTGAGTGATACGGCTTCGGTTTTGTATAAGTGTAATAATTATTATAATCCAGGGGCCGAAGGAGGTATTCACTTTAACAGCCCGGAACTGAATATAGATTGGTGGATTTGCCCGAATAATCTGCTGCTCTCTGAAAAAGACAAGAACTTGCCGATATATTTGGATTATTAACCTCAAAAGACATTTTAGAATTGAATCCCAATAATTTAGAACAGCAACTTCTACTCGCCATTAAAGCATCCATTGATGCCGGGCGAGCAATTATGAATATATACGACTCGGCAGATTTTGGCACCGAGTTTAAAAAGGACGATTCACCACTGACAAGAGCAGATTTGGAATCAAATAGAGTGATTATGTCGTACTTGACACAAACAAATATTCCGATTATTAGCGAAGAGAATAAAAATCTTGAATACAGCGAAAGAAAAGATTGGGATATATGTTGGATGGTGGACCCATTGGATGGAACGAAGGAATTTATAAAACGAAATGGGGAGTTTACGGTTAACATAGCACTTATTAAACATGGCACTCCGATTCTTGGGGTTATCTATGTGCCTGTCACCCAAGAGCTCTATTACGCCAATGTTGAAAAGGGAGGTTCTTATAAAGTTACTTTGGAAGGAGGTACGAATGCGTTGCCAGATCATCTGCTTGGCAGAGAAAATTTAATAAAATTAAAGGAGAAAAAGGATGCTTCAACGAAAGTGGTGGGTAGCCGCTCCCATATGAACGAGCAGACTGAACATTTTATTGAAGAGCTCAAAAAAGAAGGAAAAGAAGTGGAGATTGTTTCCAAAGGAAGCTCTTTAAAGTTTTGTATCGTTGCCGAGGGTGAGGCGGATGTTTACCCCAGAGTTGCACCTACCATGGAGTGGGACACAGCGGCGGGTCATGCGATTTGTGCCGCCATGGGGTTGAAGGTTACAAATTGGGGGACAGGTGAGGATTTGGTTTACAATAAAGAAAACCTACTGAACCCATTTTTCATAGTTAAGTAAATGATGCAAAAAGTATCCTATAAAAGACACTTGGCCAAGACCATCACATGGAGGGTGGTAGGCACCTTGGATACTATTCTTCTCTCGTGGATTATTACCGGAAACCCATTTACTGGACTTAAGATTGGTTTGGCGGAAGTGGTCACCAAAATGGGACTATATTATTTACATGAGAGATTATGGCTAAAGGTAGGTATTGGGGACAGTCGCAGAAGGCACTTGATAAAAACGATAACCTGGAGGGTTCTGGGTACTTTGGATACCATAATTTTGTCCTGGATAATTTCCGGTGACCCTTTCACGGGACTTAAAATTGGTTTTGCAGAGGTTGTCACCAAGATGATACTATATTATTTTCACGAAAGGTCCTGGTATAGGATCAACTTTGGTCTGGATAAAAGAAAACGAGCTAAAAAATGGAGGAGAACGTCATAAAGCACGACTATAAAATTGGGGTGAATGAAAGAAGAAGGGCCAACGGCCATAATTCTTTCCTAATATTTTTTACAGGTCTTTCGGGTTCAGGAAAATCCACAATAGCCAATGGCCTCGAACAAAAGCTGGTCAAGGAGAACATAAGAACCTACACGCTCGACGGCGATAATGTCAGGAAAGGAATTAACAAGGATTTAAGTTTTTCAGCTGAAGATCGCTCAGAGAACAATAGAAGGATTGGAGAAGTGGCCAATCTATTTGTAGATGCGGGAATAGTGGTCCTTGCCGCTTTTGTAGCTCCGTTTGAAAAAGACCGCAACTTTATTAAAGAAACTGTTGGGGAACATAATTACGTGGAAGTCTTTGTGAACACTAGTTTGGAAGAATGTGAAAAAAGAGACGTAAAGGGTCTCTATAAAAAGGCAAGAAAAGGAGAAATTAAAGATATGACGGGCATTTCCAGTCCGTATGAAGTACCTTTGCGCCCAGATATCATTTTAACGGAAAAAGAGTCTGTTGAAGAGTCAATTAATAGAATATACGAATTGATCCGACCCAAATTACAATTGTAATGAGTAAATATTATTTAAACTATTTAGATGAGTTAGAGTCCGAAGCCATTTTTGTGCTAAGGGAGGTTTGGGCCCAGTTCCAAAACCCGGTAATCTTGTTTTCTGGAGGAAAGGACTCCATTGTGGTGACCCACTTGGCCAGAAAAGCATTCTATCCCAGCAAAATTCCATTTGCTTTGATGCATGTGGATACGGGGCATAATTTCCCGGAAACCATCAAATTCAGGGATGACCTTATCGAAAGTTTAGGAGTACGGCTCATAGTGGGATCTGTACAGGAATCCATTGACCAAGGCAGGGTTGCCGAGGAAAAAGGAAAGAATGCTACTAGAAATGCCCTCCAAATAACAACATTGCTGGATGCTATTGAATCCAATAAGGTGGACTGTGCAATTGGCGGCGGCAGAAGAGATGAGGAAAAAGCGAGAGCCAAGGAACGTTTCTTTTCGCACAGGGATGATTTTGGGCAATGGGACCCCAAAAACCAACGCCCAGAGCTATGGAACTTGTTCAATGGAAAACAGTTTGAAGGAGAGCACTTTCGTGTATTCCCAATAAGTAATTGGACCGAGATGGATGTTTGGAACTATATCAAACGAGAGAACATACAGATTCCATCCCTTTACTTTGCTCACGAAAGAGAAGTAGTTTGGAGAAGTAACTCATGGATTCCCAACTCTGAATTCTTAAAGTTGGATGAAGGTGAGGAAGTGGTCACCAAGAGAATCCGTTTTAGGACACTTGGGGATATTACCATTACAGGGGGAATTGAATCAGATGCGGATACTGTGGAGAAAATAGCTCAAGAGGTATCGGCAATGAGACAAACGGAACGAGGCAACCGAAGTGATGACAAGCGTTCGGAAACAGCAATGGAAGACAGAAAAAAACAAGGATATTTTTAGACAAAGATATGTTGGACAACAATCAACTTTTACGATTTACCACGGCAGGAAGTGTGGATGATGGAAAAAGTACACTAATCGGCCGCCTATTATACGATTCAAAATCTATTTTTGAAGACCAATTGGAAGCCATTGAAACTACAAGCAAAAAGAAGGGGCACGATGGTGTCGACCTTGCACTTTTTACCGATGGCCTTCGCGATGAAAGAGAACAAGGTATCACTATCGATGTAGCGTATCGTTACTTCACCACACCAAAAAGAAAGTTTATTATCGCCGATACCCCTGGACATATTCAATACACCCGAAACATGGTTACAGGTGCTTCAACCGCCAATGCGGCCATAATACTGGTAGATGCCAGGCACGGGGTGATTGAGCAGACCAAAAGACATGCATTTATTGCATCGCTTCTTCAAATCCCTCACGTAATCGTATGCATCAACAAAATGGATTTGGTCGACTTTTCAGAAGAGGCCTATAACAAAGTAATTTCCCAATTCGAGGAATTTTCGTCCAAACTATTGGTAAAGGACGTTCGTTTTATTCCCATCAGCGCATTGTTGGGCGATAATGTGGTAAACCGATCTAAAAAGATGGAATGGTACCAAGGAGCGCCACTGTTGCACACATTGGAAACTATGCATATAAGCAGTGATATCAACAAAGTGGATGCAAGATTTCCTGTGCAAACCGTTTTAAGGCCACAAAGCGAAGAATTTAGGGACTATCGTGGTTATGCGGGCCGTATGGCAAGTGGGGTGTTGAGAAAGGGGGATGAGGTTACTGTAATGCCCTCAGGATTCACATCAAAAATAAAGTCTATTGACACTTTTTCGGGCGAGGTGGAAGAAGCTTTTGCTCCGATGTCCGTATCCATCACCCTTGAGGACGACATTGACATTAGTCGAGGTGATATGATCGTACGTTCCAACAACAAACCAGAGGCTCAACAAGACTTGGAAGTGATGTTGTGTTGGTTGAACAACTCCCCGGCCAAACCAAGAGCAAAATATACCATCAAGCACACTTCCAACGAGCAAAAGGCTATGGTTAAAGAGGTATTGTATAAAATTGATATTAATACCTTAAATCGCAGCTCCGATGATACAGAGATGTCTATGAACGACATTTGTAAGGTAAAAATAAGGACCACCAAACCATTAATGGTAGATCCTTATCGTGAGAACAGGACCACAGGGAGTATCATTTTGATTGATGATGCCACCAATGAGACCGTTGCAGCGGGAATGGTGGTGTAACTTGGGCATATGTCATCCCTTAATAAAATCAAGTATTTTGGAATTGGTCATTTGATTTGTTCCTTTATTATAGGCATAGTTCTTACAATTTCTGGATGTAGGGGAGAAAAAAAAGTTTATAAAATTGACAAGCGAGGTAATTTTGGGATAAGTTTAATTGAACACCCGTTTGTTTTTGAAGAAGAGAACTTCCAAATAAAAGCATTTTTTGTCCAAAAAGATTCGAGTACCAGCGAATATGTTCTTAACCTATGCCTTACCGGGGATGTTTCAAAGTTTCATTATGATCATAGGGCATTCGTACATGCGTTTAAAAGCCTTTCTGATAGCAATAAATCAGTTAACATTGTTTTGAACGACCCAAAAATTTATGGGGATTCATTGGTTTTTAGCAAATCATTAAGATTGAAAAAGGATAGTTTGTTTGAAAAAGTGAATTTTGGGGTCGAGGATAAAATAACGAAAGAAAGAAAATTTGTGCTTACCCTTAAAAATGTAGATTTACAAGAATTTCAAAGAAGAGAATAACTTCGTTCCACCATCAATCGAAATAGCTTAAGTTCCTTAATTTTGTATTAACAATTTTGTATATAGTTATTACTTGTACAAGAGGATATTTTCAAAAAGAAAGCCAAATAACGTGTGCCCAGAATGTTTGCCTCCAAAGCTAAAAACCTCATAAATTGGGAGAATTTAATAACCCTATTTGCCGTTGCCCTTCCATTGGGCCGAGGACTGTTTAACTCCGTTTTTATTCTAATCGCAGCTTATTGGCTTTACAAGGTTTTCAAAGGAGGGGTGAGCTTTAGCAAAAAAGAGCTTGTTTTTTTGGTTGCAGTGTGCGCCTACTATTTGTATTCGAGTATAAGTTTGATTTACACCGAGAATATTGAATATGGACTCGATAAAGTCTATTCTCAATCGTACATGCTGTTTTTCCCATTGTTCTTTTTATGCTTCAGGCAGGAACTCGGGCAAAAAGCATATTTAAAAATTTTTAAAGGTTTTTTGCTCTCTTTGACTACTGTTTGTGTTCTGTCCATTAGTAAACAGCTATATAGTATTTTGGCAGATAATCAGGGATTGACTGCTTTGATGCAGAACAGCTTGTCTACCTCGGTTATAGACAACTACTTTTTGGGTTTTTCCCTGTTACTATCTTTCAGTTTGATTACTTACACCTATATCAAGCAATTTAAGACGCGTATCAGGTTGTTCGGCTCAAATACGCTGGAAATAATTGTTGTTCTCATTTTAGCGGTCACTCTATTGTTGCTCAATAGCAGGAATCTTATCTTCCTTACAGCTTTTGCTGTGGGCTTAATATTCCTCTCGAAATCAATTTTAAGAAAAAAGCCATCCTTCTTTATCAAGATGTTTTTATTACTTATTGGTATAATAGGCGCAAACTATTACGCCAACCCGTTTTTTGAGGAAAAAATGAAAGAAGTGGTCAATTATGACCAAGAAATGAACACGGACAGGTATTGGGGGGGGATGAGAAAATCTATTTGGGACTGTGCAATAAAGGTTGTTGAAGGCGACCCGATTATTGGGGTTGGTATCGGGGATCAGAAAGACCAACTTGAACTTTGTTACAGCATCTACATGCACAATCGGCTTTTGGTAGAGGGTGACAATTTTAATGCACATAACATTTTTTTACAGGTTTTATTGGGAACGGGACTTATAGGGTTAGCTTTATTTCTTTTGTCTTTTTTCTACATGACCAAAAAAGCTATTTGTTCTAAAAACATGTATTATCTCATCTTTATTGGAGTTTTCATATTTGCGGGCCTAACCGAATCCTATTTCGAGAGAAACTTGACCGTGGTATTCTTTTCTTTCTATAACTGCCTATCATTCTTTGCAAAGAGCAATTTTTCCTAGCATCCATGGTAAGTCAAAACTATTGAGGTTTATAGCGGTTTTAATTACACATTGGCTACATTTGCAAACAAAAATTCTCACACTTGATTTTTAAAACAGAAGGCAAAAGCCGTTATTTTGCAGAATTTTACAAATAAATTTACTGGGTCGCACCTAGTTCGCAACCTGGCACAGAATTTTATATATAATCTATTAGGTTTTCACAATTGAGGTAATTGAAACCCTAACACAAATCATTAAAATGCCATTCAAAAGAAGACCATACTCAAATCTGATTACGCCTTTTGCCTATATTGTAGATTTGATCATAATCAACGTGTTTGCGTATTTATGGCCTATGTATCTTTATGAACGTTTGCTTTTTCACTCATATGTGACTTTGGCATGGGTGATCCTCTCCATCAAAAGTGGATTTTACGAAATGTACAGGTTTACAAAGGTGCCTGTTATTATGAGAAAACTGGCAACTCAGTTTTTCTTTTTCTTTTTGATTCTGTATGCTTTTATTGGGCTATTTAAGCAACCTAACATCAGTAGGTTGAATTTAGGCCTCTTCTTCTTGTCGGTTTTTGTTCTGGTTACTGTATTCAAGCTTCTCAATTATTATTTTTTAATGACGTATCGGGCCAAAATAAAAGGGAACCTTAGATATGTTGTGGTGTTAGGGAACAACAATAAAACAAATCAACTAATAAACATGTTCGAGAAGCACGGCGAATATGGTTACCGGGTAGTTAAACAATTTTCTCCCAAAGATGATGCTTTTGAATTTGAGGACTTTTTCAAATACGTTCAAGAACAAAATATCGACGAGATATATAGCTCTGTAAAAGAACTGCAGAACAGAGAAATTGTACAGCTGATAAATTATGCTGACAATAATTTGATAAAACTAAAATTTATTCCAGATAACAAGGAAATCTTCACCAAGGACTTAAAGCTGGATTATTACGAGTATCTACCCATACTTTCTCTTCGGGATATCCCTTTAGATGATCCATTTAATAGGTTTGCAAAGCGAGTTTTTGACTTGGTTTTCTCTTCCGTAATTATTGTATTCCTTTTGTCTTGGCTCATGCCCATTATTGGATTGTTGATCAAGCTTGATTCGAAAGGCCCTATTTATTTTAAACAAAATAGACCCGGTTTTAAAGAGGAAGGATTTGGCTGTTATAAGTTTAGAACAATGGCCATAAATGATGAAACTGAAAAATCGGCTACAAGAAACGACCCAAGAGTTACGAAAATAGGAGCTTTCCTGAGAAGGACAAGCATAGACGAGTTACCCCAATTCATAAATGTATTATTTGGGCAAATGTCGGTGGTGGGGCCACGGCCTCACCTATGGAGACAAAATCAAGAATACAATACTACCATACAAAAATACATGCTACGGCATTATGTAAAACCTGGAATAACAGGTTTGGCCCAAGCCAAAGGCTATAGAGGGGAGATTGTAAAGAACGAGGATATCGTCAATAGAACGCGGTATGATTTTTTTTATGTTGAAAACTGGTCGCTGTTGCTCGATATTAAAATAATACTACAAACAGCGATAAATGTAGTCAAGGGAGAGGAAAAAGCATATTAACCTTAAAATGGTGTACTTAAGTAAGAAAAGTTTTTATGCTGTTTTCTTATACGCTATGTTTGTAAAAGCTGAAGTTTCCAAAAGATAGACAAAAAATAAATGAAAAGAATCCTTATTACCGGTGCGGCAGGTTTTCTAGGCTCACATCTTTGTGACCGATTTATTGCGGAGGGCTATGATGTTATAGCCATGGACAACCTCATTACCGGAGACCTCAAAAATATAGAACATCTGTTTCCGTTGGAGCGGTTTACTTTCTATAACCACGATGTGACCAACTTTGTGCATGTACCGGGAAAATTGGATTACATACTTCACTTTGCATCGCCAGCTAGTCCAATCGACTACCTCAAGATACCTATTCAGACCCTAAAAGTTGGCGCATTGGGAACGCACAACCTTTTGGGCCTTGCAAAGGAAAAACAGGCGCGCTTTATGATTGCTTCCACATCAGAAATCTATGGTGACCCATTGGTTCATCCGCAAACGGAGGAATACTATGGTAATGTGAACACCATTGGTCCAAGGGGAGTGTACGATGAAGCCAAACGCTTCCAAGAGTCAATTACCATGGCTTACCACCGTTTTCACGGATTGGATACACGTATCGTCCGTATATTCAACACCTATGGACCCAGAATGAGACTGAACGATGGCCGTGTAATCCCAGCCTTTATGGGACAGGCCCTTCGTGGTGAAGACCTGACTGTTTTTGGGGACGGTTCACAGACTCGTTCTTTCTGTTACGTGGATGATGAAATAGAGGGAATTTACCGTTTGCTCATGAGCGATTATACCCTGCCCGTGAACATTGGGAACCCCAATGAGATTACCATTAAGGATTTTGCCGAGGAAATCATCAAACTAACGGGAACCGACCAAAAAATTGTGTGCAAACCTTTGCCAAAGGACGACCCCATGCAGCGTCAGCCCGACATTACCAAAGCCAAAGAGATTTTGGGATGGGAACCTAAAGTTGGTCGGGAAGAGGGTATGCGAAAGACCTTTGAATTCTTTAAAGGACTATCTAAAGAAGATCTGGAAAAAACGGAGCATAGGGACTTTACCCATCACAACAAAAAGTAATTTCATTATCAAAAACATAAAAGGCCCGATGTTTATCGGGCCTTTTATGTTTTGTGTATGATATATGGGATACTACCTCACCGTAGTGACTTCGCAGCTATTTGTGGGAACTGTATTCAGAAGTAAGCCTAAATCGCCCATAAATAAGACTTCAATTAAATTTGAATTACATTATTTTTGCCAAAACGACGAACCATGAACATTCTTGTCCTGGGGTCCGGTGGTCGCGAGCACGCCATATCCCTTAAAATTTCCCAAAGTCCCAAAACATCCAAACTTTTTGTGGCGCCAGGCAATGCAGGTACTGCCCAGATTGCTACAAATGTGGAGGTGGGTGTCAACGATTTTAAGGCCATCAAAGCATTGGTGTTGCAGGAAAACATCGAATTGGTGGTAGTGGGACCGGAAGATCCTTTGGTGAATGGGGTGCATGATTTTTTTCTAAATGATGCCGAGTTGAAATCCGTTCCAGTAATCGGACCGCAAAAAGCAGCCGCCGAATTGGAAGGCAGCAAAGAGTTCGCCAAGGAGTTCATGATGCGCCACAACATTCCAACGGCAGCCTATCAAAGTTTTACAAGCGAGACCCTACAGGAAGGCCAAGCCTTTTTGGAAACACTAAAGCCTCCCTTCGTTCTCAAGGCAGATGGTTTGGCGGCAGGCAAGGGTGTTTTGATTTTGAAAGATGTACAAGAAGCCAAAGACGAGCTCAAATCCATGTTGCTCGACTCCAAATTCGGAGACGCCAGTGCCACCGTTGTGATCGAGGAGTTTTTGGACGGGATAGAATTGAGCTGTTTTGTACTGACCGACGGAACCAACTATAAAATCCTACCAACTGCCAAAGACTATAAAAGAATAGGTGAGGGCGATACGGGGCTTAACACGGGCGGAATGGGGGCCATTTCCCCGGTTCCTTTTGCCGATACTGTCTTTATGGACAAAATAGAGCGTCAAATAGTGAAACCGACCGTAGAAGGCCTAAAAACGGATGATTTGCCTTATGTGGGCTTTATCTTTATCGGTCTGATCAAAGTGGGAGACGAACCCAAGGTAATCGAGTACAACGTGCGCATGGGCGATCCGGAAACCGAGGTGGTTATCCCAAGGCTCCAGAGTGATTTGGTCGAAGTATTGCTAGCGATGTCCAATGGAACGTTAGACAAGGTGGACCTCCTCATTGATGAAAGAGCTGCAACCACCGTAATGGCGGTTTCTGGCGGGTATCCCGAATCTTATGAAAAAGGAAAGGAAATCACGGGAACGGAAAATATTAAAGATTCCCTGGTCTTTCACGCAGGAACCAAAATATCAGAGGGAAAGGTTGTGACCAATGGCGGCCGTGTCATAGCTATTACTTCCTTTGGAAAAGATTTTAGGGAAGCGCTAAAAACATCCTATCAAAACATGGAAAAACTCCATTTTGATGGTATGTACTATCGACGAGACTTAGGGTTTGATTTGTAAGGCAACCCCTACTGGCCAACCTAATCACATAGTGTGACCAACATCCTAAAAATTAGTTGAAAACAACCCAAAAACCACTGTACTTTTTAATGTAAAAGTGATTATCAATTCTTGATTGGCTCAACAGTTATATAGATTAGTTATTAAATTATCAGATGTATTGGAGTTATGTGTCCTTTAAATCAAGAAAAAAGTAAGGCATCAATGGATGTAAGTCCAATATGGTTATCTTTGCAGGTCGCATTTTTAAACTAAGGAATGTGGGGAAGAATGTACCCCAAATTGAAAGAACGGATTTTTCTATTTGGGTGCTATAAACAAAAAGCCAACAACCTATGGTTTTTTCCTTAGTTGGAACTTGGTTTCATTACATAAACACCTATCAGTTGCAAATTATATCCTCAACGCTTAAAAATGAACTTTAAAAATGTCTCTTCCATACTACTTCGACTATCATCCAAAGTAGGTGGTGCCTTGGTGGTTTTTGCAATCAGCTTGTTTACCTCCAAGGAGTTTTTTGGGAGTTTTCTTGTTTATTGGGGAATTGTCAGAGTGCTTAGCGTATTGGCGTCTTTTGGTTTGGACAATGGAGTTTTTGCAAAAAGCAATCCAAAAGATGTATCGCAAGAGATTCGTTTCATACTTATTTTTGGCCATGTATTGTTGGTTCTGGGTATTGCCATTTCGTTTATTCCATTGAATATTCCACTGACCAATATTATAGCATTGGTTTATGCGGCCATGTTTACATCCATAACACGCGTACTTTGCAGTTCAATGACTTACGACATGTCATTTAAAAAACCGATTTTAATAGAGGATGTTTTAAAATCCGTACTGCTTTTGGTTTTCTCATTGTTTTGTAGCATGTATTACGCCGAAGGGATTCCAATTGCTATTTTGTTCAGTTCAGCGATACCTATGTTATTCGCTTGGACAACTTTTGATGGAAAAATCTTAATTGGGGTACAAAAAGAAAGTGTTCCTGTTTTGTTAAAACAAATATGGCAGTCTAACATTGCATATGCATTTCAGGGAGTTGGAACGGTTTATCTTTTTCAGTTTGACAAACTAAACGCAGCGTTGTTTTTTGAAAAGGAAGTGGTGGCGAGTATAGGTGTCCATGGCCTGGTGTTTTTAGTGTTCAGCCTAACCAAAGGAGCAATTAATTTTGTTGCACTACCTTCAATAAAAAAGCATGGGTTTAGTGAGTTTAAAAAGTTAAGGAACATTTCTTTTGCTATTTCTATGTTCTATTGTTTAATGTATTTTCTTTTTGCTAAAAGTTTGTTTGCACTTTTGTACGGACAACAATATGATTTTGTTTCTGAGTTTGGACTAATATACCTTGTAGGCGGTGTACTCTTTCTTTCAGCGGGGCCATTGGGACCAATATTGATAATAAACAAGAAAACAAGGAAACTTTTTCTAATGGTCGTACTTCAATTAAGTGTTGTTTTGGCTTTGAGTCTTGTCCAGTTTATTAATGCCGAGGAACTGTATTACTTAATGACCGTTCCCATCATTTGGGCCATTCATTTTTTATTTTCATATCTTAGAAAAAATGAACATCAGGGCAACTAATTATATTCTGGTGATATTGCTGTTATTGGCAGTATACGGAAAAGGCCTTTTTCAGGACAGCATACATGTTCATGATGTGGATCAAGCAAGGTCGGGGATAGTAAAGATCGGAAACATATTTTCTTTGGGCTGTTTACTATCTATTTTTCTTATAACTGGTAAGGTCAGGGGTTTTGCCTTTAAATTTAACCGAGATAACTGGCTCATGAACGTCCTTTATGTGGTTATGTTTTTGAGCGCAATTATTTCAATTAACCCAATAATCAGCATATCAAAGTTCTTTCAACTACTTGTTCTTATTTACGCTGCCAGAACTGTTTTTAACCACTCTGGAAATATTGAGAGTTTTATGGCGCCCTATAGGAACATCGTCTTGGTTTTTAGTATTACCTGCCTTTTGTTCCCAGCCTCACAAGTAGGGTCTTTTATCGATCAAAACAGAATAGCTGGAAACGTACTAATGTATATACCGCCAAATGAAATGGCCGAGCTTATGCTGTTTTCCTTGGCATTCTCTATATTTCTGTACTACAAGAAAAAGCAAACTTTTGTAGATACTATCAATATTGTTGTTGGTATTCTACTAATCTTTGGTACCAAATCTCGATTTGCCTATTTAATTGTTGCTTTAATAGTGTTTTTGTACCTGCTTACCAATATAAAACGGTTTGCCATTATCTTTTTTGCAGGTTTTTTAGCTATTCTTTATGCCGTACTACAAACTGATTTTATTGAGGTTTATATTTTGCGAGATGGAGATTCTTCTAAGCTGTTGGAGTTAACTGGTCGCGTAAAATATTGGGCATTTGCAATAGAGAATATTGATTTGAAGTCTTTGCTCATAGGCCATGGGTTTTACTTTGGTTCAAGATTTTATTTGCCGACAGTTGACCCTCACTTTGCCTACAAAAGTAATCTGGACAATACCTATCTCGAGGTTTTGTTCAATTCTGGGATAATTGCCTTGCTTCTGTTTATTATGGTTCTGTTTAAAATGTTCAGCATCTCATTGAAGAGAAGATACGATTCAATGCTTTTTATCTCTTTTATTATGATTATATCTGTTAAAAGCTTAATTGGCCCATCAATCGTAAAAGAAACAATTTCGTTGGTTTTTTTCTTCTTAACCTTTCATTTTTGCCGGTCCATGATTAGGAATAAAGCAAATTCAAATATCGAACACCAAAAAATATAGGACCATGACAACCTTACAATTGAATTTAAAAGAACACGTGAACAATTAAACATATGAAACTAGATTTTCTATTAATTGGAGCCCAAAAATGTGCCACAACGTGGATGTACCACTGCCTAAATGAACACCCCGAATTATATGTGGGAGGAGGTAAAAACGAAACCTATTATTTTGGGGGAGACGTGTTCAATCAAAAAGGAATTGATTGGTTTGAAAGTCTTTTTGTAGAGGCTTATCCACATCAAAAACTAGGTAGTGCCTCTGTAGACTATATTTGGGATATCGATTCTGTAGAACTTGCCCACGAAAAATACCCGGATATAAAAATAATTGCAGTACTCCGAAATCCTATGGAGCGCACGATTTCGGCATTTTTTTGGTTAATGAGGAAGAACATCATTGAGGAGGGCTCCCTTGAAGAGGGCATTAGAAAAGCCATTGATGATTACAAATCGGGTGCTGATACGGTGTATTCAGAATTGATTCGACGAAGTTTGTACACCGACGCGATAATAAAGCTTCATGAGAATTTTGAAAAGGACAACATCAGACTGATTTTGTTCGATGATATTCAGAAAAAGCCAAAAGATACCCTCAATGAGATTTATTCATTTTTAGATGTTGCACCAAATTATGTTCCGTCCTCTTTAAAAAGAAAGCCCAAGGGCAATAGTTATTCTTCAACACTTGTTTATTTGGAGAGAAAAATGCCTGTGAATAAATTGACCACCAAGTTGTTGAATGGTATCAGTGAGTTGATTAAAATATCATCTAAAACAAAGAGCCCTGAGTTAAATCCAAAATTGACCGAAGAAATTTTAGAGATTTACAAAGGACATTTCGAAAGACTTTACGATTGGCTGGACAAAAATGGGTCCAACGAGAATAAGGCAATAAAAAGAGCAAAAAAAAGCTGGAAGTTGTAATGAGAAAAAAAAACACATTCATCATTGGGCACTATGGAGGAGATAATTTTGGCGATGAATTTATGCTTGAAGCACTACTCGAATATCTTAATCAGGTTGAAAATGTAGGGAAGATATTCATTGTAAATAAAAAAAGTGACTGTCAAAATAGTAGGGCAACTTATGTTTCACCAGGGTTTTTAAGTGTTTTAAAAGTTCTTTTACAAACCAAGATGCTAATTTTGGGCGGAGGAACACATTTCCACGACGACTACCATGAAAAACGATTGAGAAAGCACTATCTCTATTTAACGAAAATCCTCCTCATTTCTTTTTTATACAGATTAACTTTTAAAAAAGTATATTATTTAGGTGTGGGGTATGCTCCCTTAAAGTCCACCAAAATCAACAATTTTGCAAAACTATCCCTGTTACTTGCCCATCGTATAACCGTGAGAGACAAGGTTTCGTTACAGAATCTGCAACGTTTGAAACCGCGGTCCCAGACTTTAGGTTTGAGCCTCACATTTGATCTTGCATCACTTCATAAAGAAGTAGGCCGCGAGAACACAAAAGCAGATGGAATTTTAGGGATTTCCCTTACTTCTTTTGGTTTTTCATCCAACGCCAACAATGATATGATGTGGGGTAATCATATAATCCCCCAAATTGGATCTGCTTACAAAAGAACCCAAATATCCGTTCGGATATTCGTGTTCAGGGGAGGGTCTAGAGAATCGGATATCC
Organism: Allomuricauda sp. MMSF_3307; assembly: GCF_030733585.1. Taxonomy (NCBI): domain Bacteria; kingdom Pseudomonadati; phylum Bacteroidota; class Flavobacteriia; order Flavobacteriales; family Flavobacteriaceae; genus Allomuricauda; species Allomuricauda sp. MMSF_3307. Next base: position 639,582 of record NZ_JASHIQ010000001.1, read on the forward strand.
CATTAAGCAAAAAATTACAAGAACATTTACTTGAAATTGACCCGAGCAGGGTTGAATTAATTGAATACACTGACAACACGGAAAAGTTTATAACTCCCTTGTCCGAATGTAATTATTTTATTGCCACACGGTATCATTCTGCAGTAATATCCTATTTGTTAGGGTGTAGACTGTTAATAATACCGTATCATCAGAAACTGATTGATATTGTGCAAATGATAGATCTTGACATGCATGCTGTAGTGGATTTGCAAAAACCGGAAACCTTTACACACAAACTAACGGAAATGCTGGCCAATGATGAAAAGTACCTTCCAAAAATATCACCATTGAAAAACAAGTGTCTTACCTTGCGTGAGATGAATGCCATTTTTTCCCAGGAAAATGTAAAATGAGACCATTTTAACCTTCAATAATGCCACAGGAAGAATTGAAAACCTAGTATGAAAACATGTAAACAAATCTTTTTTAGGCATTCTTTATTCAAGAATAGATGAACTGCATCCATATATTATATACCAGGACTTTTGGTGGCCCACACAACCAAGTTGTTCAATTGGCTTCAAAAAAGGATAATAGGCTACATATCATTGTCGCACCAAAAGGTATTTCCATATTTGAAAACATACATAATAACAAAGATATTTTTTATTGCCCCTTGAACTTGTGGAGGCCGACCAAAAGGAATATCCCAACGGTTGTGATAGCTCCGCTCCTTTTGATCTTCGATACGATAAGGCTGTCACTGAAGCTAAAAACCCATATAAATAAAGATACGGCGGTAATAAACTACGGTTCCCTATATTTTACGGGACTTGTGTTTGCCAAGGTAAAGGGTCTTAAAAGCATTTCGGAGATTCCCGGGCTGTTTACACCTAAACCTTTCAGAAAAATAGTGGGTAATGTACATAGAGTTCTTTCCGATAGGATGCTTTTTACAGGTGAAACGGTTGCCAATGCATATGGTCTTGAAATAAACGAATTCAATAAAGTATTTTTTCCTCCGGTACGAAAGGAAATCATTGCTAAACAAGACTTAAGAAAAGGCCCCCTTACAATTGGAACCCTAGGAAACAGAAATTGGCAGAAAGCCCATGAAAGATGTATCGATATTGCACAATATTTAAAAAGCAACAACATTGATTTTAATTGGGTAATACAGGGACGAGACTCCAAGGGTCAAGAAAATTATTACCAAAACAATGTCATAGACAAAGCCATTGAATTACATTTGAATGAAATTCACTTTGTTTCCGACATGTCCCCAGCCGAATTATTCTCACAAATAGACCTCTTTGTCCTAACCAGTAAAGTTGAAGGGGTACCCACCGTAATTCTCGAGTCTTGTGTAAACGGCATACCCACCATCAGCATATCTGTGGGGGCGGTTAAAGAGCTGATACCCGTTTTTGACCATTTAACGGTATTGCCCGACGCGGATGGCATAGCAAGCTATATAGCACAAAAAAGCGAAGAAATACTTGAAAGAAGAAAGGCTACTTTAGATTACTCCGATAAAATAAAGAAACTAGAACAAGTAAACACCTTATTCTTTAAACCACATTATGAAGCACTTGATTTTTAATTTGAATAGAACTTTTCTGGATAATGTGCTTAAAGGGGGACTTTATCCACCAAGGATACACTTGTTTCACCATTATTTTAAGGATGATAACAATTATCTTAAAGAATTTATAAGATTTGCCCAGAAAAAAGGCTATCTAATCAGAGGGTACAATTATGAGCAAAAGCCTGGTGAAAAGGTAATTTATTTAAGTTTTGATGATAATTACGAAACATGGCATAAAATGGCCCAAATGTTAAAGCAAGAAGATGCTTATTGTACTTTTTTCATCAATTTTGCACCTAACTTAATGGGCGAAGGCATCATGGATGCATACTACAACTCATTGGGCCTCCCAAATGGGAAACCAATAAGCCTTGAGCAAATATCTCAACTTATCGATGACGGATTTGACTTTGGGAACCACGGACTTTCCCATTTACCTTACAGCGAGCTGCGCCTATCTCACGTAAAGACCGATTTGGCATTGAACCAGTTTTTTTTCCAGAAACATTTCGGTCAAAAATTTACAACTGTGGCTTTTCCTTACGGTTCTATGAGATATTTTAAAAAGGTATGGATAGATGAAATCAACGTGGAATTCGGTACGATTTACGCAGGCCATCCATTGTTTCAATTCAAAAATGACAATAAAATTGTTTTCAGATCTCCATTATACATTGATGAGAGTTTTGAATTCAACATGAAAATACAAAGGGTCACACAGGTCAATCCAAAATATACCTTTGGTAAGAGTGTGATTGGCTGATGGAAGCAAATAGATTTTTAATAAAAAAGGTTGCAGTGCATAAAGAAGTAGAAATTTTAGGAGTAAGAATATTCGCAGGTAACATTGAAAATGCCGTGGAGATGCTTTTGTCCACAGATAAGGACACTTCAGAATCAAGATGTGTAAGCGCCACTGGAGCACACGGCTTGGTACATTCCAAAAGAAATAACGGATTTAAAAAAATTCTTGAATCCTTTTTTCTAAATCTTCCTGATGGGATGCCCTCGGCTTGGATAGGAAGACTTAAAGGAGCAAGTGAAATGCAGCGCTGTTATGGCCCTGATTTTTTTAAAGAGACCATGTTGACTTCGGCCGGATCTGGAATCACGCATTTTTTGTGTGGAGGAAGGGAAGGAGTGTCCGACCAATTAAAAGAAGTTTGCGAAACTCAATTTGGGGCAACCATTTCAGGGACATACTGCCCACCTTTCCTTGAGGTATCCGATTATGATTATTCTGCTATCGCCGAAAAAATTAATATTTCAGGAGCCAATATTGTATGGATAGGCCTCAGCACCCCCAAGCAAGAAGTTTTTGCTCACAACCTTGCCAAATTTACAAAAGTTAATTATATATGCTGTGTCGGTGCCGCCTTCGACTTTCACATTGGTAACGTGAAACAAGCCCCAGGATGGATACAAAAAATAGGTATGGAATGGTTCTTTCGGTTAATGATGGAGCCTAAAAGATTATGGAAAAGGTACTTTGAGATTGTGCCTCTTTTTATTTATTATAACTTTGTCGAGATAATTAAAGGAAATTTTAAAAAAAAGAAATGAAAAAAGCTTTAGTATGCGGGTCAGGAGGCTTTATTGGAGGACACCTGGTAAACCGTTTAAAACAAGAAGGATATTGGGTGCGTGGTGTTGACCTCAAAGATAATGAATATGGTAACAACAATGCAGACGAATTCATCATTGGGGACCTCAGGGATATCAATGTTGTCAAAAAAGTCGTAACAGAAGACCTAGACGAAGTATACCAGCTTGCGGCGGATATGGGTGGTGCAGGATTTGTTTTTACAGGGGATAATGATTCGGACATAATGCATAATTCCGCTTTGTGCAACCTTAATGTTTTGGAAGAGGTTAAGAATAAAGAAATAAAGAAAATCTTTTATTCTTCATCGGCGTGCATGTACCCAGAATACAACCAAATGGACCCGGATAACCCTAAATGCTCAGAGGATTCTGCATATCCAGCTGCCCCAGATAGCGAGTATGGCTGGGAGAAGCTATTTAGTGAACGACTGTACCTTACTTACCACAGAAACCACGGGATTGAAGTAAGAATTGCTCGTTTTCATAACATTTTTGGTCCTCAGGGCACTTGGGACGGAGGAAGGGAAAAAGCGCCCGCAGCACTTTGTAGAAAAGTAGCTGAGACTAAGGACAACGGACATATCGAAGTCTGGGGAGATGGCAAGCAGACACGTTCTTTCTTATTGGTGGATGAGTGCGTGGAAGGGGTAAGAAGACTTATGGAATCTGACTTCATTGGTCCCGTTAATATCGGTTCAGAAGAAATGATTTCCATTAACGACTACGCCAAGATGATTATAGATATATCAGGCAAGAACATCACCATAAAAAATATTGATGGACCAACTGGCGTCGCAGGAAGGAATTCGGATAACGCGCTGATTAGGGAAAAGCTTGGTTGGGTACCGTCAATGAGCCTCCGAGAAAGCACGGAGATTACGTACAAATGGATTTCAGAACAGGTAAAAAAAAGAAGCCTTGTCTAGTAAAATAAAAATATTTGAATACCTAGAAGATATCAAAGGTGAGCCAACAGCTCACCTTTCTGGGCTAAAAAGGGTTTTTCTAAACAATAGTGAAACCAATTCCAAACTCACCCAATTTGCTCATGGTAAATTCTTGCCCGGTGAAGTTTGTGAGCTGCATGCTCACCCAACAATGGACGAACTCTTTTATTTTATCAACGGAACAGGGGTTTATTTCATTGATGATCAGGAGATAGCATTGAAACCAGGAACTTTTCTTAGAATACCTGCAAAATCGGAACATAAGCTGATCAACAACGGGGAGAATAATCTGGAGTTTGTATATTTTGGTATAGCCCTTGATTAAAAATCTATTTAATCCTGTGACGATTTTTTAGCTTGGACTATATAGTTTAAGTAAAAACGAAAAACTTTGTTCGAACGCGAAAAAGCCAAGTAAAGTGTCCAACGGTAAAGCAGTCGCCAATGGCGGCCGAGTCATAGCTATTACTTCCTTTGGAAAAGGTTTTAGGGAAGCACTAAGAACATCCTATCAAAACATGGAAAAACTCCATTTTGATGGCATGTATTACCGAAAAGATCTAGGCTTCGATTTATAGATAAGAGTGTGAGCTGATGCTCTTATCTTCCTCACCGCTTTCGTTGAAAATTTTCAACTGGCCCATCCAATAGACCATGGCCACAAAGCCAATGATCATAAAGATCCAGTTAATGGTATTGGAGCCCCACCAGCTGTGCATAAAACGCAACGAATCCAGTGGTGCAAAAAGATAGTTTACAAATAAGTCCTCTATACCGTAAAAAAACTTGCTCATCTTGGCTATATTTACTTTACAAAAGTAGCAAAAGATAGGATGATTTCAAGCTTTTTCGGAAAAACTAAACCCATAAACTACATTGTTCTCGCCATCGTCCTGTTCCTTTTCTATTTTACCCACCTATTTTTCGGGCTTGGCGAACAAAAGATAAGCCAAATCATCGGACGCGAACTGGTATTGTTTACCGGACTTTTACTGGCTGTTTTTATCGTCAATCAAATCGTACGTACCGAGAAAGCAACGGAGTCCAACTCGTATGCCATGTTGTTTTTCCTATTGCTGATTATAAGTTTTTCCGACGAGCTCGTTCTTGACCAAGTCATTTTTGCCAACTTTTTTCTACTTCTGGCTTTTTGGAGAATATTGTCCGTAAAATCAACTAGGAACGTAAAGCACAAAATATTCGATGCCTCATTGTTGATTTCATTGGCCAGTTTGTTCTACGATTGGGCGCTTGCCTTTATGCTGCTCGTTTTTTTTGTGATCGGAGTCTATGATCGTAAAACGGTTAAAAACTGGTTGGTGCCTTTTTTGGGGATTGCCACTATATTTATGTTGACGTTCACGGTGCTCAAAGTCCAGGGGTCTTTGGAGTTTTTTGCGGAGCACTACCAATTTTCCTTAGGGCTGTTTACGACCAAATCCTTTTTTCAGGTACTCAATGTAAAAACATTGATTTATTTGATTTTGACCATCTTGGTTTCCATGTTGGTTTTCGTAAGGCTTCGAAACGTAAGTGGGGGAAAGCTGCTCCTACTTCGGATTGTATTTCTCATTTTTATATTGTCCACTGGGATCATGCTGTTTACACCGGCCGATGCATCCCCTGTTCTGATCACCTTTTTTCCCGCTGCCGTGTTCTTCACCAACTATTTTGAAGGTATCAAAAAAGAGAAGTTTCAAGAGATGGCACTTATGGGCAGCATTGTCTTGGCTTGCGCTCTTTTTGTCTTCCACCTGAACTAAATACACCATAAAGCAATATCTTTGAACAAATTTTAGATTATGTTCAGCGATTTTGCCTTCAATATCTTTCAAGAAAGTATAGAGACTTATCACATTAAGGACGATGTGAGCCAGACATTCACCAATCCGTACCCAAAAGATCAAATAGAACATTTGCTTTACCGGAAAAACTGGATAGATACTGTACAATGGCATTATGAAGACATTATCCGAGATCCTGAGATTGAACCAAAAGCCGCTCTGGAGCTGAAGCGGAAAATTGATGCGAGCAATCAGGATAGGACGGACTTGGTAGAGTATATTGATAGCTATTTTTTAAATAAATACCAATCAGTACAAGTAAAGGACAATGCCACCATCAACACAGAAAGTCCCGCTTGGGCCATAGACCGATTGTCCATTTTGGCATTGAAGATCTATCACATGCAAGAGGAGGTGAACCGTACTGATGCCTCGGCAGAGCACACCCAAAAGTGCAGTGAAAAGCTAGCGGTACTTCTGGAACAACGAAAAGATCTTTCTACGGCCATAGATCAATTGTTGGCCGATATCGAGGCTGGAAATAAGTACATGAAAGTCTACAAACAGATGAAAATGTACAACGACGAAGAGCTAAACCCAGTACTCCGTGGACAAAAAGGGTAAATACACCCATATATTGATCATCCGCTTGTCGGCCATGGGTGATGTGGCCATGACGATACCGGTAATCAAAGCCCTCTTGCAACAATATCCCCATCTTAAGCTCACCTTGCTTACCAAAAGAGCATTTGCTCCTATTTTTGATGGTCTGGATAACGTGCAAGTATATGCCGCTGATGTGAAAAACAGACACAAAGGATTAACGGGCCTATGGCGATTGTACAAGGAACTGAAACCTTTGGAAATTGATGCCGTTGCAGATTTGCACAATGTGCTGCGCAGTAGAATACTCAAAAAGTATTTTGCCCTGGAACGCATCCCTTTTGTTCAAATTGACAAAGGCAGGAAGGAGAAAAAAGCACTTACAAGGGCTAAAAACAAGGTTTTTGAACAACTTAAAACCACTCATGAACGCTATGCCGAGGTGTTTTCAAAACTAGGTTATCCAGTAGATTTAAGCTCCTCACCACCACTTGAAAGGCTTCCGCTTTCCCCCAAGGTACTGGATTTGGTACAGCAGGATACCAAGAAATGGGTGGGAATTGCCCCATTTGCGGCACATGAAGGGAAGATGTATCCTTTAGAATCAATGGAAACGGTAATTCAAGAATTAAATAATACCAATAAGTATAAAATATTGCTCTTTGGAGGAGGCGAGAAGGAAGTCACAGCATTGGAAGATATGGCCAACTCCTACGTTAATGCACTTTGTATGGCAGGCAAACTCCTATTGTCCGAAGAGCTTCAGCTCATTTCCAATTTGGATTTGATGTTGTCCATGGACAGTGGTAATGCGCATATGGCTGCGAATTATGGTATTCCTGTGGTGACGCTTTGGGGCGTGACCCACCCGTATGCAGGGTTTTATCCCTTTGGGCAGCCGATGGACAATGCTTTGACGGCCGACCGGGAAACCTATCCCTTGATTCCAACTTCTGTATACGGAAACAAGGTGCCCCAAGGCTATGAAAAAGCCATGCAAACCATTGAACCCACCGATGTGCTGAACAAGCTGTTTCAACTGTTGACAAAGGTTGATTAGAAATGAGATGCAAAGCATTGATCGAGAAATCCAGTGAAAAACTCAATGGTCAAGTTCAAGTTTCAAGTTCAAAGTTTAAGGTTTAACTTCAAAAGGTCATTTCTATCCTATTGGTGTTAATTCGTGTAATTAGTGTCAATTGCCGACTCTCAACACGAAACACGCAACACGAAACTTCCGACTCCCGATAGATTTCTCACTTCGTTTCGAAATGACATCTTATCCAGCATTTAAGGTTTACTGCCCGCAGCCAATAACCAAATCTATTTTCTATGGTCTTTCCTCTCCTGAGTCTTGATTCTTGGTTCTTGGCTCCCCACTAAACTAAGTTCTCGATACATTTTTTGCCTCATTTTTTCAAAAACCGCCAAAAAACACTCGAAATGACATCCTAACTCACAACTCGCAACCCGAAACCCATAACTCGTAATTTACCACTCCCGACTCCAAAATCCCATTCCCAACCCCCAAAATCCAACCCCCTAAAAAAAATCCGTCAGATCAGAAGCACCATCCGTCAGATCGGAAGGGGCATCCGTCAGATCGTACCCTTTTGTAAACCCAAAATACCGCATCTTGCTCCTTATTTATCTAAAATCTAATTAGTATGACATTAAGAAAATTGTTATGGTCGCTCCTGGCCATTACCGTATTGTGGTCCTGTAGCAAGGACGACGGACCTAGCACTCCAACACCTGCTGGAGCGCCCACCATTGCCAACTTTACGCCCGATTCTGGGCCAGTGGGCACTGAGATTACCATTACCGGTACCAACTTTAGCACTACCGTGGCGAGCAACACCGTGAAAATTGGAACCGCTACAGCTACCGTTACCACTGCCACCGCCACCCAACTTAAGGCCACCGTGCCCACAGGCGCCACAACGGCCAAGGTGACCGTGACCGTGGACGGAAAGACCGCAACAAGCACCAAGGACTTTACCGTGACCACTACAGGTGGGGTAGACCCGACCAACGAAGCCCCGACAGCTGAGGACCAAAACTTTGAAGTGGCCGAGGACCAGAACGTGGAGGGAACCTTAGAGGCCAGCGACCCTGAAGGGGACGAATTGACCTTTGCCCTGGTGACCGACGAGAGCGAGCTCTTCCAAGTGGCCGAAAATGGCGAGATCACTTTGGCCGATGGCAAGAAGCTCGACTATGAGACTGCCACCGAGCACACCCTGACCGTAAGCGTGAGCGACGGCACCAACGTGCCCGTGGAGTTTACCGTGACCGTTACCGTGACCAATGTAATCGAAAGCCTATTTGAAGACCCGGCCTCCTTTATTATGAAGTTTGATGTGGCCTCTGGCCAAGAATTGACAATAGGAGCCAACCCCAACTATGAATATAACTACATAATTGATTGGGGCGATAACAGTGAACCTGAAAACCGCACAACCAATGCCAGTCCCTCACATTTCTATGGAAGCGGAGGAACCTACCTTGTAGCCATAAAAGGTACTTTTCCTGCACTGAGTATGAAATCGGCAGATGGTAATAGCCAAGATGCTTTGGTTGATGTGACTCAATGGGGTACACAAAAATGGCAAAGTATGGCAGATGCATTTTATTATTGCGAGAACTTGGAAGCATTCAGTGCAACGGACAAGCCAGATTTGTCCGAAGTTACCAGTATGAGCCACACGTTTTACGGTGCCACTAATTTCAATGGCAATGTGGACAATTGGGACACCAGTAATGTGACCACCATGGTTTATACCTTTGGAAGGGCTTATTCTTTTAATCAGCCTGTAAACTGGGATATCAGTAACGTTACCGATATAAGTTTAATGTTTAGTGAAGCCACTGTTTTTAATCAGCCCTTGAATTGGAATACAAGCAAGGTAACCAAAATGTATGCTGTATTTAGTAGGACAAGTGCTTTCAATCAAGATATCAGCAATTGGGATACGAGTAACGTAACAGATATGAGTGCTATGTTCCGTAACGCACTTGCCTTTAATCAAAACATAAGTAATTGGGATACCAGCAGTGTAACAGATATGGGCTCCATGTTCTCCGTGGATGAAGGATTATCTGCCGCCTTCAACCAACCTTTGGTCCAAACCGGTGGTGGGTGGAACACAAGCAACGTAACAGATATGAGCTATATGTTCGACGGGGCTACCAACTTTGACCAAAGTTTGGGCTCATGGGATATTGGTAGCGCTCAAGATATGGGCTATATGCTCGATAATTGTGGGATGAGCCCAGAGAATTATAGTGAAACTTTGATAGGCTGGGGAAGTCAAGGAAATATTTTTATCCCTAATAATATTACGCTTGGGGCAAATGGTCTATCTTTTTGCAGCAATAATGACGATGCCGTCTACTTTAGAAATGTTGCCTTAATAGGCAATAACAGTTGGACAATTCTCGATGAAAACGGAGTAAATTGCCCATAACACCCACCTAAACACCATTTTGTCCTACTCCCATACAGGGCAAGTAGAGCCACCGGCGGCCTTCGGGTTTCCGGTGGTTTTCTTTGTGCTGAACTTGTTTCAGTATTATTCCGCAAGATTGCTGAGCGCAGTCGAAGCATGATGCGGAATCTTTTTTTGTGGTGAGTAGGTCGCTTCGGCTCATTTCGACTCATTTCGACTTCGCTCAATGGCCACCGCTCAATGACCGCCGCTCAGCGACCCAAACTCTCATTACGAACGGTTGCCGGGCCGTCATTCCGTGCCTGACACGGAATCCCATCTGAGTGAGACGCTGAAACAAGTTCAGCGTGACGATAAAAGGTCATTTCGACATGAGGCACGAAGTGACGATGAGAAATCTGTTTTCAAAGCTCAAGTTCAAGGTTTTGGGTTATGGGTTATGGGTTAAAGGTAATTTTTTCGGAATTCGTAGCGATTGGTCTTTTGGATGGCTCGACTGCAAATCCACCACTGCCCACTGCCCACTGCTGACTGACTTCCGACTCCCGATAGATTTCTCAACTTCCCCCTCGACTGCGCTCGGGGTGACAGTTCGAAATGACAAAGAACCCCATTGGCGCCAATTCGTGAAATTCGTGTCGACTGCCCACTGCCAACTGCTGCCTGACTTCCGACTCACAAAAGATTTCTCACTTTGTTTCGAAATGACACCCTAAATCCTGTCTTCCGACTTCGGTCTTCGGACTTCCAACTGCCCATCAAACCAAGTCTATTTTCTATGGTCTTTTCGCTTCTGAGTCTTGGCTCTTGGTTCCTGGCTCCTCACTGAACTAAGTTCTCGATACATTTTTGCCTCGTTTTTTTTCAAAAACCGCCAAAAAACACTCGAACTGACAAAGAACCCTATTCGTGCCAATTCGTGAAATTAGTGTCAACTGCCAACTGCCGACTGACTCCCGATAGATTTCTCACATTCGTTCGAAATGACATCTTAAATCCTGAATTCGGACTTCCGACTTCTGACTCCCACAAAGATTTCTCGACTACCCCTTCGACTCATTTCGACTCCGCTCAATGACCATCGCTCGGGGTGACAGCTCGAAATGACAAAGAACCCTATTCGTGCTCATTCGTGAAATTAGTGTCAACTGTCCGCTGACTTCAGACTGCTCGTAGATTTCTCGACTGCCCCTTCGACTGCGCTCAGGGTGACAGCTCGAAATGACACCCTAAATCCTGTCTTCCGACTTCCGACTTCCAACCGCCCACCAAATCAAGTCTATTTTCTATTGTCTTTTCTCTCCTGAGTCTTGATTCTTGGTTCTTGGCTCCTCACTGAACTAGGTTCTCGATACATTTTTTGACTCCTTTTTTCAAAAACTCATCAAAAAACACTCGAACTGACATCTTAATAAGAAACCCGAAACCCCTAACTCTAAACTTAGGACTTCCGACTCCAAAATCCCATTCCCAACCCCCAAAATCCAACCCCCTAAAAAAATCCGTCAGATCGGAAGGGCCATCCGTCAGATCAGAAAGGGCATCCGTCAGATCGTACCAAATTATTCTTCCTATTTGTACCAACTTCTCCAAAATTCAGAAACAAAAGGAGGGTTTTCATATGGAAGAATTTCAACACATCATCATCACGCGGTTCAATTTAAGGAACCATCAATGGACCAATCGCACCAAAAACAACACACCCATTTTAACGGAGTCTTGGCTAGAGGATCGTTTTGATTTATTTGAGAACTTTTGTTTTCTATCGGTCAGGAACCAAACCAACACCAATTTTCAATGGTGGGTGTTTTTTGATACCGAAACACCAATGCGTTTTAGGGAGCGCATAAGCGAATTCGAACGGAGATTCCACCGCTTCACAGCGGTATTTGTGGATGGGATGGATGCTTTTTTGCCCGAAGTTCAAGAAAGGTTGGCGTTGTGTAAAGCACCATACATTATGACCAGCAGATTGGACAACGATGATTGCTTGCACAAAGATTATGTTCAAGTGGTGCAGCAACAGTTTGCCCATCAAACATACTTGGCTTTGGATATTATTGACGGGTTTACCTTGCAAGTGCAGCCCGAAGTACGACTAGGGTACCGAAGACATTTGTACAATCCGTTCATTACGCTGATCGAGGTGAATATGAATGCCAAATCGGTTTGGGACCGGACGCACAGTGACTGGAAAAAGGAAAAGCGACTTAAACGTATCAAAGGGGAAAGGTTGTGGATGTCGGTAATCCATCATGACAACAAAGTGAACGAATATCATGGCTTTGGTACTCCCGATTTTGACAATACTTTAATGGATTTCGGCATTAGGGGCGCAAAGAAGAGCGAACTGCGAGAACGCCTTACCTACTCCAAAAGGCTCAGTTTTAAATATTGGTGCGAGGCCATACTTTACAATGGATTCAAAGACTTCAAAAAAACAATAGGTCTATACTATTATAAATAGTTTCATCACTATAAACCAAAACGCAAAGTCAAAAACTTAGTTTATGAATCCTAACAACCGTCAACGAATAACTAAAATTGGGAATATGCTCTTGGAAGGACCATTGTCCATCATCCACAAAGCGAGTGGCGACTGGCTCAAAAAAGATTTCCAATTGATACTGCACCAGCCAAAATCTGGTACATTGAAATCCTATTCGATTTGGAGCGATGATACCTGGAACAAGGAAGCTGATTTTTTATCTCCAATGATACGAACGGTGATCTGGGACAGACAAAAGGACATGGAACACCTTAGAAAATCTGAAGATTTAAACTTTCCAAGTATCGATGTGGCTTTAGGAACCATCAAAACTGAAAAATTTAAAGGGTTAAACGAAACTTTTATCAAACTTCAACATTTGATTATTACACGCCCTGGCTACATTCCTTTCCGTATATCTACCGAGCGAGATGCTCCCCTGCTGAATGTAAAGGCTGATAAGGAGTTTTTGCACTACTCTTTATACTTTAATAATGGTGGGCAAACTTTTGAACTGAAATCCAGTGGAAATTTAGACCAGCCTTTGGTAGTCGATTTGATGGACATAGCAACACAGCTGAGCGAATCCATGCAATTAATTGATCCTTCTCCTTGGAAAGAGCGATATACTGGAATCACCAAAGCATCATTGGATGATGATGGCCTTGATTGGGACTATCAACATCGATTTTGAGGGTAACGCCCAAAGCAGCTACGCAACCGTACCCTGACAACTGCTCCCAGCTCCGGCCGTACATCCATAGCAATGCTGTGAAATCACAATCTCACGATTGTTCAACAGGTCATCGTTGTAATCTTTGATATGTTTGACCTTGCTCGCCACTTTAAGGTCCAGCATCTGATTGAAATCACAATCATACAACCAGCCGTCCCAACTAACGGAAATGGTGTTGGTACACATCACATTTTCCACGGCGGCAGGATTGTAGGCTTCCACTAATGAGTACATGTAATCTTCGTAATTGTCCGATGCGATAAGGTAGTCCAAAAAGCGCGAAATGGGCAAGTTGGTAATGGCGAACAGGTTGTGGAAGTCGATATCAAAATCTTCTTTTAAAGCCTTTTTAAAATCCCGTTCCATCGCCGCTTGGTCGGACGGCAAAAATGCCCCGGAAGGATTGTACACCAGGTCCAAACGCAAATCGCAATCAGGTTTGCCATAGCCCACTTCGTTGAGCATTTGGAGTGCTTTTATGGATTTGTCGAAAACCCCATCCCCCCGTTGCTTGTCCGTTTTTCCTCGGGTATAGTGCGGCATGGAAGAAACCACATGTACGTTGTGTTTTTTGAAGAACTCCGGCAAATCATGGTATTTTTTGTTCGCCAGAATAATGGTGAGATTGGACCGAACGATAAAGTCTTGGATGCCCGCTTTGGACGCTTCCTCCACGAACCACCTAAAATCGGGGTTCATTTCGGGGGCTCCTCCGGTCAAATCCAAGGTGTGTGCCCCAGTATTTCGAATCACCTCAAGGCACTGTTCCATGGTTTCCCGGGTCATGATTTCCTTTCGGTCGGGCCCGGCATCCACATGGCAGTGGGCACAAACCTGATTGCACATATACCCCACATTGATCTGGAGTACTTCCAACGTTTTGGGTTTTAGGGGAAATTGGCCCGATTCGGCAATCTTATCCTTAAAATAGGGCAGTTCACCACTCGAAAACAACTCCCCATTCAGCACTTCCAATTGCTTTTGGGTGTTCGCGAGCTCATCTTCCCTGGCTTTAAGGGACTTTTTGGCTGCTTTTTTTATATCTGTGAGTATGCTTTGCGTCATGCTATAGGTTATCTAATCATTTTAGGAAAAGTTCATTTTCCTTCCGATACATTGATGTTCAATACTAGGGGACTTTCCATGATAAGCGAAGTAAGCCGAAACTACATCGAAAGCTTTTCGTACTTGTTCATCATTTGTACTCCATGAACGAGTGTCGCTCCGCTCTCAATGGCAGCCCCCGCATGAACGGCTTCCATCATTTCTTCTTTGGTAATGCCTCGCTGCAGCCCGTCTTTGGTGTATGCATCAATGCAATACGGACATTTCACCACATGCGCTACTGCTAGGGCAATAAGTGATTTTTCGCGGGCACTCAAGGCGCCTTCTTCAAAAACCTTTCCGTAGTAATCAAAAAACTTCTTGCCAAGTTCCTCGCTCCACTCTGTAATGTTTCCAAATTTTCTCAGGTCCGCTGGGTCATAATAGGAGTTCGCCATGTTTTTCTGGATTTGATGTTTTTGATTAAACATACAACAAATATCACTATTGAATTAGGTCGAAAGGATTTGCGAATGATTACACTTATCGGCATAAAATTGTCTCTGAGTCCATAAACAATTGTTTTGTAGTTGATTATAAGTGATCAGAAGCAAAAAGAGCGGCAAATGCCGCTCTTTTCCTAACTCAAAAATTAACAAAGATCTTTAGTTACGGAAGCACAACAGTGTCCACAACATGAATCACACCATTCGATTGGTTGACATCTGCAATGGTGACGGTGGAAACGTTTCCAGAACCGTCCTTGATCATGATCATGTCGTTTTCCATCATGGCAGTGAGCTTGGTTCCGTTTACCGTAGTAAGTTCGGCCATGCCTTTTCCTTTTTTGATCCATTTCATTAAATCCTTTGCACTGTATTTACCAGCTACTACGTGATAGGTAAGGACTGCTTGCAATTTGGATTTGTTTTCTGGCTTCAACAGGGTGGCCACGGTTCCTTCGGGCAGTTTATCAAAAGCGCTGTTGGTAGGGGCAAATACGGTAAAAGGCCCATCGCCTTGAAGGGTCTCCACCAATCCGGCCGCTTTAACGGCAGCGACCAAAGTAGTATGGTCTTTGGAGTTCACGGCATTGGAAACAATGTCCTTGCTCGGGTACATGGGCGCACCACCAACCATTTTGGTCTGTGCGGATACATGGGTTACGGCCATCAAGCCAATACAAGAAAATAATAAGGTAATTGTTTTAAAAGATTTCATGTGATGTAATTTTTAGTTTATACACACACTTACGGAGTTTTGGCAGGGGTGGTTTGGTTTTTTTTGATGTGGATGTTGTTTTTAATCGAAATACAACGATATGGCAACCTTGGCATTCCATCAAAATAGTACCTTTACACCTACAACCAATTGATGTAATAAACAGATGCTCAAGGATAAATCCATAGGCTTGGTACTTTCTGGCGGTGGCGTTCGTGGAATGGCACATATTGGGCTTATCAAGGCCCTGCGGGAACACCAAATTGAAGCCAACGTAGTGGCCGGAACCAGTATTGGGGCCTTGGTTGGGGCGCTGTATGCCAATGACAACTCCGTGGAGGATATGCTCAAGTTCTTTAAGGAGACGCCGCTATTTCAGTACAGTTTTTTTGCCATCAACAAACCAGGCTTTATCGATACCGAACGATATTTCAGTATTTTCAAGGATTTTTTTCCCGATGATAGCTTTAAAAGTTTGAAACGCCCACTTTTTGTGGTGGCCACGGACCTGTTAAAAGGCAACGAAAAGGTATTCTACGACGGAGAGCTCATCAAACCATTATTGGCGTCGGCAGCATTACCGCCTGTATTCAGTCCGGTTACCATTGATGATGTGCTCTATGCGGATGGTGGCATCATGAACAATTTCCCAAAGGAATATGTGGACAACCTTACGGATTTTATCATTGGAAGTAATGTTTCCATAACCGCTCCCTTGCAGAAAAAGGACCTCAGAAATTCATTTCAGCTTACGGCCAGGGTCACCAGTTTGATGATTCACGCCTCCAACCACGAAAAATTAAGGCAATGCGACCTGTTTATAGAACCCAAAGAATTAGATGCCATTGGGGTGCTCGATAAAAAGGGTATTGAGAACGCCTTTAAAATTGGGTATGACCAAGGCAGCAGGGCATTGGAAAAAATGATGCCCCAAACTTCTTAGTGTAATAATCCAGTTTTATACGTCGTCGTAATCGATTTTGATCTTGGCACTTATGGGGTGCGATTGACAGGTAAGCACAAACCCTTCTTCAATCTCGCTGTCCGTTAAGATCTGGTTTTTTACCATCTCCACTTTTCCTTCGGTAAGGCGAGCAATGCAGCTGCTACAAACACCACCTTGACATGAATAAGGCGCATCGATATCTTGTTTTAGCACCGCATCGAGTACCAGTTCCTTTTTGTCCATAACAAAGGTAAAGGTCTCGTCGTCCACAAGTACTTCTACCTGTGTTTTGCCTTCCAGTTCTTCGGCCAACTCATCTTCCGTATCCGAACTGGTGAACAGTTCAAAATGGATTTTGTTCTCGGAAATGCCATTCTCATTTAAGGTGTTAGACACCTGATTGATCATCTCCTCGGGTCCACACAAGTAAAAGGCATCGAATGCAGTTTCTTTGAATTTGTTCTTTAAAACAAAGTTTACCGTTGATTTTTCAATACGTCCAAATAGGGCGCCTTCCTCGCTCGACCTACTGAACACATATTGCACAAAAAGACGGTCACCATAACGCTCCTTTAGGGATTGGATGGTTTTGAAGTACATGGTCTCCTCAGGCGTCTGGTTTCCGAACACCAAAACAAAGCGATTATCTGGATGGCTCTCCAAAACGGTTTGCGTAATGCTCATAATAGGAGTGATTCCGCTACCGGCAGCAAAGGCAGCTATGGTTTGTGGGTCTTGGGAGTCGAACACAAAACGTCCCTCTGGCACCATGACTTCCAAGGTGTCCCCAGCCTTCAGTTGTTCGTTGGCATAAACAGAAAACGTTCCGCCTTCCATTTTTTTGATGCCGACCGTTAATTTTCCCGATGAGGGCGCGGAAGAAATGGAGTAGGCCCTACGAAGTTCCTTTCCGTTGACTTCGTGTTTTAGGGTAATATATTGTCCGGCTTTAAAAGTAAACGCTTCTTTAAGGTGCTCCGGAATGTCAAAAGTGAGGGCTACGGCATTGGGGGTCAATTGGTCTACCGCAGTTATTTGTAAGGCATGAAATTGGCTCATGTATAAATTTTTGCTGCAAAATTAAGCATTACACTCCTTTTGAACAGCTATTTTTACAAAAAGCATTTCCACTGTGTAACAAATCCGATAAATTAGATACCAACAAAAAAAATACACCGACCATGATCAAACATTTTATTGGGCTCCAGTGGAAGTCATTTTTTAGATTGGCAACCTTCAAGACCGAAATATGGTTCAAGATCTTGATGGCTTTGGGGGCATTGTACTTCATCGCCCTGTTCTTGGGAATGGGTGTTGGGGCCTTTTTTATCATCGAGAAAATGGGAATCGGCGATCCATTAAGGGTCATCAACCGTTTTATGATCTATTATTTGGCATTCGACCTCGTATTCCGGTACATGCTGCAAAAAATGCCGGTTACGAACATCAAACCCTTGTTGTACTTGCCCATCAGCAAAAGTAAAGTGGTCCATTTTTCCCTCGGAAAAACGGCCATTTCTTTCTTCAATGTGGCCCACGCCTTTTTCTTTGTACCGTTCAGTATTGTTTTGATCGCCCAAGGATACCCTGCCATTCAGGTTATTGGGTGGCACTTGGCGATGATGGCGTTGCTCTATTGCAACAACTTTATCAATGTGATGGTGAACAACCAAAATGCTGTTTTTTATGTGTTCGCGGCCCTCTTCATCCTGGCTGGTGCATCGCAATACTATCAATGGTTCGATATTACCTTTTACACCCAACCCATTTTCGACTTTTTCTACGATCTGCCCTGGACGACGATTATCCCTTGGATGGTTTTGGCAGTCTTGTACTATGGTGCCTTTGCCTATTTCAAAAAGCACATGTATTTGGATGGCGGACTGGCCAAAAAACATACCGAAGCCAAGACCGAAAACCTGGAATGGTTGGACCGCTTCGGGAATTTGGGCACCTTCCTCAAGAATGACATCAAACTGATCAAGCGGAACAAACGCTCACGCTCGGCGGTAATAGCAGGATTCTTCTTTATTTTTTACGGACTGCTCTTTTTTACCAATGCCATCGAAGTCTACGACGGGCCTTTCTGGAAAATCTTCGCAGGTATTTTTGTAACGGGAGGGTTCCTGTTCAGTTTTGGGCAGTACGTGCCCAGTTGGGACAGTAGCTACTATCCGCTGATGATGAGCCAAAACATCAAGTATCGGGAATACCTTTCCTCCAAATGGTATTTGGTGATTATTGCGACTATTATCTCTACTTTTCTTGCCACGTTTTACCTCTACTTTGGATGGGAAGCCTACGCCGCAGTACTGGTGGGAGGCATCTATAACATTGGGATAAACAGTTACCTGGTGCTTTGGGGAGGGGCTTATGTAAAAACGCCCATTGAGCTTACCTCGAACAAGAAAGCCTTTGGCGACAAGCAGGCCTTTAATGCCAAGACGCTGTTGCTCACCTTGCCCAAATTGGTGCTGCCCATAGCTATTTATGCCATTGGCCACTTTTTGATCAACCCTACGGCAGGGTACATCTTTGTAGCCGTGTTCGGCATACTCGGATTTGCTTTCAAAAACAAGGTATTTACCATGATCGAGGGCATTTACAAAAAGGAAAAGTACAAGACACTACAAGCATACAAACAGAAATAAAAAACCATTAACAGAAAAATACATGATCACAGTTCATAATTTGACCAAGACCTACGGAGACAAAACCGTTTTGAACATTGACCATTTAGAAATTCCCAAAGGACAGAGCTTTGGCCTTGTTGGCAACAACGGGGCGGGGAAAACAACCCTGTTCAGTATTTTGTTGGATTTGATACAGCCATCTACCGGTCATATCATCAATAAAGACATACGGGTGGACGAGAGCGAAGCATGGAAGCCCTTTACCTCTGCCTTTGTTGATGAGACCTTTTTGATCGGGTACCTTACTCCCGAAGAGTACTTTTACTTTATCGGCGAACTGCGCGGAAGGAACAAAGCGGATGTGGATGCCTTATTGGCCAATTTTGATGACTTTTTCCACGGAGAAATCCTCAACCAGAAAAAATACCTTAGGGACCTTTCCAAAGGAAACCAAAAAAAGGTGGGCATTGTGGCCAGCTTTATAGGTAACCCCGAGGTGGTGATTTTGGACGAACCCTTTGCCAACTTGGACCCGACAACCCAAATTCGTTTAAAGGGAATCATAAAAGATTTGGCAGCAAAAGAGGGCGTTACCGTACTGGTTTCCAGTCATGATTTGATCCACGTTACCGAAGTTTGCCAGCGTATTGTGGTGCTCCATAAAGGTGAGATTGTGAAAGATCTTCACACCTCTGCGGAAACCATGAAGGAATTGGAAGCTTTCTTTGCAGGTTGAGGTTTTAAATAGGTTCCGCCAAATTCTTGCATTTTATCGATAAGCCTTATAATAATCCGCTCATTTTTGAGTTTAAGGTTACACAAGATTATCGATAATTTTGAAGCTTCATCACACATTTTTGGGCCTATTGGTTTTGGGAGGACTTGCATTTAATGCCTGTTCCACTCAAAAGGACAAGTTCATCAACCGAAATTGGCACGCCCTCAACACCGAGTACAACACTTTGTACAACGGAAATTTGGCCTTTCAAAAAGGGCTGGATGAAATCAATTCGACCTATCGGGATGATTATTGGGAAATACTGCCCGTAGAGCGCCTAAAAGTGACCGATGAGGTAAAACTGGACTCCGAGGACAACAACCCCAACTTTCTTATTGCGGAGGAAAAGGCTACCAAGGCTATCCAAAAGCACAGTATGGACATTAAGGACGAAGAGCGAAACCCGCAAATTGATGAGGCCTTTTTGCTTTTGGGAAAATCCCGCTACTTTGACCAGCGTTATATTCCTGCTTTGGAATCCTTCAACTATATCCTGAGAAAATATAGCAAAAGCGACAAGCTGAACGAAGCGACGATCTGGCGAGAGAAAACCAATATGCGTTTGGATAATCCCGAGGTGGCCATCAAAAATCTAAAGCGACTTTTTAAGTACGAAAAACTCAAGGATCAGGAGT
Organism: Allomuricauda sp. MMSF_3307; assembly: GCF_030733585.1. Lineage (NCBI taxonomy): Bacteria > Pseudomonadati > Bacteroidota > Flavobacteriia > Flavobacteriales > Flavobacteriaceae > Allomuricauda > Allomuricauda sp. MMSF_3307. The sequence goes on from NZ_JASHIQ010000001.1 coordinate 660,024, forward strand.
ATGCCGACGCCAACGCAGTTATGGCCCAATGCTATATCAACCTGAATGCTCCCGACACCGCTATTCAAAAATTGAAAATATCCCAGGCCTACACCAAAAAGAATCCGGAAAAAGGAAGGTATTTGTTCATCATAGGTCAGTTATACGACCAGTTGGGGCATAAGGACAGTGCCAACTACGCCTACAATAAAGTCATTGAACTCAACCGCAAATCCCCCAGGGTGTACATAATCAATGCGCATCTCAAAAAAATACAGAACATAGAACTTACCGAAGGCAACAGGGAGGAAATGTTGGAATACCTCACCGAACTCGAAGAGAATCGGGAGAATCGCCCCTTTTTGGACAAGATTTATCGCCAAGTGGCCGAATTTCATATGGCTTACGAAGAGGATAGTCTTGGATTGGCATACTACAACAAATCCATTCAGGCAACCCAAGGCGAACGCAAGTTGAATGCCCTCAACTATCAAAGTCTGGCCGATTATTATTTTGACAAGGATGAATACCGAATGGCGGGCTCCTACTACGACAGCACTTTGACCAACTTGAACGAGAACACCCGCAAGCACCGAAACATCAAAAAGAAGTTGGACAACCTTGAGGATGTGATCAAATATGAGGACATTGTGCAGCATGCCGATAGTGTGATTACCTTATATCAAATGCCAATCGCGGACCGTACGGCCTATTTTGAGGACTACATAGCCGAAATGAAGCGGAAGGAAGAAGCGGCTGCCGAAAAAGAGAGGGAGCGCACCACCGCCGGCTTCGCTACTTTTGCCAACAGCAAAGGTGGCAAGGAGAACCAAGGCAAGTTCTACTTTTACAATATTACCAGTTTGGGCAATGGCAGAAACGATTTTAGGACACGATGGGGTACCCGGACTTTAGAAGACGACTGGCGATGGAGCAATAAAACCAAAATATCCATTTCGGAGGCTACCGGGGAGGTGGTTGCCGGTAATGATGAGGTACTTACCGAAGACCAAAAATATTCTGTTGACTTTTACTTGGAGCAAGTTCCTACGGATGTTGCTGTAATAGATAGTTTAAAAGGCGAGCGCAACTTTGCCAACTATCAATTGGGTTTGATTTATAAGGAAAAGTTCAAGGACAACATGTTGGCCGCCGCCAAATTGGAGCGGGTGCTGTCGTCAAATCCCGAAGAGCGGTTGATTTTGCCCTCCAAATACAATTTGTACAAGATTTATGAGGAAACGGGTAGTCCGCTGGCAGTGAACATGAAGCAGAACATCATTGCCAATCATCCCGATACGCGCTACGCGGAAATTTTGTTGAACCCACAGGCGGTACTGGACGGGGATACGGATAGCCCCGATGCCCGATATGCAGCCCTGTTCAAAAAGTACCAAGAACAGGAATTTTTGAACGTGATCACCCAGTCGGAGGAATACATCAATAAATTTACCGGCGATCCCATTGTACCCAAGTTTGAAATGCTGAAAGCGAACGCCATTGGACGTTTGCAAGGTTTTGAGCCGTTTAAGGAAGCCTTGAACTATGTGGCACTGACCTACCCCAACAACCCCGAAGGCAAAAAGGCCGAGCAAATGGTGGAGGAGCAGCTGCCTAAACTGGAGAACAAGGAGTTTTCCCCAGAAACCGGTTCCACTGGCGCGGGCAACTGGAAAGTAGTTTTCCCGTTCAAGATCAGAAACGATGAAAATGCCACCAAGCTCAAAAACCGATTGGAAAAAGCCATCAAGGAGCTGAACTATAAAAACATTGTTTCCAAGGACATCTATAATTTGGAAGATGAATTTGTAGTGGTACACGGTTTCCCTTCGCAAGACTTTGCCTTGGGCTTCGCGGAGCTCATAAAAAACAATAGGGACTATCTGATTAAAGATGAGAATTTTGTAGTTTTATCGGATAATTATAAAATCATACAGGTCCACAAGAACTTAGAATCATACAAAGCACAATTTTAACCCCAAAACCCTAGAACACAATGTTTTCTGACAACAAAAAACCCCGGCCTATGAATGAATTTGGCGGACAGCCCAACAGAATCGAGAAGAACACTAAAATTAAGGGTGACATCACCTCCGAGGCCGACTTCAGGATAGACGGTAAGTTGGAAGGCAATGTGACCACCTCCGGTAAAGTGGTCATTGGAAAGGATGGCTACATCAACGGTAAGGTAGAGTGCGTGAACGCAGATATCGAAGGAAGGTTCAACGGAGAACTTATGGTAAAGGACCTGTTGTCGTTGAAATCCTCCGCCACGATCGAGGGTACGGTAACGGTAGCCAAATTGGCGGTAGAACCCGGTGCCACCTTTAATGCGGCGTGCACCATGGGCAAAGGAGCTTCGGCTTCGCCCAAAATGCAGTCAACCAGCAAAAATGAGCCAGCAAAAGCCTCCTAAGAAAGACTACAACAAAACACTCAATACAGCCGCCCGTTTGTCTGGTTCTGCCATTCAAATGGGCGTTGTTATTTATTTGGGCGTTTGGGGAGGCAAATGGTTGGATGGCCATTTTGGGACTGAAAAAGTATTCTTGCCCATTTGTACCATTTTGGCCGTGGCGATTTCTATATATTTGGTCCTCCAACAAATCAAAAAAATCAACGATTGAAGCAAAGGGCTTATCCAATTCTTTTTACCTCCATCCTCCTTTTGGGCCTATGGGCACTGTTCTTTCTTCAATCATGGGTTTTGGAAGACCGGGGATACGAGCTTTCGTCCCTGCAGCTCACAAAAAGCTATGTGCTCAATGCGGTTATGGCGCTCATTGTTTTTTATGCGATTTATATTTTTCGCAATAAATATCGCGACTTGTTGGGATTCTTTTTTCTAGGAGGAAGCCTTGTAAAGTTTGCGCTTTTCTTCATTTTTCTATATCCTGTATCCCATCAAGATGGTATCTTGGAGCAATTGGAGTTCCTTGTCTTTTTTGTCCCATATGGATTTGCACTGATATTGGAAACCTTCTTTTTGGTGAAACTGCTTAATACTGTGTGACAAAGCCCCAAAACAGACCTGAAAAATTCAATAAAAAAATAATACTGGAAAAAGCTTTTTTCTTTTGAAGGAGGAATGTATTTTTGCACCAATTTTTGAGGACCCATAGTTGGATCATATGCGATATTCTTTTTTCAGTAAAAAACTAGTTGCCGTAATTTTTTTGATTGCGGGATTTGTATCGGCCCAAAACCAAGAGGGAGAAGAAGTTGAAACCGGTGCCCACGATTTAAAGACACAGATTAAGGAATACATCGACCACCACCTTTTGGATTCGCATGATTTCAACCTATATTCCTACACCACTGAAGAAGGCGAGCACAAATATGTTGGGTTTCCACTTCCTGTGATTCTATGGGATAATGGATTGAAGGTGTTTCTTTCTTCCGAGTTGGAGCATGGAGAGTCCGTTGCAGAGGTAGACGGTAATTACTACGCACTTTATCACAATAAAATATACAAGACGGATGCCGAAGGAACCATCAATTTTGATGGACATCATGGCGAAGAAACCCATACCGAAGATGCTTTTGGGGAGAATTTGGTGGTAGATGATGCACATCCCACCAACGAAAAGCCCTTGGACTTTTCCATAACAAAGAATGTGGTCTTTATTATGGCCGTAGCCCTTTTAATGTTCTTGGTGTTCCGTTCCATGGCCAAGAGGTACCAAAAAAGCACCATGCCACGAGGTTTGGGAAGATTTTTGGAGCCATTGGTACTTTTTGTGCGTGACGAAATTGCCATACCAAACATTGGTGAGCATAAATACAAAAGGTACATGAGCTATCTGCTTACGGTATTCTTCTTTGTATGGGTCATCAACCTTTTGGGGTTGACACCGCTAGGAGTGAATGTCACCAACAACATTGCAGTGACTTTTGCCTTGGCCATGATCACCTATCTTATTACAACATTTACTGGGAACAAGAACTACTGGAAGCACATCTTTTGGATGCCGGGCGTACCTGTCCCTATGAAAATTATATTGGCGCCCATCGAATTGTTGGGAACGTTCATCAAGCCATTTTCATTGATGATTCGTTTGTATGCCAACATTACCGCAGGTCACGTGGTATTGATGAGTATTATCGGGTTGATGTTCATATTTAAAAACTGGATTGGAAGCCCATTGTCCTTCTTGTTGGCATTTGCACTTTCTTTATTGGAATTGTTGGTGGCCGCATTGCAGGCATATATTTTCACCATGTTGTCCGCCCTGTATTTTGGTATGGCGGTAGAAGAAGATCATCATTAATTAAGAGTAGAACGTTTAATATTTAAATTCATATATCATGACAATTCCAAACATCGTAGGTGCTGGTTTGATCGTAATCGGAGCAGGATTGGGTATCGGTAGAATCGGTGGTCAGGCAATGGAAGCCATTGCTCGTCAACCTGAAGCTTCTGGTAAGATCCAAACAGCAATGTTGATTGCAGCAGCCCTTATTGAAGGTATCGGTTTCGCCGCTCTTTTTGCAGCTTAATAACCGTAACAGTATTGATGAAGGCCATAGCGGTTGGCTATGGCCCTTCATTGATTTTAAAGTGATATAGTTTAAAAGCATTAATATTTTAAGATAAATGGAAAAGTTAATAGAGGAATTTTCCTTTGGCTTGTTTTTCTGGCAGTTGTTGCTTTTCGTGGGCCTATTGTTGTTGTTGAGAAAATATGCCTGGAAACCCATTCTTGGAGCGGTAGAAAAGCGCGAAGAAGGGATTAAAGGTGCCCTTGAAGCTGCTGAGGCCGCAAAAAAAGAAATGCAGAACGTAACTGCCGATAGCGAACGATTGTTGCAAGAGGCCAGGGCAGAACGGGATGCGCTGTTAAAAGAAGCCCGCGACATTAAAGCTAACATTATCTCCGAAGCCAAAGAACAGGCTCAGGCTGAAGGCGACAAGATGATCAAGCAGGCCCAAGCTACGATTGAAAGTGAAAAGAAAGCTGCTGTGGCAGACATCAAGGCACAAGTAGCCAACCTTTCCGTGGAAATTGCGGAAAAGGTAATCAAGGAAGAACTGTCCGACAAAGGCAAACAACAGAAGTTGGTCGAGGACATGTTGGGAGATATTAAACTGAACTAAACGGACCATGAACCAAAATAGGGCAGCCATACGCTACGCAAAAGCAACCTTGGATTTCGCAGTCGAAAAGAAAGCGGCCGATGCCGTGGAAAAAGACATGCGGGGGATAGCTGCTACCATTTCCGAAAACGTGGAGCTTCAACGTATGTTGGAGAGCCCTATCATCAAATCGGAGGTAAAAAAAAGCAGTTTGTTGGAAATCTTCAAGAATGCCAACGAAATCACCAAAGGTCTTCTTCAAACCTTGATCAGCAATAAAAGAATTGCGATGTTGCAGGAAGTGGCCTTCAAATACATCATCCTTCACGAAAAATTGAAGGGAGAAGAGGTAGCCTACGTGACAACCGCCGTTCCATTGACTTCCGATTTGGAGAAGAAAATATTGGAAACGGTCACCAAGGCAACCGGTAACAAGGTTACCCTTGAGAATAAAATCGATGAGAGCATCATCGGAGGATTTGTACTACGGGTAGGAGATACCCAATACGATGCAAGCATCGCAAACAAATTGAACGGATTAAAAAGAGAATTTACAAATAGTCTATAAAAATGGCAGGAGTAAAAGCCGCTGAGGTATCAGCAATTTTGAAAAAACAGTTATCAGGTTTCGAAGCATCCGCTTCCTTGGATGAAGTAGGTACCGTATTGCAAGTGGGTGATGGTATTGCCCGTGTGTATGGACTTTCCAATGCCCAGTACGGGGAGTTGGTGGAGTTCGACGGCGGTATGCAAGGAATCGTTCTTAACCTGGAAGAAGACAACGTAGGTGTTGTATTGTTGGGCCCATCCAAAGAGGTTGTAGAAGGTGCAACCGTGAAAAGGACCGAGCGCATCGCTTCCATCAACGTTGGTGAAGGAATTGTTGGTCGGGTTATCGACACCTTGGGCAAGCCTATCGACGGTAAAGGTCCTATTTCGGGCGAAACCTATGAGATGCCTTTGGAACGTAAAGCTCCTGGTGTAATTTTTAGACAACCTGTAAATGAGCCATTGCAAACTGGTATCAAGGCTATCGACGCCATGATTCCCGTAGGACGTGGACAAAGGGAGTTGGTGATTGGTGACAAGCAGACCGGTAAAACAACCGTTTGTATTGATACCATCCTGAACCAGAAAGAATTTTACGATGCCGGTGAACCAGTTTATTGTATCTACGTTGCCGTAGGTCAGAAAGCATCAACGGTGGCCGCTATCGCCAAGACATTGGAAGAAAGAGGTGCATTGGCCTATACAACCATTGTTGCCGCCAACGCTTCCGATCCTGCACCGATGCAGGTATATGCACCTTTCGCTGGTGCCGCGATTGGTGAGTACTTTAGGGATACAGGGCGTCCGGCCTTGATTATCTATGATGACTTGTCCAAGCAAGCTGTAGCCTACCGTGAGGTGTCCTTGTTGTTGAGAAGACCTCCAGGACGTGAAGCATATCCTGGTGACGTTTTCTTCTTGCACTCCAGATTGTTGGAGCGTGCGGCCAAAGTGATTGCCGATGACGAGATTGCAAAGAACATGAACGACCTTCCAGAGTCCTTGAAGCCGATGGTAAAAGGAGGAGGATCGTTGACTGCACTTCCTATTATTGAAACACAGGCAGGTGACGTTTCTGCTTATATCCCAACCAACGTAATTTCCATTACCGATGGTCAGATATTCTTGGAGCAAGACTTGTTCAACCAAGGGGTGCGTCCTGCGATCAACGTAGGTATCTCCGTATCGCGTGTGGGTGGTTCCGCTCAGATCAAATCCATGAAAAAAGTAGCCGGTACCTTGAAATTGGACCAAGCCCAGTTCCGTGAACTGGAAGCTTTTGCCAAGTTCGGTTCCGATTTGGATGCCGCTACCTTGAACGTTATCGAGAAAGGACGTAGAAACGTAGAAATCTTGAAGCAAGGTCAGAACGATCCATTTACTGTTGAAGATCAGGTGGCCATCATCTTTGCAGGTTCCAAGAACTTGTTGAGAAATGTGCCTGTAGACAAAGTAAAAGAATTCGAAAAAGATTACTTGGAGTTCTTGAACGCCAAGCATAGAGATGTTTTGGACACCCTTAAAGCGGGTAAATTGACCGATGAGGTTACCGAGACCTTGACTGCTGTTTGTAAAGATCTTTCAAGCAAGTACAAAGCATAACAATTGTCATTTCCAAGGTGCCCTTCGACTACGCTCAGGGCACTGTAGGAATCCATAACCAAAAAGATTTCGCATCAAGTGCGGAATGACAAAGTAGAATATGGCGAATCTAAAGGAAATACGTAACAGAATATCATCCATCTCATCAACGATGCAGATTACCAGTGCCATGAAAATGGTATCTGCCGCAAAGTTGAAGAAAGCTCAGGATGCTATTACGGCAATGCGTCCCTATTCCGATAAATTGACCGAGCTCCTGCAAGGGCTTAGCGCCAGTTTGGAAGGAGATGGTGGAAGCGAGTACGCCGACAAAAGGCCCGTAAACAAGGTTTTGGTGGTTGCCATTACGTCCAACAGGGGACTTTGTGGTGGTTTCAACTCCAACATCATCAAGCAGAGCAACCATTTGGTCTCCAATATGTATCCGGGCAAGCAAGTGGATTTCTATACCATCGGTAAAAAGGGACACGACATCCTTAGAAAAAGGCATACCATTTTGGGCGACCAAAGCAAGGTATACGATGATTTGACCTTTGACAATGTTGCAGAAATCGCTGAATTGTTGATGCGTTTGTTTACCAAGGGCGATTACGATAAAATCGAATTGGTATACAACAAGTTCAAAAATGCCGCTACCCAGATTGTGATGACCGAGCAGTTTTTGCCCATAGTAGGAACTGAAGGGGACAAAGCTATTGCTGCTGACTACATTTTTGAACCTTCCAAAGTGGAAATTGTAAAGGAGCTGATTCCAAAATCCTTGAAGACACAGTTGTTCAAGGCCATTCGGGATTCCTTTGCCAGTGAGCACGGAGCGCGTATGACCGCAATGCACAAAGCGACGGATAATGCTGCCGAATTGAGAAACGAGTTAAAATTGACTTACAACAAAGCCCGTCAAGCAGCGATTACCAACGAAATCCTCGAGATTGTTGGTGGAGCCGAGGCTTTGAACAATTAAGATTCCGTATTTATATAATATTAAAAGGCCACCCATTCGGTGGTCTTTTTGTTTTTCTTAGGGCAATATGGTTTAGCTAATTCGGGCTTTTGCGTAACTTGTAGCCACCTAACTTAGGTCTTTAAAGAAGCAACTCCTATTGAATCCACTTAAGCGGCTTTTTAAACAAACGTTCATTTATGGCCTGGCCACCGTAATGCCAAGGGTCATCTCTTTCTTTTTGTTACCGCTGTATACCGCCGTATTTGAGAATGCTTCAGGTTACGGACAGTACACGAACATATATGCCTGGATAGCTATTTTTAATGTGTTTTTGGCCTATGGTATGGAAACGGCCTTTTTTCGGTTTTACCATAAAAGCGGGGATAAGGCCAAAGTGATATCTACTTCACTGATATCCTTACTGAGTTCTTCCTTTCTGTTTCTGATTCTTGCCCTGTCGCTTAGGGAATGGTTATCCAGCGTAACCAATATCAACGCAGATTACCTTAAGTTCACCACCTATATTTTGGTTCTTGATGCCGTGGTCATTATTCCGTTTGCGCTGCTAAGAGCGAATGAGAAACCAATGCGCTATGCGGTCCTAAAGACCATTAATGTGGCCATAAACTTAGCTTTTAACGTATTTTTTCTGTTGGTACTCCCAAAAATGGCACAGGAGGCGGACACTGGCTTTTTCGTATCCCTGTACAAACCCAATTGGGAAATCCATTACGTTTTGATATCTAATGTACTCGCCAGCGGAGTAACCTTATTGATTTTGTTGCCCACCTACCTAAAGGCATCCTACACGTTCGATTTTGGCGTTTGGAAACAAATGATGAAGTATGCAGGACCCATTCTTGTAGCTGGAATCGCTTTTACCATCAACGAGGTATTGGATAAAATTTTGCTTACCGAACTCCTTCCATCCGACATTGCCGAAAGTGAAGTGGGCAAATACGGTGCCTGCTACAAACTGGCCTTGTTTATGACCCTGTTCGGGACCGCTTTCAGAATGGGCGTGGAACCCTTTTTCTTTAGTCATGCCAAGAGCGAAAAACCCCAGAAAACGTATGCACAGATTACCAATTACTTTGTAATTCTTGGGAGCATTATCTTATTGGGAGTTATCGCTTTTATCGATGTACTGGGCAGACTGCTATTGCACAACCCTGTGTATTGGGAAGCTTTGGATGTGGTTCCTATTATCCTATTGGCAAGCTTCTGTCTGGGAATTTACCACAACCTCTCTGTTTGGTATAAAGTAACGGACAGAACCAAATTTGGCGCTTATATTTCTTCCGTTGGGGCCATCATCACTTTGGTCATTAATATAAGCTTAATCCCAAAAATAGGATACATGGCTTCGGCCTTGGCCACTTTGGCCGCCTATGGTAGTATGATGCTCCTCTCCTATCACTTTGGAAAAAAATACTATCCTGTACCCTACAACATGCGAAAGATTGTGTTTTACTTATCCGTATCGCTGGTATTTTCTATACTTTCGTTCTATGTTTTTAATAGAAATTTAATAGCCGGCAGCCTACTGTTTTTGTTATTTTTGGGCTTAGTGTACAAGTTGGAAGGAGATAAGTTAAGAAGCATATTTTTAAGACGTGAAGATTAAGATCATCAACAAATCAGGCCATAAGCTGCCACATTACGAAACCCTTGCCTCCGCAGGGATGGATTTAAGGGCGGATTTGGAATCCCCCATCACCTTAAAACCTCTGGAAAGGGCTATTGTCCCTACTGGACTTTACATGGAGCTTCCTGTGGGCTATGAGGCCCAAGTACGGCCACGTAGCGGGTTGGCTGCCAAAAAAGGAATCACCGTGTTAAACGCCCCTGGAACGATTGACGCCGATTATCGTGGAAACGTTGGGGTAATATTGGTAAATCTTTCCAATGAAGATTTTACCGTGGAAAATGGTGAACGTATTGCCCAGATGGTCATCGCAAAGCACGAACGTGCCGAATGGGTAGAAGTTGAAGCCCTTTCTGAAACGGACAGGGGCGAAGGCGGTTTTGGAAGTACTGGCACTAAATGATGAATAATGTCAGGTCGAGCCTGCCTTTGTCGGCAGACAGGCGCAGTCGAGACCAACTGAATAAGTATAACCTATAAAAGATACCCGCTTTCGCGGGCATTAGCATGAAAATAATCGTACCCATGGCAGGGAGGGGATCCCGCCTAAGACCACACACACTTACCGTTCCAAAACCGTTGATTCCCGTTGCAGGAAAACCCATAGTGCACCGTTTGGTCACTGATATTGCTAAAGTATTGGGCGAGCCAATCGAGGAAGTCGCCTTTATTTTGGGTGACCCTGCCTTTTTTGGGGATGATGTGGTGGAAAGCTTAATGGCGTTGGCGGACGAATTGGGCGCCAAAGGGTCCATTTATCGACAAGATCAACCGCTTGGAACTGGGCACGCTATCATGAGCGCCAAGGAATCCCTGAGCGGTCCAGCGGTAATCGCATACGCCGATACCTTAATACGAGCCGATTTTGATTTGGATAAATCGGCCGATAGCGTGATTTGGGTGAAGCAAGTGGAGCGCCCCGAAGCGTACGGAGTGGTCCAGTTGAACGATGACCATCAAATCGTGGAATTGGTTGAAAAACCGCAAGAATATGTATCTGACCTCGCTGTAATCGGTATTTATTATTTCAAGGATGTTGGAGTGCTCAAAAATGAGCTGCAGCATGTTTTGGATCATGATATCACCCATGGTGGGGAATACCAAATTAATGACGGTATCAAACGGATGATGGAAAAGGGCATGAAATTTGTTCCCGGTAAGGTGGATGAATGGATGGATTGCGGCAACAAAAGCGTGACCGTGGAAACCAATCAGCGCATGTTGGCCTTCTTGGAAAAGGAGGGCGAAAACATGATTGCTGATTCCGTGACACAAGAAAATGCCAATATAGTGGAACCCTGTTTTATTGGAGAGAACGTAGTGCTCAAAAATACCACGATAGGGCCATATGTTTCGGTTGGCGCGAATACCGTTGTGGAGAATTCGACCATAAAAAACAGCCTCATCCAGAACCATAGCAGGATTATCAATGCCAATTTGGATAATGCCATGATCGGGAACCATGTAATTTATAATGGTAATTTTGAGACCATTAGCATTGGAGATTATTCTGTTTTGGAATAACTTTAGAACACATTTTTGGTGGGATGGGGACTTAGGACGTTACTATGAAAAGGAAACTGCTGGTTTGGTTGATTGTGGGAGCATCAGTACTGATGCCTAATCATACCTATGCCCAAGAAGAACAGGAAAGCGCCGAGGTCTACTTAGAAGAATATACCGATGAGTTTCAAGAAAATTTCTTTGAAGCCCTCAAACAGAAAGGCATCCAAAACTACGATAGGGCGGTCGACCTCTTCTTGAAATGCAAGCAACTGGAGCCCAACAACAGCGTAGTGGATTACGAACTGGGCAAAGCCTATATGCTCGATAAAAAGTACGTGCAGGCGCAAGATTATGCGATTGAGGCTCTACTATCGGAACCAGAGGACTATTGGTATTTGGACAATTTGCTCACCATTTTGGACAAACAAGGAAGCCCCGTGGAGACTATCAAAGAACGAATTCCTTATGGTAATACCAAGCTTAGGCAGAACATGGCGCTCTTCTTCTTCAAAATGAAGCAGTACAAGGAAGCCACCAAGGTGTTGGAAGGTTTACCAAGTTCCTCCTTGAAATCGGAGCTAAGCCGAAAGATTAAGGATTCCCTCCAAAAAAGAGAAAATATAGAAGAAGTTACACCCATAGTGCAGCAAAAAGAGCCTGTAAATGACCCATTAGCCCAACTAAAAAGAATATTGGACCAATACATTGCAGCGTCTGATTATACAGCCTTATTAACGGAATCCAAGGAGGCGTTGGACACCTATCCTTTGCAGCCATATTTCTATTACGCTTATGGAACGGCGTTGAATAATACAGGTAATGCAAACAAGGGCGTGGAAGTGTTGCTAAGCGGACTGGACTACCTATTGGATGACACTGCACTTCAAAATAAGATGTACAAGCAATTATCCGAAGGGTATTCCAAGATTGGGAATGCACAAAAAGCCAATGAATATTCAAACAAGATCAATTCAGGACTCTAATGAACCTACATAAAAACATATATAAAGCTGGAATTGCCATAATTATGCTGGCAGCTTTGGCATCGTGTAAAAGCACCAAATCGATTACTGGCGGGGAGGCCAATTCGCGACTTTCGGCAAAAAATATCGTGAATGCCCATTACTCCAACCAACCCAAATTCCGAACCCTGAGGGGACGAGTTAAGATCGACTACACCAACGGGGACGATTCGCAAGGTGTGAACGTAAGCTTGCGCATGGAAAAGGACAAAGTGATTTGGATGAGTGCGCCGCTCGGTGTTGTAAAGGCGCACATTACGCCCAAAAAAGTATCCTTTTACAACAAGCTCCAAAATGAGTATTTCGATGGAGACTTTAGCTATTTGAGCGAGTTGTTGGGTACAGAACTGGATTTTGAAAAAGTACAGAACCTGCTTTTGGGAAACGCAGTGCTCGACCTCAGAAAAGAAAAGCTCAATTCGGAAGTATACAATGGGAACTACCAATTAAAACCTAAAAAAGCCCAAGAACTTTTTAAGATTCTGTTTCAATTGGAACCCAAAAACTTTAAAATAGCCAGTCAGGAAATATCACAACCGATTAACGCAAGACATTTATTGGCAAAATATACCTATCAAGATATTTCTGGAAATGTGCTTCCGGAGGATATACAAATCGTGGCCGAAGAAAACGGTGAACTGACTACGATTGACTTGAGTTTTCGTAACTTGGAGCTTAACAAACCCATGAGTTTTCCGTACAAAGTGCCCAAAGGGTATGATAAAATTACATTAAAGTAATATGAAAGGTAATATTTCATATCTTATTTATTGTTTGATACTTACAGTTCTTACTTCGGTAACTTCATTTGCTCAAACCGGGGAACAGAAGGTGCTGGAGGCCAAACGGGAACGCTTGCAAGAGGAAATCAAGGAAATCAACCGTCTGCTATTCGCTGAGCGCAAAGAAAAGGGTACGGTGTTGGACCAAATGGAGGCCTTGGACAACAAAATCAATGTGCGACAAGAGCTGATTCGGGTAACCAATCAACAATCGAATTTGCTAAGTAGGCAAATCAATGTCAATATTAGAAGTATCAGCAAGCTTCGGGAGGATTTGGAAGTCCTAAAGGAAGATTATGCCGAACTGATTCAAAAAACCTATCAGAACAAGTCGCAGAACAATCGATTGATGTTCCTGTTGTCCGCAGAAAACTTTTTTCAAGCCTTCAAAAGGCTTCAGTACATGCAACAATATGCCAAACACCGTAAAAAACAAGGCGAAGGCATTGTGCAAAAAACTGAGGAACTCAAAGCCTTGAACCAAGACTTGGTCCGCCAGCGAAAGGAAAAAGACCAATTGGTCGCAGAAAATCAAAAGGCCAAGGAGGAACTCAACAAAGAAATTGAAGCGCAACGAAACCTTTTAACAAGCATTAAGCACAACGAGGCAAAATATACCGCCGCCATTGCGGAAAAGCAGAAAGAGGCCCGTAGAATCGATAATGAAATTGAACGGATGATCAAAAGTGCGATTGCCAACTCCAACAAAAGCTCTGGCAAATCCACAAGCAGTGCCACGTTTGCCCTTACTCCCGAAGCCAAGTTGTTGGCAGACAATTTCTCTTCCAACAAGGGTAGATTGATTTGGCCGGTGGAAAAGGGAATTAAAAGCCAGGGTTACGGAGTTTATGCGGACAAGTTGTACCCCGGCATCAAGCACCGGAACAATGGCGTAACCATCACCACGGACAAAGGGAGCAAGGCTAGAGCCATTTTTGAGGGCGAGGTCATAGCCATTCTATCCGTTCCCGGAGGGAACAAAGGCGTCCAGATCAAACATGGAAATTACATCAGCACCTATTATAACCTTTCTAATCTATATGTAAAAAAAGGGGATAAAGTCGCCGCCAAAGAAGTGCTGGGCGAAATAAATACCAATCGGTTGGACGGCACCACTAAGTTGAAATTTTACCTGTACAAGGATTCCGACCGCTTGAACCCCGAGGATTGGATCTATCAACTTTAACACTATGAAGAAAATAACTGATTTACAAGGCTCTTTTGAACTACACAATAGGGTCCAGATGCCCTATTTTGGATTGGGGGTTTATCAATCCGATGATGGAAGCGAAGTCATAAATGCGGTAAAGGCAGCTTTGAACCATGGCTATCGTCATATCGATACCGCTGCCATTTATCGCAATGAAGAAGGCGTAGGTACCGGAATCCGTGAAAGTAACGTAAAGCGCGAAGATGTTTTTTTGACCAGCAAGGTGTGGAATACCGATCAAGGCTATGATAGCACGCTCAAGGCGTTTGAGGCCAGTTTGGAGCGCTTGGGAACAGATTACTTGGATTTGTATTTGATTCATTGGCCCAAAGGCGAACTCTCCAAGGAGACCTGGAAAGCCTTGGAACAACTGTACAAGGAAGAAAGGGTTCGCGCCATTGGGGTCAGCAACTTTTTACAACATCATTTAGAGGATTTGTTGCCTTCGGTGGAAATTGTGCCCATGGTCAACCAAATGGAGTTCCACCCCTATTTGGTGCAGCAGGATTTGATTGATTTCTGTATGTCCAAAAATATCCAGTACGAGGCATGGTCTCCTTTAATGCAAGGGCATATTTTTGATTTGGATGTGATGAAGGATTTGGCGTCGAAATACAACAAGACCATTGCACAGGTAGTACTGCGATGGGATTTGCAAAAAGGGGTGATTACCATTCCAAAATCATCCAAACCAGAACGCATCAAGGCCAATGCCGACCTTTTTGATTTTGAATTGTCAGATGAAGACGTGCAATTATTGGATAGTTTGGAAAAGGGCAAACGTTTTGGACCCGACCCCAATAATTTTGATTTTTAAAGACGTGCAATAATCATGAGTTGTCTTTGAATTGTCAGGTCGAGCGCAGTCGAGACCTTGTTCTAAGCAAAAATACAAATACCTCTCGACTTTAGTTTATATTGAGCGAAGTCGAAAGACTTCAGATGACAACGGGGAAATATAGATCCAGACCAGTGTCGAAAGGATAGTCTTACGTTAAGAAGTAAAAAGCGCCTTAAGCTCGGTGGCATCGGCAGGCTTCATTTTACCGGCCAGGACCAAGCTCAACTGTTTTCTTCGAAGGGCAGCAGCGTAGCGCTCCTTTTCCAGCTCCGTTTCAGGCTCCAAAGGCGGTACTTCGGTTGGTTTTCCCGTATCATCCACGGCAACAAAGGTATAAATGGCCTCATTGGCCTTCGTGCGCTCTCCAGTAAAGCGGTCCTCGATCCACACGTCCAAGAAAATCTCCATGGAAGTGTTGAATGCCCTCGAAACCGAAGCTTCCACGGTAACCACACTCCCTAAGGGAACTGCACTGTTAAATGCCACATGGTTGACCGAAGCGGTCACCGTAATACGGCGGCTGTGCCTCCGTGCCGAAATACTGGCCGCTCTATCCATTCGGGCCAAGAGCTCGCCTCCAAACAGGTTGTTCAACGGGTTGGTTTCACTGGGCAATACCAAATCGGTCATTACCGTGCGAGATTCACTGGGTTTTTTAGCGCGCATACCTCTTTACATTTTGCGCAAAGATATTGAAGTAAGAAATGCTTTTTAAAGGAAAGTGGGATTATTTCTCAGAAAGCAACCAAGCATCTCGTGAATCCTCGGCTTTTACCTTTCTCAAAAAAACAAGGGCCTCCTTCGGGTCCTCAAAGCTGTCGTAAGCCACTTGATGAAGCCCATAGGCATTGCTGCCCAAATAAAAGGCATTGTACCCTTTTGCCTTAAGTTGGTCAACACGTTTTTCCGCATTTGCCTCTTCCCGAAAGGCACCGGCGATTACGTGATGTTTACCCAATTGCTTTTTGGTAACCTTGATATTGATGGCAGGCAGTTCCAAGGGTGCACTTTCAAAAAAAGTAGCCTCTTGGATAAGACGGGAAACCTCTTGCTGGGCATCTTGCTGGGCGGCCACCTCCTTTTCCTGAAGGTCACCATAGGTTTTGTATGATGTAGCTCCCAAAGAAACGGCGAACAGAATCACGGCGGCGTACTTGAGCCAAGGTCGGAACGAGCTCTGCTCCCGTTTTTCCGGAGTGATGATGAATGGAATCCGTTCTTCCAACTCCTCAACTTCCTCTTTGATCACCTCACGCTGAATGGGAGTGGCGGTAAAAGCAGAAAGTCCGAAGGAAGCCGTCAAAAAATTGACTTTTTCTTCCGGTTGAAATTGGATACGTTGCTCGGAATTATGCCACAAGGTCCCAATGCCAAAAAGCTCAATGCGCTCGCCTTGGGCCAATCTTTCTTTCCAATCTTGGGCCACGTTTTCCACTTCTTTCAACAGTTCTTCATATCCTAATTGCTTTTCTTTGGCAATATGGGATACCAAAAGACCGTCGTTTTTGGAAAGTTGGGCATTAAAGGAGATGATTTTGCTGGGCGGTACCAAAGTGTTGGTGGTCCTATCGATTGCTGCGGATGTACCATGTGCCAAAAAAGCCCCAAAACCGGGTACCACGACACAATTATAGTCAAACAACAATTTTTCTATGTGTGCATCTATCCGCATAGCCACAAATATTGTAAAAAATGGGGGAGTACAAAATAAGCCGGATAACTTTTTATTAACATTTGAAAAGCTGTATTTTGTGGACAACTTTGACGCCCAAATCAAATGACTGAACCTGAAATTATTGCGGCTTTGCGGCTGCAAAACATTCCCAATATCGGGGATGTGACCGCAAAAAAATTAATTGCGCACTGCGGAAGTCCATCGGCCATTTTTGAGGACAAGCCGCACCACCTCCTCAAAATTGACGGCATTGGAAAAGTGACCTTAAAAGGACTTCATGATACCCAATATTTGGAAGAAGCCCAACAGGAGTTCGACTTTTTGTCCAAGGAGAACGTTGAGGTGTCCTATTTTATGGATGACACCTATCCTGAACGCCTTAAGCATTGCTTGGATGGCCCCATTCTTTTATTTCAAAGGGGCAATATCGATTTGAAGCAGCAAAAAATCATCAGCGTGGTGGGGACACGAAACGTGACCAGTTACGGGAGTTCCTTTGCCCAACAGTTTATAGCCGAATTGGCCCCGTTGAACCCCATTATCGTGAGTGGATTGGCCTATGGTGTGGACATAAAAGTGCAAAAGGCGGCGATGGGCCACGGATTACAGACGATTGCCTGTATGGCGCATGGCCTGAATCAAATTTATCCCAAAGCACACGCCAAATATCAATCCAAAATCGAGGCCAATGGTGGTTTTTTGAGCGAATTCTGGAGCACTAGTCAACCCAACCGGGAGAATTTCCTGAAGCGAAACCGAATCATTGCAGGAATCAGCGAAGCTACCATTGTCATAGAGTCTGCCGAAAAGGGAGGTAGTTTGGTGACCGCTGATTTGGCCCATGGCTACCATCGCGAGGTGTTTGCCGTTCCGGGCCGGGCCACCGACAAATGGAGCAAGGGCTGCAACGACCTCATCAAATACCAAAAGGCCCATTTATTGACCTCTGCTGCAGAGCTGATTTACCTTTTGGGGTGGCAAATCGAGGAAGAAAAGCCGGAAAAAACAGTGCAGAAGCAGCTGTTCGTCGAGTTGGACGAAACAGAACAGTCAATCTATTCCTACCTACAGTTGAACGGAAAACAGCTGCTGGACACCGTGGCTTTGGAGTGCAAATTGCCCATTTTTAAGGTTTCGTCCACTTTGGTACAAATGGAAATGAAAGGCGTGATCCGACCATTGCCCGGTAAACTGTTTGAGGCGGTTTAGGTTTAGTTGACAGTTGAGGTAGAAGTGGCCGGAAGTCGAAAGTCCGAAGCAAATATTTGTTTGTCAGTTCGATTGTTTTTTGGCGGGTTTTGAAAAAAAGAGACAAAAAATGTATCGAGAACCTAGTTCAGTGAGGAGCCAAGAACCAAGAAACAAGACTCTGGCGAGAAAAGACGAAAGAAAATAGACTTGGTTTGATGGGCAGTTGGAAGTCCGAAGTCGGAAGTCAGTCAGCAGTCAGCAGTGGGCAGTGGTCGCTGAGCGTAGTCGAAGCGACAGTAAGGAGGACTGAAATAGGGAAGTAGTGGGCAGTGCTGGGTGGTAAGTTGGCAGTATACATTTGACACTAATTTCACGAATTGGCACGAATAGGGTTCTTTGTCATTTCGAACGAATGTTAGAAATCTTTGTGTGAGTCCGAAGTCCGAAGACCGAAGTCGGGAGTTTTGAGTTTCGTGTTGCGAGTTAGGGTGTCATTTCGAACGAATGTGAGAAATCTGTCAGAAGTCAGTCAGCAGTGGGCAGTTGTTGATTTTGTGAGATAGGGGGTCAGTTCGAGTGTTTTTTGGCGGTTTTTGCAAAAGAACGAGGCAAAACATGTATCGAGAACCTAGTTCAGTGAGGAGCCAAGAACCAAGAAACAAGACTCTAGCGAGAAAAGACCATAGAAAATAGACTTGGTTTGATGGGCAGTTGGAAGTCCGAAGTCGGAAGTCGGGAGTTGTGAGCTTAGAGTTGCGTGTTTCGTGTTGCGAGTTAGGGTGTCATTTCGAAACGAAGTGAGAAATCTTTTGTGAGTCGGAAGTCATTCGGCAGTGGTCGCTGAGCGACGGTCATTGAGCGTAGTCGAAATGAGTCGAAGCGACAATAAGAAGTTAGAAGTCAATTGGGCGTTGACACTAATTTCACGAATAGGGTTCTTTGTCATTTGAAATGAATTTTTTGACCTTAAACCTTAAACTTTGAACTTGAAACTTGCACTTGACCTTTGAGTTTGACCTTGAGTTTTTTATTGGATTTCTCCATCGTCACTTCGTTCCTCATGTCGAAATGACAAGAAACAGCGCAGTTTTGGACTATTTCGAGGCCAGTTCATCTATAAACGCACAAACAGAACAGTCGCCCTGATTTTGGTTGTTGTTCATCGAAACTATATCACGGTAAATCGAGGTTTAATCGGTCTAGGAAGAAAAATCAAGGTTTTTACGAGTATTTATAGGGTTGCTGGTTCCCAGTCCGTCGCTCCAATTTCGGATGAACTGTTAGTACCCCAACTTTTCACGTACTCTTGCCAGTACCCCATCGGCCACTTTACGCGCTTTTTCGGCGCCAAAGGCCAGGGCTTCGTCCACTTCGTTGGTGTGGGTCATGTAATATTCGAACTTTTCGCGAGGTTCTTCAAATTTTTCCAAGATCAGTTCGTACAAGGCTTGCTTGGCATGCCCATAACCGTAGTTTCCGGCCAAATAGTTGGCACTCATTTCTTCGATTTGCTCGGGAGCTGCCAAAAGCTTGTAGAGGGCAAAAACATTGTCCGTGCTGGGGTCCTTGGGGTCTTCCATGGGCGTACTATCGGTAACGATGCCCATGATCTGTTTGCGCAATTTTTTGTCGGGTTGGAACAGATTGATGAGATTACCGCGGCTTTTGCTCATTTTTTCGCCGTCGGTCCCGGGAACGTACATGGTCTGTTCGTGCACCTTGGCTTCGGGCATCACAAAGGTTTCGCCCATTTGGTTGTGGAAACGGGCAGCCACATCGCGGGTCATTTCCAAATGTTGCAACTGATCTTTCCCTACGGGAACAATGTCGGCATCATACAATAAGATATCCGCCGCCATCAACATGGGATAGGTAAATAGGCCTGCATTTACATCTTCCAGCCGGTCGGCTTTGTCCTTAAAGGAATGGGCCAGCGTCAACCGTTGGTACGGAAAAAAACAGCTCAGGTACCAGGCCAGTTCTGCGGTCTGTGGAATGTCGCTCTGCCTATAAAAAACGGTTTTCTCAATGTCCAGGCCAAAAGCGAGCCAAGCGGCTGCAATTGCGTAGGTGTTGTTGCGCAACAGTTCCCCGTCCTTGATCTGGGTTAGGGAATGCATATCGGCAATAAAGAGAAAGGAATCGTTCTTGGGGTCTTGGGCCATGTCAATAGCAGGCATAATGGCCCCTAAAATATTCCCCAAATGTGGTGTTCCTGTACTTTGTATCCCGGTCAGAATTCGCGCCATGCTTCCTTTTTTGCGCGTAAAAGTAAGCATCCCCTGCGTATTAAAAAAGTAGTAGTTTGTCTAAAAGATAGGCTATGTGCCGAATGAAAATTCCGAAATACTTTACATTTGGCCCCATGTTAGGTGTGGTGAGAAATGTGGGGCATGTTTTGTACCGGGTATGGTTCTATATCTTGGTTACCGTACCTATACTGTTGTTTTTTCCATTATTGCTGCTCTTTACGATTTCCGAAAAGACCTATCATCAATTTTTTTGGCTGGCACGTAACTTTTGGGCCGTGCCTATTTTGTACGGGATGGGCTGTTTTCCCAAAATTGAACGGCAACAGCGTATGGAAAAGGGCAAAAGTTATATGTTGGTGGCCAACCACACCAGTATGCTCGATATTATGCTGATGCTCATCGTTAGCCGTAATCCCTTTGTGTTCGTGGGCAAAAAAGAACTGGTAAGTATTCCCATTTTCGGATTTTTCTATAAAAGGGTATGTATTTTGGTGGATAGGGACAGTGTAAAGAGTAGAACGGGCGTGTATCGAAGGGCCCAAAAACGGCTGAACCAAGGCTTGAGTATCTGTATTTTTCCTGAAGGCGGTGTCCCGGAAGAAGAAGTTGTTCTGGACCAGTTTAAGGATGGCGCTTTTAAAATGGCGATTGCCCATAAAATCCCAGTGGTACCCATCATCTTTTTGGACAATAAAAAGCGGTTCTCCTTTACCTTTTTAAGCGGTGGACCTGGAAGGATAAGGGCAAAGGTGCATCCATTCTTCGAAACGGGCATTTTGAGTGCGGAAGACACTTCCACGTTGCGCGAAGAGGTAAGAACCGTAATTTTAAAGGATTTGACCTAAACCAAATTCGGGAGTTGCAACAAGATGCTTTTCTTGTACATTCCCTTGGCCCTCACACTGGATGTTTGGTGGGCGATGCTGTAGCCTTTGACCGTATTCAGAAGTCGCACTTGGTCTTTCCACTTTAGGATATCTTCCCGGTAATCCAGGTTCTTTGTAACATGGGGATCTAAATTTTTACAATGATACTCCACCTTCAGGATCACGGATGTTGAGGTTGATTTAATATCGATATGGAAATGTTGGTCAATTTCTTGGTTGATGGATGATTGTTCCACAATGTTCTCAAAGAGCATCAAGACGATGAAAGATGGAATAATGGCCTCCTCGATATTATGATTGTCCTTTTCTATGGAAATGGTGTAAGCAAAGGAGTCATCATACCTCAACTTTTGAAGCTTTAGGTACCAGTGCAGCATATCGATTTCGTGATACAATGGCGTGGTGTCCTCTCCCAATTGTTTAAGGTAATATCGGACCAAACGGCTAAAGGTGGAAAAGTAATCCAAGGCCAGCTTGGTTTTTTGTGCCGTTATAAAATATTGGATGGCATTGAGCGAGTTGAAAATAAAATGGGGGTTCAACTGGGAATTCAGGGCTTTCAACTTTAGCTCCATCATTTCCTCACGTATCTGAAAAAGCTTGTCCTGCTTTTCCAAAAGCTCCAGATTGGCGCGCACACTCTTAATTTTTATGGCACAAATGGAGGCAATAGCGGATAACATCTTGAGGTGGCGCTCCGTAAAAAATCCTTTTTCGGGGTGCTCGCAATCGATAACGCCGTAGAGTTGGTCCTCATAGGTAATGGGAACACAAATTTCAGAAAGCCGGTTGTCATCATCCTCGATATAGCGAGGATCTTGGGAAGTGTCCACAATCAATTCCGCTTGACGTGTTTTGGCGACCGCCCCAGTGATTCCGTGCCCAACGGGGATTTCCACCGGGTTGTGCAGGGTACGGTCTTTTGGGTTCTTGGGACCGTAGGCTGCCTTTTGAATAAGGACATTGTTGTGATTGACCAAGTAGACCACGCAGTCCACAAAGCCCAGTTTGGCGATACAATTCTTGGCGACATCCCAAAGAATATCCTCTTCGTTTTCCTTTCCCATCAACGATTTGGAAAAGTACACAAGGATGTCCTCAAAATTCTCAGCGGTCACAGTATCAATCCTTTGGTTAGTGTTGATGTGGAAAAAGTAAGAAAAATATGCGAATGTTTTATAAAAAAAAGCGCTCTAAGGATAGAGCGCTCGAATGATTGCTTAAAGGAGCAATCTTCCTAACCAACTTCTTAGGTGCTAGAACCTGAAGCTAAATCCGCTGTACACACCAATGGAATATGGACGAAAGTTGCCGGAAACATTGGAAAAGGTGTTCAATTGGTATTTGAACACAGGTTCTACATTGATCTGTATTTTGGGCGAAAACTTGTAATTGAGCCCCATACCAAAATTGGCACTAAAATTCGTCGAATTGATGTTATTGGCTTCGCCCACTTCGGTGATGAGTTCATTGGATTCCAGCAATACGGCATTGTCCACCAAAAACAGGGAGCTTACCCCACCGATAAGATCAACTCCAAATCTTTTATCCACAACTGCGTAATTCAACTCCAAGGGAACTTCAATATAGCCCAATTGTTGTACCATGGAACCATCAAAGGCGGCTGCTTCGTTCAAGGCAATCTCCTTGGAATTGACAGCGAGCGCATCTTTTGCATTGTTTTTACTCTCTACAACGATGGATAGGGCGTTTGGATCGTAGTTGATGTTTTCGATTCTGTCGTTGGAGGCGGATCTCAAGGTAGAGGAAAACACAACATCATTGGTGTTGTATCCAAAGTTGACCCGATGCACCCCTGACCGTATTTTTAGCTTTTTTCCCACCTCGTAGGCCACGTTAACACCATAGCTCAAATTAACGTTTCCGGATTTGGAGTTGGATGCAAAACTGGGGTCTATTGGCGAGCCATCGCCAGAGGCGTCAAAGTATACGGGTGCCACCGAGGGCCCAACGGACCATTTGCCTGACTTGTTTTGGGCGACGGCCTCCTCCTCAATTTCGTTCTGCTCAGCTATCGCATCATAAATGGACTGCTTTTCAGTCTCCTGCTGTTCCTCCTCAATCGCTGCCATTTCGGCTGCAGTTGAAGCTGTTTCATTGTTGGACTGATTTTTAGGACTTTCAGAAGACACAATACCTTCATTACCGTCCATAGCAGTTCCCGTGGTGGTCTGCCCATCATTTTCGTCCAAGGCATACCGATTGGTTTTATTGTTGGCCTTTGAACGGTTTTCAAGCGTGTTCTGCTCGGCGTTCTGGGCCAAGGAGGCCTGGTTTTTATTCAAATTGCTGTTGGGCAGCGTCTTTTCTTTGTTGATAGTGGTTCCATCATCAGTGTTGTTCACCAAGCCCTTTTGATTTTCAGGAGTTGCTTTCGTGTTTGTCCCATCTTTGGTAATATCGGATTCCGACTTGTCCATGGTTTTGGGCGATGCAACGTTTTCCTTTTCAGTAATCACCTGTGGTTCTATGGTGTCTTCCGCAAAAGGGTTTGCTAACAGTAGCAACAAAACTAATGCAGCAGCAACGCCGCCAAGGCTCCACCAAATGGGAAAGGCGCGTTTCTTTCTTTTTTTCTGGTCCAAGGAAGCTTCGATGGAGGCCCAGACCTTTGGGTCGGGCGCCTCTTGGAAATCGCTAAAGCGTTCCTTGAACAATTGCTCTAAATTCTTTTTCCCCATTGTCATTTCGTTTAAGCAATGTTTATTTTGGTTTTTTCTATTTTTTCCCTCAAAATCGCCTTTGCCCGTGCCAAATTTGATTTGGAAGTTCCGGTGGATGTCCCCAACATCTCACTTATTTCCTTGTGGCTATAACCGTCCAGCACATAAAGGTTAAA
Organism: Allomuricauda sp. MMSF_3307; assembly: GCF_030733585.1. Taxonomy (NCBI): domain Bacteria; kingdom Pseudomonadati; phylum Bacteroidota; class Flavobacteriia; order Flavobacteriales; family Flavobacteriaceae; genus Allomuricauda; species Allomuricauda sp. MMSF_3307. Next base: position 684,048 of record NZ_JASHIQ010000001.1, read on the forward strand.
GGTGAGCCGATATTTGTGCGGCAGTTCCTGAATGTATCCCAGTAAAGTGGAGAGACTGATGTCGGTACCATCGGTGTCCACATCTTCCTCATCTTCGGTATTCTCGGAAACTACATTTAGGTGCTGGTCCTTTCTATATTTTTGAAGGACGGTGTTTACCGTAATCCGTTTGATCCAGCCTTCAAAAGATCCTTTGAAACCGTATTGATCGATCTTGTCAAAAATGGTCATAAAACTATCGTGCAGATTGTCTTCTGCCTCCGTTTTGTTCCGAGAATACTTGAGGCACATCCCGAAAAGAATACCGGAATATCTCCGGTATAGTTCAGCTTGTGCCTGTCGGTTTCCCTTTTGACAATGATATATCAGTTCTTCAAGATCCAAATGTTGGTCAATGTTGGATTTTTGTTGTTATTGATTTGTATTCTCCGTTTCTGCAATCGGGACAGTGTACTCCAAAAAGGTCGGGTTACCGTCTTCATCATCGCCCGCATAAAATCGGAAGACATAGTCTTTGGTGTAAATTACATTAAATTTTAAGGTGGCTACAACTTCTTCTACAGCTTGCGTGCATACAGTGTCCTCATCGGTGAGCACAGAGCCTACCACGACCACGTCGCGACCGGTTTCTGCGGTTTGTGACACATTAAAGCCTTCAAAAAAGGTACAGCCATTTGGCCTTAGGTAGGTTACTTCAATATCGTAGGTTTCACCAAACTCGAACGATTCGGGCATTTGGGCCTCGACCGTGGTCAGCGAGGTAAAGTAAAAATTGGGGGAATCATCGTCCACCTCACAGGAGATGAACCATGAGCATGCCACAATCAATAAGAAGGGCATCAGCACTTTTTTCATAATTAATCCTTTTCCCCTAAGATGTATGGTATACACAAGGGTTGCGTAGGATTTGAAAAGGCCAATGTCAATCTACCGGAAAAATCGACAAAAAGATTACTGGTTTACTGCGGCAATGGCTTCTTTGATCTTGGCCTCCAATTCTTCTGCAAGCTCTGGATTGTCCAGCAGGAGCGATTTTACGGCATCCCGTCCTTGTCCAAGTTTTGTATCGCCATAACTGAACCAAGAACCGCTTTTCTTCACAATTTCGTAAGCTACCCCCAAATCGAGTATTTCCCCGATCTTGGAAATTCCTTCTCCGTACATGATGTCGAATTCAGCCGTTTTGAAGGGAGGTGCCACTTTGTTTTTCACCACCTTAACCCTAGTCTTGTTTCCTTGGACCTCACCGTGCGTATCCTTAATCTGGGTAGACCTTCTAATATCCAATCGCACCGAAGCATAAAACTTTAGGGCGTTACCACCCGTGGTCGTTTCAGGATTACCGAACATGACCCCGATTTTTTCCCGCAACTGGTTGATGAAAATTACGGTACATTTTGTTTTGCTGATAGTGGAGGTAAGCTTTCTCAAAGCTTGAGACATGAGCCTCGCATGCAATCCCATTTTGGAATCCCCCATTTCCCCTTCGATTTCACTTTTTGGGGTCAAGGCAGCTACGGAATCCACAATAACAATGTCGATTGCCCCGGAACGGATCAGGTTGTCGGCAATTTCCAAAGCTTGCTCCCCGTGATCGGGTTGGGATATGATCAAGTTGTCGATATCCACCCCTAATTTTTTGGCATAAAAACGGTCGAAAGCGTGTTCAGCATCAATAAAAGCGGCAATACCTCCTGCTTTTTGTGCTTCGGCAATGGCGTGTAAAGTCAGCGTAGTTTTACCCGAGGATTCAGGACCGTAGATTTCCACCACTCTTCCTTTGGGGTAACCGCCCACACCTAGGGCAATATCCAGTCCCAATGAGCCGGAAGGAATCACTTCAACATCTTCCACAACACTGTCCCCCATTTTCATGACAGCACCTTTGCCGTAGGTTTTGTCCAACTTGTCCAGGGTTAGTTTAAGGGCTTTTAATTTTGCTTCTTTCTCGTTGCTCATGGTAAAAAATATTAGGAAGGCTAAAATACCATTTCTTTCCACATGAAAAAAAGGGCACGCAACCTTTTTAATAACATTACATCTTTAGGGTACTAACTCATCTCCATAGAGCCTTTTGGCTCGCAATTGCTATGAGAAAGAGAACGCTGCTATGAGAAAGTAGTAATGGATTAAAGGGGCCTTCGCGGCCCTTTTAGTTTGCTCTCCCTTAATTTTCTATCTTTGCCGCACATTTAAAAGAACCATTCTTAAAACTTAATCCGGTATAGCATGCAACTGTACAATACATTAAGTGCAAAGGAAAGGGAAGCGCTTATTGAGGAAGCCGGGAAAGATCGGCTTACCATCTCTTTCTACAAATATGCACACATAGGCAATCCACAGATTTTACGAAACCATCTTTTTTTGGCTTGGGACCAAATGGAAGTTCTCGGGCGCATTTATGTGGCCCACGAAGGAATCAATGCACAACTTTCGGTGCCAGCAGATAATTTCAATAGCTTCAAGGAGCATTTGGACAGCATCACCTTTTTGGAAAATGTAAGGTTGAACATCGCCATTGAGCAGGACAACAAGTCCTTTTTGAAATTAAAGGTTAAGGTACGCGATAAAATCGTGGCCGATGGATTGAACGATGATACCTTTGATGTCACCAATAAGGGCATACACGTAGGCGCCGAACAATTTAACCAGCTTATCGAAGATGAAAATACTGTTCTGGTGGATATGCGCAACCACTACGAAAGCGAGATAGGGCACTTTAAAAATGCCATTACCCCGGATGTGGATACCTTCCGCGATTCGTTGGACATCATCGAAAAGGATTTGGCCGCCCACAAAGAGGACAAGAACCTCGTGATGTACTGCACCGGAGGCATCCGTTGCGAGAAGGCCAGTGCCTACTACAAGCACAAAGGCTTCAAAAACGTTTTTCAATTGGAAGGCGGGATTATCGAATATACCCGACAAGTGCGCGAAAAGCAACTGGAAAACAAATTCTTGGGTAAAAACTTTGTTTTTGACCATAGGCGCGGTGAGCGCATCTCCGAAGATGTGATCGCACATTGCCATCAATGCGGAAAGCCTTGTGATACCCATGTCAATTGCGCCAACGAAGCATGCCATTTGTTGTTTATCCAATGTGATGATTGTGCCAAGGAAATGAACAATTGTTGTTCGGTGGATTGTATGGAAGTGCATGCATTGCCCTACGAGGAACAAAAACGTTTGCGTAAGGGCAAGGGAGCCAGCAACAAAATATTCAAAAAAGGACGCTCTCCCGTGTTGAAATACAAGAAGTAGCATTTCACTACTGCCACAAATTGTACTATATTTACATCAAGTAATTTTTTATGAACCCTATTGGGGCTGCTCAAACAGTGTAGCAAAGCAGGTTCTTTCATCGGCGCGGTGGATGTATGGTTTGGATTTCCCTATGTAAGATAGACTTCCGGTCCGCGCTAGAACAGACAGTTTGCTTTTTTTGGCTCCCCAATCAAGATATTAAATATGGCGTGTAGCAGTTGTTCAACCGGCAAGGATGGACAACCGCGTGGGTGCAAGAACAATGGTACTTGCGGCACTGATGGTTGTAACAAGCTCACAGTCTTTGACTGGCTTTCCAATATGTCGTTGCCCAACGGTCAAAAACCTTTTGATTGCGTTGAGGTACGTTTTAAAAACAGCAGAAAGGAATTTTTCAGGAATACGGAGAATCTCACCTTGTCCATTGGTGATGTGGTGGCCACCCAGGCCAAATCCGGCCACGACGTAGGGGTAGTAACCCTTACTGGAGAGCTGGTTCGAATCCAGATGAAACGAAAAAAAGTTTCTCCGGACGATAAGAACCTTCCAAAAGTTTACAGAAAGGCCAGTCAACGGGACATTGATATTTGGCAAAAATGTAGGGACCGCGAAGAGGAAATCAAAAAGCGTTCGCGGGAGATTGCCATTTCCCTAAAACTTGAAATGAAACTGAGCGATGTGGAATTCCAAGGAGATGGTTCCAAGGCCACCTTTTACTATACTGCTGAGGACCGTGTGGATTTTCGACAATTGATCAAGGATATGGCGAAAGCCTTCGGTATCCGGATTGAAATGCGCCAGATTGGATATAGGCAAGAAGCCCAACGTTTGGGAGGCATCGGGTCCTGCGGTCGGGAGCTTTGCTGTTCCACTTGGTTGACCGATTTTAGGTCGGTGAGCACGGCATCTGCCCGATACCAACAATTGGCCCTCAACCCACAGAAATTAGCGGGCCAATGCGGTAAATTAAAGTGCTGCCTCAATTACGAGCTCGACATGTATCTGGAAGCGCTCAAAAACTTCCCGCCGTCCGATTGTAAGTTAAAAACACAGAAGGGCATCGCATTTTGCCAAAAAGCCGATATTTTTAAAGAAACACTTTGGTTCTCTTACAAAGATGAACCTGCTACTTGGCATACGCTTTCCAAAGATCAGGTACTGGAAATTTTGGAACTCAACAAAAAGAACCAAAAAGTGGCCAGTCTCGAAGAATATGCCGCGGACAATGTTTCCGAGGATAAAACCACATTCGAAAATGTGGTCGGGCAAGACAGCCTTACCCGATTTGATCGGCCAAACAGAAAAAAGCGTAGAAAAAAGAAGCGCAGAAAACCAAAATCTAAAGCATCTCCAAATGCAAAATAAATTGCTGTTACTACTGGTGTTGGTTCTTGCCCTATCCTCCTGCAACGAACTTTTGGTCTATTCGGATTATCAACCCATCACCGACGGTAAATGGCAGATGAATCAAGGAGTCGATTTTCAATTCTCTGAACTGGACTCCACCCAAACCTATAATGTGTTCATCAATATTAGAAATGATGATACTTTTGCCTTTAGCAACCTATTTTTGATTACCGAACTGGAATATCCCAGCGGAAACACCGTTAAGGATACATTGGAGTACCGCATGGCCGAGCCGAGTGGCGAATGGTTGGGAAAAGGAATGGGAAGTATCAAGGAAAACAAACTTTGGTACAAGGAAAAGATCGATTTTCCGGATTCTGGCGTATATAAGGTGAGCATTTCCCACGCCATGCGCAAAAACGGCGATGTGGAAGGCCTTCACATTTTGGAAGGCGTAACAGATGTTGGTTTGGAAATAGAAAAAGCACCCAAATTATAATGGCAAAAAAGCGTCAAAAAAAACAGCAGCAAAACTTTCTTCCCTTTATTAAATGGTTTTGGATTTTGTTCGGATCGGGAGTATTGGCCGTGGTCCTTATCTTTTTATTGGCCTCATGGGGCGTTTTTGGCGAAATGCCAACCTTTGAGCGGTTGGAAAACCCAGAGACCAATCTCGCCACCGAGTTTATTTCTTCCGATGGCGAAACCTTGGGAAAACTCTATTTGGACGACAACCGTACATGGGTAGATTATGAGACCCTGCCCCAAAATATTGTAGATGCTCTAGTAGCTACCGAAGATGCCCGTTATTATGACCATTCCGGAATCGATGCCAGAGGATTTGCAAGAGCTTTGGTGTATTTGGGAACCAAAGGAGGCGCCAGTACCATTTCCCAGCAGCTGGCCAGACAGCTTTTCGTTGGGGTCAGATCACGAAACTTATTTGAGGCCGTTACTCAAAAAATCAAGGAATGGGTCATAGCCACCCGCTTGGAACGCAATTATACCAAAGAAGAAATCATAGCGATGTACTTGAACATTTATGATTTCAATTACAATGCAGATGGTATCCGTTCCGCCGCTAGAATTTATTTTGGAAAGGAACCCGCAGACCTAAGAACCGAAGAATCTGCGGTTTTGGTGGGTATGCTCAAAAACTCGTCCCTTTACAATCCCATCCGTAGAGAAGAACTTGTATTGAACCGCAGGAATACGGTATTGGGGCAAATGGCCAAATACGGTTATATCTCCGAAAAAGAAAAGGATTCCCTTCAAAGTTTGGAGATGAAAATCAATTTTAACCCTGAATCCCACAGGGAAGGTCTTGCCACCTATTTTAGGATGTACATGCAACGTTTCCTAAACCAATGGGTGGAAGAAAACCCCAAACCGGATGGTGAGAAATACAATATTTACCTCGATGGGTTAAAGGTCTACACTACCATAGATTCCAGAATGCAACGCAATGCGGAAGAAGCAGTTCAGGAGCACATGAAAAACCTTCAGGCCGAGTTTTTCCACCAAAACACCCCCGACCGAAATCCCACCGCACCCTTCTTGGATGTGAGTAGAGGAGCCATTGATACGATCATGCGCAGCGCCATGAGACGTTCTGCGAGATGGCGCCACCTTAAACGCGAAGGACTGTCCGAAAAAGATATCGAAGCCACCTTCCGTGAAAAAACGGAAATGACCGTTTTTGATTGGAACAGCGATTCTTTTGAAAAGGACACCATCATGACCCCAATGGATTCCATCCGATACTATAAAACTTTTCTACGTACCGCCATGATGTCCATGGAACCACAAACAGGTCACGTAAAGGCATGGGTAGGAGGAATCGATTACAAGCACTTTCAGTACGACAATGTAATTCAAGGTTCCAGACAAGCGGGTTCATTATTTAAGCCTTTTGTCTACGCTGCGGCCATAGACCAATTACGCTACTCACCCTGCTATACTTTGCCCGATAACCAATATTGCATTGAGCCTGGGAAACATGGTAATATGGCTGCATGGTGCCCGAAAAATTCGGACGGAAAGTACTCCGGTGAGGATATGACCCTTAAAAGTGCATTGGCCAATTCCGTCAATACCATTACAGCCCAGCTTATTGATCGGGTTGGACCTGGCTCGGTGGCGTCCATTGCAAAAAGTATGGGGGTTACCAAAGAAATTCCCGAAGTGCCATCCATCGCATTGGGTACGCCCGATGTGAGCGTCTATGAAATGGTCGGCGCATTCGGAACCTATGCCAATCAAGGAGTTTACGTGAAGCCTGTCATGGTGACCCGTATTGAGGACAAAAACGGAACGGTACTTTTTGAGTACACACCAGAGACGAAGGATGTATTGAGCAAAGATGTCGCTTACGCCATGGTGAACCTATTGGAAGGAGTTACAGAATATGGTTCGGGCGGAAGATTACGGCACACCTACGGAAAAAATCAAACTGTGTACAAAGAGATTATCACTGGATATCCGTACGAACTCACCAATCCGATTGCAGGTAAAACCGGAACCACACAAAACCAGAGTGATGGCTGGTTTATGGGCATGGTGCCGAATCTGGTCACCGGTGTTTGGGTCGGCGGAGAAGACAGATCTATACACTTTAACCGTCTTTTGTACGGACAAGGGGCATCTATGGCATTGCCTATCTGGGCACTCTATATGAAGAAGAACTACGCCAACGAAGAACTGAATGTATCCAAGGAGGAGTTTGAAGCACCCGAAGAGCTGTCCATCAACATTGATTGCACAAAACAACAGGACGAAGAAGAAGATTTAATCGATACAGAGGACGATTTGGACGACTTAGATTTTTAAACAAGAACATATTTCTTAACAAAGCCCCAAGCATATCTTAATTTGCTTGGGGCTTTTTTATTTAAATCGTAATTTCAGGGCAAATAAATACGAATTCTATGATCAATAAAACAGTTGCCAACGTTTCTGAGGCTTTGAAGGGGGTAGAAGATGGAATGACCTTCATGCTGGGGGGATTTGGCCTATGTGGAATACCGGAAAATGCCATTGACGAATTGGTCCGTTTGGGCATCAAGGATATCACCTGCATCTCCAACAACGCAGGAGTGGATGATTTTGGCCTTGGACTCTTGTTGCAAAAGCGTCAGATCAAAAAAATGATATCATCCTATGTGGGCGAGAATGATGAGTTTGAACGACAAATGTTGAGCGGTGAACTGGAAGTGGAACTGACTCCACAGGGGACCTTGGCCGAAAAATGTAGGGCCGCCCAAGCGGGTTTCCCTGCTTTTTACACTCCTGCAGGCTACGGTACCGAAGTGGCCGAGGGCAAAGAGACAAGGGAGTTCGATGGAAAAATGTATGTACTTGAACCTGCCTTCAAGGCGGATTTTGCCTTTGTGAAAGCTTGGAAGGGCGATGAAGCCGGAAACCTGATTTTTAAGGGAACAGCAAGGAACTTTAACCCGTGCATGTGTGGCGCAGCGACCATTACCGTGGCTGAGGTGGAAGAACTGCTGCCCGCGGGGAGCTTGGACCCCAACCAGATCCATATTCCCGGAATATTTGTGCAGCGTATCTTCCAAGGTAAAAACTATGAGAAACGCATTGAGCAGCGAACCGTCCGTGAAAGGAAATAGCAATTGTCCCTTTGAGAGGACTTTAGGGGTGTTTTACAAAAGAAAATAATATGTTAGATAAAAACGGAATAGCAAAACGAATTGCAAAAGAAGTCAAGGACGGTTACTACGTCAACCTCGGTATCGGAATACCCACCTTGGTGGCCAATTTTGTCAGGGACGACATCAGTGTAGAGTTCCAAAGTGAGAATGGGGTATTGGGCATGGGTCCATTCCCGTTTGAAGGAGAGGAAGATGCCGATATTATCAATGCCGGAAAACAGACCATAACCACCTTGCCGGGAGCGTCCTTTTTTGACTCCGCCTTGAGTTTTGGCATGATTCGAGGGCAACATGTCCACCTCACCATTTTAGGGGCCATGGAAGTAGCGGAAAACGGTGATATCGCCAACTGGAAGATTCCCGGGAAGATGGTCAAGGGCATGGGAGGTGCCATGGACTTGGTAGCCTCGGCAGAAAACATTATCGTGGCCATGATGCATACCAACAGAGCGGGAGAATCCAAATTGTTGAAAAGGTGCACTTTGCCCTTGACAGGGGTCGGTTGCGTAACCAAAATAGTGACCAATCTGGCCGTGTTGGAGGTAACACCGGAGGGCTTTAAACTATTGGAGCGGGCACCGGGAGTTTCCATTGAAGAAATTCAAGCAGCTACCGAAGGTAAATTGGTCGTGGAGGGTGAAATTCCAGAAATGCAAATTTGATACTAAACGGCTTAATTTATACAACATAATATTGCCATTACACAACAATAGTTTTATATTGCCATTCAACGATTATATATTTGGTTATAGCGAAATTGTTACCCAAATTAACCACAAACCGATTGAACCATGGCACTAAAATCTAACACTACGATGAACGAGAATGTTCAAGTTTACAGAAACGATTTTTTCACAGGTTTTATGCTTTTGATCAAAAAGCTGTTCATGCTTTAGGTCAACCAGTTTAAATCCCCCTGAAAAATATGGAGCCAACGTATTGTTCGGCTCTTTTTTTTGCGATAATTTTAGGCAAAACCAACCCTATGCACCTATCGCTTCGCAAATGTACCTTGACCGATCTGGATGATCTGGTGGAAATGTCCAAAACTACCTTTGCCGAAGCATTTGAAAAAGACAATAGTCCAGAGGACTTTAAGACATATCTACAAGAAGCCTTCCACCCCCGGAAACTTGCCAAGGAATTGTCCAATATCTACACCCATTTTTATTTTGTACACAACTCATCCAAGCGGGTAGCCTATATGAAACTCAATGTAGCTTCCGCACAAACGGACGTGGATCATCCGCGAGCGATGGAAATAGAGCGTGTTTACGTGGCCCGGGAATATCAAGGCATGCAAATTGGTGCCTGGATGTTAAATGAAATCAAGTCCATTGCAAAAAAATTCCATAAGGAATTCATTTGGCTAGGGGTTTGGGAGCATAATCCAAAGGCCATAGCTTTTTACAAACGCCATGGGTTTGTCAAATTTGGTGAGCATCCCTATTACATCGGAAAGGACAAGCAGACCGATTGGCTCCTTCGACTAGACCTTAAGTAAGTTGCTCAAGAACATAATGTCCCCTTCGGCCTGCAATTTGTAGGCAAAGGAATTTTCAAAAGCCGCATGGATGAGCAAGGAAATCGCCATGGCGTTCACTTTGGTCAAGCTGTTGGTTCGGTACACCACATCCCGAATGGTTGAAAAGCTTACATTGCTCTGAATGGCAATATTGGCAAAATCGTTTTTGGTGGCATTACGGCGGAGCACTTGGGACAGTCGCTCGCTGATCGGTTTTCCGTAATCCTCTTCCGTAAAAATGGAATCTTTTTCTAGAAATGGCCCTAGGCCTTTAATGGAACCCATATATAATTCGAGTTTAAATAATTATATGTTGGGGTCAAATCCTATTTTCTATATTTGGCCTGTAACCCAATTACAGAAAACTAGAGAAATTGCTGCGTTGAGCGCTTATTGCGTAACAATATTACACAATATAGAAATAAATGTATATAATTAAGCAATTAAGACGAAAAAATAATATTAGTCAATCGCAATTGGGTGAGGAAATTGGCGTGAGTTTACGCACGATTCAGCTCTACGAAAGAAAGGATGCCAACATTCCCATAAAAAATTTGACCAAGATCGCCGAATATTTTGGTCTTACCATCGCCGAGCTCTACATGCACGAGGTGAACGATATGGGAGAGGCCTATACCAGGCGCCAACCGTTTACCAAACATGGCAGTGTATTCTACCCCTTGGAGCATGGAAAATATTTGGTAATGGCTCCTTTGGTGCTGGTGGAGTGGCATCAAAAGTATATCAAATCATTAAAGACGGACAAATTCACCAACCCATTCCAAGGAGGGTTTATCATTGATTTCTTGACCGAGGAGCCCCATCGTATTTTTGAAGTCTCCGGCGACTCCATGAACGACTCCAGCGCTGCATCCATTCCCAACAAGTCGTATGTCCTTGGATTGGAAGTTAAAAAAGAGTCCTTGGCCCGCAACAAGGAGACCTTTTGGAACGAATCTTACATACTTGTTTGTGTGGACCGGATTATCTGTAAGCGGCTTACAGGGTATAACAAGGACAAAAGGGCCTTGCTGTGCCATAACCTAAACACTTCGCCGGAATTTCAGGATTTTGAGTTGCCGTTGGACGATGTGTTGCAGGTGTTCAGGATTGTGAAAAAGCAGCTTTGACTTGATTAAGGTGGGTAAGCACCTCTTCGAGGCAATCTTCCAAGTTTTTCTTTACTTCCGTTTCCCAAAACCGAAACACCGTGTAACCCTTTTCTTTTAAGGCTTGATTTACCTCTTGATCACGCTGCATGTTCCGCTCGATTTTTGGAATCCAGAACTCCCGATTCGTTTTGATTTTCTCCCTGCGCTCCTCCCAATTATGGCCGTGCCAGTATTCCCCATCTATAAAAATGACGGTTTTATACTTTTTAAGGGCAATATCTGGCTTACCGATAAGCTTTTTATAATCGATGCGGTATCGATAGCCCGATTGCCACAACGCCTTCCTAAAGGCAAGTTCTGGTTTGGTGTTTTTACCACGAATTTTTCCCATAATCTTGGAGCGCTGAGGAGTGGTGTAAAAACCTGATTCCTCGTTGAAACGGGGTACTTTAATGCGTTCTTTGGGATACTCTTTGGACATACCATAATATAACAAAAAACCCAAACTCCTTTTGGAATTTGGGTTCTCTATAATAAAATATGATACGATTTATCCTTTCAACGTAGCGGATAAGTATTCGCGGTTCATACGGGCAATGTTCTCCAAAGAAATACCTTTAGGGCACTCTACTTCGCAGGCACCAGTATTGGTACAGTTTCCGAATCCTTCCAAATCCATTTGACGCACCATGTTCTGAACGCGCTCCGCAGCTTCTACCTGTCCCTGTGGCAAAAGGGCAAACTGCGATACTTTAGCTGAGGTAAACAGCATGGCACTCGCATTTTTACAAGCGGCCACGCAGGCCCCACAACCAATACAAGTAGCGGCATTAAAGGAATCATCGGCATGCTCCTTTTCAATAGGAATGGCGTTGGCATCCACTGGTCGTCCCGAAGTGTTTACGGAAATGTATCCACCAGCCTGTTGGATGCGGTCAAAAGCACTACGATCCGTAATCAAATCCTTGATCACAGGAAATGCTTTGGCCCTCCAAGGTTCAATTACGATTTCGTCACCATCATTAAAACTTCGCATGTGCAGCTGACAGGCCGTAATCAATGAATCTGGACCGTGCGGACGTCCGTTGATCATCAACGAACAAGTACCACAGATACCTTCACGGCAATCGTGGTCGAATTCCACAGGCTCTTCACCCTTGGCGATCAAATCCTCGTTTAAAATATCCAACATCTCCAAAAAGGACATGTCCTTTTCTACCCCATCAAGAGTGTAGTCGACCATCGCTCCTTTGGACTTCGCATCTTTTTGACGCCATATTTTTAAATATAATTTCATAGCAATTTTATTTATATGAACGTGTCTTTACTTTGATATTCTCGTATTCCAAATCTTCTTTGTGCAATTTGGCATCTTTGGGCTCGCCTGCGTACTCCCAAGCGGCCACATATTTAAAGTTTTCGTCATCACGAAGGGCCTCGCCTTCTTCAGTTTGATACTCTTCGCGGAAATGTCCTCCACAGGATTCATTTCTATGCAGGGCATCCTTCGCGAACAACTCGCCCAGTTCCAAGAAATCGGCCACACGACCTGCTTTTTCCAATTCTTGGTTCTTGGAATCCGGTGTTCCGGGAACTTTTACGTTTTCCCAGAAATCCTTGCGCAAGGCGGCGATTTCTTCAATGGCTTCCTTGAGCTCTTTTTCGTTTCGGGACATCCCACATTTGTTCCACATGATTTTACCCAATTTCTTGTGGTAATAATCCACCGTGTGAATACCGCTACCTGACATCAATTTTTTGATACGCTCACGAACATCGTTTTCTGCGGCATCAAATTCAGGAGAGTCGGTAGGAATGGGTCCAGTTCTAATATCGTTGGACAAATAATCCCCGATGGTGTATGGAAGCACGAAATATCCATCGGCAAGACCTTGCATCAAGGCCGATGCCCCCAAACGGTTGGCACCGTGGTCGCTAAAGTTGGCCTCTCCTGCGGCATAACACCCAGGAATGGTGGTTTGCAGGTTGTAATCCACCCAAAGACCTCCCATGGTGTAGTGCACCGCTGGATAGATCTTCATAGGGGTTTTGTATGGGTTTTCGTCCACAATCTTTTCGTACATCTGGAAGAGGTTACCATATTTCGCCTCGACTATTTTTTCACCGAGCTCGCGAATGGTTTTGTCGTCTGCATCCTTCATTCCAGAGGTCATTGCTTTTTCCCTTCCATAACGCATTATGGCCGAATCAAAATCGAGGTATACGGCCTCGCCAGTTTTGTTCACGCCGAATCCAGCATCGCATCGTTCCTTGGCAGCTCTTGAGGCAACGTCCCGTGGCACCAAGTTACCGAAGGCAGGATAACGTCTTTCCAAATAGTAATCCCTATCCTCTTCCGCCAATTCGGTAGGCTTCAAACGACCCTCGCGAATGGCTTGGGCATCTTCCAATTTTTTGGGCACCCAAATACGACCGTCGTTTCGCAGTGATTCGGACATCAAGGTCAATTTGGATTGATGGTCTCCCGAAACCGGAATACAGGTCGGGTGGATTTGTGTGTAACATGGGTTGGCGAAGAAAGCACCTTTCTTGTGTGTTCTCCAGGCAGCCATTACGTTGGCGCCCATACAATAGGTGGAAAGGTAAAACAAGTTTCCATATCCTCCGGAAGCGATGACAACGGCATGCGCAGAATGTCTTTCGATTTCACCGGTCACCAAGTTTCTGGCAATAATACCCCGGGCCTTACCATCGACCAAAACCAAGTCCAACATCTCATGACGCGTGTACGATTTGATTTTGCCTCGTTGGATTTGACGGTTCATGGCGGCGTAGGCACCCAACAATAACTGTTGACCGGTTTGCCCTTTGGCGTAGAAGGTCCTGGAAACCAAAACCCCTCCAAAGGAACGGTTGTCCAATAATCCCCCATATTCCCTTGCAAAAGGGACTCCTTGGGCAACACATTGGTCAATAATATTGGTGGATACTTCCGCTAATCGGTACACGTTGGCTTCCCTAGAACGGTAGTCACCTCCTTTGATGGTATCGTAGAAAAGACGGTAAACACTGTCGCCATCCCCTTGATAGTTCTTGGCTGCGTTCACGCCTCCTTGGGCCGCAATGGAGTGCGCCCTTCTAGGAGAATCTTGATAACAGAAAGTTTTTACATTGTAGCCCAGCTCTGCCAAAGTGGCTGCAGCGGAGCCCCCGGCCAATCCAGTACCAACGACAATAATATCAATGTTTCGCTTGTTGGCGGGGTTGACTAGGTCAATTTCATTTTTATGCTTGGTCCATTTGTCCGCTAAGGGTCCAGATGGAACTTTGGAATTCAATATGCCCATACTTAATGTGTTATTGGGTTAAGGTGGTGGTAAACGGCGATGAATGCAAAGGCCAAGGGTACCACGACCGCGAATATTTTAGCAAATTTTTTAAATCCAGCAGTGTACTTGTTGTTTACACCCATGGATTGGAAAGAGGAGGCGAAGCCATGCCATAAATGAAGGGCCAGCAGCACAAAGGATACCGCATAAAGCACGGTTCTCCAAACTGGAGCGAACTTTTCAACGGTTTCGGCGTAGTAACGCGTTGGGTCCTGTGGGTTGGCCTCGATGTACTTGTAAGCCATCTCGTGCACCCAAAAATCGTAGAAGTGCAACGCCAGAAAGGCCAATACCACCAAACCTGAGTAAATCATGTTACGGGAAGCCCATGGTGCATTGGCAGCGCCATTATACTTTACATAGCCCACATCCCTAGCTTTTCTGTTCTGGATTTCCAACACAAAGCCCATCACAAAGTGGATGATTACCCCAGCAATCAAGATGGGTTGAAGTACAAATTGCACCAATGGATTGTAGCCCATAAAATGGGACCAGGAGTTAAAGGTTTCCGGGTCAATGACCGAAGTAATGTTGATGGTAAGATGTTGCGTGAGAAAAACAACCAAAAAAAGACCCGATAGAGCCATTACGTACTTTCGGGCCAACGAAGATTTTATCAAACTCATTAGAAGTCAGTTTTTACACAAATTTACGGCACGAAGGAGTTTTTAACAAGCTTTCAACATCGTAAAGCAGGTTATTTAGATTCATTTTAAGCTAATGGGATTTAAACCCTCGATATCGCCATCCCGGAAATTTGACCGATATTACCAATGAATCCAAAATCAAACAAAGAAACATGGATGTTGCCATTTTATCCGTAAGCCTTAACGTGTATTCCACGGCTAGGATTGCTGAGGAATTTGAGCGGGCCGGGCATTATGTGGAACACGTGGACCATACCAAATGTTCGGTGCAGTTGGGCGGGGACCGTCCCGAGATTTATATGGGAACGGAGAACATCACCGACGAGTTTGATGCCATTGTTCCACGAATCGGGACTACGGTAACTCGGCACGGATCGGCTATCGTAAAGCAGTTTGAGCTGAACCATGTGTTCACCACCGCCAAATCATTGGGCATCACCCGAGCACGGAACAAAGTCGCTACCCTACAGATGATGTCCCAAAAAGGCATTCCTGTCCCCAAAACGGTGTTTTCCATCAATCCCTACAATGTAGAGGATCAAATTGAGCTTTTGGGCGGAGCGCCGGTCATTATAAAACTGCAAGAGGGCACCCAAGGCAAGGGTGTGATTCTGGCGGAAAGCAAAAAGTCGGCAAAATCGGTAATCGATACCCTCTACAACATGAACACGAGTATTTTACTCCAAGAATATATTGCCGAGGCCAATGGGGAAGACCTTCGGATTATTGTTGTGGGCAAAAAAATTGTCGCCAGCATGAAACGTACCAGCGGCTTGGACGACTTTAGGTCCAATGTGCACCGAGGAGCCGCAGTGGAAGCCGTACAACTAACACCACGCGAAAAGTTCATAGCCATTAATGCAACCAAACACTTGGGATTGGGCGTAGCAGGTGTGGATTTGATCCGATCAAAAAATGGCCCTTTATTGATTGAGGTAAACGCGTCTCCGGGTCTTCAAGGCATAGAGGCCGCCACGGGTATCAACGTGGCCAAGCACATTGTGCGTTATGTGGAAAAGCACGGAAGAAACAGTCGCAAATAATTTTAGATTCAGGCCGACATGTTCATTTTTTCACTGACCTTGGCCAAGCTCCATTGTACGGCATCTTCCAAATCGGAAAACTGCCTTATTTTGTTTCTGAAGAACATCTTTTCCAAAATAACACTGGCCAAACCACTTTTGTTATAAGCCACAATGGAGTAGAATTCCAGATGATGTCGGTTTTTGTAGAACTTGAGCCAGTCCGTTGGCACCACGGAATAATCGTTGATTCGGTTGCTGATATAAGCCACAGGTTTATCCTTTCCTAAAATTTCGTAGGCCACGCTGATTATTTTTTCGGCCTTGTCCCAATCGAAAGTGGCACCTTCGCTCATTTCGGAGATGACCAATCCATCAAAAAAGTAGAAGACACCGAATTCGTACTCCCGGACCTCCTTTATTTTTTTAAAAATTGCCAAATCCCTTACCTTTTGCATAACTGTTTACTCTGATACATCTATAATGATGGATCAAAGGTACATGGGGCTAAAGGTATTTTTGGGCACCGATTGACCGATGCACCTTCCGAATTGACGTATGGGCCTTTTCAATTGACGGATGCTATTTTGGGAGAAATGAAATACGTAAAATTCCTACACATCTGGTTGGAATCCCGTATTATTTCTCCATGTTTTTGAGCTGAATCCCCAAGGCTTTAGTGGAAAGTTGTACTTCTAGAAGGGAAAGGATCAAAGAAATCATCAAAAAAACCAGACTGATGCCAAAAATTACATTGGCCCAGACCCGCATTTCCACATAGATCAAGAACATGGTAACGGCGGCCAACAAAAAACTGACGATGGCAGTGGCCTGCATGTTCTTGATGATGCCCAATCGCGTCCGCAATTGGTTGATCTGTTGTTTTAGAGGTGGCGCCGAAGTTTCCTCAAACTGCTTGTGCAACTGGCGGATCAATGCCGCAATGGCCAAGTAACGGGCGTTGTAAGCCAACATGGTCAACGAAATGGCAGGAAAAAGCAGTGCGGGAATACTTAGGTTGAGCTCCATTTTTTCAATTTGATTGGGAAGGTAAGGATTTGTCTTCGGTAACGCAATTACCTACATTTGAGCAAATCAAATCACAACTATGAAATACACTCAGATAGACAGCAACCTTTTTATAAAGAACCGTAAAAAATTCGTGGCACAAATGCGGCCCAAGAGCATTGCGGTGTTCAATTCCAACGATATTTATCCCATTGGTGCGGATAGCACCTTGCCTTTTGAACAGGACCGGGACCTTTTTTATCTGAGCGGTGCTGATCAAGAGGAAACGATCTTGCTACTGTTTCCCGACGCCATGGATGCCAAGCACAGGGAAATTCTGTTTGTGCGGGAAACCAACGACCATATTGCCGTTTGGGAAGGAGCAAAACTCACCAAGGAAAAAGCAACGGAGGTTACAGGTATTGAAACAGTCTATTGGCTTACCGAATTTGACAAGATATTTTTTGATTTGATGACGGAGGCGGATACCATCTACTTCAACACCAATGAACATTACCGCCAAGCAGTAGAGACCCAGACAAGGGAAGACCGCTTCATCGAAAAAGTAAAAAAGGAATACCCCGCCCACCAATGGGCCAAAAGCAATCCCATTTTACAGAACATTCGCGGGGTAAAGGAACCAGAGGAAATCGAATTGATGCAAAGGGCCTGCGACATTACCGAAAAAGGGTTTAGAAGAGTGCTGGAATTTGTGAAGCCTGGCGTATGGGAACACGAAATTGAGGCCGAATATCTTCACGAATTTATTCGGAACCGCTCCAAAGGATTTGCCTACAGTCCCATCATTGCATCGGGCAACAATGCGAACGTGCTCCACTATTTGGAAAACAACAAACAGGTGAAGGACGGCGATATGATCTTGATGGACCTTGCCGCGGAATACGCCAACTATTCCAGTGACATGACCCGTACCATTCCTGTGAACGGAAGATTTACGGCCAGACAGAAGGAAGTGTATAGCGCAGTCCTTCGTGTAAAGGATGAAGCCACTAAAATGTTGGTGCCCGGAACGCTATGGGCCGAATATCACAAGGAGGTCGGAAAACTCATGACCTCCGAACTGATAGGACTTGGATTATTGGACAAGGCCGATGTGCAAAATGAAAATCCCGATTGGCCGGCCTACAAAAAATACTTTATGCACGGTACCAGTCACCACATCGGATTGAACACCCACGATTACGGCGAGTTGAAAAAACCGATGAAAGCCAATATGGTCTTCACGGTGGAGCCCGGTATTTACATTCCTGCCGAGGGAATGGGAATCCGTTTGGAAGATGATGTGGTTATTCAAGAAAAGGGAGAGCCCTTTAATTTGATGCGCAACATCCCCATAGAAATCGAGGAAATCGAGGAATTGATGAACAAATAGTCAGATTCTGATTTTAGAATTTAGAGAGACAAAAGAAGTATGCGAACGAGCCTAGTGTGGTTGATGCAACAATCGACCATCGAAAAAAAGATGGAAGAAGCCCCGGATAGTGCCTATGAAATCGGGGTGGTTATTGGGAGTTACCTTCCCTTTGTGGTGCTGGCTGGCATTGCGTATGCCATTTATTACTACAATAAAAAGAAGCGAGACTCGGAGTAAGTTAGTCAGTTTGGTTCATCACCAAAAAGAAATGTTCCATCAAATGGCTTAATGTAACGGAATATGTCGAATCAGTACAAACTATACCGAACCGCCTTTGCGCTTGCCCTTTTTACCATTTTTTACAATGTGGCAGAAGGGATTATCTCCACCTATCTTGGGTTTGAGGATGAAAGTCTTGCGCTTTTTGGTTTTGGTACGGATAGTTTTATCGAGGTCATTTCAGGATTGGGCATTGCCCACATGATCCTGCGGATCCAACGAAACCCCGATAGTAACCGTGATAATTTTGAACGAACCGCCCTTCGAATCACTGGCGTAGCATTTTATTTGTTGGTCGTTGGATTGGTGGTATCCAGTGTTTACAATATTTGGACAGGCCACAAACCCTTGACCACTTTTTGGGGTGTTGTCATTTCAACCATTTCCATACTGGTGATGTGGATTTTGGTCTGGTGGAAGCGAAAGGTGGGGCGCCAACTCAATTCAGCTCCTATTTTGGCCGATGCCAACTGTACCTTGGTTTGTGTGTACATGTCGGTCATTTTATTGGTCAGTAGTGGTATCTATGAGCTTTTTAAGATTCCTTACATAGATAGTATCGGCACCTTGGGCTTGGCCTATTTTGCTTTTTCCGAAGGAAAGGAATGCTTTGAAAAGGCAAGGAGCAATAAACATTGCGCTTGCGATTAAACCTTAAAAATTACATATTGAATAAAAAAGAACATTGGGAAAGAGTTTATGGTACCAAAACGCCGGAGGAGGTCAGTTGGACACAAGAAGTGCCACAAATTTCGTTGGACCTTATCCATTCACTGTCCCTGAAAAAGAATTCAAAAATCATAGACGTGGGCGGAGGCGACAGCAAGTTGGTCGATTTTCTGCTCGATGAAGGTTTTGAAGACATCACCGTACTTGATATTTCAGGTAAGGCCTTGGAACGGGCCAAAAAACGATTAGGCGAACGCGCCAATAAGGTAACATGGATAGAGGCTGATATCATCTCATTTGAACCAAAGGAAAACTACGATGTGTGGCATGACCGTGCTGCTTTTCATTTTTTGACAGAGCCAGAACAGATTCAATCCTATTTAGATTTAGTGAACGAATCGGTACAGGGTCATTTGATTATCGGTACCTTTTCTGAAAATGGCCCTGAAAAATGTAGTGGTCTTTCCATCAAGCAATACAGCCCTGATCAAATGGAAGCTACTTTCCAAAAGTTTGAAAAAATGGGTTGTCAAACAGAAAACCATCAAACGCCATTTGGCACTACGCAGCATTTTCTTTTTTGTAGCTTTAAAAGAAGGGCGTGATTACTCCTGGACTGTTGGTTTATTTCCAAAAATCAAGTTTGCCACAACAAAAGCTACCAGAGCGGGCAAAACCCATCCCATTTGATGTTCGCTTAGCGGAATCCAATCGACAAAGGGAGCTATTTGTTCTCCCCATCCCAAGCTACCCAGAAAATCGGGAACACTAAAAATGGCCGTGACCAAAACAACCCTTCGAAACACCTTGGTCGAACTCCAGGCCGAAGGAGCGGCGTTCAACAAAATCAACACAATGGTGATGGGATAGATGAACATGAGCGAGGGAACCGCCACCAAAATGATGTACCCCACATTAAACTGACCAATGAGCACCCCAAGCAAACAACCTAAGAAGGCCGTAATGCGGTAGGCCCAGATGGAATCGTTAAACCGACCTTTTATAAAATCTGAGGTACCCGTTACAATACCAACGGCGGTGGTGAAGCAGGCCAAACTCACCAAAATACTCAGGAAAAGATTGGCGGTGCTTCCCAAGGTTGCCGTACTTATACTCCTTAAAAGCGTTGTTCTAGAAATATCGGCATCAAACGTATTTTCAAAAACGGCTCCCGTCAGAATAAGTCCCCCGTAAACCAAAAACAGCCCGATGCCCGCCCAAAGTCCCGCTCTGCCAATGAGTCTTCGCTTTTCCTCGAAGGAAGCGGTTTTTTCCTTCAGGTTGATGGAAATGATGATTACCGCGCCTACCACTACGGCCCCTATGGCGTCAAAGGTTTGATAGCCTTCCAATATTCCCGAACTAAATGGGCGGTCCATCGCGGATGGGATCATTTCAAAATCAAAACCAAATACGGCCGTGGCTATCATCAATACCAAAATGATGAGGATTCCTGGCGTCAATAATTTGCCCAAGGCATCCAGCATTTTACTGCGATTGATGGCAAACACGAACACCAACAGAAAATATACCAGGCTCGTTAGCCAAGAGGGAGCACCCCAAAAAGGCTGAATGGCCATTTCGTGCGTTACCGAAGCGGTTCTGGGTGATGGCAATGCAATGGCGATGGTATAAATAAGGTAGCAATAAATGATACTGAAACGGGGCGATACCTTTTTGCCAAAATCGAACAAGGTGCCCTGCAGTTTGGCGTGTGCTATAATGCCCAAAATAGGAATGAGTACCCCCGAAATGCAAAACCCCAAGGTGACCAGCCACCATAAATTACCCGACTTAAACCCCAAAAGTGGGGGTAAAACAAGGTTGCCCGCGCCAAAAAAGAGGGAAAAAAGGGCAAAAGCCGTAATCGTTAACGATTTTTTATTGATGGGTTGTTGATAATTTGTTTTCAATACGGTATCTTACAAAAGTGTTTTTGAGCGGAAAAAGACAGCTTTTCAACGATTTTATGGTATTTCATCGAAAAAAATGTTTTATCGAGATAAAGGTGAAATAAAAAGTTATCAACATCCGTTCCTATAAAAATAAACGTATTAAACTCATATTTCTATAACATTAAACTACGAACCAAATTAAGCATTTTTCGAAGCCCCATTTCGTAATCCAGTGCTTTTCTCCAAACAACACCAGTTTATGAAAACAACTACTATGCAACATGGCAACAAATTCACCTCCTTCTTCTGCAGTTTGTTCGGCCATCATTACGTGGTTTCCAAAAAGGTGACCCAACACATTAAAGAGTACAAATGCATCCACTGCCAAAAAGAGGTCACTACCGATGTAAGTGGCAAACTCTCTGCACTGACACCTCAAATGCAAGAGATCAACAGTACTTTGGAAGATATGTACAGAAAACGCAAAAACAGGGTGGTGCACCAAGTGGCATAGCCCTTTTTTGATTTAGGAAAAGGCCCAAATCTTATCCCGAAAACTTAAGTTATTACCTGCTGCTAATGGTTGCGTGCCCCAATGCCATGATGTAGGGAAGTCTTGATTTTCGGGATTTTTTTATTTGTTGAACGAGTTCCAGCCCTGTGCGGTAATTGGAATCTTGGTATTGGCCCTGCTCACCAAATGGATGCCTTCGCTCTTTTCGGTCATGTGGCCGATAACCGTTAAATTGGGGTTGCCCTTGATTTTTGGGAAATCTGCCTGGTCAATGGTAAACAACAACTCGTAATCCTCTCCGCCGCTCAAGGCAATCATGGTACTGTCCATCTTAAACTCTTCCGAAGCGGAAATTACCGTAGGATCTAACGGGATTTTATCCTCAAAAACATTACAGCCTGTATCGCTATGCTTGCACAAATGGATGACTTCCGAAGAAAGGCCATCGCTGATGTCGATCATGGAGGTAGGTTTTACTTCCAGTTTTTTGAGCAGTTCCACAATATCTTTTCTGGCTTCTGGCTTTAATTGCCGTTCCACGATATAGGAATAAGGCTCAAGGTCGGGCTGGCTGTTGGGGTTGACCTTAAAAACTTCTTTCTCCCGCTCCAAAACCTGAAGTCCGAGGTAGGCACCGCCAATATCCCCGGTCACCACCAACAAATCGTTGGGCTTTGCCCCTTTACGGTAAACAATGTCATTCTCGTCTGCCGCGCCGATCGCCGTAACACTAATGATCATTCCCCGTGTGGAGGAAGTGGTATCTCCCCCTACCAAATCAACATGGTACAGTTTGCACGCCAAGGCAACGCCTTCATAAAACTCTTCAAGTGCTTCCAAAGGAAATCTGTTGGAGATTGCCAAAGAAACCGTGACTTGGGTGGCCATGGCATTCATGGCATACACGTCCGACAGGTTCACCATCACCGACTTGTAGCCCAGATGCTTTAGGGGCATATAGCTCAAATCAAAATGGACTCCTTCCACCAGCATGTCGGTGGTAACAATGGTTTTTTTGCCGTTATAATCCATTACGGCGGCATCGTCGCCCACCCCGATAATGGAGGAAGGCTGTTGGAGTTCAAAATTTTTGGTAAGATGTTCTATCAGGCCAAATTCGCCCAATTCTTCCAATGAAGTTCGTTCTTGATTCTTGTCTTCTAGCATTTTGCAAAAATAATGAGGATTATCGTAAATTTAGGTTTAGGGTGGAACATTAATTTTTTTGGGCGTAACTAGGTCAAAATCATGAAAAAGCCTTGTGGAATCGCCATGTATGGGCATAGGGTATGAATCTATGGTAATTTCCATAGGAAACGCCTATCGAATCATACGTTATAATAATGTTAGTTGCTATGGTAAAACCCTTCTTAAACAGTATATTTGTAGGCTATTTAGATTAAATACAAGTAAGATGATTAAGGTTTCGGAATCTGCCAAGCATAAAGTAGTGTCACTCATGACCGAGGAAGGTTTTGATGCGACCACCGATTTTGTGCGTGTTGGCGTAAAGAGCGGAGGGTGCAGTGGATTGTCTTATGAATTGAAATTTGACAAATCCGCAGCGGATACAGATAAGGTTTTTGAAGATAATGAGGTCAGAATCATTGTGGACAAAAAGAGTTTTCTGTATTTGGTAGGCACCACATTGGAATATTCCGGAGGTTTGAACGGTAAAGGTTTTGTATTCAACAATCCCAATGCCCAAAGAACCTGCGGATGCGGAGAAAGTTTTTCATTGTAAAAAGTAAGTTAAAGAGCTAAGAAGTTAAAAAGTTAATCTGAATGTATAGCTCTTTTGAAGATTTGGAGGTTTATAAAAAAACGGTAAAGTTTACCGCCAAAGTTTATGATTTATTGAAGAAGAGTCCTTTGAAAGAAGATTTTGCGATGGTTGATCAAATGAGAAGAGCGACCATTTCAATTTCCAACAATATTTCGGAAGGATTTGAACGGGAAACAGACAAAGAGTTGATAAGGTTCCTTTATTTCTCCAAAGGTTCAGCGGGAGAAGTCAGAAATCTTTTCAACTTATTGGAGGAGATAGGATATTTTAGGGCTGATGAGTTGATTGAGCACAGAAACCAAGTGATTGATATCTCAAAACAGCTTGCAAATTATATTAAGTATGTTAAAAAGCGAAGCGGACTTTAACTGTTTTGACTTTTAACTCTTAACTCAAAAAAGATATGGCTTATACAGAGGAAGAATTAAAGAAAGAACTGGAAACCAAGGAATACGAGTATGGTTTCTACACAGATATTGAATCGGATACGTTGCCCAAAGGGCTGAACGAGGACATTGTGATTGCCATTTCCAAAAAGAAGGAGGAACCCGATTGGATGACGGAGTGGCGATTGGAAGCCTTTCGTGCATGGCAGGAAATGGACGAGCCCGAATGGGCCAATGTGAAATACAAGAAACCTGATTTTCAGGATATTTCATATTATTCCGCCCCGAATAAAAAGCCAAAGTACAACAGCTTGGACGAAGTAGACCCTGAATTGCTGGAGACCTTCAAGAAGTTGGGCATTTCCGTGGACGAACAAAAGAAACTGGCTGGGGTTGCCGTGGATATAGTGATGGATTCCGTTTCCGTGGCCACCACCTTTAAAAAGACCTTGGCCGAGAAAGGAATCATTTTCTGCTCGATTTCCGAGGCCATCCAAGAGCATCCGGAATTGGTAAAGAAGTATCTCGGTACTGTGGTGCCCAAAAAGGATAATTTTTATGCGGCCCTGAACTCTGCGGTATTCTCCGATGGGTCCTTCTGCTATATCCCTAAAGGGGTTAGGTGCCCGATGGAGCTTTCCACCTATTTCCGTATCAATCAAGCGGGAACAGGACAGTTCGAACGAACTTTGGTGGTTGCCGAAGAAGGCAGTTATGTGAGTTATCTCGAAGGTTGTACCGCACCCATGCGTGACGAAAACCAATTGCACGCTGCAGTGGTTGAGCTCATTGCGCTGGACAATGCAGAAATCAAATATTCCACGGTACAAAACTGGTACCCCGGTAACAACGAAGGTAAAGGGGGCGTTTTCAACTTTGTGACCAAACGTGGACTTTGCGAAAAGAACGCCAAGATTTCTTGGACACAGGTAGAAACCGGTTCAGCCGTAACCTGGAAATATCCATCCTGCATTTTGAAAGGGGACAACTCCATTGGGGAGTTCTATTCCATTGCGGTAACCAATAATTTTCAACAGGCCGATACAGGAACCAAGATGGTTCACTTGGGTAAAAACACCAAGAGTACCATAATCTCCAAAGGAATTTCCGCAGGCCAGTCACAAAACAGCTATCGAGGATTGGTACAGGTGAATAGCCGTGCCGAAAACGCCAGGAACTTCTCTCAGTGTGATTCCCTTTTGATGGGCAATCGCTGCGGAGCGCACACCTTCCCCTATATTGAAGCCAAAAACAAAACGGCACAGATTGAGCATGAGGCCACGACCAGTAAAATTGGTGAGGACCAAATTTTCTATTGCAACCAAAGGGGAATCGATACCGAAAAGGCCATTGCGTTGATCGTAAACGGATTTAGTAAAGAAGTGCTCAACAAACTTCCCATGGAATTTGCCGTGGAAGCCCAAAAACTATTGGAAATCAGTTTGGAAGGCTCCGTTGGGTAGCTTCTACTGCGCTCAACCACCCAAAACCCGATTTGGTTATTGACGAAGTCGAAATCACAAATTTTAAGATAGAACATAATTTTTGAAGAAGAGAAATCATGCTAGAAATAAAAAATTTACATGCAAGCGTAGAGGACAAGGAAATCCTTAAGGGAATCGACCTGAAAGTAAATGCGGGAGAGGTGCACGCCATTATGGGCCCCAACGGCTCTGGGAAAAGCACCTTGGCCGAAGTAATTGCAGGTCAAGAAGAGTTTGAGGTGGGTGAAGGAACCATTCTCTTGGAAGGAGAAGATTTGGGAGAACTTTCACCAGAGGAAAGAGCGCACAAAGGAGTGTTCCTTTCCTTCCAATATCCAGTAGAAATCCCAGGGGTATCGGTGACCAACTTCATGAAGACCGCTATCAACGAATCCAGAAAAGCACAAGGCTTGGAAGATATGCCGGCCAACGAAATGCTGAAAAAGATTCGTGAAAAGTCCGAAATGTTGGAAATCGACAGGAAATTTCTTTCCCGTTCCTTGAACGAAGGCTTCTCTGGAGGTGAAAAGAAGCGTAACGAGATTTTCCAAATGGCGATGATGGAGCCCAAATTGGCCATTTTGGACGAAACTGATTCCGGACTTGATATTGATGCCCTTCGCATCGTGGCCAATGGGGTGAACAAATTGCGCAGTAAGGATAACGCCATCATCGTAATTACTCATTACCAACGTTTGTTGGAATACATCGTGCCAGATTTTGTACATGTATTGCATAATGGAAAAATAGTGAAATCCGGAACCAAGGAATTGGCCTTGGAGTTGGAAGAGAAAGGTTACGATTGGTTGAAAGAAGAAGCTGCGGTATAACCAGTTTTATCATTCCCATGAAAATGGGAGCCCAAATGAAAAGAAATCATTAATTAGATTCCTGCTGGAGTTTATGCTGAGCCATAACGGAGTGCAGAAATGACAATTAAAAACAAATGGATTTAAAGGAAAAATTAGTCTCCTCTTTTTTTGCTTTTGAGGACGGAATGGATTTAGATCATCCAGTTCACGAAGAGCGTTCCCATGCCATCAAAAATTTTGAGACCAAAGGCTTTCCCACCAAAAAGGAGGAAGCTTGGAAATACACCTCGTTGAAAGGATTGCAGAAAGTTGATTTCAGCATCTTTCCAAAACACGAGACCTCGTTGGAGTACAAGGATGTCAAAAAATATTTCCTGCACGAGATTGACACCTATAAAATCGTATTTGTGGATGGGGTGTACAGCTCTTACCTATCAGAAACAACGCATGACGGGGTGGATGTCTGTTTGATGAGTTCGGCATTCAGCAAGCCGATGTATCAACCCATCATTGAAGTATATTTCAATAAAGCGGCCTCCAAGGATGAGTCGTTGACCTCCTTGAACACTGCCTTTTGTAAGGAAGGGGCATACATTTATATCCCCAAGAACAAAATGCCCAAAAAGCCCATCCAAATTCTACATTTGGCTACGGGTAAAGAGCCAGCCTTGATGTTGCAGCCGCGTAATTTGATCGTGGCAGAGGACAACGCAGAGGTTCAGATTATTGAAAGGCACCAAAGTTTAACGGGAAATGAGGTGTTCACCAACTCCGTGACCGAAATTTTTGCTGGAAAGGACGCCATCATCGATTATTACAAGGTACAGAATGATGAGCCCACCGCTTCATTGGTGGACAACACCTATATTTCGCAAAAGGACAGTAGTGTAGTGCGGGTACATACCTTCTCTTTGGGAGGTAAATTGATCCGCAACAACCTGAACTTTTATCAGAATGGCGAGCGGATTGACTCTACTTTGAAAGGGGTCACCATTTTGGGCGACAAACAGCATGTGGACCATCACACCTTGGTGCACCACGCACAGCCTAATTGTGAGAGCCACCAAGACTACAAAGGAATTTTCGGGGACAGTTCTACGGGGGTGTTCAATGGAAAGATCATTGTGGACAAAATCGCCCAAAAAACGGATGCCTTTCAGCAGAACAACAATATTTTGTTGAGCGATAAGTCGACCATCAACTCCAAACCACAATTGGAGATTTTTGCGGACGATGTTAAATGTTCCCATGGATGTACCATTGGCCAGTTGGATGAAGAAGCATTGTTTTACCTACGGTCAAGGGGAATACCCCAAAAAGAGGCCAAGGCACTATTGATGTACGCTTTTGCCAACAACGTATTGGAAAGTGTGCGAATTCCCGAACTAAAGGCGCGAATCAATAAGATTATCGCCAATAAATTGGGAGTGCGTATGGGATTTGACCTGTAAGCTCAATTTTTAGCATCAACCTTATAATGATAGAGACGACTCTGGACATACTCGCCATTAGAAAGGATTTTCCCATCCTTCATAGGAAGGTGAACGGACAGCCCTTGGTGTATTTGGACAACGCGGCCACCTCGCAGACACCACAACAGGTAATCGATGTGATCGTTGACTACTATCAGGGGTACAACGCCAATATTCATCGTGGGGTGCACACCTTGTCGCAAGAAGCCACTGACGCCTACGAAGCTGCCCGTCAAAAAATCCAGAAGCATTTCAATATTGCTAAAGCACACGAGGTCATTTTTACTTCCGGGACTACCGATGCCATTAACTTAGTGGCCAATGGTTTTACATCTTTTTTGCAAAAAGGGGATGAGGTATTGGTTTCCGCCATGGAGCACCATTCCAACATTGTCCCTTGGCAGATGCTAAGCGAACGCACGGGTGCCATTTTGAAAGTGATACCCATGAACACGAACGGTGAACTCGTCATGGAAGAATACCACAAGCTATTGTCAGAAAAGACCAAGTTGGTGTTCTGCAACCACGTATCCAATGCGTTGGGCACCATCAACCCCATAAAGGAAATTATTGAAGCCGCCCACAAGGCAGGAGCCGCGGTTTTGATTGACGGAGCGCAGGCCGCACCGCACATCAAAGCTGATATGCAAGCCTTGGATGTGGATTTTTACACGGTATCTGCCCACAAAATGTGTGGCCCTACCGGTGTAGGAATGCTGTATGGAAAAGAAGAATGGCTCAAAAAGTTGCCGCCCTACCAAGGAGGTGGCGAGATGATTGCTGAGGTAACCTTTGAAAAGACCACCTATGCCGACCTGCCCCATAAATTTGAAGCCGGAACACCCAACATTTGCGGTGGAATCGCTTTTGGGGCCGCTTTGGACTATATGAACCAAATCGGTTTCGAGGCCATTGCCCAATATGAGCATGAATTATTGCAGTATGCAACGGAACAATTGCTCACTATTGACGGTCTGAAGATTTATGGCACCGCGACCAACAAAACTTCGGTCATCTCTTTTAATATAAAAGGGATTCACCCGTATGATATCGGTACCATTGTGGACAAACTGGGCATCGCCGTCCGAACTGGACATCACTGCGCGCAGCCCATCATGGACTTTTACAAGATTCCCGGTACGGTAAGGGCCAGTTTTAGTTTTTACAATACCAAGGAAGAAGTGGACCGCCTAGTGGAAGGGGTGAAACGCGCCAAAAATATGTTGTCGTAGGCCTGGAACTGCGGCAAAACTTGAATTGCAGTACACCGAGTTGTACTTTTGAACAAAATAATCGCATGAGCATAAAAGAAATACAAGAAGAGATAGTAGACGAGTTTTCCATGTTCGACGACTGGATGCAGCGGTACGAATACATGATCGAGCTTGGAAAGTCACTTCCGTTGATAGAAGAAAAATATAAAACCGACGACAACATCATTAAAGGATGTCAGAGCAAGGTGTGGGTACACGCCGAATTGGAAGGCGACAAATTGGTTTTTACGGCGGATAGCGATGCCATCATCACCAAGGGCATCATTGCCATACTGATTCGGGCTTTCAGTCATCAAAAACCACAGGACATTATCGACGCCAATGTGGATTTTATTGATGAAATCGGACTAAAGGAACATTTGTCCCCGACACGAGCTAATGGATTGGTGAGTATGATCAAGCAGCTCAAATTGTACGCAGTGGCTTATCAAACACAGTTAAAATAACACAGAATGAGCGAAGAAACTACCATAGATACACAGGAACTGGGCGAAAAAATTGTAAAGGTGCTCAAGACCATCTACGATCCTGAAATCCCAGTGGACATTTACGAGCTGGGTTTGATTTATGACGTGTTCGTGAATGAAGATTATGAAGTAAAGATTTTGATGACGCTTACCTCGCCCAACTGTCCCGTGGCCGAAACCTTGCCCGTGGAAGTAGAGGAAAAAGTTAAATCCATTGATGTGTTGAAAGACGTAGAAGTGGAAATCACCTTTGATCCACCTTGGACGCAGGAATTGATGAGCGAAGAGGCCAAACTCGAGCTCGGATTATTGTAAACTGTCAAGAAATAATTTCAAAATCACAAATCATAATGTCAGAGGAATTAACGGTTAGGGAAATTGATAGAATTATTGAAATGGCCTGGGAAGACAGAACTCCTTTTGAAGCCATCGAATTTCAGTTTGGCTTAAAGGAGAACGATGTGCGCGAGGTGATGCGTACCCATTTGAAGCGTTCTTCTTTTGAACTGTGGCGCAAACGTGTAAAAGGCAGAAAAACAAAGCACCAAAAAACCTCACCGGCCAATAGATTCCGATCACAGAATCAAAAATTATAATGGATTCAACGCCATATTGGTTTTGGCACTGAATGGATAATACTTGTAAACCAAAAAACCACACGGACGCTGAGCGTAGTCGAAGCGTGTTATTGAAACCAAGTCAATTTTGAAAAAGATTCCCGTTTTCACGGGAATGACAGTATGGAAGATGAAATAATAAACAGAGTAGCCCAAAGCAAGTTGATTACCTTCAACCTGGAGGATTACTATCCAGAGGGGGAGCGTAAGGTGTTGGACATTGCAGATTGGCTCTATGAAGGCTTTATTTTGCGTGAAAAGGAGTTTCGTGCCCATGTGGAGGCACACGATTGGCAAGCCTATCAAGATGCTTACGTAGCCTTGCAATGTTCCTCGGATGCCATAGTGCCCGGTTGGGCCTTTATGCTTGTAGCTTCCAAATTGCAACCTTATGCCAAAAAAGTGATCCGGGGCACTTTACCAGATTTGGAAACCGCACTTTACCAACCTATTTTGGAGCAATTGGACGTGACGGAATTTACCGATAGACCTGTCATCATAAAAGGGTGTTCCCACAAACCCGTTCCCGAGAATGCCTACCTCATGGCCGTTGCCCGCATCCAAGAAGTGGCCAAAAGCGTGATGTACGGTGAAGCTTGTTCCTCAGTGCCGCTTTTTAAACGGAAGAAGTAAATTTCAGTAGTCCAGTAAGCTGTAGGCAGTAGTTCGGTACGCAGTTGAGAGGGTTGTTAAACTGTCATTTCGAGCTGTCACCCTGAGCTTGTCGAAGGGGCAGTCGAGAAATCTTTGTGGATTCAGAAGTCAGGTAGCAGCTGGGAGTTGGGAGTTGACACGAATTGGCACGAATAGGGTTCTTTGTCATTTCCAACGAATGTGAGAAATCTATCGGGAGTCGGAAGTCAGGTAGCAGTTGGCAGTCGGCAGTTGACACTAATGTCACGAATAGGATTCTTTGTCATTTCGAACGAATGTGAGAAATCTGTCGGGAGTCGGAAATCAGTCTGCAGTGGGCAGTGGGCAGTTGACACGAATTTCACGAATAGGGTTCTTTGTCAGTTCGAGTGTTTTTTGATGAGTTTTTGAAAATAGGAGTCAAAAAATGTATCGAGAACTTAGTTCAGTGAGCAGCCAAGAATCAAGATCCAAGAGAGAAAAGACCATAGAAAATAGACTTGGTTTGATGGGCAGACGTTCAGTGGATGGTTGACACTAATTTCACGAATTAACACCAATAGGGTTCTTTGTCATTTCGAACGAATGTGAGAAATCTGTCGGGAGTCGGAAGTCAGTCGGCAGTGGGCAGTGGTCGATTTGCAGTCGAGCCATCCAAAAATCCAATCGCTACGAATTCCGAAAAAATTACCTTTAACCCATAACCCTAAACCTTGAACTTGCGTTTTCCCATTGGATTTCTCAATCGATGCATTGCATCTCATATCGAAATGACGTATTGCCGTCATGCTGAACTGGTTTCAGAATCCCAAACAAAATGGATTCCGTGTCGTGCTTCGACTCATTTCGACTACGCTCAATGACCAGTTCTCAGCAACCGCACGGAATGAAAACCACCGGAAACCCGAAGGCCGCCGGTGGTTCTGCTTGCCCTGTATGGGAAGAGGGCCGTACATTGTGTGGTGAAATTATGGGCAGTTGGCTTGGAAGCCAAGATTACCCGTAAATGTCCATTGATGATTGGTCCCCAAGTTTTGGGTAGCATCAATAACTTCTTGTCCACAAACAGATAGATTGTCTAAACCTAAGGTAATGTTTTTAGGACCATCGTTAGCTTCTACAAAGTTGTTCCAACCAATTAGCGTTGCGTTTAAGTTCTCTGGGCTCATTCCAGAATTATCAAACATTGCTCCCATTTGAGTAGCACTACTAATTTCCCAAGAAGCCAAGCTTTGGTTAAACGACGTTGCACCATTGAACATATTGCCAAAGGTGGTAACATTGTTTACATTCCAACCACTTAAATCTTGGTTGAATGAAGACGCTCCACGGAACATATGGTTCATTTTTGTAACACTTTCTGGGTTCCATCCGCTAATATCTTGATTGAAAGATTTAGCATCCCAAAACATAATAGTCATTGCGTCTACATTACTGATGTCCCATTTACCAATATCACCATTAAATTGGGTTGCATTCCAGAACATTCCTTCCATGGATGTGGTTTCAGAAAAATTAGGTAAATCCGTGGCACTAAAACCTTGAAGATTTTGACAATTTGTAAAAGCATAATTCATACGCTGCCATTTTTGGGAGCCCCATTGGCTCACATCAATTAAGGCACCAACACTAACCGCATTAGATGTGTCCATCATTAATGCGGGAAAAATCCCTTTAATGGCTACGGTGTATATGGCGGTATTGTCATAGGTGTGCGTAGGATTTGCATTGGTGGTATAATTTTCTTCCGTACCATCTCCCCAATCTATCGTATAATCGTATTGATATTGACTGTTCAATCCTATTTCAAGTTCCTCTCCTGCCTCCATATTGAACTTAAGTATAAATGAAGCAGGGTCATCAAACAAGCTTTCGATTACGTTGGTCACCGTTACGGTCACGGTAAACTCTACGGGGTCGTTGCTGCCGTCGCTTACACTTAGGGTCAAGCTGTGCTCGGTGGAGGTCTCAAAGTCGAGGTTCTTGCCCTCGGCCAAAGAGATTTCCCCGTTTTCTGCCACTTGGAAGAGCTCGCTCTCGTCGGTCACGAGTTCAAAGGTCAATGCGTCCCCGTCGCCGTCGTTGGCTTCCACGGTGCCGATCACTTCGCCTTCGGCCACGTCCTCGGCCACTTCAAAGCTTTGGTCATCTGCTGTAGGGGCTTGATTCACGGGTTCGGCATCAGTCACGGTAAATTCTCCGCTAGTTACGGTTGTTCCGCCTACGCTTACGCTTACGGCGCCCGTGGTGGCCCCTGTGGGCACAGTTGCCTTGAGCTGGGTGGCGGTAGCAGCGGTTACCGTTGCGGTAGCGGTACCGATTTTTACGGTATTGCTCGCCACCGTGGTGCTAAAGTTGGTACCGTTAATGGTGATCTCAGTGCCCACTGGCCCGGATTGGGGCGTAAAGTTGGCAATGGTAGGGGGTCCAGCAGGAGCTGGAGCGCTCGGTCCGTCGTCCTTACTACAGGACCACAATACGGTAATGGCCAAAAGCGACCATAACAATTTTTTGTAAATCATGATTAGAGTTTTTAGAAATAAGGAGCAAGATGCGGTATTTTGGGTTTACAAAAGGGTGCGATCTGACGGATGCCCCTTCCGATCTGACGGATGCCCTGTTTGATCTGACGGATTTTTTTAGGGGGTTGGATTTTGGGGGTTGAGAATGGGATTTTGGAGTCGGGAGTGGTAAGTTACGAGTTATGGGTTTCGGGTTTCGTGTTGCGAGTTAGGATGTCATTTCGAGCGCAGTCGAGAAATCTTTACTGGAGCCAAGAACCAAGAATCAAGACCCAAGAGAGAAAAGACCATAGAAAACAGACTTGGGTTGATGGGCAGAAGTTCAGTAAGCAGTTGACACTAATTTCACGAATTGGCACCAATGGGGTTCTTTGTCATTTCGAACCGAGCAGAGCAAGCGTGAGAAATCTTTTGTTTGAGTCCGAAGTCGGAAGCCCGAAGTCCGAAGTCAGTAGTTAAGATGTCATTTCGAGCTGTCACCCTGAGCTTGTCGAAGGGGCAGTCGAGAAATCTATCGGGAGTCGGAAGGCAGTAGGCAGTGGGCAGTGGTCGCTTAGCGGCGGTCATTGAGCGGAGTCGAAATGAGTCGAAGCGACAGTAAGGAGGACTGAAATAGGGAAGTAGTGGGCAGTGCTGGGTGGTAAGTTGGCAGTATACATTTGACACGAATTTCACGAATAGGCTTCTTTGTCATTTGAAATGATCTTTTTGACCTTAAACCTTAAACCTTAAACCCTCAACCTTGAACTTGAACTTGAACTTGAGTTTTCAAACAGATTTCTCAATCGTCACTTCGTTCCTCATGTCGAAATGACCTTTTTTTTGAACCTATGTGTTGAACTTGACACTTGAGTTTAAGTTTTCCGGTTACTTCGCCAGCATCAGTTTGGTAAGAATTCCCCAAAATCACTTTTTTACCCTAAATCCTAAATCCTAAATCCTAAATCCTAAACCCTAAACCCTAAACCCCAAACCCATTTGTTTGTGAAGAAATAGCGGTTGCGAAGTGACATTTCTTATTTTTACGGTCTAAACAGTAAACTCCATACTATGAAAAAATTGTTATTCGCCCTTGTGGCCTGTTTTGCGCTGGCCAACGCCACGGCACAGACTGAAGAAGAACTAAAAGCCCAGATAGCTCCCAAAAAGGATTCCATTGCCGCCATTCAAAAGCGGGTGGATGCCCTACAGGCCAAACTCGATGCCTTGCCCGGCTGGAAAGTGGGCGCTTTTGGAACGATTGGCGGTAGCCTATCAGAATTCAATAATTGGTTTGCGCAGGGCATACCCAATAACTCCTCTGGCAACATCGGATTTACCGTAAATGCCTTTGCCAACCTGAAAGAAGAGAAGTTTTTTTGGAGAAATTCGGCCAATGTGAACCTAGCTTGGGTAAAGCTGGACGATAAGGACGATCCCACCGACGATGACAGTTTCCGACAGGCTACGGATGTATTCAATATTTCTTCCCTGTACGGTAGAAAACTAAGCGAGAAGTTTGCGATTTCTGCCTTGGCGGAATACCGTACCACTTTATTGAGCAATTTTAACGACCCCGGTTACCTTGATTTGGGTGTGGGTGCTACGTGGACGCCCATTTCAGACCTGGTAGTGGTCATACATCCGCTCAACTACAACTTTGTGTTCAGTAGCGAGGATACCATTTTTGAATCGTCCATGGGTGCCAAGATCGTTGCAGACTATACCAAACAAATCGGTGCGGTGAGTTTTAAGAGTAACCTTTCCCTTTTTCAGAGTTATGAGAGTAGCAATTTGAGCAACTGGACCTGGATCAACTCATTTAGTTATACCCTTTGGAAAATGATTGGGGTGGGCTTTGATTTTGGTTTGAGGAACAACAAGCAGGAAACGCTCAATTATATTGTGAACAATGCTCCAACACCAAATCCGGAAGCCACTTTTGATACCATTGACAATGAACTACAAACGTATTGGACCCTTGGGTTGAGCTACAAGTTTTGATGTGCAACTTTTGCATACAAAAAAAGCCCTCTTTGCGGAGGGCTTTTTTGTGGGGTGAAAAATGTTTTTCAAGTTTTTAAGACCATGGCCTAAGTAGGTTAAGATTTGTAAGATCTGTGCGTGACACTAAAATGACTTAAAAACAAAGTGAAAGTAGGTCATCTGTGGTCACGCCCTAAACTTTTGTTGTGAACAGGTCCAAAAATGTTGTGAAATAGGCAATAGGTTGCCTTTCATCGATAAAGTCTACCCCTCACTATATTCATCCAGATGCTCTGGATACAAAAAGTTGTTGTAAGGGAATCGGGTCACATGGATGTTCCTCACCGCGTCGTACACCCGCTTGCGGAATTCGTCCATGTTTTCCTTGTTCAAGGCGGAGATAAAAAGTGCCTTATCGCCCATCTTGTTGAACCAGGTTTTTTTCCAATCCTCCAAGGTAAAGTGGGCCGTGGTTTTTTCCGTGACCAAGTCATCTTCATCGATGGTTTCGGGTTGGTACTGGTCAATTTTATTGAACACCATTATACATGGCTTGTCCGAACTATCGATTTCGTCCAAAATTTGGTTAACGGATGCGATATGCTCTTCAAAATTGGGATGGGATATATCCACAACGTGCAATAAGAGGTCGGCTTCCCGAACTTCGTCCAAGGTACTTTTAAAGCTTTCCACCAACTGGGTGGGCAGTTTTCTGATGAAACCAACGGTGTCGCTCAACAAAAAAGGGAGGTTGCCCAAAACCACTTTTCGCACGGTGGTGTCCAAGGTTGCAAAGAGTTTGTTCTCGGCAAATACATCACTTTTGCTGATTACGTTCATTAAGGTAGATTTACCCACATTGGTGTATCCTACCAAAGCTACACGCACCAGGGAACCCCGGTTGCCCCGTTGGGTTTCCATTTGTCGGTCGATTTTGGCCAGTTTCTTTTTGAGCAGGGCAATGCGATCGCGGACAATACGTCTATCCGTTTCGATTTCCGTTTCACCCGGTCCGCGCATTCCGATACCACCCCTTTGTCGTTCCAAGTGCGTCCAAAGTCCGGTTAGTCGGGGTAAAAGATATTCGTACTGCGCCAGTTCCACCTGGGTACGAGCGTAACTCGTCTGTGCGCGCTGGGCAAAAATATCCAAGATAAGGCTAGTTCGGTCCAGCACCTTACAGCGGAGCAGTTTTTCAATATTGTTTTGCTGGGCAGGGGAGAGTTCATCATCAAAAATAACGGAACCGATTTCGTGTTCCTTCACATATTGACGCACCTCTTCCATTTTACCGCTACCGATATAGGTTTTCGGGTTGGGCACATCGATGCGCTGCACAAATCGTTTCGCCACTTCGCCACCGGCCGTGTAGGTCAAAAACTCCAACTCATCCAAGTATTCCTTTACCTTGTCTTCATCCTGATGTTGGTTCAATACACCGATCAGCACCGCCTTTTCATATTCTATGGACTTCTTTTCTAGCATCAAATGGGTTTAGGATACAAATTTACACAATGTTTGGCAGCTATTTTTGTGGTTCGCTATTGTAATCTTGAGAGCGTACGCAACAACGAATCAAAGTAGGAATAAAGCTACACATCGTAAAAGTGAATTTTCACAACACAAATCGGTAAATCACTATGTATTTCATCGAATAAAGTAGGAATATTATCGATAATACTTACGTTTTCTCATATATTCGTAGTCCAAATCTTACCTAAACTTAAACTATTATGGACTACAGATTTCCTTTTTCGGCTAAGGGAGCAATCTTCTCCATTTTATTTTCGCTTTTGGGCGTGGGTTCCATCCTAGGACAAACACGAGATACCAAAGAGCAAGTTAGTTTCGATTATGAGTACGGAAATATTTCCACATTCATTTCCGAGATGGAAGCCGATTATGAGGCTAAGCTAAAGCTAATAGGTGAGTTGGTCAAATCCAAGAATATTACAGTTACAGAAAAGAGAACCGATGGTACCGAAATTGCACTTGAAGATATCGGTACAGATGGCACTCCTTTATTCTATACAACTTTAAACGACCCTGCATCCCAAACTTCAAGGGCCCATACCCTATATGATAAAGGCCTTCTCAATTTGGGTCTATCAGGAACCCAAATGGAAGTGGGCGTATGGGATTCTGGTGTAGCATTATCTTCCCATCAAGAATTTGATGTTCGTGCCAAAAACGCAGATCAAGCCAATGAAGTAAGTCTGCACGCTACCTTAGTGACCGGAAATTTAATCTCTGCCGGTGTGGAGCCCAATGCTAGAGGAGTTGCCTATGGTGCGGAGGCTTTAACGCACGATTGGAGCCGAGACAAGATTGAAGTGGCCGAAGCTGCTGCCAACGGACTTTTGTTGAGCAACCATTCCTATGGCATACTTTCGGACCGGGTGCCGGATTGGTACTTTGGCGCTTACATTAAAGTTAGCCAAGATTGGGACCGAATCATGTACAATGCGCCACATTATTTGATGGTGACCGCTGCGGGCAATGCACAAAAATCTTACGATAATGATGCCCCCAACTTTGGGAAAACAGCTGATGGGTTCGACTTACTATTGGGCTTTACTACCACTAAAAACGGATTGACCGTGGCCGGTGCCAATACCGAAATCGATGGTAACGGCGATTTAAAAAAGGCATCCGTTGCTGGATATAGCAGTTTTGGACCCGTGGATGATGGTCGTGTAAAGCCAGACTTGGCCGGGGATGGCGGTAACATTCTTTCCACCAGTTCAGCCACCAATAGCAGCTATCAAGTTTCTTCCGGAACGTCCATGGCGGCGCCAGGAGTGACTGGGTCACTTTTGTTGTTGCAACAGTATCATGAAGAGCTTTTTGGTTCGTATATGAAAGCTGCCACCCTTAAGGGATTGGCCCTTCATACGGCTGATGATGTGGATGCCAAGGGACCCGATTACAAAATGGGTTGGGGTATTATGAACGCCAAAGCTGCTGCTGAGGTCCTTCAAAATAAAGACTACACTACTT
Organism: Allomuricauda sp. MMSF_3307; assembly: GCF_030733585.1. Taxonomy (NCBI): domain Bacteria; kingdom Pseudomonadati; phylum Bacteroidota; class Flavobacteriia; order Flavobacteriales; family Flavobacteriaceae; genus Allomuricauda; species Allomuricauda sp. MMSF_3307. The sequence goes on from NZ_JASHIQ010000001.1 coordinate 722,144, forward strand.
TGGTAAATGAGGAACGGTTGTCCAACGGGGAAACTTTCACCATTACCGTAAACGCTATGGAAGGAGTTCCGTTGATGGCCTCGATTTCATGGACGGACCCAGCATCGGAAAACATTAACCGAGGAGAATTAAACAGTACCGCTGCCGCTTTAGTGAATGATTTAGACATCCGCATTACCAAGGATGGACAAACGTATTTTCCTTGGAAACTCAATCCAGCCAAAGCAAACGATGCTGCTGCCAAGGGCGATAATAAAGTTGATCCCTTTGAGCGCGTAGAAGTGGAGCAAGCAAGCGGAACCTACACCATCACCATTTCACATAAAGGAACATTGACCACAGGTCTTCAGGATTTTTCCCTGATCGTTACCGGAGCCCAAGTTTCTGAATGTTCGATTGAAACTCCTTCCAATCTGGATTTGGACAATGCTACGGAAGATGGAGCTGCCCTCTCTTGGGAAGAAACCGAAGAAACCCTTTTCGAGATTCAGTATAAAAGTGTGGATTCGGACGAATGGAACAGTGAATTGACTTGGGAAAGCAGCGTTGAGCTTAAAGCCTTGGAAGTAGGTAAGGTTTACGAAGCGCGTGTGCGTTCCATCTGTACCGAAAATGTAGTGTCCGAGTTTTCGGAGCCTATCGAATTTGAGTTTAAGGGAGCTGAAACGGCATTGATTGAAAATGCGCCCATGTTTATTCCCCAAGAATTGAATATTTCAGTGTACCCCAACCCAACCGTGGATTATTTGAACGTAAACGCCGAATTATCCAAAGACGCCGAGTTCTCCATCGTAACCACCTCAGGAAACGTCATTAAGAAAGGAAAGACCCAAGGCTCCATTAATGTATCCTCACTTTCCGCCGGACTATACGTTTTGGTGGTACAAGATTACGCCGGAATTAAGAGTACTAAGTTTTATAAAAACTAATTAGTTGTTTAATTCCGAACGGTTGCTGAGCGGGGGTCATTGAGCGGAGTCGAAATGAGTCGAAGCGTGATGCGGTATCCATTTGAAAAGTTCAAATTCAAACATCAAGTTCAAAAGATGACTGCCCTCTTGGGTCTTGCATCTTGATTCCTGTTTCTTGGCTCCCCACTGAACAAGGTTGTCATTCCACGCTTGACATAGAATCCCATCTGAGTGAGACGCTGAAACAAGTTCAGCGTGACGATAAGAGGTCATTTCGACATGAGGAACGAAGTGACGCTTGAGAAATCTGTTTGAAAAACTCAAATTCAAATTCAAGTATCAAGTTCAAAAGATGACTGTCCTCTTGGGTCTTGCATCTTGATTCCTGTCTGTTGACTCTTATTTCTCGGCTCTTGTTTCAATTTTAATTTCTAAACTTTTTTGATTTCATCATCATGCAATAGCTCCTCATTCTGCAGTCGCAGGAACACTTGGGCCGTAGTCACCACATCCAATTCACAATAGTTGATGATGCGGTCGATGTCCTTTTCCTTATAGAACACATCCTTTACCATACTGCCGTCCATATCTTCTTTTGGGGATGGAATCCCAAGGACATAAGCCAGCAGTTTTAGGGAGGTGTAATGTTTGTAATCGCCAAATTTCCAAAGCTCCATAGTGTCCAAATGGGGCACTTCCCAAGGCTTTTTTCCGAAAAGGTCCAATTTATAGGGAAGGTTAATGCCATTGATCACCATTCTCCGGGCGATATAGGGAAAATCGAACTCCTTGCCATTGTGTGCACATAAGAGGTGCTTGGTTTGGCTAAAATGGTCTTGCAGGAGCTGCTTGAACTGTTTAAGGATTTCAATTTCCTCACCATAAAAGGAAGTGACCCTAAAATTTCGTTGTTCACCTCTGTGCACAAAATAGCCCACGGAGATACAGACAATTTTACCAAACTCGGCCCAAATGCCAGCCCGTTCGTAAAATTCCTCGGGTGTGTATTCGTCCTTGCGTTGGTACTGGGTTTTCTGTTCCCACAATAGTTGGGCGGTTTCCTCCAGATCGGTGAAATTTGGGTGTTGGGGTACGGTCTCGATATCCAAAAAAAGGATATGCTCCAGGTTAAGTTTATAAAGCATGGCAATACATTAAAAAAGAGTCGTCTGCTTGGCAGGACTCTCGTGTTCCAATAACCATTTTTTTCTATGCAGTCCACCTGCATATCCTGTGAGGTCTCCGTTGGTTCCGATGACACGGTGACAAGGAACCACAATCCAAAGTGGATTTTTGCCATTGGCCGAGGCTACTGCACGAATGGCCTTTACGTCACCGAGTTGTTTGGAAAGTTCCAAATAAGAAATGGTTTTTCCAAAGGGAATTTGCAAAAGGGCTTCCCAAACCTTTTTCTGAAAATCGGTTCCCGAAGGATTGAGTTGAAGCTCAAATACCGTTCGGTTTCCTTCAAAATATTCTTCAAGTTGCTCAACGGCATCCTTTAAAACCGCTGGAATTGTACCTTTTGGTTTTTTACTCTCCAATACGGTAATCGAAGCCAGCCCATTTTTATCGCCTATTAACTCTGCGATTCCGATAGGGGTCTGTACGTAAGCATGTTCCATCACTCAATTTCATCTTCATCTTCAATAATTCCTAATCGCTTGGCGCGCGCATGCCAGTTCTTTCTGGCGAGCTTTTGGAGGTCTTCCACGTTGTCACTTTCATCCATGATCTCGAATCCGAGCAAGGTTTCTATCACATCCTCCATAGTCACCAATCCGCTTACCGATCCATACTCGTCCACTACTAAAGAAATGTGTTCGCGTTTCTGCACAAATTTTTTGAAAAGGTCGTTGATGGATTTGCTTCGGTTGGTCACCAACAATTCCCTTCGGATGGTGGCCAAGGTTTCGTTCCCTTTTTTGTTGACGATAGCTTCCAACAATTCATCCTTGAGAAAGAAACCGGTAATGTTGTCCATCCGATCTTTGTACAAGGGTATGCGGGAAAACCGAAGGGGTCTGTTTTTCTCAAAAAACTCCTTGATGGGCATATCTTCAGAGGCAACCTTCATCACCGTTCGCGGTGTCATGACATCCCGCGCCAGAATTTCATCAAAATACAACAGATTTTTGATCATCTTGGACTCCGATTCCTTGAAGACGCCTTCCTCGTGCGCGATTTCCGTCATAGCGCTAAAATCTTCACGGCTCAACACGCTGCCGTGCTCGCCTTTGGCGCCAACGAGTTTGGTGAAGAGTTGCAAAAGCCAGAGCAATCCGGTCCATTTTAAAACGAATACCATGATGTTTAGTGCCTTACTGGTAAAGTTGGCCAGTTGTTTCCAAAAAGTCGCTCCAATGGTCTTTGGAATGATCTCTGAGGCCACCAGAATCAAAATGGTCATCAACGTGGAGACAATTCCGACCATCAAATCTTCCGTAAATGCAAAACCAAAAAGGGTCCGTTCTGTGGTTCCATAGATTTCCGCATACGCTACCTTCGCCTGTACCCCCACCAAAATAGCTCCCACGGTGTGGGCGATGGTATTCAAGGTCAAAATGGCAATAAGCGGTTTGTCCACATCCTTTTTAAGGGATTCCAAGGTGGCAGCGTAATCTTTACCTTCTTGCTTCTTCAGATTGATAAAGGTAGGTGTGACACTGAGGAGCACCGCTTCCAAAATGGAGCATAAAAAGGAAAAGAAAATGGAAATAAGGGCGTAAAAAATGAGTAGTCCCATAGGATGGCCGAATCTTTTGTACCAAGATAGGGAATAGGAATCAATTTTGAATGGGTATCTGCATAGCTTTATAAAAAACATCCTGCAGCGCGGTTCGGATGTTCAGCTCATACAATTGGCGATGGCTACGTGACGGATAAACGCGGTTGGATAGAAAAATAAAGGTCAGCCTGTTTTCAGGGTCGGCCCAGACGAAAGTCCCGGTAAATCCCGAATGGCCAAAACTTTTGGGGCTGGCCAAGGGGGAAGGGTAGGCTTCGCCCAAAGGAAGTTCTGAATTGTTCAGCAGTGGCTTGTCGAAACCCAATCCACGACGGTTGTCGTTTTCGGGATATTGCACTTCGGTAAATTCATTTACGGTTTCGGATGAAATCAATTGTTGGCCATCAACCTTGCCGTAATTCTGATAAAGCAGCATCAACTTGGCGAGGTCGTCCGCTGTGCCGAACAGGCCGGCATTCCCCGACACACCTCCTTTGAGCGACGCATTTTCATCGTGTACCCAACCTTGCACCACCGTTTTTCTAAAAATGGAATCCATTTCGGTGGGAACAATAGCATTTGCGTAATAATTTTCCTTTGGAAGATATCCTAAGGTATGACAACCCAATGGTTGATAGAAATTTTCATCCAAATAGGTTTGATAATCGGTTCCCGTAAGTTGTTCAATCAATTGAGGGAAAATCAAGAACGAAAGTCCCGAATACACATATTTCTTTTCATCGGAGACCTTGGAGCGATTGATGATTCGGTTCATCTTTCGTTCAAAACGATGGTTGATGTAAAGCCCATCGTACACTTGTGCCTTAAATCTTTTGCTGGACGAAGCATCCAAGAACCGCTTTTTGAGGTTGCCATTCTTCCGTAACACTTTTTGCAAAAACACGATATAGGGCACCAAACCTGCTTGATGCGCCAAGATTTCCCGAAGCGTGAGGTCTTTTTTATCCTTTCGGTTTCGCCAAGGCTTCCAATACTGGCTGAAAGGTTCATCCAAATCGAGCTTTCCCTCATCCACCAGCTTCATCAAAGCAGGCAAGGGTCCCGAGATTTTGGTGACAGAGGCCAAATCGTACAAATCGTTCAAAGCTACCGTCCGGATGCTGTCGTAGGTATGAAAACCATAGGCTTTGTGGAAAATAATGGTATCGTTCTTTGCCACCAAGAGCTGCGCTCCGGGAAAAGCCAAGCTATCGATGCCCATTTCCATGATGGAGTCTACCTTTTGGTGGATGAAAGCCTCATCGAACCCTAATTGGGAGGGTAAGGCATGGATAAGCTGTCTTTGGGCAAACCCCCAATGCATCACTAAAGTGAAGAAGAGTATCGAAGCGGTTCGTATTTTCATTTTGGCTGAGGTTTATCCCAAAGTTCGGATAAAATCCTTCGCAAAATACGATGCGATTATATCCGCACCTGCTCTTTTGATGGCCGTGAGCTGTTCCAGCATAACCGCATCGTGGTCCAACCAACCTTTTTCAGCAGCGGCTTTTACCATGGCGTACTCCCCGGAAACTTGGTAAACGGCTACGGGTACTTCGACTTCATTTTTGATTTCTCGAACAATGTCCAAATAGCACAAACCTGGTTTCACCATTACGATATCAGCTCCCTCATCAATATCCATTTGAGTTTCCTTAATGGCTTCATACCGATTGGCATAATCCATTTGATAGGATTTTTTGTCCTTGGGCACATTGGCGATATCCACTGGTGCAGAATCCAACGCATCGCGGAAGGGACCGTAAAAGGCACTGGCATATTTTGCCGAATAGGCCATAATCCCTGTATTGATGAATCCTTCATCTTCCAAGGCTTCGCGAATGGTCAAGATCCGGCCATCCATCATATCGCTGGGTGCCACAAAATCAGCACCTGCCTGTGCGTGGGACACGCTCATTTCAGCCAGAACTTCGGCGGTTTCATCATTCAGGATTTGCCCTTCTGCCACGATACCGTCATGACCATAGGATGAAAAGGGGTCAAGGGCAATATCCGTCATCACTAGCATTTGGGGACAGGCATTTTTTACGGTTTTTATGGCACGCTGCATCAAACCGTTGGGGTTTAGGGCTTCGGTGCCTTTGTTGTCCTTCAGCTTATCGGCCACTTTAACAAAAAGGAGCACGGAACACAATCCCATTTTCCAAAGTTCCTTTACTTCCTTCTCCAACTGGTCCAAACTCAACCTAAAATAATTGGGCATGGATGGAATTTCCTCTCGGATTCCCTTTCCTTCGGTCACAAACAGCGGAACCAAAAAGTCATCGGGTGTCAAGGTGGTTTCCCGAACCAATCTCCGGATGGATTCGGAGGCACGGAGTCTTCTATTTCGTATAAGTGGGTACATATGCTAAGTATTAAGTGTTGATCAAATGTCTATTTCCCCGGTCAAATAAAGCACGGCCTTGCCCGATATTTTTACGCGGTCGCCCAAATATTCACATACCAAATCGCCTCCCCTTTTGGAAAGTTGCTTGGCCGTCATTTTGGTTTTTTGAAGAACTTCCGTCCAATACGGAACCAAAGAGGTATGGGCCGAACCGGTTACAGGATCTTCGGGAACACCGCAGGCCGGGGCAAAAAAACGGGAAACAAAGTCCACTTCGTCCCCAGGCGCTGTCACAATAACCCCACGAACATCCAATTGCGCCAACAAATGATGGTTGGGTTCCAAAGCTTCTATCTCTTTTTGGGAACGATAGACCATCAAGTAATCGGTTTTCCCTTTCAGGGTTTTTATTGGACTTTGTCCAATAGCAACGTCCAACTCGTCAACATTTTGAATGGCAATCAGGTGGTCTGTAGGGAAATCCAAGGTAAGCCAACCATTATCAGCCTTGTCAACGCTGAGGTTTCCACTGCGCGGAGAATAAAACTGAATGGTATTTTCGTCAAATTCATAAAAATGAAATAGCACGAAAGCAGTCGCTAAAGTGGCATGGCCGCAAAGATCCACTTCCACTTCTGGGGTAAACCAGCGAATCTCGTACTGTTCATCTTTTTTGACTGCAAAGGCTGTTTCGGCCAGATTATTCTCTTGGGCTATCTTTTGCATCAACTCCGGACTCAACCAAGAATTTAGGATGCAGACGGCGGCCGGGTTACCGCCAAAAGTCCGGTTGGTGAAGGCATCGATTTGATATATTTTCTGTCTCATAAGCTAGGTTTGGTATCAAAACTACGGATTAAACCCAATTTTTCGGCGCTTTTAGCACTTCTATCAGTTTGGCTTCCTCACTTCCTTTCTCTGGATGATGGTCGTAGCGCCACTGTACGTGCGGAGGTAGACTCATCAGTATACTTTCGATACGGCCATTGGTTTTGAGCCCAAAAAGGGTGCCTTTGTCGTGTACCAAATTGAATTCCACGTAGCGGCCACGACGAATTTCTTGCCAGTCGCGTTGTTCTTTGGTGTAGGGGAGATTCTTCCTTTTTTCAACAATGGGTGCATAGGCTTCCAAGAAACTATCGCCAACCTCGGTTACGAAGTTGTACCAATCTTCCATGCTGGTTGCATCCGTAGCCTTGCAGTAATCGAAAAATAATCCGCCAACCCCACGGGCTTCATTTCTATGGGCATTCCAGAAATATTCGTCGCATTTCTTTTTGTAGGTGGGATAAAACTCTGGATGATGTGCATCACAGGCCTTTTTGCACGTCTTATGAAAATGAACGGCATCCTCATCAAACAAATAGTAAGGGGTGAGGTCCTGTCCGCCGCCAAACCATTGATCTAGGATGTTCCCATCCTTGTCATACATTTCAAAATACCGCCAGTTGGCATGTACGGTGGGAACCATTGGACTTTTGGGGTGAATCACCAAACTGAGGCCGCAAGCAAAGAAATCCACGTCTTCCACACCAAAGTAATTTTGCATGCTTTTGGGCAGTGGACCGTGTACCTTGGAAATGTTGACACCGCCTTTTTCAAAAACAGCGCCGTTTTCAATCACCCGGGTTCTGCCCCCTCCTCCTTCTTCACGCTCCCAAAAATCCTGTTGAAATTTTGCCACGCCGTCCAATTCTTCCAATTTGGTGGTGATGGTATCTTGTAGTTGCTGAATGTACTTGTAAAATTTATCCTTCATTGCTCTAAAATATGTACCATTCGGTTTTTATATTCAGACAGGTCTGTGTCAGTGTCAATTTTAATGGAATCCGAGGTCATTTCCTTCATCAATGCTACGATTTCCTGCTCGGATTTTAGTAGGTGTTGTGTAAAAACCAATCGACCAACCTCATTGTTGTGCAAATCCATGGCCCTTGGCAGGGGTTGATTTGGAAATGAATCCTCGTGCCAATCCGTCACTTTTTTGGCCCAAGCTAAAACGGTCTCTTCGTTGCTGTGCCAATAAAAGCATCTTTTCGCAATCAAATAATTCCAAAAAGCATGTCTAAAGGCATTGGCGGACCCATTTTTATGATGCAACTTTCCATAATTTTGGGTAGAGATGGCGATGCAGTCCTTCGTAGCCTTAATAGTGGGCAGCACCAGATGGGGGCGGCTCAAACCAATACCTATAACTTTCAGTATATTTTTTAAATCGACCCGTTTTAGTACTGTAACAAGGTTCACCCTTTGTATTCTTTTACCGCGTCAATAAACGCTTTTGCGTTTTCTACAGGAATGGTGGGCAATATGCCGTGGCCCAAGTTCACAATGTATTTATCCTTGCCAAAATCACGGATCATTTGCGTGACCATTTCCTTGATTTTCTCAGGTGGGGACAGTAAACGTGCGGGATCAAAATTCCCTTGAAGCGTAATGTTTCCACCGGTCAAATACCTCGCGTTTTGTGCGGAACAGGTCCAATCCACCCCAACAGCCGAAGCGCCGGAGTTGGCCATTTCTTTGAGGGCAAACCAGCAACCTTTTCCAAACACAATAACGGGAGCTTCATCTTTTAAAGCATCAACAATCTGCTGAATGTATTTCCACGAAAATTCTTGGTAGTCCTGTGGTGAGAGCATGCCGCCCCACGAATCAAAAACTTGCACCGCGTTTACCCCGGCCTTCACCTTGGCCTTGAGGTAGGCAATGGTGGTGTCGGTTATTTTTTGAAGCAGTTCATGTGCAGCTTCAGGCTGGGTAAAACAGAACCCTCGTGCCTTATCGAAACTTTTGCTACCCTGTCCCTCCACACAATAGCAGAGAATGGTCCAGGGTGAACCTGCAAACCCGATCAAGGGAACTTCGTCGTTCAACTTTTCCTTGGTCATGGTAATTGCATCCATCACATACCCCAAAGAATCTTGGATATCGGGAACGATTACTTTGTCCAAATCTGCTTGGGACCGGATAGGGTTGGGGAGGTAAGGTCCAAAATTGGGTTTCATCTGTACCTCAATGTCCATAGCCTGTGGAATCACCAAAATATCGCTGAACAGAATGGCCGCATCCATGCCGTAGCGGCGTATGGGCTGCACGGTAATTTCCGAAGCCAATTCAGGAGTCTGGCAACGGGTAAAGAAATCGTATTTTTTACGGAGTTCCATAAACTCGGGCAAATAGCGCCCTGCTTGTCGCATCATCCATACGGGTGGACGTTCAACGGTTTCACCTTTTAAAGCTTGAAGGAACAAGTCGTTTTTGATCATAAATTTTAATTTGTCATTCCTGTGCAGACAGGAATCTTTTTATTGTTTTCAATGTTGAACGATGCTTCCACTTCCTGCCTGTCCACCAGGCGGGCGCTCGGCATCCGTTTATTTTGACATTTCTTTTATCGCCTGGACCAACACGTTTTCTACGGTCGGCTTATTGGCAACTATTATTTTGTTTGAATACTTTCTGGCCTCAGCGGCGGTGGTTTCCCCGATACAGAATAGGGTGCTGTTTCCTACTGCATTTTCCAAAAGATAGCTTTGGATGCCACTTGGGCTAAAGAACAAAATACCATCAAAATTGCGTTGAAACGCTTTGGAATTCAAGTGGGTGCGATACACTTCCAATTCTTTATACTGAACGTTATTTTTGTTCAGCATAGCAGGCAGTTCATCCATCCGCTTGTTGCCGCAAAGAAACAAAAAGGATTTGTGTTGATGCTTCTCTATGATAATTCTGGCCAAATCCAAGGCGTTTTGGGCCATTTCCAACACTTTCACCCCATTGGTTTCCAAGAGTGCCTTGGTTTTTTCTCCGACGCAAAAGGCGTTGAACTGGGATGCATCCGAGTGTCTGGCTTGTTCCAAAAAAGCATTCACTGCGTTTTTGCTCGTAAAAATATAGTTCACTTGGTCCAAAGGAATTTTCACGTTGACCAGCTCAATTTTTAGGGCATCGTACTCCACTAATCCCAAACCGGAATTTAAAAAAAGCTCTTTTTGGGTCAAGCTCAACATTTTAGTGGACAGTATTGTTTTCATTTCTGATTTCCTGCATCAATTTATCACCACCTTTTTGCAATACCTCTTCAGCACTACGTTTCCCTAGCCCTTGGGATTCGGATAGTTCCACCTCTTTTTGGATATCGATTTTCTGCTTTCCATCCAAGGAAAAAACAACCCCTTCAAAATAAACCTTTTGGTCTTTTATTTGGGCCAAAGCCCCAATGGGCGCGGTACAACCACCCTCCAAGGTCCGCAAAAATTCACGTTCGATGGTTGTGGACAATTCGGTTTCGGTATGGTTGAGTTGGGATACAGCTTCTTTGGTGAATGCATCTTTTTCCATGGCCACAACGAGCATGGCACCTTGTGCGGGTGCAGGAATCATCCAATCCAGTTGAATGGCATCTTTGGGCAACAATTTGATGCGTTCCAGTCCTGCCTGGGCAAAAATGGCCCCTTGCCAATCATTTTCAATCAATTTTAAGAGACGCGTATTCACATTGCCCCTAAGGTCTACCACGGTATGATGTGGATATTTGTTCAACCATTGGGCCTTTCTCCGCAAACTTCCGGTGGCGATGGTCGCAGGTTGGTCCTGTTCCAAAAAACCAGAACCTTTGTGCACCAATATGTCATGGGTTATGGCGCGCTCCAAAACGGCTACTTGCACAATACCTTTGGGAAGTTGCGTAGGAACGTCTTTCATGGAATGTACGGCAATGTCAATATCGCCCTTGAGCATGGCCATATCCAAGGTTTTGGTAAATATTCCGGTAACCCCCAGTTCGTAAAGCGGCTTGTCCAGCACTTGGTCTCCCATCGATTTGGTGGGCACCAAAATAGTGTCGTACCCGAGCGCTTCCAGTTTTTGTTGCACGGTAGTAGCTTGCCACAGCGCGAGTTCGCTGTCGCGGGTTCCAATGCGGATAATTTTGCTCATTTGGAATGTAGTTCTAGCTGAAAGACCTTTTGTATCAGTTCCAGGCTATCATCGGTATCGACCTCGTTGCTCTTTAGGTGGTTGGCAAACTGCTTGGTGATTTTTTGGATGATACGGTCGGAGATGATTTCCGCTTGTATTTGGTCGAATCCTTCAATTTTTTTGGTCTGAAAGTCGATTTCCTCGGCTTTCATGGTGTTGAGTTTGTCCTTTAGGGCATTGATGACCGGGGCAAATTTTCGGCTTTCCAACCATTTGAGGAAATCCTTTTTCACCTTTTCTATGATGGCTTCCGCTTTGGGAACATATTCCTTTCTCTTGGACAGGGTCTCGTCGGTAATTTGGGAAAGTTGGTCCAAATGCACCAAGGTCACATTGTCCAGTTCCCTTACATCATCAGATACGTTTTTGGGTACCGATAGGTCCAAAACCAGCAAAGGTTTTTTGGGATGGATAATGGCCTTGGAAACGGTGGGCAATTGAGCCCCCGTGGCCACCACTAAAATGTCGGTTTTTCGGATTTCCGTTTGAAGGTCGCCATAATCTTTTACCGTCAATTGGAACTTACCGGCAATGTCTTCCGCCTTCGCACGCGTTCTGTTGATCAAAGTGATATGGGAATTATTGGAGTGCTTCACCAAATTTTCACAGGTGTTTCGTCCAATCTTGCCTGTCCCGAACAACAAAATGTTCTTGTTGGAAATGTCGTCCACATTGTCCAAGATATATTTGACCGAGGCAAAGGCTACCGAAGTGGCACCAGAGGAAATTTCTGTTTCGTTTTTGATTCGCTTGCTGGCTTGGATTACCGAATTACACAAGCGTTCCAGGAACGGATTGGCCAGGTCCTGCTTTTTGGATCGGTAAAACCCTTGCTTTATTTGACTGATGATTTCAAAGTCGCCCAGAATCTGACTGTCCAGACCAGTGCCCACTTTAAACATATGCGTAATGGCATCGTGATTTTTATACACGTATGCTACTTCCTGAAATTCTTCAACGGTACCAGGGGTTTCGTCGCAGAGCAATTTGATAAGTTGGTAGGGGTGTTGTGCAAAACCATATAGTTCGGTTCTGTTGCATGTGGAAATAGCCAACAGGCCATCAATTCCAAATTCCTTTGCCTTGCCCAAAATACGGTCAATGGCAGGAACATCCAGACTGAACTTTCCTCTAACCTCTGCATCTGCCTTCTTGTAACTCAACCCAATGGCATAGAAGGAATTATGTTTTGAAATATGGTAGTCCCTCATAAAGGATATAAATCGCAGCACAAAAATAACAGGCTTGTAGGTCAAAAAATAACGCTAGCGGTACTATAAATGACCATCGCTGCCATTTTATGTTTTATTTTTGATAAAAATGATGGAAGGCACTGTTATTATTGATAAATTAGCTTAAGCAATATACAATTTAGAGCGATTCTAAATTAGTAGGAAAACAAAATAAGACGAAGAATGAATGTGAAAAATATCGCTAGCGGTTCTTATGATGAAATTTTGGTGGAAGATGGCTTTTACATCCTTAAAATCCAAAACGATACCCAAGAACCAAAACTTATTGAACGGGATATCGACAGCACCTACATCCAGTTTCATTTCTGTTTGAAGGGCAAATCCAAGTTCAACTTCAATGAAGGGAATTACTATTTGGAAGTCAACGAGGAAAACTCGCTCTTGCTTTACAATACCCAGAAAGATTTGCCGCTTGACTTAGTGGTCTCGCCAGGGTCATGGTTGCTTTCCGTGGTGATGACCATTAGAAAGTTCCACGCCCTATTTTCCAATGAAGCGGATTATATTCCTTTTTTGAGTGACGAAAACAAGGAAAAGAAATACTATTCCCAAGAAATGGTGTCGCCTGCCACAGCCGTTGTACTGAGCCAATTAATGAACTATAATTTGCATCCATCCATAAAAAAATTATACCTGAAAGGAAAGGTCTACGAATTGATTTCTCTCTATTTCAACAAAACCGAAGATGCCGATTTGGAACAATGCCCTTATCTGGCCGATGAAGATAATGTGCGCCGTATCCGAATGGCCAAGGAAATCATGATTTCCCGTATGGCCGAACCGCCGACCTTGGCCGAACTATCACAAGAAGTTGGCTTGAGCCTTAAAAAATTAAAGGAGGGTTTTAAACAGATTTATGGCGACTCCGTTTTTGGATTTTTGTTCGACTATAAAATGGATTATGCCCGAAAAATGCTGGAAACCGGCAAGCATAACGTCAACGAAGTGGGGTTAAAAGTCGGTTACAGTACTGCCAGTCATTTTATAGCCTCCTTCAAAAAGAAATTCGGCACCACGCCCAAAAAATATTTAACTTCAAATGTATAAACCTTCCATCATGAAATACGTTGTATGCTTCTTGCTCACGCTTTGTTTTACTCTCCCGATTGCTGCTCAAGATGACCCTACCATCGAGGCCGAGGCGAAAAAAATGCCTGAATTGGTGCTGGTATTTACCAAAACGGAAGGCTACAGGCATAAATCTATTGATAAAGGGGTCCAAACCTTAAGGGAATTGGGACGGCAAAATGGTTTTATTGCTTTGCAAACGGAGTCGGGTGAGGACTTTACGGTCCAAAATCTAAATAATTACAAGCTTGTGGTGTTTCTGAATACCACCATGGATGTCTTGGATGCTACACAGCAACGGGCTTTTGAGTCTTACATAAAAAGTGGCGGCGCTTATATGGGTGTCCATGCTGCGGCCGATACCGAATATGACTGGCCTTGGTACGGAAAGTTGGTAGGAGGTTACTTCGATTCCCATCCTAGCGACCCCAATGTCCGAAAAGCAACCATCAATGTGGTGAACAAGTCGCATCCGGCTACGGAACATCTTTCAGATACTTGGATACGAACCGATGAGTGGTACAATTACAAAACCCTAAGTTCGGAAACTACGGTGTTGCTCAATTTGGATGAAAGCAGCTATGAAGGTGGCACCAATGGCACCAACCATCCGATTGCATGGTATCAGGAATTCGATGGGGGCAGGGCTTTTTACACTGGTGGCGGCCATACCGATGATTCTTATGATGAACCCATGTTCCGTCAACACCTTTTGGGAGGCATCGAATGGTGTTTAAAGCGGAAGTAAGGTCGGTCTCGCTACTATAATTCCAATATTGCTTTTGATGTTTTTGAGGTAATCCGCCAAAGTCAATTCAGAAATTTCCACCTCCCCGTTTTTGCTTGAAGCATGCAATAAATGGAGTCTCCCGTCCGGTTGATGGATGGCAATGCCCGTATGCGTCACGTCTAAACCTTTTATGGAAGTGGCCAGCGCAATAATGTCACCCGATTTAATGAGCTGTTCCTTGCTTTCGATTTGGTCCTTGGGCAAGTAGCAAAGCTTTTCTTTGGCAAGCTCTTTTTCCACCGTAATCATGGCTTCAAAATTCGTATCGTTGGCCAAAAACGGATACAGATCACGATGTGTGCCCATAAAGTTGATGGGTTTTTCCAACGCAACACCACCCAATTCGGCAGTAATATCTTTCACCAAACCTTTTTTCTCGTTGTTTCGAATCCATTCCGTAAAGTAATGCAAACGAGAGGGATAACCTTTTAAATCCCCATTTCTGTACCGAACGGTCTCCAAGTTCTTGGTAAAACTTTCAAAATTGGTCTGTTGACGTTTCAGCATCAAACTAAACGCCATGACATTTTCCACAAAGGTGGTGCAGTCCAGTCCACCAAAATTGATGACCAAGGTTTCCGTATCCCCAACCTCCAGTGTTTTTTCCACATAGGGCGTTCCCAAAAAAGACTGTCCCACCAAGGCAATGGTATCTCCCAGACTCGATGCCCTTGTTTGCTTTAGATCGGCGATTTTATGCTCAAACAAGGACTTGTCCTCAGGAGAACAGGTGATGTGTTGGCCATTGGCGAAGCCTCCCAACATCAAAAGGGCCATGAATATGCTATTTCTCATTAAAATCGTTTTTATGTTCAACCGATAATCGGGTGGTTCTGGCAATGCTCTCCGGATAGTTGTCCTGTAAATACACAATAAGTTTTTCGCGGAGATGAACCCGTAAATCCCAAGCTGTGGGAGAATCTTTGGCACTTACCAAACATCGGATCTCTACATAATTGGGTTTGGTATCGGTTACTTGTATTACATTCACATTGCCGTCCCATAGGTCGGTATCCTTCAAAATTCGTGTCTGTTCCTCGCGCAGTTGATCAAAAGGGACATTGTAATCTACATAAAGGAATACAGTTCCCATAAGTTCCGAGGAGGTTTTCGTCCAATTCTGAAAGGGTTGATTGATAAAATAGGGCGTTGGTACGATCAAGCGCCTTTTATCCCAAATGCTTACTACCACATAGGTCAGGGTAATCTCTTCAATACGGCCCCATTCGCCCTCCACAATGACCACATCATCCAGTTTTATGGGCTGTGCAATGGCAATTTGGATACCTGCCAGAATGGTCCCAATGAACTGCTGGGCCGAAAACCCAATAATGATTCCCGCTACACCTGCCGAGGCAAAAATGCTAATGCCCACTTCGCGGATTTCCTCAAAGCTCATCAGCATAAATCCTGTGGCCAAGAGAATAACGATAAAAATAAAGATCCGTTCCAAAATGGTAAACTGGGTGTAGACCTTTCTGGCCTTTAAATTATCAGCTTCTCCTATGTCGTAATTTTGGATGACGGCTTTTTTAATGATTTTAAGCAGGGCAATCATTACCCATGCCATGGCAAAAATGAAAAGGATGGTACTGATCTTTTTAAACCAGAAACCAGCTTCCGATAGGTTTAGAATGTCCCGCAGTGCTTTCATGCGAAGCAAGACGGAGAGAAAAATGAGAACCAATGGAAATGCCAGCCGTTTAAAAGCAGTTTTGGGCAATAAATAGTTAGGGTTTTTTCCCAGTCGTTTCAGGACTACGGAAGTGATCCAATAAAGTATCACGAGCACAACTAGGGTCACACCTAAATAAATCAGGGATTCTTTGGAAACATTGTCGTAGAAAGACTCCATATCTCCAAAAATAAGATAGAATGGTCAAGAAAGGAAGAATGGTTAAACAAAATCGAGAAACATTATTTAGTCATAAGAAAGAATTTGGATGTGAAAAAGGTCAAGTCCACTTCGTGTTGTATTTTAGCGACCTAAACGAATAAGCCGTGAAAAAAGGAGTTTTATTGGTCAACTTGGGATCTCCGGATAGCCCAACCGCAAAGGATGTAAAGCCGTATTTGGATGAATTTTTGATGGATGAACGCGTCATCGATGTGAATCCTGTGTTGAGGAACATCATCGTGCGAGGCATCATTTTAAATTTCCGTCCCAAAAAATCGGCCGAGGCCTATTCCAAAATTTGGTGGGAAGAAGGTTCTCCCCTGATTATTCTGTCCAAACGTTTCACGGAAAAAGTACAAAAGCATACCGACCTTCCCATTGCTTTGGGGATGCGCTATGGCTCCATGTCCATCAAGGAAGGATTGCAGGAATTGAAGGATAAGGGCGTTGATGAGGTTTTTTTGGTGCCATTGTATCCGCACTATGCCATGTCATCTTACGAAACCGTGGTGGTAAAGGCACTGGAGGTGCAACAAAAGGACTTTCCTGAGATGCACTTAACAACCCTTCCCGCTTTTTACAGCAACCCAGATTACATCAAAGTACTATCCAAAAGTATTGCAGAAGGCTTAAAGGATTTTGATTACGAACATATCTTGTTTTCGTATCACGGAATTCCCGAAAGGCATATCCGAAAATCGGACCCTACCAAGTTCCATTGTAAATTGGATGGCCAATGTTGCAAGACCAATTCCGTGGCGCACCATACCTGTTACCGTCACCAGTGCTACGATACTACCCAGTTGGTCATCAAAGAGCTTGGGCTTCCAAAAGATAAGGTCAGCACTTCATTCCAATCCAGATTGGGGAGCGACCCATGGTTGCAACCCTTTACGGATAAGGAGTTTGAACGTCTAGGTCACGAAGGCATCAAAAAACTGGCAGTGATTACCCCTGCGTTTGTGAGTGATTGTTTGGAGACATTGGAGGAAATCGCCATGGAAGGACAGGAGCAGTTCGAAGAAGCCGGTGGAGAACAGTATAAACACGTTCCCTGTTTGAACGACCGCGACGATTGGGCCGAACTAATGGCCAACTGGATCAAGGATTGGGAGGAAAAAGGAGCATTGCCCGAAACCCATATCCGATAAATTCCGTAAGAAGAATAAAAGAATTGCTATGAAAATTGAAATCTTGGAGCAAGAACTCCAACCTCTTCGGGAACAACTCAAGAACCACCCGCTATACGCCCAACTGGAAACCATTGAGGATATCAAGACCTTTATGGAGAGCCACGTGTATGCCGTTTGGGATTTTATGTCACTTTTAAAGGCGCTTCAGCAGCACCTTACCTGCGTTGGTTTGCCTTGGCATCCGGCAGCGGATACTGCTGTAGCCCGATTCATCAATGAGATTGTGTTGGAGGAGGAGAGCGACTTTAATGAAAAAGGAGAGGCCAAAAGTCATTTTGAAATGTATTTGGATGCCATGAAAGAAGTTGAAGCCGACACCCAAAAAGCGGAAGCAACAATTTCTTCGTTTACGGATTTGGCAATGATATCAGCCCAAATAGAGAAGGCTGACCTCAATGAAGCAGAAAGAGACTTTCTTCAGTTTACTTTTAAGGTCATCAATACCCAACAACCGCATATCATCGCAGCTGCCTTTACTTTTGGTCGCGAAGACTTGATTCCCGATATGTTTTTGGGCATTATCGAACAATCGGGCGAACAGGGCGCTAGCCAATACAAAAAACTGGAGTACTACCTCAAAAGGCACATCGAGTTGGATGGGGACGAGCATGGACCTTTAGCGCTGCGCATGATCAGAGCGCTCTGCGGTTCCGATGGCCAAAAATGGAACGATGTTCTGGAATACAGCAGACAGGCATTGCACCATCGAATAGCGCTTTGGAACAGTATTGCTGAAAAACTGAAGGAGAACAAAGGTAATTTGGTGAATGCGTTGTAGTTTTGAAACAGCTTTAGCATTCACTTTATTGTAAACCCAAAGAATACCCGCTGGCATGGCCAAAATAACCTCCGATGAACTGGGACAGGAACCCATTGGAAAATTACTGATCAAACAAGCTGTACCCGCTTCCATCGGTATTTTGGTGATGTCCCTGAACGTGCTGGTGGATTCCATTTTTGTCGGAAATTGGATCGGGCCCATAGCCATCGCTGCTATCAATGTAGTGCTGCCGGTATCCTTTTTTATTGCCGCCCTTGGAATGGCCATCGGTATTGGAGGTTCCAGTATCATTTCCCGTGCACTTGGTGCCAACAACCGCGAAAAAGCCCTAAAAACCTTCGGTAACCAGATTACCCTGACCTTATTGGTAACCATCACCATGGTGGCCCTTGGGCTCTACTTTGTGGATAGCCTGATTCCGGCCTTTGGAGGGAAAGGTTCTATTTTTGGACCTGCGAAGATTTACTACACCATCATTTTGTACGGAGTTCCCTTCTTGGCGCTCTGTATGATGGGAAATTCGGTCATCCGTGCCGAGGGCAAACCTCGCTTTGCCATGATTGCCATGATCATTCCATCCGTTGGGAACCTGTTGATGGACTACATCTTTATTTATGTGTTCGATTGGGGAATGCACGGGGCCGCATGGGCGACCACGGTGGGCTATTTGCTTTGTTTCTTTTACGTATTCTATTTTTTCCTGTCCGACAACTCCGAACTTAAGATAGATGTTTCCCATTTTGGATTGGACCGCCCCATTCTCCGAGAAATCGGTTCCTTGGGATTTGTGACATTGGCCCGTCAAGCCGTGACCAGTATTGTCTACTTGTTGATGAACAATATATTGTTCAATCTGGGCGGGGAGGCCATGGTGGCGGTGTACGCGATTATCGGCAGGATGTTGATGTTTGCCCTGTTCCCGGTTTTTGGGGTCACTCAGGGATTTTTGCCCATCGCGGGCTATAACTATGGCGCTGTCAAATACGATCGGGTGAAGGAATCCATCTACACCGCCATTAAATATGCGGCCTTGGTCGCAACCTTGGTCTTTATAGTGCTGATGGTCTTCCCGTCCGAAATCGCCTCCCTGTTTTTGAGCAATCGACCAGAATTGTCCTCAGAAGAGATTGCCACCAACAATTTTGTGCTTGCGCATACACCTTTGGCCATGCGCTTGGTCTTTGCCGCAACCCCTATCATTGCCATTCAGTTGATTGGGGCGGCGTATTTTCAAGCCATCGGGAAAGCTACTCCGGCCTTGTTGTTGACCTTGACCCGTCAAGGCTTCTTTTTTATCCCATTGATTTTGGTACTGCCCAAATTTATGGGTGAAATAGGCGTATGGCTTTCGTTTTGTATTGCAGATGTGCTATCGACCATCGTAACCGGCTTCTTTCTTCAAAAGGAAATCAAGAGCGAACTCTCCTAAACCCCTTTATTTTGATTTAGAATGTTTAATTTGGGTGGCCTAACTAAACATCCATGAAAAATAGTATTCTAGCGGGCTTAATTGCTGTTTTAGCAATCGCTTGTGCAGAAAAACCTCAAGAAAAACCTATGTACACCCTATTTGTTGGCACCTATACCGATGGTGATAGTGAAGGCATTTATACGTATTCTTTTGATGCGAATACAGGGGAGCTTTCCAACCAAAAACTGGCGGCGAAGTTGACCAATCCCTCCTATTTGGCCATTTCGGAGGATAAAAAGAACCTTTACGCCGTTCAGGAAACTGCCGATTTTGATAGTTTGGGCGGAGGCGTTACCGCGTTTCGCTTGGAAGGGGGAGCGCTAGAGCTTCAAAATAGCAGAGGAACCCAAGGGGCACACCCCTGTCATGTGTCACTTTCGGGTAATGGCCAATTGGCCGTAGCCAACTATACGGGAGGCAATGTTTCTATTTTCACCCTCAATGAAGATGGCTCGTTGGCCGAAAATCCGCAAGTAATCGACCACAAGCCATTGGATTCCGTTAAGACATCACATGCGCATATGGCTCAATTCACTCCAGAAGGGCTAATGGTGACCGATTTAGGGCTGGATGCTGTTAAGCGCTATCAGAAAGAAGAGGACAAGTTTACCCCAGCTGAACAATTCTCCCTGACCTTTAAAGATGGGGCAGGCCCCCGCCATTTTACCTTTGGTAAAGGCGGACAATTGCTCTACGTCATCAACGAGTTGAACAGTACCATTTCCGTTTTTGAAAAGGATACTCAGGGTGATTATCAAGAAGTTCAAGTAGTGCCAACCTTGGCTGCGGATTTTGATGGGGAAAGCTTTTGTGCCGACATTCATCTCTCCCCGGACGGCAAGTTTTTGTATGGGTCCAACCGAGGAGAAAATACCATAGTGATTTTTAAAGTGGATCAAGATTCAGGACGATTGGATTTGGTTGGTAGGGAGTCGGTCCGCGGTGATTGGCCTCGAAACTTTTCCATGGACCCCACGGGCGAGTTTTTATTGGTAGCGAATAAAAAGACCAGCAATATTGTGGTGTTCAAAAGAGACTTGGAAATGGGTACGTTGACTTTTTTGAACGAAACCAGTCATCCCAATCCTGTTTGTTTGGTGTTTGAGTAAAGCTGGTCACATCGAGTGGAAAAGCGAAGCGTTTTTGAATCGAGATGCTGTTGTTTTAAGTTCTCGATATAATTTCCTTCGGAAATCACTCGAACTGACTCCTTATTATTTTTTAGAAAGCAACACAATCAAACCAATTACCGCTATCACAGCCAGGACGGTAAAGAAAATTTTCCAAAAGCTATAGGGGCGTGTACCTGATATCTGTCCGTTCTCCCCATTGATGAAAAAGTTGTACTCCTTGCCATTGTAGCGATAGGCACTCACATAAACGGGCAACAAAATATGCTTAAACGTTTCCTCGGACAGTTTCATGTCCATGGAAAGCACGCGTTGGGTGTCCCCGCCAATATCGCGTCTGCACCAGGTTTCGGCAATACCTTTGGCCACTTCTTTGGATTGCAGGTGACCGTCATTAAGCGGGATGGTATATTTTTCGGTTACAAATCCTGATAAAAATCCACTGTTGAACGGTTGGAGCTTTTTCAAATCCCAAAAGGCGATTTTACTTGGGATTCTTCCCGCCTTTTGATGTGATGCTTTGATGAGCGTATCGTCCACAAAACCGGAAACCTGACCGGCTGCTGGATACCATCTTGTTTTCCGAACCCTTTTGGTTACCATTTTGCCATTGGAATCGCGAACCCTTTTGGTCTCATAATAATACTCTCCCCGTTGGCCGGTGTAGGAAGCGTACAGCTGCGCATCAAAGGTCCAGTAGGGCAAATACAGTCCTTTGGTGAATTGAGGGTCCAGTGCCGCCTTTTTTAGATTGTTGGGAGCGAACCATAATCCCTTGACCCATTTCTTGAAAATGGTAAAAGATTGCTTTTTGTCGATTTGGAAGGGAAGTACGGCGCCTGGTAAAATCCATTTTTCGGTATAGGCGTCTGCAACTACCAAGGGTTGACCGCAATATACACAATGAAGGGACTTGTAATTTTCCTCCACGTGCTGATCGGCACCACAATTTTTGCAATGCAGCATGGAAATTTCCTCGCTGTGCCTTTGGGCACCCATTTCCTTAAGGAAAGGGTACAGTTCCAATTCCTCAAATCCGTTGTCATCCAAGGCAATGGTCTCCATGTGTCCGCAATATTCGCAGCTTATCTGGGTTGTGCCAGGCTTGTATTTAAGCTCTGCGCCACAATTGACGCAGGCTTTTTTGAGTTCGGTCTCTTGGATTTTTTGCTCTTCCATGCTTTCATTTCCGCGGAGGCGGAAATCTTGATTATTTTTTTTGAATTCCTGTTTTCACAGGAATGACAAGGTAATTGATACTTTAGTTGTCATTTCGAAGGAGTTCACGACTGAGAAATCTCAATTGCAACACTGAGATTTCTCAATCGTTGCTTTGCAACTCATTTCGAAATGCCAATAAAAAGATTACTCTGTTGGTAATGGTGGCGGCGTGTTGCCTCCCAAGAACGATTTCAATTCCTCAACCTCTTTCAAAGCGGTCCAAGCGGACATTCCTTGTTTCCATACCAAACTATCGCGGTTGATGGTGCGAGAGGCAAACAAAGACTGCATCTGCTCAAAGGTAACGGGCCCATGCTGCACCCCATTGGAGGCATAGTAGTACATAGTAGGTGTTGGCATTGGTGGCGGTACGGCTCCTCCCATCGGTTGTGCAACCTGTTGTGGAGCGGCTTGTGCGCTTCCGCCCATCATGCCGCCCATTTGTTGTGCCAGTACAAATCCCATACCCATGCCCATTCCGGCACCTGCAGTTCCACCTTCGTTCTGTGCGGCAGCTTCGATGGCCTTTGCCGTCTTGAATTTGGTCAGTTTGTCCAAGTCCAATTTATCGATACGGCTGTACTCGAAGATTTCCTTTTTGAGGTCTTCGGGCATGGAAACGTTCTCGATATAGAATTTTTCCAAGGAAATACCTACACTTTCAAACTCAGGCGACATCACCTCGCGACAAGTATCCGAAAGCTCGGTGGTGTTCGCTGCATAAAGCTCGATGGGAAGATTGGCTTGGCCAACAGTATTGGTAAAACGGGTGGCGATCAAACTTTTGAGGTGCTCATTGATTTCAAAATTGGTAAAGTTGCTGTCCGTCCCAACGATATCCTTGATAAATTTTCCAGCATCGGAAATTTTGAAGGCATAAGTACCAAAAGCGCGTATTTCTACCAGACCAAAGCGGTCATCGCTCAAGGTGATTGGGCTCTTTGTTCCCCACTTTTCATCGGTAAAAAGGTGGGTGTTCACAAAGTACACTTCGGCCTTGAAGGGAGAGTTAAATCCATACTTCCACCCTTTTAGGGTCGCTAAAATGGGCAGGTTCTGTGTGGTGAGGTCGTAGGTGCCGGGCCCGAACACATCGGCCAATTGACCTTCGTTAATGAAAACGGCAGTCTGTCCCTCACGAACAATGAGCTTCGCACCGTTTTTTATTTCGTTTTGATATCGCTCAAAGCGATGCGCAATGGTGTCGTCGGTGTAATCCAACCACTCGACAATATCAATAAACTCGTTACTGAGTTTCTCTTTGATTTTTCCAAAAATATCCATGGGTATAGTGTTTAGTTGTTATCTCTTTAAAACTATTAAAAATCGGGAAGATTTCCTTTAGTTTAGTATGAAAACAATCCAAAATGTTACGGAATTTTTAGAAAAACTAGGCTTGAGTTTTTTCGAGTGATTTTTCTTCTAGTTGAAATAAAAGATCTTCTTTTTTGGATATTTCTCTTATAGTAAAAATTGCCAGCAAAGAGAGCGGAACGTCAAATACGATACCTAGCATGTCGGCTTGCGTACTGGCCATCAGTTCTTCAAGTGTTTCTGCATTTAAACCTGATTTGAAAATATAACGTCCCAAAATACCTCCGATTATCCAAGCTGCCCACCAAAACCCTATGAGAATGGAGCTTTTCGAAATAGGTTTCCGTGAATGTTTTTCAATAAGCCTGCAATTTTCATCATCGATTTCTTTCATAATTTGATATGGCCGAAATAGATTGATTATTGGAACGAACCAGCTGCCCGCGGCCCAACCTTCGTCATATATTGTATTCCCTCTACTATTCAAGTTGTAGTATGCCCTTCGAAACCATCTAATAAATAGAATAACTGAGGTTACGTACAAAACAATAGTAATAATCCCTACGACTCCTTCCCTTAAATCATTATTGGTTAGCTCATGTTCAGATACATAAAAACCTTCTTGAACTTTTAACAAAAGGTCATATTGAAGATAGGAGGATAACAAAGAAAATAGACTGAAACCCAGTATTGCCCAAATAAGGTATTGCGCCCATAGCGCTCTATTGGTATTGGGCCTTATGGCCTCTTTTGGTTTTCTTATATAAGTGTTTGATACATCTCGTTCAAAGTCTTGACATTCTCCTTCAAAATCCGCTTCCTTGCCTGTAAGGTTACATAGAAGTCGAACTGACAAATATTTGCTTCCGACTTCGGTCTTCCGACTTCCGATAGATTTCTCAACTTACTACCGAGTACTGCCCACTGTTTCCCTATTTCAGTCCTCCCTTACTGTCGCTTCGACTCATTTCGACTTCCTGCCTGTCCGGCAGGAGGGCGCTCAATGGCCACCGCTCAATGACCAACGCTCGGGGTGACAGTTCGAAATGACAAAGAACCCTATTGGTGCCAATTCGTGAAATTAGTGTCGACTGCCCACTGCCCACTGCTGACTGAATTCCGACTCCCGATAGATTTCTCAATTCGTTTCGCAATGACATCTTATCCAGCATTTTAGGTTTACTGCCCGCAGCCAATCAAATCAAATCTGTTTTCTATCGCCTTTTCGCTCTTGAGTCTTGGCTCTTGGTTCTTGGTTCCTGTCAAGATTTCTCAACTTCCCCCTCGACTGCGCTCGGGGTGACAGTTCGAAATGACAAAGAACCCTATTGGTGCCAATACGTGACATTAGTGTCAACTGCCCACTCACAACCCGCAACACCAAACACGCAACCCTAAACTTCGGACTTCAGACTTCAAACTACTAACTCAAAATAAAAAAGCCGAGCGAATGCCCGGCCTCTCTGCTTAGGTTAAGTGCCCCGAATGGGAAATATTATTCCAAACCGAAATAAGCGGCCACTTGATTATAATCGCTAGTGTCCACTCCAGCGGCTTTTAGCTCGGCCATGATGTTTTCGCTGGTTTTACCAGTTTGAGTAATTTCAATGGCGATTACCACCAATTGATGATACTCACCCGCAGGAACTATATAAGCTGTATCATCCAAACCATAAAAACTAACAATAAGGTTACCAGTAGAAAGATTAGTATGAACTCTAGCATAATAAAGATTGTTGTACAAATGCCCTGGTATAGAATACCTTAAATTGGTTTCGTGATCTAAATAAAAAAGAAAAGCATAGTTCAAGGGTTCATCAAGATAAGTGTTTAGATTACGTGTCAACTGAGAGTAAGGAGCTTCAAGCTCTAGATTATAATGAAACTCCAACACATTAGCGTTTCCATTAATACCATCGACACCATCCGCACCTTGGCAATCCATGGCATCAAAATTACCATCGTCATTGATGTCCTCTTCGGCATCACCTACACCGTTACCGTTCAAATCCCAACAGCTGATACCATCTGCTCCATCAACACCAGCAATACCTTGCGGACCTGCTGCTCCGTCCTGTCCGTCCTGTCCGTCTTCAGGGGAACAGGAGACTAAACTTACTGCCATGCACAACATGGCCATACATACTAATTTTAAAGTTTTCATGATTGTTAATTTTATGAATTAGGGTTAATACTTCGCCAAAGTTAGGTGAGGAAATAGGTAGCATTTTAGGCTAATTGACGGATGGCCCTTCTGATCTGACGGATGGGCCTTTTGGGTTGATCTGTGAAAATTGGAATAGGAATATTCCTACGAAATTTTAGCCTAAAAAGAGGTTGTAGGGTAGAAACTACATGGTAAAGGGTTTACCTTTTTGGATGATTTTAAATCGTTTTCAGTGGAAAACAGTAACAAAGGTGGATTTCCAATCCTTATAATCGAAGAATGTAGCTATGAAGGATGGTCCTGAGAGAGTGACCCATGCGAATTCCAAAGTATAGGCTTCAGAACCCAAAAAAAATAGACTTAACGGCCTGTCGGATTACTGAAAACTCACTTTCACCAATTGCTTTCGGCTTCCGCGCTTGGCGTAGAACAGCATTTTGTCGTCGGATTCATCTTTTAACGGCATGGAAACCATTAAAGGCAATCGGGCTTCTTGCTGGTCGATGATTTTTTCATAATCCATCACCCCATTTTCGTCCAAGGAAATCATGAACACATTTCGGTTGCGGCTAAATCCTTGCTTAAAGATCAAACGTTCATTGTTGATCAATTGCGGATTTTCGGCAGCGGTGCAGATAAAAAAGTAAGTGTTGCCATCCTTACAATAGGCACTGTAAGAGGCATAGGCGCCATCACCTTGGGTTACTTCGGTCTTGTTGATGTTGCGCGCCCATTCCATGCTGCCATTGGCATCCAGTTTTACGCTGACGATATCGTTGTGATGGTACCGTTCAATCCTGATTCGCTGACCCGCTCCAGTGGTTTCCAATCCGGTGGTGACAAAATATTCCTCGGCGTTGAAGAATATTTCATTTCCTTCAGTGATTTCCACCCCTTTAAAAACCAGGTTTTTGATATCCTTGTCCTCCTCGCGACCAAACTTATCGTCCATAAACTGTTGTGAGAAGGGATTGTATTTTTGGGTACGGATGTTCAAGGTGTTCGGGTCCACATCAAAATAGGCGATGCCATTGTAACGGTTGTCCTTACGATCGGCATAAAAACCGACGCACACCAGCTTGTTTTGGACGAAAACGGGATACAATGCCTCAGGATATTTACCGGGATCCACGAAGGATTGGGTTGTGTTCCCGGATTGTGACACCTTGATCAACTCGTACTGAAATTTCCGTTCGTCCACACTAAACCTTCGCTTTTTATAGTAAGCCTTCCCTACAATATAGGCCGTTTGAAGGTCAGAAGAAAAAGTAACGTTCTCGAAAGCATAGTTCTTTTCCTCGATTTCATCGGAGAAATCATATTCAAACTTTTTATTGAGAGCGGTATCGAACATATGAATCATATGTTTGTTGTCCTTTCCCTTTTTATGATGCGTGCTGATCACAAAACCTCTTTTGTTTTCATCAAACAAGATTGCTGTGGTAAAGCCTCTGGAAAAGTCGCGGTTGTAATAGTTTTTCCCTACAGGGTCGTTTACCTCTACCGAATTGATGGAAAGCAACTTTTTTTCCTTGAAGTTAAAATCGATAACAGGACTACTGTGCACCCAGTATTCATATTCGCCCCGGTCCAGGTTATAGTTGAGAAACAACAAGTGCAACTGGCCATTTTTGAGGAAGCCATCCACAAAATCGAGCCCTTTCAACTTATAGTTGTATTCCGATACCAACTCTAGATTGCTGTTGTACTTTTCGATCAGGTAGCCCTTGGGCTTCAAGATCAATCCTTGGTAATAGGCACGTACCAACACGTAACCACCCGAGCCGTCCTCATTGATGGCAACTAGGTTCGAATATCGGTAACGGTCGTGATATTTCTCCCCAAAATCATAGGAAACGGGCATCTTTTGTGCATTCAGCATTACACTGCCGAACACCATAAGGCAAAGTACTAATAGGTTGTTTTTCATGATCTGGCTGCGTTAGGCCAATGGTCATGATCCAGGGAAATCGGCTTTTCTTTTCTCAAGGAAGGCCGAAGTACCTTCCTTAAAGTCATCGGTTCCAAAGCAAGTGCCAAAAGCATCAATTTCCACCGAATAGCCATCAGCGTCATACTTAAAACCAGCATTTACCGCTTTTATTGCGTGTTTTATGGCCACGGATGAATTATTCGATATCCTGCTCGCTATTTTTTTACAAAAAGGAAGTAGTTCTTCGCTAGAGACCACGTGGTTCACCAGTCCATATCCAAAGGCCTTATCAGAATCGATCATGCCCGCTGTCATGATCATTTCCATGGCACGCCCCTTGCCCACAAGCTGTGGCAGGCGTTGGGTGCCGCCGTATCCGGGAATCACACCCAAGGAAACTTCGGGCAATCCCATTCGGGCATTGCTGCTGGCTACCCTAAAATGGCAGGCCATGGCCAGTTCCAATCCTCCGCCCAGAGCAAATCCATTGATGGCTGCGATAACGGGTGTCGAGAGATTCTCAACAAAATCGAACAGTTGGCGCTGACCTGCAGCGGCCAATTGCCGGCCTTCCTTCACCGAAAAATCCGCGAATTCGGAAATATCGGCACCGGCCACAAAGGCCTTGTCCCCGCTTCCTGTAATTATGATGACCTTGGTTTCGGAATCCTCATTCAACTCCTTAAAGGCCACGTGCAGCTCTTCTATGGTTCGTTTGTTGAGCGCATTGAGTTTCTTGGGCCGATCGATGGTAATAGTGGCCAAATGGTTTTCTTCTTCAATGTAGATGTTTTCGTAATCCATAAAGATTGCTGTTTGGGGCGGCACAACGCTGAACCGCCATTATTTTTTCTGTTCCTTTGGAAAATCGATGGTAAACACGGTCCCTTTTCCAACTTTAGATGTAAAGTTAATGGTTCCACCATAGTTTTCCACAATGTTCTTTACCATACCCAATCCTAGGCCTGTACCACTGGATTTTGTGGTGAACTTTGGTTCAAAAATACGATGCTTGTACTCGTCGGAGATTCCCAGACCATTGTCGGCAATCGATATTTTTACCCTATCCCCGACCGATGCTACGGTCACCAAAATCCGTGGCGATTCCACTTCGGGAATGGCCTGAATGGCATTTTTGACCAAATTGGTGATTACCCGTATCAGTTGTGTACGATCCAATTTGGCGACTACCTCTTCCTCATCAGCTATGAAATGAATGTAATCCTCATTAAAGATTTCCAAGGCCAGTTTTACCACTTTTACCACGTTCAGGGTCTCATTTTGCTGGGCGGGCATATCGGCAAAACTCGAAAAGGCCGTGGCAATATTGCTCATGGTATCGATTTGCTGAATCAATGTTTTCGAAAATTCCTTTATCTTTTTTTGGATATCGGGATCATTGGGGTCGAATTTCCGTTCGAAACTCTGTACGGTCAATCGCAGGGGAGTCAACGGATTTTTGATTTCATGGGCTACCTGCTTCGCCATCTCTCGCCAGGCCTGTTCACGTTCGCTACGGGCCAATTTTACCGCGCTTTCCTCCAACTCATCAATCATCCGGTTGTAGGAGTCCACCAGCTTTGCAATTTCCTCGCCTGGGCTTTCCAAATAGATTTTTTCGTTTTGATGGGTGAGATTGGTCCGGTTGATCTTGTCGGAAATTGTCTGTAACGACCTTGTGATATATTTTGAAATGAAATAGGACAGAATAATGGCTATGACCAACATTAACAGATAAACCATACCCAATCGGAAAAGGAACTCTTTAAGTTCCATATTGTTAAAGGTGTTGTCCTCAAAATAGGGAAGGTTCAAAATACCGATGGGCTTAAACTTCAGGTCGTAGATGTAGCGGTATGTTGCTTGATAGTTATCGCCAGCCGCCCTTTTTTCTTCCACAAAACGGCTTTCCCCTCCTTCTCTCAAAAAATTAAGTATCTCGGCATCCAAACAGGTGGCTATGGCGTTGGATTCGAAAGTGGGCCTAGAGCTTTTAATGAGGTTTCCTTCTAGATCATAAAGGTTGAAATTGACATTTTGGATGTTGGCAATCTCATAGATTTCTTCGCTAAAGATGAGATGAAGGTTCTCGGTGATTACGGGGTAGGTGGTTTCCTTGAGCGTAAATTCGATGCTCTTCATCAACTGCTCTTCCTTACGCTCCAAGCGTTCCCTGTGGTAATCGTTTCCCTGTTCCTTGTATTGGTACACCGTTACCCCGGCAATCAGCACAGATGCCAATACCACCAAGGTGATCATGGAAATAAAGATGCGCGACCGTAAGGATAGTTTTCGTAGCAAGCTCGCTTGATTTGATGGTTAAATTTAAGCAATTATCGAGCCAAACAATACAGCTTCGGGATTGGGATTCAATCACAAAAACAAGACGAAAGAAAGCTCAACCCTTTTGTTTTCAAGCATTGGGATTTCTTTCCCGCACTTTTTTGTACCAACGAATGCCCAACATCAAAAGGATAATCAATGCAAACATGCCTATGAGTCCATAGATCCAATTGAAAGCACTTTTGAGCACCACTAAAAAGACAACTGCAAAAAGGATGATCGTGGCCACTTCGTTCCACAGACGCATAAATTTTGAGGTATACTTAACCTCATCCCGCTGTAATTGCTTAAAAATCTGATGGCACTTCCCGTGATACACAAAAAGTAGCAGCACAAATGCGAGTTTGACGTGCATCCAGGGTTGCTGTAACCACCCTGGCATCAAAATAAGCAAAATAATGGCCGTGAGCGTGCAGAGCACAGCCGACGGCCATGTAATGATATACCATAATCGTTTCGTCATCAATTTGAGCTGGTCGCTCAGGATTTCCTTATCGGGTGATGGTTTCTGCCATGCTTCGATATGGTAAATAAAGAGTCGAGGTATATAGAAAAGACCTGCGAACCAAGTGACCACGAATATGAGGTGCAACGATTTGATGTATGGGTACAGCAATTGCTACGTTTTTATGAGTTACATCCGGATGGCTCCAATGCCCTTATCCCAGAGTTTGGTGTTAAAATTAGGGATTTCCGTTTTCATTAAGGTCTCCGCACGTTGTTTTAATCCCACCCATTGGGCATCCAGTTCCTTCTTTCGGTCCACGGAGGGCTGATTGATCTGTGGCAACGAACTATTGCTGTGGTTCATCACAAAAAGATACTCGGCCGTAAACTTGTTGGGGAAATTCTCCACATCGTCATAGGCTTGCGATTTGCGCTGCACCATCTCTTCGTCCCACTCCTTGAGTTTGTCGAGCAATGACTGTCCTTCTTTTTTGAGTTCCTCGTCTTTCAAGTCCTTTAGCAATTTTGCTAGTTGATCTTGAACGCTTTTCAAGGTGTTTACCATATTGTGCATGTCGGTGAGCTTGGATTCAAAATCCGTCATAATAGCATCGTACTCGGCAAAGCGCTCTTCCGAAACATGGGTGTTGGGCGTAGGCACAATCATCCCTTGGGTGGTAACGGTATTTCCTCCTGCACTTAATTGGATGGTATACGCTCCAGGTGGCACTTTGTGCCCTGTGAAATCCGCTTCAATGTATACACCTGGTACACCTGGCATTATGGGGGTTTTAAGGTCCCATACAAATCGGTTCAATCCTTTGGATGTTCCCAAGGTAGGTGCAGGGGGCGCTCCTCCTCCGTTGTGCGGGATATAATCCTCATCCTTCTTGGAGGTAAAGGTCCGTACCACTTTACCCTGTGCATTTTTGATTTCCATAGTGACTTCGGTGGAATCCATTTTTTCCGGAAGATGGTAATAGATGACCATCCCATTGGCGGGGTTGACCCCTTCAAAAGGGTTGGTCCCTGACAGATTGGACGAATTTCTGCTCAATGGGCTTCCCCAATAACCGTGGATGGCTTCTTCTGGCTGATACAGTTTCAGTTCACTGCTGTTTCCTTTGTATTGGGCCAAGGTTGTGATATTGTCCAAAATCCAGAAACTCCTCCCAGAAGTAGCCACAATCAAATCGCCCTTGTGCACCTTTAAATCCGTGATCGGTGTTTTGGGTAAATTCAATTGCAGCGGCTCCCATTTTTTGCCGTCATTCCAAGATACATACAGTCCTTTTTCAGTGCCGGCATACAACAATCCCTTCTGCTGTTCATCCTCACGGACCACTCGCGTAAAAGCTCCGTAGGGAATGCCCTCACTAATATTGGTCCAACTTTTTCCGTAGTCGTTGCTTTTGTAGAGGGCAGGAGTATAATCGTTGAATTTGTATCGGGTAGTTGCGATATAGATAGTCGCTGGGTCGTGTGGCGAAACTTCAATGGCGTTTACCAAACTCTCCTTTAGCCCCTTTGGGGTTATCTCTTCCCAAGATGCACCGCCATTTTTGGTAATATGAACCAGTCCATCATCACTTCCAGTAATCAACACCCCAGCTTCGTGTGGTGATTCCAAGAGATAAGAAATGGTCCCGTAGTTTTCAGCACCTACAGCCTCATTGGTGTAGGGGCCTCCGCCCTTTCCTTGCAGTTCATCTTGGTCCCGTGTTAGGTCTGGTGATACTTCCTCCCAAGTCACCCCGTTGTCTCTTGTTCTGAGGACCAACTGTGCCGCATGGTAAAAAGTTCCGGGTTCGTGTTTGGACCAAATAATGGGTGCATTCCAATTGTATAGGTATTTCATGTCCCGTGCATCACGTCCCAAATATTGTATTGGTGCTGCCATGACATTGCTGGACATTTTGGATTCCATATCCAACAATTCAATGGTACCCAGATAACTGCCTCCCATCACATAGCGTGGATTGTCGGGGTCGAAGCCCAAAAAGGCACTCTCTCCCCCAGCGGAATAATGCCAATCTTCTTGATTGATGCTCCATCGACCTACGGAAAGACTGGCGATCTTTACCGAGGTATTGTCCTGTTGACCTCCATAGATATTGTAGGGAAACAAATTATCCGTGCTGATACGGTAAAACTGTGCGGTGGGCATGTTATCCTGCAAGGTCCAGTTTTCACCATAATCGAAGGTAATGGTAGCTCCACCATCATCCGCCAAAACCATATTTTTCGAGTTGTTCGGATTGATCCACAGGTCATGGGTATCACCATGGGGCACGGAAATAGTCTCCCAAGTTTTTCCACCATCTTCGGAACGGAACATGGAGGCACTCAACACATATACCGTATCTTCGTCATTGGGGTCTACAAATACTTCGATATAATACCAGGCACGCTGTACCAACCGGTTATCCCCACTGACCATCTGCCAACTATCGCCCCCATTGTTGGAGACGAAGAGACCTCCTTTATCTAAATCTGAATCACTTTCGATCAAGGCGTATACTTTTTCCGAATTGGAAGGGCTCACAGCAATGGCCATTTTTCCCTTTTCTTCAGGCAGCCCTTTGGTCATTTCTTTCCAAGTGTCTCCGCCATCGGTAGATTTGTACAATCCGCTTCCTGGTCCTCCACTGATGACTTTATTGGGTTTACGCTGATGCTCCCACATCGCGGCATAGAGCACCAAGGGATTGTTGGCATCCATAGAAAGTTCCACTGCTCCGGTACCTTCGTCCACAAACAGTATCTTTTCCCAATTTTTTCCACCATCCACAGAACGGTACACTCCTCTTTCAGGGTTTGGCGCGAATAAAGCACCTTGGGCAGCCACGTACACCACATCTGGGTTGGTGGGGTGGATAATGATTCGCGAGATATGCTGCGTTTTTTCAAGTCCCAGTTTTATCCATGTTTTTCCTGCATCATTGGATCGGTAGACACCGTCGCCGTAGGAGGTCATTACCCCCCTTGGAGCATGCTCTCCCATACCACAATAGAGAATGTTGGGATTGGAAGGCGATACGGAAACCGCACCCACGGAGCCCATTTCAAAGAAACCATCCGATATGTTTTCCCATTGTCCGCCTGCATTGGTAGTTTTCCAAAGTCCACCACCCGTGGTCCCCATATAGTAGGTGAGCGGGTCGCCCACTACCCCACTTGCAGTCACGGAACGTCCTCCCCTAAACGGGCCAATGTTCCTGAATATCATGGGTTCAAAATAGTCGTTGGCCGTCTGTGCGAATGCTAGAGTGCCAAAAATGGCACTCAACAAAAAAAGCAGTCCTTTTTTCATAGTGTTGGTTGGTATTGGAATGTCTGTAATGTAAAAGCCCCTATGCAAAAACATAGGGGCTCGTTTATTTATTCTTCTATGCTCAAATAATTCAATTTGAGTTGGTTGAACTCTTCATTGAAGGTAGCAATTTCTTTGTCCATCAAATTATCGAATGTCCTCAATTGCTCGTTGATCTTTTGTGTCATTTCATTTTTGACAGCAATATCCTGTTCGGTCGGTGGGAAATCGTCTAGAGAGACCAAACTGTTCAAGTGCGCCAATTTATTGGTCAACCTGATGGGGAAGTTCAAAGGATCTTGATTACTTCTGTTTTGGGTCTGATAGAGTGCCTTTTCTACGGAGCCAAACTCTTCCTTCAAGCTTTTGGCTTTCTCTACCAATGCTTTTGTGGCTTCTTCATCCTTATACTTTTTGATGAATTCATCCAACTTTCCGTTGATTGCCCTGATCTTCTTGATGGATTGATGGGCCTTGTCCACAGTCTCGTTCACCTCGGTGATAAAATCGTATTGTTTTTGCATATCGGCAACGGTAACTTCGGCCCTTGGGTCTGGTAAAATGGTAAAGTTTTCGCTTTGTGTTTCTCCATTTACGTTCAAATGCACCTTGTAAGTTCCTGGAACCGCTTTTGGACCGCTTAGGTTGGCCCACCACAAGATCATGCCATCCAATCGTTCGGCACCCTTGCCTCGCGTATCCCAAACATAGGTGTTTCCGCCTTTCTTGGCTTCCAGTTTTTTGTCCTTTTCCTTGGCGTAGGTACTGTAGGTGGCCAAGGTATCTCCGTTCATTTTGCTATAGGTCAACGCAATGCTGTCCTTTTCGGAAACATCTTTCAGGTAAAAATGGGTAATAACCCCACTGGCCAAGTTTTCACCTTCTGTTTTTGATGGCCTTCTTGACGCCCTGCCTTTGGTTCGGTAGCTGTCCCTTGGTTTGTACAAAATCGCATCAGCAGATTTTTTGGCATTGTCCAATTGATGTAATACCGTAAGATCGTCAATAACCCAGATACTTCTACCTTGTGTCGCTACGATCAGGTTGTCATCCTTGATGGTCAAATCGGTAATGGGTACAATGGGCAAATTCAATTGGAACTTCTCCCATTGGGCTCCATCGTTGAACGAGATATACATTCCGGTCTCGGTACCCGCATACAGCAGCCCTTTTCGTTTTGGATCTTCCCGAACCACCCTTGTAAAGTGTTCATCTTCAATCCCATCGGTGATTTTGGTCCATGTTTTTCCGTAATCGGTGGTCTTGTAGAGGTAAGGCGCAAAGTCGCCCAACTTATACCTCGTAGCGGCCACGTAGCAGGTTCCTTCATCAAATGCAGAAGGCTCAATGCTATTGATCATGTTCCACTCGGGCATGTTGGGAGGTGTTACATTTTCCCAGGTTTGTCCGCCATCTTTAGTCACATGGATAAGTCCATCATCACTACCTACCCAAAGCAGACCTTCCTTCAATGGGCTTTCATTGGCGGCAAAAATAGTACAATAGTATTCCACACTGGTATTATCTTGAGTGATGGGTCCACCACTGGAAACCAGTTTGGTAGGGTCGTTTCGGGTCAAATCACCACTCAACAGTTCCCAGCTTTGACCTTCGTTGGTCGTCATATGCACATGGTTGGAAAAGGTGTACAGTTTATTGGGATCGTGTTTGCTGAACATGATGGGGAAGTTCCATTGAAAACGGTACTTCATCCCTTCGGCACCGTGTCCCATCGGGTTGTCGGGCCATACATTTACCGCTCTTACCGTTTTGTTCGCATGGTTCACACGGGTCAAAAAGCCCCCGTAGCTCCCGCCATACACAATATCGTTGTTCTCAGGGTCAACGGCAATATGTGCGGATTCACCTCCTGCTGTTTCTTCCCAATCATCCTCTCCAATAGATCCATCATCACTTCGGTAATTGATCCTGATGGTAGAGTTGTCCTGCTGCGCCACATAAATTCGATATGGGAACGCATCATCCGTAGTAACCCGGTAAAACTGTGCCGTAGGTTGATTGTGATAAGTACTCCATGTCTCCCCACCATCAAAACTTACTTGGGCACCACCATCATCAGCCATGATCATACGGTTGGAATCTTCAGGTGCAATCCAAAGATCATGGTGGTCTCCGTGAGGTGCGTTGTTGGATTTGAAGGTCTTTCCTCCATCCGTACTTTTATGATAGCTCACGTTGAGCACATAGACTACATCTTCATTATTGGTATCGGCATAGACACGGGTATAGTACCACGCTCGTTGCCTTAGACTTCTATCACTGTTGACCAAGGTCCATGTAGCTCCGGCATCATCGGAACGGTAGAGACCTCCTTTTTCCTTGTTTTCTACCATGGCCCACACCCTATTGCTGTTGACTGGGCTTACGGCCACTCCGATAATACCCAATGTATCGGTTGCGAAGCCCTTATTTTTGGAAATCTCCGTCCATGTTTCACCGCTATCGGTACTCTTCCAAAGGGCGGAACCTTCTCCACCACTGCTCAAGCTGTAAGGTGTGCGTTGTATCCTCCATGTGGAAGCATATAGAATCCTTGGGTTGTTCGGATCAAAGGTAAGGTCAACGGCTCCCGCCATATCATTGGCATACAGCACTTTTTCCCATGTTTCGCCTCCGTTGGTACTTTTGTAAACACCTCTTTCGGTAGTCGGCTTATACAGATTGCCCATTACCGCAGCGTAAACAATGTTATGGTCCTTTGGGTGGATTCTCATTCTAGAAATATGTCGGCTTTCATCCAATCCCAACGATGTCCATGTTTTTCCGGCATCGACCGTCTTCCAGACTCCGTAACCAGAGGAGACATTACCACGAACGGTCTGTTCTCCACCACCTACATAAATGACATTGGGGTCGCTTTGGGCCACTTCAACGGCACCAATACTTCCTCCGAAATAACCATCGGAGATATTCTCCCAGGTGCCGCCGCCATCTTTAGTTCGCCAAACTCCACCTCCTGTGGCTCCGAAATAGTAAAGGTTAGGTTTTCCTGGTACTCCAGCAACGGTTCCGGAACGTCCACCACGGAATGGACCGATCAATCGGTATTCCAAACTTGAATAAAGTTCTTCGGGGTATTGTTGTGGCCCACTTTGTTTTTTGTTCCTACGCTGGGAATGGACCGGTGAAATAAACAGTGTTGCGGTAAGCAAGAGCATACCGATCTTGAAAAAGCAAATCTTCATTTTTAAAGTGTTGAGTTAGTCAGCCTTAAATGTAATAAAAAGCGACAAAAAAGTTATCCAATATTTTGTACTTTAACCCAGCATATAAAAATCAAAATCTAAACCATGCTTAAATTTTTGAGGCTTGCCGCCATCTTTTTGGCGTTGGCCGCTTGCAAAGACCAATCCAAACAAAAAGAACAATCAACCCCTCCCGAAACAACCACAGAACAACCCGAATGGGTGTATTTGTTTGATGGTACCAGTTTGGACGGCTGGCGGGGCTACAACATGGACTCCCTCCCACCTGGATGGACCATTAAGGACAGCGTACTTACGTTTGACACCGAATTGGGACTTGAACAGGATTATACCGGTGGCAAGGATATTATCTACGGCGCAGAAGAGTTTGACAATTTTGAGCTTTATCTGGAATGGAAAATTCCCGAGGGAGCCAACAGTGGTATTTTTTATCACGTTAAGGAAGGCTACGATGGACCGCCGGAGGTATCGCCTGAATATCAAATCATCGATGATGAGAATTATGCCGATATCCACGATCTAACCGGGTACAACTCACAGTTTGGCGCCGAACATCCCGAACTCCTTCAAGATTGGCAAAAAACGGGAGCGGATTACGCCATGCATACGGCAGACGAATCGCAAAAGCAACTGAACCCCATTGGGGAATGGAATTCCTCAAAAATTGTGTTCACTCCAGAAAAAGTAGAGCATTGGCTCAACGGCAAAAAACTATTGGAGTTTGAGCCTTGGTCCGAAGACTGGAAAGCCAAAAAGAATTCAGGGAAATGGGACAACGCTCCCGATTATGGGAAATACAAAACGGGCTACATTGCCCTACAAGATCATGCGAGCCCCATTTGGTTCAGAAACATAAAAATTAGAAAACTATAATAACCTCCAGACCATGAACAAAAGAGAATTTATCAAAAAGAGTAGTGTGGGAGCACTGGGAATTATGTTGGCGCCTTCCATTCTTAAGGCAGGATTCCCCAAAGACAAACTAAGAACGGCACATATTGGCGTAGGAAATATGGGCATGGAGGACCTCAAGGCCGTATCTTCCCATGAAGCAGTTGAAGTAATCGCCCTTTGCGATGTGGATGCCATCAACCTATCGGCTGCGCACAAAATGCATCCGGGCGCACGTATCTTTTTTGACTATCGTGTGATGTTGGAAGAAATGGGAGATGAAATCGATGCGGTCATCGTTTCCACGCCCGACCATACGCACGCCCCTGCCTCATTGATGGCAATGAACATGGACAAGCCAGTGTACTGTCAAAAACCGCTCACCCACTATGTTTCCGAATCTAGGGAAATGAAACGGGTGGCCGCCGAAAAAGGCTTGGTGACGCAAATGGGGATTCAGGTGCACTCCTTTTACGATTATAAATTGGCCACACTTTTGATTCAGTCCGGAATCATCGGTAAAGTTCATACAGTACATGCATGGTCACCCAAAAATTGGGGGTATGATGGACCGTTGCCCGAAGGCGAAGATCCGGTTCCAGAGCAATTGGATTGGAACCTTTGGTTGGGCACTTCCACCAAACGACCTTATAAAAAGGATATGTACCACCCAGGGAACTGGAGAAAATTGATGGATTACGGCTGTGGTACCTTGGGCGATATGGGAGTCCATATTTTTGATACGCCTTACAATGCGTTGGAGCTTGATGTACCCAGAACCATTATGACGGAATGCCGCCCTCCCAACGGATTTGGTTTCCCGGAAAAGAATACGGTCACCTATGAATTCCCTGGCACCAAGTACACAGGAAAGTCCTTAAAATGGATTTGGTACGATGGCCCCGGTGCACCAGAAATGCACGAAGACCTCATGTTGCCCGGAATGGAAATGAAAAGAGACAACGCTGCTGCCCAAAAAAGTGACGGGAACAGTATTTCCTTGGACGCAGGAGTCGCAGGAGAAAACGAACTGCCAGAACAAGGTGCTATGTTCGTGGGCACCAAAGGTCGATTGTTGCTGCCCCACTTTATGCAATTGCCCAAAAAAATCGTGCGCGGTAAATATGTGGACATTTCCAAGGAGATTGCCAAAGTATCCGAGGAGCATAA
Source organism: Allomuricauda sp. MMSF_3307 (assembly GCF_030733585.1). NCBI lineage: Bacteria > Pseudomonadati > Bacteroidota > Flavobacteriia > Flavobacteriales > Flavobacteriaceae > Allomuricauda > Allomuricauda sp. MMSF_3307. The sequence continues at coordinate 760,725 of NZ_JASHIQ010000001.1, forward strand.
TTTGGGTGAACCCATCCGTAATTATGGCACAGAAGGACCAAAGCACTACCACCAGTTTGTGGATGCCTGCTTGGGCAAGGATACCACAACCGCACCTTTTGATTATGCCGCCCGTTTGACGGAAACTATTTTATTGGGAACCATTGCTGGGCGTTTCCCAGGTGAAACCCTGCATTGGGATGCGGAAACGGCGCAATTCAAAGAGGAGAAGGCCAATCAGTTTTTGGCTGGAGATTATCGGGACTTTTAAATAATTGCTATGTCCTCCGCCTTGGAATATTGGTTAAGCGGTCCCGTACCCCATGTCCCTGCACTCTTACAGCCAGCAGCACATGCCTTGCTACAGTCCGTGAGGGAAGTAAAGGAATATTTGGCCGAGTTCCCGGAAGAGCAACTTTGGGAAAAAGCCTATGGCAGGGCTTCGGTAGGATTCCACCTCAGGCACATGACCGGGGTACTGGACCGATTACTAACTTATGCCAAACAAGAGCTCTTGACGGAGGAACAGTTCGAATTCCTAAAAAATGAAGGGAATGGGGAAGGAGCACCTACCAGCGAACAATTGATTTCGGCATTGGAGGACAAAGTGAATGAAGCTTTGGTCTATTTCAAAACCATTCCAGAAAACACGCTGACCGACGAACGTTTTGTGGGCCGCAAAAAGCTGCCCACAACGCTAATCGGATTGCTTTTCCATGCTGCCGAACATAGCCAACGTCATGTGGGTCAGTTGTTAGTGACGGTTAGCGTTGTAAAAGGTCAATAACCGAGCCTTCGGAGCTATCTTGGAAAATTGGGTCGCGAAGTGGATGGTAACCAAACTTGATGGAAGACCCGACAGAACCTTCGCATGAGTTTAAAAAGGGATACTTTAACTTCCACAACAACAAGGTTTTGACAGTCTTCTCTTACAGCGTTTCCCCGCAAAATAGTGGGCTTCAGGAGGATTAATACCTTAAAAGTGTACTGTCACCTCTGTTTTTTTAACAGTCACAACATTAATTTCACATCTCCTTTTCCATGGACTAGTTTCGAAAATGTATGGAAAGGATAAACCTCAATCAGTTTTCATTTATAGTAGCCCTTTTAGCAGTGTTCCTTATAACTCCAGCTATGCTTCATGCCCAAAAAGCGGCACCTGTTGCAGCGGATGATAGCTACACGGCAGGACTTAACAGCACTTTGAACGTTGCAGCATCCAACGGTTTGCTCCAAAATGACTCAGATGCCAACGGAAATGCCACCATGAGTGTGCAAACTACGCCCGTGGCTGACGTAGCCAACGGCGTTTTGAACCTGAACAGCGATGGCAGCTTTGACTACACCCCAAATACAGGTTTTATAGGAACAGATAGCTTTACCTATCGGGTTTGCGACGATGGCTCACCTAGCGAAGTGGTTTCCCGCTTTGATTTTGATACTCCGACCATAACCACAGCTACCATAGGCCCCAACGCCACCTCTGTCAACCCCAATGCAGCACAAACAGGTTGCGGGATACATTTTCCGACAGGCTCAGGTGGATCAACAGGTTTTGATATTGTGGTGCCTAACTCTTCGGGTATTTTTAATTTTACAAGTTTTGAAGTCTCCTTCGAGTATCAGGATCAAGAAAGTCAAGCCGACATTGTTACCGCGGGTAATTTTAGAATCTATCACTTTAGGCCCAATGAAATGGGATTGGAAATTGACGTAGTCAACTCCGTAACCGGTCTTACCGAAACCTTTACCCAAGATTTTGGAAATTTTTTGAGCGGAAACAATCCGTATTCCGTAGCTTATAACGAAGCTACCGGGGAAGTAACCTACACCGCCAATGGAAGTTCCACGGTGTATGCCGTAGCACCTCCAAATTCTCCTTTGGACAGTAGTTTGGCCACGGATATCATTATCGGCGAACGCATGGATGGCTCTGGGTCCTCTACACCCTCACTCTGTAGCATGGAGTTTGTGGACAACAGTGTACTTTGCGATGAAGCCAATGTCTCCCTCACGGTGATAGCTACTGTAATCACCAACAGGAACATCACATACCGGGTGAATAAAAATTAGGATACCGGAGGACTTCCTCCTACGCCTTATGCTCCAATAACGACTCGAACGAAACGTATTTGAGCGCTTTCTCATGGGTAGCTTCCAATAACACAGGTGGCGCAACTCCCTCCAAATAGGCCTCTTTCCAACGTGAGGCACAGAGGCACCATTTGTCCCCAGCTTTCAAGCCTGGAAATTGATAAAATGGCATGGGAGTTATCAAATCGTTCCCTCTGCTTTTTGAGAACTGTAAAAACTCATCCGTCATAATGGCGCACACCACGTGTTTTCCCGTATCATCAATACCCGTATTACAGAATCCATCCCGATAATAACCCGTTTTGGGTTCCAAACAGCACGAAATCAATGATGACCCAAGTACATTTTTATCCATAGTGACCTAAAAATAATTTAAGTTGAGCAGTTTGTAACATTATTGTTACTTTTTCTATAAATGAATGACAAGCTTTTATCATTTTTGATAGTTCTAAGCTTCTGATTACCAATGGCTCTTCATCCATATAAATACGCTCTTGCATTCCGTTGCAAAACAGTAATTCCTATTTATCCGATAAGAATCAGAATAAGAGATATGTCCCTTTAAGATTGGATAGGCAATAAGCGAAATATAAAGCTCGTTTCAATAAATCACTAACCAATGATTATGACAAGATCTGAACGACTGGTTTCTTGCAAACAATGCAAAAACCGCTATCTCGACTTTAATAAAGGAGTGTTTTTTGGTGCGTTTTTGAAAAAAAGGAGCCAAAAAATGTATCGAGAACTAGTGAAAGCTTCTTAATTGGCAGTCTGCAGCAGGCAGGTCAAGAAATCTTTAGGAAGTCCGAAAGAGCTAAATCGGATATTTCGGTGTCATTCCGTGCGGTTGCCAATGGCCTGACTGGACTCGATGCCGGTATGGAAAGGGAGCCGCTGCATTCGAGATAATCCGTGAAATTAGTGTCAACCTTAAACAATTAAACAAAGGAAATAATCCATATATTTGGAATAAATCCAATACATGAATCTCGAAAACTATATCAAAGGAAGAGGCGCACAGCAGAATACCGATAACCGGTTTTTGCAGCATTCTTTTGAACTTCGGGATGATTTTTTGGAGTTCTGTCGGTTGGAGGGAGAAGAAGCGGAAAGCAACAAAACGACCTACATTCCCATTTTTCCCAAGACCATAGTTAATAAAGTGGAGAGTCCCGATGTGGGCATGCAGTACTCCATGAACCCCTATCAAGGATGTGAGCATGGATGCGTGTACTGTTACGCCCGAAATTCGCACGAGTATTGGGGCTATAGTGCCGGGTTGGATTTTGAACGGAAGATTTTGATTAAAAAATCGGCCCCAGAACTTTTGGAAGCCAAGATCAAACATAAAAATTGGAAGGCACAGACCATCGTACTTTCAGGCAATACGGATTGCTATCAACCTGCGGAACGGGAATACGAAATCACCCGAAAGTGTTTGGAGGTGTTTTTAAAATATCGGCATCCCGTAGGCATCATTACCAAAAACGCCCTTGTTTTACGTGATTTGGATCTATTGAAAGAATTGAGTCGGTATGGTTTGGTTGGCGTATATATTTCGGTCACTTCGTTGTCCGAAAAAACAAGGCGTTTACTGGAACCTCGAACGGCTTCCATCCAAAAGCGCCTCAAAACCATCCAAACCCTATCTGAAAATGATATTCCTGTAAACGCGATGTTGGCGCCCATGATTCCTGGAATCAATTCGCATGAACTGTTACCATTGGCCAAAGCCGTGGCCGACCATGGTGCACGTTCGTTTGGCCTCACGGTGGTTCGACTGAACGGTGCGATTGGGCAACTGTTTTCGGATTGGCTCAGAAAGGCCATGCCAGACAGGGCCGAAAAGGTGCTGCACCAAATACAAGATTGCCATGGAGGAACGGTAAATGATTCCAGATTCGGAACCCGAACAAGGGGAGAGGGCAAAATTGCGGAGCAAATCCATCACATGGCACAACTCGCCAAGAAAAAATATTTTCGGGATAAAAGCTTTCCTGCCCTGAACACAGAACTTCATGAACAGTACAAAGATGGGCAGCTAAAGTTGTTTTGAGTTTTTGTTAGCAGTTGGAAGTCCGAAGTCAGGAGTCCGAAGTTGGGAGTTACGAGTTATGGGTTTCGGGTTTCGTGTTCCGAGTTAGATTGTCAGTTCGAGTGTTTTTTGGCAATTTTTGCAAAAAAGAGGTAAAAAATGTATCGAGAACCAAGTTCAGTGAGGAGCCAAGAGCCAAGAATCAAGACCCAGGAGAGAAAAGACGATAGAAAATAGGCTTGGTTTGATGGGCTGTTGGAAGTCCGAAGTCCGAAATTTAGAGCTGCGTGTTTCGTGTTGCGAGTTGTGAGTGGGCATTTGACACTAATGTCACGAATTAGCACTAATAGGGTTCTTTGTCATTGGAAATGATTTTTTTTTTTAGGCTTGAACCCTAAACCTTGAACTTGTCTTTTGAGTTTGAACTTTACATTTGAACTTCAGTTTTTTTAACAGATTTCCCCATCGCTCCTTCGCATCTCATTTCGAATTGACTTAACTAAAACTTTGAATATCCTCCTTAACCTGATGTATTGAGAACAAAAAATGGCCCCGAACGGACCATTTTTTATATCAATTTTCTTGGATTACTTATTCCAACTCCCAGCCTTCACGGTAATCGCGCGTTACCCATTCGTTGGCTTTCTCGTAGTTGGTAATTCTCATGTTTTCACCATCCCACATCAACTTTCTTCGCCCTGGGGAATTGTAGGGGTTCCAGTCCCTTGCAGTTTTGCCAGGCTGTAATTCTTTATACTGGTAGGCTTTTACGGCAAGGTTCCCCATCAACACGGTCTCTGTTAGTTTTCCAGCTTTTTCAAAATTGGAAGAAGTTGGCGTTCCGTTTTGGCAACCGTCCACAAAGTTGGCAATATGACCATCCATGCCCCCGGGTACACGAGGGTATTTGGCAGCAGGGGCTTTGTAGAGTTCCATCATTTCGGAGGGCAATAAACGGGCGTTTCTGGAATAGGTGTCGCACACCAAGATTCCCTTGTCGCCATAGATTACCGTTCCACCACCATTGTCACCAATGGTTTCGCCATCTTTCAATTCGTCGGGTAAATTTGGTTTCAAACCACCATCGTACCAGTTTAGGGCAATATCGCCGTGCTCTTCGTGCTCAAACTTGAGGTGTATCTTGGAAGAAGGAGGACAGGAATGACTGTAATCCGCCTCCACAAAATCATCTACCCAAACGGTAGTGCAACTGGCTTCGGCCTCCGTAGGATACCCCAGGTCCAGCACACTGAAGGGCGTTTCCATAATGTGACAGCCCATATCACCCAAGGCACCAGTTCCAAAATCCCAAAACCCTCTCCATTTAAAAGGAAGATAGGCATCATTGTAATCCCGCATTTTGGCCGGCCCTAACCAAAGGTCCCAATCCAATCCTCTTGGGATACGGTCCTTTTGGGTAGGCATGGGCACTCCTTGGGGCCATACAGGTCGGTTGGTCCAACAATCGATGGTGTGTACCTTTCCAATAATACCGGATTCCACCCATTCGCGGGCTATACGACTATCATCGCTGGAAGCTCCTTGGTTCCCCATTTGGGTGGTAATCCCATTTTCGCGGGCTACCTTGGTCATCAATCGGGCTTCTTGTATGTTGTGCGTGAGCGGTTTTTCCACATAGGCGTGCTTTTTCTCACGCATAAAAGGCAGTGCAATGGTAGCGTGGGTATGGTCAGGAGTCGCCACCATAATCGCATCGATATCGCTCAAGCGTTCATCAAAAACCTTGCGGAAGTCTTTGAATCGTTTTACATCGGGAAACTGTTCGTAGGTTTCTTGGGCACGGCGGTCATCCACATCACAAAAGGCCACGAATTTAACCCGCCCCGTATCGTTGAGTCCATTGATAACGTTATTTCCCCTACCACCAACACCAAAGCCTGCCACATACAGGGTGTCGCTGGGAGGAACGTGGGTCTTGCCCAACACATGACTCGGAACAATGGAAAACGCAGCCGAAGCCGCTGCGGTATTTTTGATGAACTTTCTTCTTTGCATCTTGTTTAGTTTGATTTTTTATGTGAGTTCCCAAGATACAAAAAAGGGGAAAAAGAAAGTCTAGGATTTATACTGACCCTTCCCATTCCTTGTAAAACTGTTCCAGATAATCCAACATAAATTGATGCCGTTTTTGGGCCAGTTTTTTTCCAGTTGGGGTACGCATCCCGTCCTTGAGCAAGAGCAATTTTTCGTAGAAATGGTTGATGGTGGGCGCTTTGGATTTTTTATATTCCTCCTTGGTCATGTTGAGGTTAGGGGGCACGTTCGGGTTGTACAGTTCCCTATTTTTAAAGCCTCCGTAGTTGAAGGCCCTGGCAATGCCAATGGCACCAATGGCGTCCAATCGGTCGGCATCTTGAACAATGTCCATTTCTTTGGAAGTGAATGTCTCCCCATCCTGCTCCAGACTATTTTTAAAGGACATGTGGCGTATAATATTGACCACGTGCGCTGTGGTTTCGTGTGAAACCTGCTGTGTCTCCAAAAAATCACGGGCGGTCTGTGGTCCTATCTGCTCGTCTCCATTATGGAACTTGGGGTCTGCAATGTCGTGCAGCAAAGCGGCCAATTGCACCACAAGGGAGTCACCTTCTTCATGCTGTAACAAAAGTTTGGAAGTATTGAAAACACGTTGGATATGGAACCAATCATGACCTCCTTCGGCATCGTTTAGTTCTTCCTTTACAAAGGCAATTGTATTTTGAATAAGTTGGTTTTCCATTATTATCCCGTTTTGACCCCAGAAACAATTAGGTTTTCAATTTGGGTGATGAGCTCATCAGGGTTTCCCGAATTTTCTATGGGCGGATGCACATCAAAGGTGACATGGGAACCCAATCCCATAGGAAATTTGCCGTAGCGCAGCAATTTCCACGAATTATTAATGCTGATGGGCACAATTAAAGCCGATGGCGCATTTTTCATCATCACTTTTAGGCCAGTGGTCCTAAAGGGCTTGGGCACCCCGTTTCGGCTTCGGGTGCCTTCAGGAAAAATCACGGCACTGCGGTTGTTGGTTTCGATGTACTTGCCCAACTTTTGAAGCTCGGCAATGGATTGCTTTGGGTCTTTTCTGTTGATCAACGCAGAACCTCCATGGCGTAGGTTATAGGAAACGCTCGGGATGCCTTTTCCCAATTCAATTTTGCTGACAAACTTTGGGTGGTTCTTGCGCATGTACCAGATAATCGGTGGAATATCGTACATGCTTTGGTGGTTGGTCACAATGATGAGGGGTCTATCCGTTGGAAGTTGCTGTTGGTTTCTGAAAGTATACCGGGTTCCCAAAACATTCGTGCACCGCATGATAAACCAATTGAGGACGGAGACACTTTTTTTGTGAGCATCATATCCAATCAGATTGAGACACAACCATTGTATGGGATGAAAAATGACCAATACCAGACCAAACAACAGGAAAAAGAGAATGGTCAAAGGATAGGATAACAATTTTAGCACTATGATGGTTTTATAGGTTGCGTAAAAATAAAAAAACCACCTATTAAGGTGGCTATTTGTTATAGGATTTGCCCAATGTTAGCAATGCTCGTTGTAGGCTTCCATCAGGTTTTCCGCGATAAGCTCGGCAGGTCTGCCCTCAATGTGGTGTCTTTCGATCATGTGCACCAACTCCCCATCTTTGAACAAGGCCATGCTTGGTGAAGATGGAGGAAACGGAACCATATGGTTTCTTGCTGTTTGCACGGCATCCATGTCCACACCTGCAAAAACGGTCACCAAGTTGTCGGGTGTCTTACTATTTTGAAGGCTCAATTTGGCTGCAGGTCGGGCATTGGCCGCCGCACAGCCACAAACCGAATTAACTACAACCAATGTGGTGCCACTCTTTTTAAGGGCGTTTTCCACGGCTTCGCTTGTATGTAGTTCTTCAAACCCGGCTCCGGCCAAGTCTTCGCGCATAGGTTTTACCAATTCTTCTGGATACATAGGCTTCGATTTAATTAGGTGACAAAGATAAGGGATCGTTTGGTTTTTTTCATCACCCTTAACATTGCATAAAGCTTTGTTTGTCAATCAAACCCCTATCTTTGCCCTTTAAATTTTGATGCATGATCAAGTGGATAGCCGCCTTTCTCGGTTATTTTATGTTTAGGTTTCCTGGAGCGGTTTTGGGATTTATCGTGGGGACATTCTTGGATAATCTGGGAGGTTCCGGTAGCAGGTCAGGTTCCATTTTCGAAAATGTGACGCGGCAATCGGTTTCTCCGGCCGATTTTGAGTTGAACCTTCTTTCGTTGTGCTCTATCATCATCAAGGCCGATGGACAGGTAAATCAGCGGGAGCTCGACTATGTGCGACAATATTTTCTGAGCACCTACGGCAAGGAAAAGGCCAATGCCATTTTCAGGACGTTCAACGAGGTCATCAAAAAAAGGGAAATATCCGCCCAGCGAATTTGTAATTTTATGGTGCAACGAACCCGCTACGAGGTGCGGTTGCAAATGTTGCACTTTCTGTTCGGCATTGCCCAGTCCGATGGGCAGGTGAGCAAGGCAGAAGTTGAAAAACTCCGTGAAATTGCCGGGTACTTTCGGTTGAGCCAACACGATTTTGAGAGTATCATGGCCATGTTCATCAAATCGGCGGATACGGCCTATAAAATTTTGGAGATCGAAAAGACGGCTACGGATGAAGAAGTGAAGAAGGCCTACCGTACCATGGCCAAAAAGTACCATCCGGATAGGGTGGTGACGGAGAACGAAGCCATACGAAAAGGAGCAGAGGAGAAGTTCAAGGAAGTGCAAAAAGCTTACGAGACCATACAAAAAGAAAGAGGTATTTCTTAACCAATATATTATGCAAGAGTTTTTGTTCTACATCAAGTTGGGGCTGGACCACGTGCTGGATTTTGGCGCTTATGACCATATCCTGTTTTTGTCGGCCTTGGCCGTACCCTTTACCTTTAGGTATTGGAAGCGGGTAGTCATTTTGGCCACGATTTTTACCGTAGCGCATTGCGTTTCCTTGGCATTATCGGTCTACGAAGTGGCAACTTTGGATGTCGGTTTGATTGAATTCCTGATTCCCATAACCATTCTGCTTACGGCCCTTTTCAATTTCACCTATGTATACAAGGAAGCGTTGGATGTGGGTCTTTTTCTTCATGCGTTGGCCACGGCATTCTTCGGGCTGATCCACGGCTTTGGGTTTTCCAATTACTTTAAAATGTTGATGGCAGAGGAGGAGGACAAGATTACCCCCTTGTTGGGTTTTGCCACGGGAATCGAGCTGTCCCAGGTTACCATTATATTGGTGGTTTTGGCCATCGCCTATGTAGTTTTGGACCTATTCAAGGTAAGGCGCTCCATTTTTATAGCAGTAGCATCAATTTTAATCATTGCCATTACAATACCCCTGCTCATTGCTACGTTCCCCAAGTAGGAACCTTCGTTAAATTTTATCGAATAAGGTTGTGAGGGTCTTGTAAAGCAGGTATATTTAGTTAAATATCAGCGTTTTTGGATTTATGAAGGCGAGCAAACAAGAAAAATACGATAAGGCCTACTTGCGGATGGCCCAAGAGTGGGGAAAACTATCGTATTGTAAAAGAAGGCAGGTCGGCGCCATTATCGTCAAGGATAGGATGATCATTTCCGATGGCTACAATGGAACACCCACTGGTTTTGAGAATTACTGTGAAGACGAAGAGGGCTACACAAAATGGTACGTACTCCATGCTGAAGCCAATGCCATTCTCAAGGTAGCTTCATCCACACAATCCTGTGAAGGGGCCACTTTGTACATTACGTTGTCCCCGTGTAGGGAGTGTAGCAAGCTCGTTCACCAAGCTGGCATAAAACGTGTGGTATACCAGAGTGCATACAAAGATGACTCTGGATTAAAATTTCTGGAAAGGGCAGGCGTAGAGATTGTGCATTTGCCTGTTTTGGAAGAAATGGTTTAAAACCATAATTGCTATATGAAAAAGATTAAAGGATATATTTGGCCCACGTTACTTGCTTTAGCGGTGGCCCTTGGCATATTTATCGGAGGCAAGCTCCATTTTAATGATTCGCCGGAGAAGCTCTTCTCCACCAATTCCAAAAAGGATAAACTCAACAGGCTTATCGACTACATCGACTATGAGTATGTGGATGATGTGGATACCGATAGCATTGTGGACGTGACCGTCAACAATATTTTGGGCAAGTTAGACCCGCACTCTGTATACATTCCCAAAGATGAAATGAAGGACGTTGCGGAAAGCATGAAAGGGGATTTTGCTGGAATAGGAGTGAGCTTCTACATGTACCGCGATACCATAACCGTAATCAGAACCATTAAAAATGGTCCAAGCTACATAGGGGGCATCAAACCTGGCGACCGTATCCTTATGGCCGACAATGACACCCTTTTCGGACGTAGAATAGCCAACGACGATGTGGTTTCCACCTTAAAAGGCAAAATAGGGACAAAGGTCAATCTCAAGGTATATCGAAAGAGCGAAGATAAACTGATGGATGTTCCTGTGGTCCGGGATAGGGTGCCTATCCGCAGTGTGGATGCCTACTACATGCTGACCAAGGATATGGGCTACATCAAAATCAATCGTTTTGCCGAGTCCACCTTTGATGAGTTCAAAGACGCGCTCAGAAAATTGAAGTTGCGCGGGGCCGAAAAGTTAACGCTCGACCTCAGGGACAACCCTGGCGGTTATTTGGGTATTGCCGAGCAATTGGCCGATGAGTTTTTGGGTGAAGATAAATTGATTCTGTTCACCAAGAACAAAAAAGGGCGAATCAACAAGGCGTATGCCACCAAGAAAGGGGATTTTGAGGACAAACCCGTTTATGTGTTGATCAATGAACGTTCCGCATCTGCCAGTGAAATTATTGCAGGTGCTTTGCAAGACAACGATATTGGGACCATTGTGGGGCGCCGTTCATTTGGAAAGGGACTTGTGCAGCGCGAAATGGATTTGGGCGATGGCTCAGCGGTTCGGCTGACCGTTTCCCGATACTACACCCCAACAGGGCGTTCCATCCAAAAATCCTATAAGGATGGCAACTACGATTATTACCATAGGTTCATGGAGCGATACGAAAGCGGAGAACTGCTCTCTGCGGACAGTATCAAAGTAGCCGATTCCTTAAAGTTTGTTACCCCAAAAGGAAAGGTAGTCTATGGTGGTGGAGGAATCATTCCCGATGTATTTGTGCCTATTGGCAGTAATCAAGAGGAAGCCATTGAGAGTATGGATGAGACCTATCAATTCTTTGCAAGGTTTATTTTTGAGCACTTGGAGGAGGATAGGACCCGATATGAAGGGTACACCCAAAACGAGTTTTTGGATGAATTCCGAGTGGATGATATCCTTTTTGATAACTTCATCCAATTTGTGCTGGACCGGAAAATAAAGTTGGACTTCTACGCTTACGAAGACAAAATTAAAGCTTACCTAAAAGCCAATATTGCCGAACAACTGTTCTCACCCAATGTGTCCGCACAAATAAAAGGGGATTACGACAGCATGTTGCAACGGGTCAAGGAGTTGGACAAGGCCGATATCGAAGCTTCACAACTTGGTTCGGTGGAAATGAAACCTTAGATCAATCCTTTAGTTTTTTGTCGATTTTTTTGGAGGTCATAAAAATCAACATCAACACAATGGCACACAACGAGGCCACTATCCCGATAAGGGCAATGGTGCTATCGCCCTGAAAAGGCTGTTCAAAATCGACCAAGGTGACGTTAAAGGCAATAAGGGCCAAAGCAAGTACGATTAAAATTACGGCGAAGGTCTTGTTCATAGCATTGTTTTAAGCAGCGTGCGACAATAACTCGTTTACATTGGTGGCAAAAAGCTTTACGGCAATGGCCATTAAGATCACCCCAAACACTTTTCGAATAATATTAAGTCCATTTTTGCCCAAAATCCGTTCAATCTTGGCACTGGACTTTAGCACGATGTATACAAAGATAACGTTTATAATTATGGCGACGATAATGTTCTCTACATGGTATTCTGCCCGTAAGGAGAGAATGGATGTCAAGGTACCCGCACCGGCAATCAATGGAAAGGCGATGGGCACAATGGAGGCCGTCTCAGGCTCATCATCCCGGTAAAGGGAAATGCCCAAAATCATTTCAATAGCTAGGAAAAAGATGATAAAAGCCCCCGCCACAGCAAAGGAATTGACATCTATACCTATCAATTTTAGGATGCTTTCACCAACAAATAGGAAGGCAATCATGATACAGGTGGCCACAATGGAGGCCTTTTCGGACTGCACGTGCCCCACTTTGCGGCGAAGCGATAAAATAATCGGGATACTTCCCAAAATATCTATCACGGCAAACAAGATCATTCCAGCGGTGGCTATTTCCTTTACGTTAAAATTCATGGCGTCATTTTTTTCGGACGGCAAATTTACGGGTAAAAAATACTTTTGGATCACATAAAATGTTTAGAAATCATCAATTTTTTGGTTTTGGATTACCTTTGCCAAAAAAGTAAGGGCAGACTATGTTCCAGATTGGAAAAACCATTGTATCCGAAGAGATTTTGGAGAACGATTTTGTATGCAACCTAACCGCATGCAAAGGTGCTTGTTGTGTAGGAGGAGAATACGGGGCGCCATTGGAAGATGCTGAAACCGATAAATTGGTGGACATCTACCATAAGGTGAAACCGTTTTTGCGTCCTGAAGGTATTGCTGCCATTGAAGAACAGGGTGCTTTTGTAAAAGGTGAAGATGGAGAATGGGAAACTCCTTTGGTGGACAACAATGAATGTGCTTATGTGATCTTTTCCGATAAGGGCATTGCCAAATGCGGTCTCGAAGCTGCCTACGAAGCGGGAGCTACCAAGTGGAAAAAACCTCTTTCTTGCTATTTATACCCTGTTCGCACACGGGAGTACAGCGAATTCACCGCGGTGAACTACCACAAATGGGAAATATGCGACCCTGCCTGTACGTTGGGGGCAGAACTAAAGGTGCCGATATACAAATTTGTAAAGGATGCCTTGATCAAAAAGTTTGGCAAAAAGTGGTATAGCGAACTGGAAGAGGTCGCGGCAGCAAGCGCTAAATCGTAGGGATGTCCAATACCACTTTGGTTCCGTTGGGATCCCCGTTCTCATCGAACAGGTCCAAAATATCCACATCAAATTTGTTCTGGTAGTCCTTGGCAAAATTGGCCAAGCGTTCCTTGGTGATGCGAATTCCAAGTGATTTGCGTTTCAATACCCGATTTTCCTTGTTTACCTCGGCCATGGTGCGCCCAATGCCATTGTCCACAATCTCTATGGAAACATGGCCCTTGTCCTTGTGTTTTACGTTGATCTGGATTTTTTTATCCCCTTCTTTTGGTGATAATCCGTGCCAGAGGGAGTTTTCCAAAAAGGGTTGCAGGGTGAGCGAAGGTATTTTGATGTTGTCGATATTGATATCTTCCTCTACCTCAATTTTAAAATCGATTTCATTGGAAAAGCGTATGTTTTCAATGTTCATATAAAGTTCCATGGTCTCCAATTCTTCCGACAATGGGATTTCCTTTTGTGAAGATGCCTCCAGAATCTTACGGACGAGTTTTGAAAACTTGTTTAGGTAGTGAACAGCGTTTTTCTGTTCGTTGTTAATGATGTACAGCTTAATGGAATTCAACGAATTGAACAAAAAGTGTGGATTCATTTGGCTGCGCAGCATTTGCTGCTCCAAAGTGAGCACCCTTTTTTCGTTTTTGCTCTGGTATTGACGGTAAAGAATATAAAGGATGGACGAAATCAGTCCTACAATCAACGCACTGACCAAAAGCGTTGTCTGGTTTTTTTTAAGTCGTAACCGCACAATTTCATTCTCTTTGGCCAACACCGCGATCTGGTTGTTCTTTTTCTCATTTTCGTACCGAACGATGATGTCGTTCATGTACCGTAGATTCGTAGCACTTGAAATCTGCTTTTCGGATTCGGATGCCTTTTTGTAGAACTCATATGCCATTTTGAAATCGCCCCTGGTTTGTTCTAAAAACGTCATTTTTTCGTATCCATAGAGGATATTGGTGGGAATATTTCGGTTTTGCGCCATTTTTAATCCCTCTTGGATAAAATCTTCTGCCACTTTGTAGTTAGCCAGTTTGGTATGGGCCCATCCTGTGTTGATGTAGACCAAGGAAGTAATGGAAAAGTCTCCAATTTTTTTGGCTTCTTCCTGCAAGGGTTCCAAGAGTACCAGGGCCAGATAGGGCATGTCCTGCTTCAAGTAGATTTGGGCCAAACTATTCTTGCAAATGACACGGCCGATATCCGAATCGATTTCCTCGTTATAGGCCAAGGACTTTCTGTAGTTTTCCAGTGCACCCTCCAAATCACCTTTTTCTTCCAAGCAATGTCCGATGTTCTGGTGATTGATGGCCAAGCCCAACTTATTGTTCAGCTCCTCTTCCAGTTTTAGGGCCCTTTTAAACTGCATAATGGCCAAATCGTACTGTTCCAAGGTTTGGTACAGGTTTCCGATTCCGTTCAGGGCCACATTGATACTGCGCTTGATGTGGTTGGATGGGTTCTCCACTCCTTCTGCTAACTCGAGGGCTTTTTGGTTGTAGTCCAAAGCGGTTTTAATGGCATCCGTGCGTCTATAGACCACCCCGAGCATATTAAGGCTCAAAATCTTAAAGTCGGTACTATTACCCTCTTCTGCCGCCTCCAGTGCCTGTTCATGTAGGTTGACAGACTTTTCGTATTGGGAAAAGTTGCGGTATTTCATGCCCAATTGATTCAGCGCATAGGATTGTCCCACTGGATAATCGTTCGCAGCACTCAAGTCGGCAAAATATCGCAGAAGGGTGGTGTCCTTTTTTTCTTCATAAAGCTCTTGATCTAGTACTTCATAAGTTTTTGGTTGTAACTGAACAAGGGTTTCCGCTTTTTCCTGAAATACTTCTGGAATTTCTTGGGCTTCCAATCCCCTTAGAACCAAGAAAAAAAGGAAAGCCGTAACCGCCGACCTTTGTGCTCGATACAGGTTTTCGATGGGATGGAACTTTGATGTGGGCACGGGAATACGGGTATTAGAGCATATCCAAAAAGTCGGATTTTTTTTGCCGGGATACTGGGATTTTATGGTTGGATTCCAAGACTACGTAGCCGTCCGTTTTTAGGAACTCCTTTATTTTATTAAGATTGATGATGTATGAATTGTGTATGCGGAAGAAACAATTTTCGGGAAGCAGGGAATTGACCTCCTTTAATTTTTTGGTGAGTAGGATCTTTTGGCCGTCCGTCAAAAAAATGGTACTGTAGTTACCGTCGGATTCTGCATAAAGAATATCGTCGCTGTGCAGGAAAACGAGCTTACCGTCGGTGTTGATGGTAATTTTTTTGCTCTGTGATTCTGAATTGAAGTTGAGCAATATTTTCTCCAATCGTTCTACCGTCAGGTTTTTGGCGTTGTATTTTTTGATTTTGGCCAGGGTTACTTCAAGATCATCGGAATCTATGGGTTTTAAAAGATAGTCGATGGCCTCGTTCTTCAGGGCCTGTAGCGCATATTGATTGTAAGCTGTGGTGATGACAACTGGAAAATCCTTGTTCTTTAGATTCTTGATGAACTGAAAACCGTCCATGGAGGGCATTTCGATATCGAGGAACAAACAATCGGGCGTGTTCTGTTCCAAATAGTTCAAGGCTTCGCGGGCATCTGTAAAGGATGCAATAATATCCACCTCATCGCTCAAATTGGTCAGCTCCCAACTCAAACTCTGAAGGGCCTTGATTTCATCATCAACGATTACGGCTTCTATCATAAAACTATATACCTAAATTCAAATTTAGAATTATTCTTCACATAGTGCTAAAATTATGTGTTAATGGATCAGCAGCACGTATAACTGGTATAAAAATCAAAATCAAGGGAAAAAGCCGCATTTTTTAAGAGTATCAAAATCAAAAAACAAGAAAAGGATTACAAACGGCGAAAAAATGGCAAAACCAATTATACATAAAATGATGCAATTTATACATAGAACCCCTATTGCATATTTGTTGTTAATTATCTTCGGCCTGACTAATAAACCAATAGATACTGGAGCCATGCGAAAATGCATTGTTTTGTTCTTGATTTTTGTTGTAGCCTTGATCTTTGCCTCGGTGGCAGAAAAGAAAGAGACTAAATGGAATGAGGATTGGAAGGAAATGGTCGTGAAGAAATAGCTTAGGCTCCAAATGTTCTTTAAAATTTTGTATTACCAAAAAATTGTACGGCCACAGCAACCAATCATCTGATTGTATAAACCGCTTGCACAATTCATCTTTGATCAGGGTGTGATTCGGATTTGATTTTAGGTTTCGGGGGAACTACCTAGAACGAAAAGAATCTTTTAAACCAGGATTGAAGAGGCCGTACTCTTTGGTGATATATGGCTTTGGCCGGTTCATCATAAAAGTTTGACCAAGTAGGGATGTTAATTCCCTTCTTGGTCTTTTTTGTTTTATGTGGTTCTATTCCCGTTAGTCAACTCGATTTCTTGCTTTCCTCTAGATGTCAACATTTTATGTTAAAAACTTTGTCGTTGTTTCTGGCGTAGCCACTTTAGAATTTGACCGTATTTTTCAATCTTTGTCCACGCAAACCAAGGCCTTCGTTTTCCATTAAAAATGGATGGAAAAAAAGAAAAAGTTAACTGGGACGGTTAAGAATTTTGTTGCAGTGATGCCTATTTTTACCACCAGTTTTAGTGCTGGATTACAGTACGTGTGATAGTGTTTATTGATTTAATACCTCGGACAAGTTCACCCCACAATAGAACATTCCGGGGTATTTTTGTTACTGTGGATAACTAAAAAAGCCCCCAAAACTGGAGGCTTTTCTGATTCGAGTGCTTTGCGATTTACAAAGACCAAGCTTTTCCGCCTGTCAATGTCTGCAGATCGCCGCAAGGGATGTACTCCCCTGGTATGGGTGCATAGGCCAGCACCTCTTCACCAATATATTCCGAGGATTTATAGGCCCAAGTGGCCAAGCCCCTTAAATCGTTGGCAAAGGAGAAGCGGACAACCTCGTCATCCAGAACACCTTCGCCGCCTTCCATAATAGCCTCCATATAATTCATGATGGCTTCAGAGTGGGCTTCCTCTTCCTCTTTCGTCCTTTTTCTCAAGTACGTTTTTAAGGCGGGTTCTATGTCTGCTGGTTCTATGTTCATCAAAGTTTCTTTACCAGAATCGGCAAGAACCTTATCATAGAAATTGTTCATTTGCATCATTACAAACTCCCGCTGTTCCAAAGGCATCACCTCATCCAAATACGCGTCAATGAACACATGTACGTTCATCTCGGTGGCAGAGGGGGTATCCGTTTTTGGCAGAATTACGTCCAAGGTCTGTGCCAAGGCGTAACCGTGTTCTTTGCTAAGGAAGCTTGGTGTCCATTCAGCAAATGCCGGCTTGTCCTTACAGCTCTGTAAAAGCGAGAGCAGGGTTGGGGTGGCTACGGCATATCCGAAAGCCAATCCCATATTTTTGAGTGCTGATCTTCTTTCCATTATATATTTCCTTTTTTAAGTTCTTGGGCGGCGTGGTTGGCTGCCCTTGCCGTAAATGCCATATAGGTCAACGATGGGTTCACGCAACTGGCAGAGGTCATAAATGCACCGTCGGTTACGTATACGTTCTCACATCCATGTACTTGGTTGTTCCCGTTTACCACGGAGGTTTTTGGGTCGCTTCCCATACGGGCCGTTCCCATTTCGTGAATACCAAGACCAAGTGCGTAGGGTGCATCAAAAGGAGTAATATCCTTGGCACCTGCTTTCTCAAGCATCTGTACTGCTTGATCTTGCATGTCCTTACGCATGTTCAGTTCATTTTCCCGGATTTCCGCATCAAAGGTGACCGTAGGCAGTCCCCATTGATCTTTTTTATCGTAATCCAAGGTCATCTTGTTTTCGTGGTAAGGCAGTACCTCACCAAAAGCGTTGATACTAAAGTTCCAACCTCCTGGGGTCAGCATGGCATCTTTATACTCTTTTCCAAAGGACGCCTCGGCGACCAATTCTTCGTAATTTCCTCTACTGGCACCTCCTTGGTAACCGTAACCACGCTTAAAGGAGCTTACATCGGAATCACCGCCCAAGTTTCTAAATCTTGGAATGTAGACACCGTTGGGCTTTCTGCCTTTGTAATATTTGTCCTCGAATCCATCAAACTTACCGGAAGCACCTACTTGGAAGTGGTGGTCCATCAAGTTATGGCCCAGCTCACCGGAATCGTTGCCCAATCCATTGGGGAATCGGTCCGATCTGGATTGCATCAAAATGGAAGTGGATGCAACCGCAGAAGCACAAAGGAATATCACTTTGGCCTTGAACTCGTAGGCTTCTTTGGTTTCTCTATCGATAACTTTTACGCCCGTAGCTTTTTTGGTATTTGGGTCGTAAATGATTTCATGAACAATGGAGTCTGGCCTTAGGGTAAGGTTGCCTGTGCGCTCCGCAACCGGAAGCGTTGAGGAAACACTGCTAAAGTATGCTCCGAATGGACATCCTCTAATACAACGGTTCCTGAATTGGCAACGTACACGGCCATCGCCCTCAAATTGTTTGTCACTATTAATGTGGGCCACCCTTCCTGCGGTAATCACACGACCATTGAAGTGCTCGGCCACTTTGCCGCGCACCAAATCTTCCACACAGTTGAGCTCCATCATCGGCTCAAATTTGCCATCTGGTAATTGTGGCAAGCCCAGATTTTCACCGGAAACTCCAATAAAACTTTCTACTTTATCGTACCAAGGGGCTATATCCTTGTAGCGCACGGGCCAATCCACGGCAATACCTTCATTCTTGTTGGCCGTAAAATCGATATCGCTCCAGCGGTAGCTATGGCGACCCCACATAATGGAACGCCCACCTACATGGTAGCCACGCATCCAATCGAATCGCTTTACTTCGTTATACGGGTGGTCCAAATCGTTTACGAACCAATGTTTGGACGCAGCAGATGTGGTATACCCAGTTCTGGATTGTTTCTCCTGCTTCTTAATGTCTTCTCGGGTTGCCTGTCCTGCATGGGGAAAATCCCAAGGGTCTTTGTTGGCCGTTGGGTAATCGTCGCGGTGCTTCACCATGGGCCCACGCTCCAAGACCAAGGTCTTGAGACCGTTTTCGCACAATTCTTTGGCAGCCCAACCTCCACTGATGCCCGTTCCTACCACGATGGCATCATAGGATTCCTGCTCTTGATTGTAATAAAATTTACTCATTTATTCGGATTGTTTATTTGCTAAATGTATTAATTATTAAATTAATTTTCTACATTTAAACCCTATGTTTATTGAGAATTCAGCACTATAACGTTATAGTTTTTGGGTTCTCGAAGAAATTAACCAACGTAAAAATATGAACAAAAGTAGTTTAGCACAGAAAAGTATCGTCACGTTGATCGCAGTGGCTTTTTTGGGATTTTATTCCTGTAAACAGAATCCAAAGAAGGAAACGGCCGATGAAACCGCCACCGAAGAAGTGGCTGCCGAAGAGTCAAAACCAGATATTAAACTTTCCTTGGCCCAATGGTCGATGCACAAAATGATATTTGAGGAGGGCGTAGATCCTTACAGCTTTGCCGAGAAAGCCAGCGAGTGGGGTTTTGAAGGTCTTGAATATGTGAGCGGCCTGTACTACAAAGAACTTGAAGCGGCCGATTTTTCGGAAGAGGCCATGAACAACTGGGTAGAAAAAAGCAAAGCCGAAAGCGAAAAGTACGGATTAAAGAATTTGTTGATCATGGTCGATGGCCAAGGTGATATTGCCGTGCCGGACGAAGCAGATAGGTCAAAGGCTGTGGAAAACCATTACAAATGGGTAGATGCTGCCGCTGCATTGGGCTGTCACTCCATACGTGTTAACCTCAATGGAAGCATGGAGCCCGAAGTATGGATGCCAGCATCCGTTGCCGGACTTACCCAATTGGCCACCTATGCCAAGGACAAAAACATCAACATAATTGTAGAAAACCACGGCGGACCATCATCCAATGCGCAATTGTTGGCGGAAGTGATGGAAAAAGTAGGTATGGACAACTGCGGTACCTTGCCCGATTTTGGGAACTTCTGCATCAAAAGGGAAGCTGGCGACTACTATTCGTCCAAATGTTTGGAAGAATATGACCGCTACAAAGGAACCAAAGAGCTGATGCCTTATGCCAAAGGGGTAAGCGCCAAATCTTACAGTTTTGATGAGCAAGGAAATGAAACAAGGGTAGATTACCCAAGAATTATGGAGATAGTGCTCGATTCTGGATACGAAGGTTTTGTGGGAGTTGAGTACGAAGGCTCCGAATTGAGCGAAGAGGAAGGCATTTTGGCCACCAAAAGACTCTTGGAAAGAATATTGGAGTAATCCGACCAAAGATGAATGGGTAGATGAAGGGATTTTTTCAACAGCTCTTCGATTACAATTATTATTGTAACAAAAAAATGATTGATCAATGCAGTGGTTCGGACAAGGTTCCGGACAACTGCATTAGACTTTTTAGTCACATACTCAATGCCCATCATATTTGGAATCAAAGAATTTTAGGGAATACGTCTGATTATGGGGTCTGGGACCTGCACATGTTAGAACGGTGGGAAGATATCCATTACGATAACCAACGTACCACCTTTGAAATTCTTTCCGGTACGGATGACTTGGAAAATCGGGTGGAATACACCAATAGTGCAGGAAAGGTATTTACCAACGAAGTGAAGGACATACTTTTTCATATCATCAATCATTCAACCCACCACCGGGGACAAATGATGAGGACCTTTCGCGATGAAGGTCTCACACCCGAACCTTTGGATTACATTTTTTACAAAAGATAGAAACCACTAACGCATAGTTTACATGAATAGTAAGATCAAACTCCAGCTCTCCTTTATGATGTTCCTCGAATTTTTTATCTGGGGAGGTTGGTTTGTTACCTTAGGAATATATCTGCCGAATACCTTGGGCGCCAGCGGCAGTGAAACGGCCCTTGCGTACTCTAGCCAATCGTGGGGAGCCATTATTGCCCCGTTCATCATCGGATTAATCGCAGATAGGTACTTTAACGCAGAGCGCATTTTGGGTGTACTCCATTTAATAGGGGCCTTCCTTATGTACCAAATGGCATCGGCCGACGATATTTCCATATTTGTGCCCTATGTTTTTGGTTATATGATTGCCTACATGCCCACATTGGCCTTGGTCAACTCGGTTTCGTTCAACCAAATGAAGGACCCGTCCAAAGAGTTTGCCTTTATCCGTGTGTTCGGTACCATTGGTTGGATCATCGCCGGTTTGGTCTTTATTAGTTTGATATTTCAATGGGATTCACCTGAAAATATAGCCAACGGAGCACTTAGGAATACCTTTATCATGACAGCCATTGCGTCGGGTATTTTGGGAGTGTTCAGTTTTACCCTTCCAAAGACACCTCCAAAGGTGGACAAAGAAGAGAAAGTGTCCATTTCGGAAATATTGGGTCTCGATGCATTGAAACTTCTAAACGATAGGAACTATTTGATTTTCTTCATAGCCTCCGTTTTGATATGTATCCCGCTTGGGTTCTACTATCAGCATGCGGGTCAATATCTAGGGGAGATCGGAGCCTCCATCAATCTGGCAGGCTCGGAAATAGGACCCGCCGGAATGATGACCATAGGGCAGATATCCGAGGTCCTGTTCATGCTGTTATTGCCCTTTTTCTTTAAAAAATTCGGATTTAAAAAAACCATTTTGGTGGGAATGATCGCTTGGCTTGTTCGATATGTACTGTTCGCCTACGGGAACACAGGTGAGTTGGTATTTATGCTCATTATCGGGATTGCCTTGCACGGTATCTGTTATGACTTTTTCTTTGTGTCCGGTCAAATTTATACCGATACCAAAGCAGGTGAAAAATATAAAAGTGCCGCACAAGGATTGATTACCCTGGCCACATATGGTGTGGGGATGCTTATCGGATTCTGGGTGGCAGGTCAAATTGTGGATACCTATCAACTGCCCGATAATACCCACGATTGGGTAAGCGTATGGAGATTCCCAGCTATCTTTGCCCTTGCGGTCGGAATCCTTTTTGCCGTACTTTTCAAAAATGAAAAAGTAGAATATAAATCTTAGGTACAACCAAAACCAACTAACTCAAACATGAAAAATGTAAACAAGAACCAGCTTTTTATAGCGGCCTGTATTTCACTAGTCGTTACATCCATGACCTTTGCCATTCGGGCCGGTATTTTGACCCAGCTGGGGGAAGAATTTGAACTTTCCAACCAGCAATTGGGTTGGATCAACAGTATGGCCTTTTTTGGATTTCCAATTGCCATGATCTTCGGAGGTCTGCTCTATAATAAGGTTGGAGCCCGCAAACTGATGGTGGCCGCCTTTGTATGCCATTTATTGGGCTTGGTGCTCACTATTGTGGCCGGAGGTTTCTGGACACTTATTATTTCAACCTTCTTTATTGGTTTTGCCAATGGTTCTGTGGAAGCTGCCTGTAACCCTATGATAGCTGACATGTACACCAAAAACCGTACGGCGATGCTCAACAAATTCCACGTTTGGTTCCCTGGAGGTATCGTGATCGGTTCCTTGATCTCCAAGTTCATGACCGATTTTGGAATGGGCTGGCAATTGCAGATCGGGGTGATGTTGATTCCTACGTTCATTTACGGTTATATGTTCTTTAAACAACAATTTCCTGAAAGTGAACATATCGAAACAGATACTACAAAAAACATCAAAGGTCTTGCCGATCCCTTGTTCATCTTTATCCTGATTTGTATGACCCTTACGGCCATATCCGAATTTGGGCCACAGCAATGGGTGGAGCGTATCCTTGGAAACTCGGGGGCAAGCCCCATGTTGGTGCTTGCCATGGTAACGGGCATTATGGCCATTGGCCGATATTTTGCTGGGCCCATTGTGCATCGCATCAACCCCATTGGTGTATTGCTTATGTCTGCCGTAGTGACTACCGCCGCGGTATATAGTATGAGCATTGCGGAAGGATCCATGATCTATTTGGCCGCCATTTTATTTGCTTTGGGAGTTTGTTATTTTTGGCCTACCATGATCGGGTTTACCTCCGAATATCTGCCCAAAACAGGTGCTTTGGGAATGTCGCTGGTAGGTGGAGCAGGCATGTTCGCCACCTCCATTTGGCAACCAGTGATCGGGGGCTGGCTGGACACAGCAAAAAATGAGGCATTGGCCTCTGGTTTGGCCGATCAAGTGGCCGAACTTACCGCCGGAAAGGCGACCTTGGGGAAAATGATGTTTTTCCCGCTCGCGGTAGCCGTACTGTTCTTCATTTTATTCCTTTTACGAAAAAAGCTTGAAGAGCGAAGAGTGCCACAAGGACATGCAACGGAAGAAATTGTTTAATAAATATAAAGATTAGAAAATGCCGAAAAAGATTAGACTTGGAATTCTTGGAGGAGGAGGGGATTCTCTTATCGGGGTGCTGCACAGGGTCGCATCCTTCATCAATGACAACTACGAAATTGTGGGAGCGGTCTTCAATCCAGATCACGAGGACAGCATCGCCTTTGCCAAGGAGATAGACATCCCTACCAACCGTATCTATAAAGATTTTGATACGCTGGTCGAAGAGGAAATGAAGTTGCCGGCAGATGAGCGTATTCAGGTATGCTCCATCCTTACACCCAACTTCCTTCATTTTCCTATGGCAAAGAAGCTGTTGGACCACGGGTTTCATGTCATTTGTGAAAAACCGATGACCACCACCTACGAAGAAGCCAAAATTTTACGGGATACCCTTAAAAAGGTCGGTACCGTATTCGCGGTGACCCATACCTATACCGGTTATCCTATGGTGCGCCAAATGAGGGAGATGATCAAGGAAGGTGTTATCGGAAAAGTGCACAAAGTCGATGCCCAATATTATCAGGGTTGGATGAACCCCATTATCCACGATAAGGAAAAAAGAGGCAGTGTATGGAGGCTGGATCCCAAAAAAGCAGGTATCAGTTCCTGTATGGGAGACATTGGGGTACATGCCTTTAACCTGATCGAGTTCACTACTGGGTTGCAAGTGCAATCGCTTTTGTGTGACTTCAATTATGTTTATGATGACAATGTGATGGATATGGACGGAACGGCCCTTATCCGTTTGGACAAGAATGTAAAAGGCGTCATTCGGGCGAGTCAAGTGGCCACTGGTGAAGAAAATAATCTTACTATTGCCATTTACGGTCAAAAAGGAGGCTTGAAATGGGAACAGGAAAACCCAAACTATTTGTACAAGCTGAACGACCCCGAGCCATTACAGGTATATAAACCGGGACATCAATACAACTCAGCACTGTCACTGGATGGCACTAAACTACCACCGGGACACCCCGAAGGTATTTTTGATGCCATGGCCAATATTTATCTTGGCGTGGCAAAGGCCATTCGTGGCGAAGAATACAATAGTGGCGAATTCCCTACCATGACGGACGGGGTTAGAGGCCTTAATTTTATTGAGAATACTGTGGCCTCCCACAAACAAGGAAATATTTGGGTAGACATGGATTGATTTCCGTTTACCTGAGCAATATGGCTGTTTGAAAAAAGAGTAGTAAACCTGAAAAAAGTTGAGGTTGAAGAACTTGTTTCAGGCAGCCATTACTTTTTAAAGAGCATTTCAAACTGTTCGAAAACGACGATCATACTCTCTTTGGGAGTCTTGTCGAATTGGGCTAGCTCGCGCGTAAAGTTGTCCCAATGCACTTTTTTCCAGTGTTCGAGGCTTTTATCGCCAACACCTTCCAAACGCGCATGTTCCTCTCTTACACTAAAGTACGGGAGCAGTTTAACAGCAGTGGTGCGAATCACGCACTTGGCCTTTCCTTCCCAATCGGTCACCACGGCAAAATCTCCGATTTTGGGGAGTGGTTTCCCTTTTAATTGTAAAACTTGTAAGGAATGGGACGTTGCTCTTTTGGTCTCTTTACAGACCAAATCGGCACATTGGTTGGCATCTTTCTCGTTGTCGCCAAAGTGAATGACTTTCGGGGCATCCTCGGAGGCAAATTCCAAATGGGCATCCAAAAAATCGCCCCACAGATTTCGGGCAGAAGCATTATCCATAAGTAGTGTTTAAAAAAAAATGGTTAGCTGTTTTAATTGTTAACGAATTCCTATCTTTAGGTCTTAACCACATGAGACGTAAAAATAGCATAGTTTTTTTCTTAAATATAGAAGATAAATCCCAATTTGTTTGGGGTTATCGAATCCCTTAAAATTAATTTCAATGAAAACAATCAAAGGACCAGCAGTGTTCTTAGCGCAGTTCGTGGACAGTCAACCTCCGTTCAATACCTTGGACGGCATGTGTAAATGGGCCTCCGATTTAGGCTATAAAGGCATTCAGATTCCCACATGGGAATCGTTCCTCATAGATTTGGACAAGGCTGCCGAAAGTCAGGATTATTGCGATGAACTCAAAGGCAAGATCAATTCCTATGGATTGGAAATCACCGAGCTATCCACCCATTTGCAAGGGCAATTGGTTGCCGTTCATCCAGCATACGATATCATGTTCGATAATTTTGCTCCCAAGGAACTGCACGGAAGGCCCAAGGAACGTACCAAATGGGCCGTGGAAACCGTAAAAAAAGCAGCTACCGCCAGCCGAAGACTGGGGCTCAAGGCACACGCCACCTTTTCAGGTTCTTTGCTCTGGCACACCGCACACCCATGGCCACAGCGTCCAGCAGGCTTGGTAGAAATGGGATTTGAGGAATTGGCCAAAAGATGGATGCCCATTTTGGACCATTTTGATAAAGAAGGCGTGGATGTTTGCTACGAAATACATCCCGGCGAAGATCTTCACGATGGCGATACGTTTGAACGATTTTTGGAAGCGACTGGCAATCACAAGAGGGTTAATATTTTATACGACCCAAGCCACTTTGTGTTGCAGCAATTGGATTATATCGCCTATATCGACCACTATCATGAGTTCATCAAATCCTTTCACGTAAAAGATTCCGAGTTTAACCCAACTGGCAAGAAAGGTGCCTTTGGCGGTTACAATGATTGGGGGGATAGAGCAGGAAGGTACCGTTCTTTAGGTGATGGGCAGATTGACTTTAAGACCATTTTTTCCAAACTGACGCAATATGGTTGCGATGTATGGGCCGTAATGGAGTGGGAATGCTGTATCAAGAGTCCGGAACAAGGTGCTCGCGAAGGCGCTAAATTTATTCAAGATCATATCATAGAAGCCACAACCAAAACCTTTGATGATTTCGCGGGAGCGGACATCGATAAAGAAAAACTGAAAAACATACTGGGATTATGAAAAAACTATTGCTGTTCGTAGCCCTTGCCATTGCTGTTGCATGCAAGGATAAACCAAAGGAAAACAAAGAAGAAGTACAGGAAGAAATGACCGAGACCGTTGAAGAAAAAGAGTCAGAGTGGACCACACTTTTCGATGGTGAAAGCTTTGATGGCTGGCACATGTACAACGGGGGAGCCGTAACAGAACCTTGGAAATTGGAGGATGGTGCCATGGTGTTTTATCCACCCGAAGAAAGGCCCGAAGGCACTAGTTACAACCTCGTTAGCGACCAAGAGTTTACCGACTTTGTGCTGACCTTGGACTGGAAGATTGCCGAAGGGGGAAACAGTGGTATTTTTTGGGCCGTAAAAGAGGACGAAAAATACGGTCAACCTTATCTCACCGGACCCGAAATACAGGTGTTGGACAACGAACGCCATCCCGATGCGAAAAATGGTGATGATCGTTTAGCCGGAGCCCTTTATGATATGGTTTCACCGTCAAAAGATGTAACGAATCCTGCTGGTGAATGGAATTCCGTGGAATTGATGATCAACCACAAGACCAATGAAGGACACGTAGTACTTAACGGGACCAAAATAGTGGAATTTCCCGTGCAAGGACCTGGGTGGGATGAATTGATTGCGAATTCAAAATTTGCCGATTGGGAAGATTTCGCCGCCTTCACTACAGGCAAGATTGGACTGCAGGACCATGGGGATATGGTCGCTTTTAGAAACATAAAAATTAAGGAGTTATAAGATGATGAAAACACGAAATCTTTTAATGTTATTGGCCCTATTTGTTTTCGGATGGACCACAGCGCAAGAAAAGGAACCCACCACACCAGAGGAAACCGAAATATACGAACCTGTTCCTCCCAAGGTCACCCCAGGTGAAAATGGAGCCCCTCCAAGCGATGCCATTGTACTGTTTGATGGTACTTCCTTGGATAATTGGCTCAGTTCCGTAGACAGCACGGCGGCAAAATGGATATTGAACGATGATGGAAGCATGACGGTGAAGGACCGCACAGGCGATATCCAGACCAAGCAAAATTTTGGGAGTGTACAGTTGCACATCGAATGGAAATCCCCGGCCGAAGTTCAGCGTGATGGCCAAAATAGAGGCAATAGCGGGGTGTTTTTGAACAACTTGTATGAAGTACAGGTGTTGGACAACAACAACAACGACACTTATGTGAACGGGCAGGTGGGATCTATTTACAAGCAACATGTGCCCTTGGCCATGGCTTCGGTACCTTCAGGCGAGTGGAACACCTATGACATCATTTACCATGCTCCCGAATTTGAAAAGGGTCAAAAGGTAAAATCAGGAACCCTTACCGTGATTCATAACGGAGTGTTGATACAGGACCATGTGGAGATCAAGGGTACCACCCCTTACATTGGATGGCCCAAAAACCCACCGCACGGAAAAGGACCTCTGCGTTTGCAGGACCACGGAGACAACAGCAGGGTAAGCTACAGAAATATATGGGTAAGGGAGTTGGACTAGCTCCCTTAGTCCATTTTAGACGGTTATAATCAATAAGGGGCCAAAACCTATTTTGGTTACCTTTGGCAAAATTTAGCAGATTTATATGATCCAGTCCATGACAGGCTACGGGAAGCACATCTTACAGCTTCCATCCAAAAAAATAACCATAGAGCTTAAATCGCTCAACAGCAAAAATCTTGACATCAATGCCAGACTACCCCAGTTTTACCGGGAAAAGGAACTGGAATTGCGTAAAATGATCGCAGCTGCATTGGTACGGGGAAAGGTGGACTTTAACCTATATGTTGAAATTACCGGAGAGGAAACCACGGCAGAGGTGAATCAAGGAGTGGTCAAAAACTACATGGACCAACTTTCCAAGATTGTGAAAGGCGACGAAATCAAGCTATTGGAAATGGCCCTGCGTATGCCCGATACCCTCAAAACCGAAAAAGATGCTATCAACGAAGAAGAATATAAATCGATTGTTGAAGCGATGAATGAAGCACTTTCCAACATTGTGGAGTTCAGAAATGAAGAGGGAAAGGTGTTGGAAGAGGATTTTGTAACCAGGCTGAAGAACCTAAATGAACTGTTAGAAGCGGTTAAAGCGATGGATCCCGAACGCTTGGGTACAGTCCGCGAACGCTTGGAAAAAGCAGTTGCCGACCTAAAGGTAGAATTGGATGCCAACCGGTTTGAACAAGAACTCATCTATTATCTGGAGAAATACGACATCACGGAAGAAAAAGTACGTTTGGCCAATCACCTCAAGTATTTTGAGACCACACTGAATTCGAAGGAATCCAACGGAAAAAAATTGGGATTCATTTCTCAGGAAATCGGAAGGGAGATCAACACCATTGGCTCCAAGGCCAACTACGCCCCCATGCAGCAATTGGTGGTACAGATGAAGGATGAATTGGAAAAAATAAAGGAACAAATGCTCAATGTGCTATGACGGAAGGCGGTAAACTTATTATTTTCTCGGCACCTTCGGGCAGTGGCAAGACCACCATTGTACGCCATTTGCTGGACCAACCCGAACTGAACCTGGCCTTTTCCATATCGGCCACCTCACGTCCGCGTAGGGGCAAGGAAAAAAACGGGGTCAACTATTATTTTATGTCTGTTTCCCAATTTAAACGACACATCAAGGACGGTGACTTTTTGGAATGGGAAGAGGTGTACCGCGATAATTTTTACGGTACCCTAAAAAGCGAAGTGGAGCGTCTTTGGGCAGAAGGGAAGAACGTCATCTTTGATATCGATGTTTCCGGTGGATTGCGCATCAAAAAGAAGTTTCCGGATAAAACCCTGGCCGTTTTTGTGAAACCACCCAGTGTGGACGAACTAAAAATCAGGCTGAAGAAGAGAAGCACCGAAAGCGACGATAAGATAAACATGAGGATAGCCAAAGCTTCCGTAGAGTTGGCCACGGCCCCACAATTTGATAAGATCATCAAGAACTACGATCTCGATGTTGCACTCGATGAGGCCCATAAATTGGTTGCCGATTTTTTAGGGGTCGAGATTCCTTCTAAAGACAACTAGGCGATGAAGCAGGTAGGCCTCTTTTTTGGGACATTTAATCCCATACACATAGGCCATTTGGTGATTGCGAACCATTTGGTGGAGTTTTCCGATCTGGATGAGGTTTGGTTCGTCATCACACCACAAAGTCCATTTAAGGTGAAGCAATCGCTTTTGGACAACAATCATCGGTATCAAATGGTGTTTGAAGCGGTACATGATTATCCCAAATTAAAGCCCAGTAAAATTGAGTTCGACCTTCCACAGCCCAACTATACCACCAACACCTTGGCCCATTTGGATGAAAAGTATGGCGATGACCATCAATTTTCGCTCATTATGGGGGAAGACAACTTAAAAGGCCTGCATAAATGGAAGAACTACGAGGCTATTTTAGAGCACTATTCCATACATGTGTATCCAAGAATTTCCGAAGGAAAAATAGAGCATCAGTTTAAGGGCCATCCGAAGATTATAAAAGTAGATGCCCCAATCATGGAAATATCATCGACATTTATTCGAAAAGCACACAAGGCTGGAAAGAACATACGCCCCCTGCTGCCCGAATCGGTTTGGAAATATATGGATGAGATGAATTTTTACCGATAGTATTTCAGCAACGCGTTGCTCTGCCCAGGGTACAAAACAAAAAACCCAACACAAAATCTATTGTGCTGGGTAAAAGATGGTATGAATCAAAAAAATTAAGTCCCGGAATAGGTGATTTTCATGTTATCAAAATTTCGTTGCTTTAAATCCTCTTTAGGAACCCAAAAGTGGATGTTGCCTTCTGCAAAGTCGTTGTCGAGTAAGAGTATATTTTCATAGGCATCGTATTCAGAATAGTCCATTTCTTCTTCCTCTTCATAGTATTCATCCTCACCCTGGTAATAGTAAGCCATCCCAAATATTTTGCTTCCTGGACCGCCACCTTCAATATTAACAACAGATATGTCTGTAACTTCGGTAATTTTCTCCATTACAGGGTCTAAGAGGTTGTTCAAGGTTGTACTTTCGTTTAAGAAATAGAAACCGAATTCGCTTTGGAACTTAAGGATTTCGGGATTGTTTTTATATTCATCGAGATAGTATTTATCTGTTTTTTGGTTTATGGATTCGGGATAATCGGGAATAGTCAATTCTCCAATAGGGCCATCAAAATAAATCGCTTTGCAGGTATAGGAATCTGCTTCGTAGAACAAATACAAAATACCGGAATCGGGCAATAAATCCTCTACATCATAGGGCTTAATCTCACTAAAATTGAGCTGGGCATAAAAATAATATCCTTTGGGCCACTCCACGCCTTTGGGCAAATGGGGCACCCCATAAAATTTGGAACTTCCCATAGGTATTTTAGCTTCCTCTAATGTGTTTCCACGAAATTCAATGTAGTGGAGGAGGCTTTTTGATAATTTTTCTGGCGTGATGTCTTCCAAGGGTACCATACATACACCATCGGAAATTTTATCACAATCCGTAAGCTCTTCCAAGCAGTTGGCCAATTCATCTTCAGGGTAATCGTAGTTCAGGACAATGTCCCTTGCCTGTTCAAGTTTGTTCATAAGTAGTTGTTTTAAAAGATTAGGGGGGTATGCTGCGCGGAAAGTTTAAATATATACTTTTTTTAAAAAAAGCAATAAAAAAATTTGGGCTAGAATACTTATCTACCCGTTTTTACAATTTATACAAAAGATCATTCCACTGCTACCGGAAGCGGTTTGGAAATATATGGATGAGATGAATTTTTATAGATAGTTTACTGCTTACCGGTAACAACGCCTACCATACTATCGGCAGTACCGTAATACAGATACCACGTCCCATTGAAAAGGACCAAACCCTCCAAAAAGGTTGTTCCATCTTTGTATTGCCCCGATTTTTCAAAGGGCAATTCAGGTTGAATGAAGGGCGTATCGGTGCGATCGATCAATTTCCAAGGTTCGTTGGAATCGAAAAAGGCTTGTCCGCCAGTATACACTCGATTGCCCAATGCTTTGACCCCAATATTTTGTGAATTACCTGCATTGTAAAGCACTACAATTCCCTTATCCGTTAGTATCGGAGGCGGTCCCGCCTCTACCAACCATGAATCGAAATAGCCCGGTCTTGGGCTTAAAACGGGCGCCAACTTGCCTTCGTAGGTTTCCACAGGCACCCAATCAATCAAATTATCGGAGCTGGCGAGCCATATATGGGGCACTCCATAGTACATCCAGTATTTACCGTTAATTTTGGCCGCTACTAATTTCCCATCCTTGATTTGGGTCACAATAGCTCCGGATTTGGTCTCGGAATCGTGATAACTTCCATTCTTATATTTTTGAAATACGGGCCCATGTTTTTCCCAATTTACCATATCCTGTGAGGTCGCCACGGCCAGTTTCGGCACTTGCCTATTCCATTGGGTGTAGGTGAGCACGTAAAGCCCATCTTCCGTTTCCACAATTCGCGGATCTTCTACCCCGCCGGGCCATTCATGAATCTTTTGATCATCTTGGTCAGGGTAAAAAACTGG
This sequence comes from Allomuricauda sp. MMSF_3307, assembly GCF_030733585.1. Lineage (NCBI taxonomy): Bacteria > Pseudomonadati > Bacteroidota > Flavobacteriia > Flavobacteriales > Flavobacteriaceae > Allomuricauda > Allomuricauda sp. MMSF_3307. The sequence goes on from NZ_JASHIQ010000001.1 coordinate 792,678, forward strand.
TTGGGGCCTTTTGGTAAAATCAATTCCGTTTGCAGAAACGGCCATGCCAATACGAGAGCGGTGACCTCCTATTTCTTTCTCCCCCAATTTTTCTTCTGCCCTATACAGCACGTATATGGAATCTCCCTCCGCAATGGCAGCTGGATTAAACGTGGCCATGGACTCCCAATGCACGGTTTCCTGTGATATGGGGTCCAGGAAAGTGGAAGAGCTATCCTTTTGTAGAATAGGTCTTGCATTTTCAGGCCGACTAAAGGGTCCTAACATCCAATCCTTCTCCTTAGTTTGGCCGAATAGACCGATACTACAAAAAACCACTATTCCAACCAATAAAATATGTTTCATACGTTTATAATTTGAATAGCGTATCAGTCCCCAAGTACTTTTCCTCTTTATTCGTGTACCAAGCTCTTGTTTTGGGCATTTTGATGCCTTCAATCTCTTCCAAACCATCCAATAAGATGTATTCCCCATCGTTTTTGGATTCCTCATGGTAAAACTGATATATTTCCATAGCGTAGGAGGCAGGGTCAAAATAAAAGTACCAAGTATCCTTTCCAACTTCGACATCGTAGGTCGCTTTTACAACAAGATATTCCTTGCCCTTAAAAGTCTTCTTTTGAACCTTAGGTTCCAAATGAGTGCCCGGGTCGTTCAATTTCATGGGCAAACCGTACAGATATGTGTAGTAGTCTTTCATAAAATTGCCACGTTCGCAGGTCAATCTCATTTTTTCTTTGTCCTCTTCCGAAAAATCTTCGCTATCGTTTAAGGTGATGACGCATGAGTTGGGGGTAATGTTGAAAAAAGAGGTGTTTTCGCCTTGCTCCACGGTTAACATAAAAAGCTGTTTTGGAAAATCGACCTGAATGGTGCTGGTTCGTTTTAGGCGGTTTGGAGTTTCCATAACCACTTTAAAGGATGTTTTTAATTGGTCCCATTTCCCATTTGGGTCGTGAAAGGCTATGGCCTTTTCCAGAACCTGTTCCGCAGATATGGATTGGGAATGTCCAGAGACAAATGATAACAGGCCAAGGCAGGCCCATAGAAAACCGTATTTTTTCATCACAACTAAATTATGTGGATGAAAGATACCGCTTTTTATTTCTTCTCGATGGTGGCAGGGGAAACGGAACTGTCGTGTTCCGCGTAGTATTGCTCCAAAAGATTCATCATGGCGGTAATCAAATCCTTGCTCTCCAATAAAATGGAGAAATAAAGGGTAGTGTTCTTAGGGCTGGATTCCTCGGTTCTGGTTCGGGAAACCTGCTGATTGATTTTTTGGGAAACCATCGCATAGAGTTTCTCCTTGGACTTAAGAACACTGCCTATCTGTTCAAAGGAGCGATCTTCAAAAGCCTTCTGGGTGCTGTTAAAAGCTTTCTCCAAAGAGCTGTCTATTTCCTTAAGCTCCTTGATTTGGTTGTACTTAAGCTTTTTGTGATTGTTGTTCACGTGGTCATAACTCACCTTTCCAATATATTCCAAGGATTGGGACATATCGGTAAGGTGTCCCATAATGTTGATGTAGAAGTTACTGGCTCCTACATGGGCCTCGTCCAGATTTTTAATAAAATAGAAGGTGTCATTTCGCAGACCATCGATTTCATTGGCCAATTTTTTACTTTGCTTTTTATTCTTCTTCAAAAAGTCAAGGTCGTGTTTGGACAATCCTTGGATACAGTTGGAGTAAATTCGATTGCTTCGTTTGACCACATTCGCAATATTGGCAGCGGTCTCTTCGATCACTCCCTGTATGGAACTGCTCTCTGCCCTACGTAGACTGTCTTCCGCCTTAATTTCCTTTGTTTTTTTGTTGTGGGAGATATAATTACGCAATAAAATGGCTGCTGCGGCCACTAGCATCAAAACAAGGGATATGAATTTACCAACGAAAAGCAGGTAGGCTATTATGGCTGCTGCTACAAAGGCGCTTAGCGCTGTAAAGAACCAACCACCGATGACGTTGAGTACTCCTGCAACCCTGTACACTGCACTCTCCGCTCCCCACGCCCTATCGGCCAAAGAAGTACCCATGGCCACCATAAAAGTGACATAGGTGGTGGATAATGGTAGTTTCATGGAAGTGGCAATGGAAATGAGCACACTGGCAACCATAAGGTTTACGGAAGCCCTTACCATATCAAAGGCTGGTTGTTCCTGGGTTTTGCTTTTGGGCACATATGTTTTGGGAAGCACAAACTGTTTGTCAATTCTAGATTGAATCGAATTGGGAACCACCTTGGAAACATTATCAAATGCAGCAATACTGAACTTAACGATTTGTCGCGAAAGATAATTAGGCTGGAAACGCTCGTCCCCCTCGTCTTGTCGTGCCAAATCTACACTGGTTTTAACAACACCCTTTGCCTTGGAAGAAAACCAGAGGGTAATAATCATTACCGCTCCAGAGAGCAACAACAGCATGGTGGGCGTTTGGACGGCAGCGGCCAACCCTTTCATATTGAATTGAGTTGGATCAATACCGGAAGCTTGCCAATCTTGGTAGGATTGCAATGCGGCAATAGGGACCCCGATAAAGTTGACCAAATCGTTCCCCGCAAAGGCCATTGCCAATGCAAAGGTTCCAAAACCGATAACGATGCGATAAATATTCCACTTGAACAGACTGGCGGTAATGAAAGAAATCAAGGTCCAGAACACAAAATTACCTGCCAAAAAGGTTTGAGGTTGGTTGGCAACAAATTCTGATAGGGCTCCATCGAAAAGTGCCGCACTCTTCAAACCTTTCACCAGTATAAAATATACAATGGCAGTAATGGCCAAACCACCAAAAATGGCTTCTACCCATTTGGATTTCTTTTTGAAATTGAAAGAAATCAATGCCCTAGATATAAATTGTACGAAAGCCCCAATGGAAAAGGCAATAAAAACAGAAAGGAGAATGCCGAATATGATTTCAGCCGCCTTATCCGTATTGATGTAAGTCACAAGATCGGAAACACCGCCTTGGGTTTCGGCGATTTTAATCAAGGATATGGCTACAGATGCCCCCAAAAGCTCAAAAACAATGGAAACGGTGGTAGAGGTGGGCATGCCCAAAGTATTGAAGAAATCCAGCAATAGAATGTCCGTAATCATTACGGCCATGAATATGAACATGATTTCCTCGAAAACAAACTCACCGGGATTAAAAATTCCCTTTCGGGCGACCTCCATCATTCCGCTGGAAGATATGGCCCCAAACGCTATACCAACGCTGGCCACAATCATTATGGTCCTAAACGAAATTGCTTTTGACCCAATGGCCGAGTTCAAAAAATTGACCGCATCGTTGCTTACTCCTACAACCAAATCGGTAATGGCCAAAATGCCAAGAGCCACAACCATGAAAATGTAAATATTCTCCCCCATTCTTTCAGAAATATGACAAAAATGATATTATAAATCGGCAATCAGGTTAACAAAATGTTACCAAATACGGAACTAAAAATATCAATATTTTCCCAGTGTTGGACATAGGTTCCCGTTTTGCCATATCTTCGTTGCAAATTACTGGCCAATGAACTGGGAGCAGCTACTCTCTTTAAAACGACACGGGGATACAGGAAAACGCCTTCGAAAGGAACAAAACGAGACCCGCCTAGGGTTTGAAGTGGATTACGACCGCATTATTTTTTCATCTGCCTTTAGAAGTCTGCAGGACAAAACACAGGTGTTTCCCATGCCCATCGCCGTGGGATCCCAAAAGAATTTCGTCCATACCCGTTTAACGCATAGTTTGGAGGTTTCCGTGGTGGGCCGTAGCCTTGGTCGTATCGCTGGACAAAAAGTATTGAACAAATATCCGTTTTTGGCCGAAGTGCACGGGCACCATTTCAACGATTTTGGAGCCATTGTTGCCGCAGCAGCGCTGGCCCACGATATTGGTAACCCTCCTTTTGGGCACAGTGGGGAGAAGGCCATTGGCAATTACTTTAAACAAGGACCGGGAAAGTTCTACGAGGATATCCTGACGCCGGAGGAATATCAAGACCTTATCGATTTTGAAGGGAATGCCAACGGGTTTAAACTGCTCACCGAGTCACGGGAAGGGGTTCCGGGGGGTCTGCGACTGAGTTACGGGACCTTGGGCGCTTTTATCAAATACCCCAAAGCATCCTTGCCCAAAAAGCCTTCCAAGAACATTGCCGACAAAAAATTCGGTTTCTTTCAATCCGAGAAAGCCTTTTTCAATGAACTTGTGGAGGAACTTGGCCTTTTGCCCAATCCTTCGCATCCCGAAACGGGATTTTTAAGGCATCCGCTTACCTATTTGGTAGAAGCTGCCGACGATATCTGCTACACCATTATCGATTTTGAGGATGGCATCAACCTTGGTTTGATACCCGAGGAGTATGCCTTGGAATACCTGATCAATTTGGTGAAGGATAACATCAACACCAAAAAGTACAATGCCATGACCACTTCCAGTGACCGATTGAGCTATTTGAGGGCTCTGGCCATTAGTACCTTGATCGGGAATGCCGTGGATGTTTTTGTTCAGCATGAAGAAAAGATCCTTAAGGGGGAGTTCAATACTTCTTTGCTTGATAAAGGAAAGTATACTGCACAGGTGGACGATATCATCAAGTTGAGCGTGGAGAAGATCTATCAATCCACAGAGGTTATCGATAAGGAATTGGCGGGCTACCGAATCATTTCGGACCTATTGGACATGTACACTACGGCATTGATCAATATCAAGAAAGGTGAGGACACGAATTACGATCGATTGCTCATTAAAAGTCTACCCGAAAGCTACAGGAACACCTCGACCTCCATTTATAAAATATTGTTGGATACCAGTTGTTTTGTGGCCAGTCTGTCGGACAGTGCGGCTGTGCACATCCACGATAAATTGACCGGGCGCAAGGTTTAGAAGGAATAGAGCAATCCTACCCCGAGCAGCTGTTTGAACTGTATTCGGGCAATCCCAGGGTCTATGATGGTCCCATCCTCCGCAATTTCCTCATTAAATTTAATGTCGTCATCAAAAATGATATGGGTTCCGATATTGGCGTTGAGGTACTCATTGACCTTTAGGTTAAAATTCAGTTCCCAATCCACATCAATGTTGCCAAAACTCCGGATGTAATCGGTGTAGAGATTCAGTCGATGGCTCATCAGTACATTTTGGCCTACCTCGGTTTCCCAGGTGTTGGTAATCAAAAAACCAAGTTCCAAGAAGAGGTTTTTACCTTTTTCAACACCAAAGGCGCCCTGTTCGGAAAGGGTTTCGTCCAAAACAAAGGTCGATTTCATGGTGGCGGGCGAAATGTACAAGGTAAACTTATCCTTGGGAGGCAAGTAGGAGGAACCCATACCCACAAAAAGATATCCCGGAGCCATAAACCTTGAAATGGGGTTGTCGCGGTCGGGATACTTGTAACCATTGGAGAATTGGGTCCTAATATTGGCCCTCACCGAATAGTACCAGTTGGTGATGGTATCCTTTCTAAAACTTAAGGTAGAGGCCATCCGAATCTGGTCGTCCGTTTTTCGCAACTTTCTCCCTTCTTGTGCGTTTATGCCGTAACGAAATTGTGCCTCACTGTTCCAACTCAAATACCTGAACTTGTAATTTCGGGCAAAATCGGCACTTGCCAAGGCCGTCACCGAATTGTCACCCCCCGCGTTCCAGTTTACAAAGGCCACTTCGCTGATGTTGAGCCCAAATTTGTTCACCTTTTTCCAAAAGGAGGTAGGCTTGAATCGATTGTACCATACTCGTAACGGTTTGATCCTGTTCAGTACGGTACGTGGATCAGTAAGCTTGGCGCTACGGGTAAGGTACTTTAGTTTAACATCTTTGATGCGAACAATTTGAAAACCAGACTCAGTGCTGTCAATCTCAAAAGCTTTGATGCGGGTTACCTGTGCATGGGTAGATAGGAAAACAGTAAGGAAAAGAATGAAAAAGCAAGTTAATCGCATTGGTTTAAGGTTGATTGTATGTGTGAAAATAAGGTATCAAAATCTATACCAGCAAGTTGATGGGTCTCCGTCATTTCCCCATGTTCGATAAAAACATCGGGAACCCCAAAAATGGAAATAGGGATGGATGCTCCGACTTCGTTCGCAAACTCCAAAACGGAAGATCCAAAGCCACCCATTATCGTCCCGTCTTCCACCGTGATAATTTGGTGGTAGGTACTAAAAATGGTACGAAGCGTTTTTTTGTCCAACGGTTTTACAAAACGCATATCGTAGTGCCCAACTTTTTCCTGCCCATCCAGTTTTGATATGATTTCGGTAACGGTATTGCCCACATGCCCCACGGTTAGGATAGCTAGCTTACTTCCTTTCTTAAGACAACGTGCGGTACCAATTTCAATTTGTTCAAACTTGTTCCTCCAATCCAAGTTTACGCCCCGTCCCCTTGGGTATCGGATGGCGATGGGAAGGTCAAGGCCCAATTGCGCAGTGTACATGATGTTTCGGAGCTCCATTTCGTTCATGGGTGCAAATAGGATAAGGTTGGGAATGCAGCGCAAAAAAGCCATGTCAAAAACACCATGGTGCGTGGGGCCATCCTGGCCTACCAGTCCCGCTCGGTCCAGACAGAAAATTACGGGAAGCTTTTGTAGGGCTACATCGTGAATAACCTGATCATACGCCCTTTGCAAAAAAGTAGAGTACACATTGCAAAATGGAACCAATCCCTGCGTCGCCATACCCGCAGCCAGGGTGACTGCGTGCTGCTCGGCAATGCCCACGTCGAAAGCGCGTTCAGGCATTTTATCCATCATAAACTTTAAAGAACTGCCGCTGGGCATTGCGGGGGTGATTCCCACAATATTTGGGTTCTTTTCAGCCAGTTCTACCAAGGTATGCCCAAAAACATCTTGGTATTTTGGGGGTTGTGATTCGCCTGATTTTGGCAATCGTTCCCCAGTGATTTTGTCAAACTTGCCCGGGGCGTGGTATACTACTTGGTCCTCTTCGGCCTGTTTGAGCCCCTTTCCCTTTGTGGTGATGATGTGCAGCAGTTTGGGACCATCGAGCTGTTTCAATCGTTCCAGTTCATCGACCAGTTTTTTTAGGTCATGGCCATCAATGGGCCCGGAATAGTTGAGATTGAGGCACTCAAAAATATTTTCGTCCTTGGCGGTACCGGCCTTTACATTGGTAAGGTATTTTTTGAGCGCACCCACGCTGGGGTCAATTCCGATGGCATTGTCATTCAACACGATCAACGCATTAACATCGGTCACCCCGAGATGGTTGAGACCCTCGAAGGCCATACCACTGGCAATGGAGGCATCGCCGACCACGGCAATATGCTGTTTGGAATGGTCGCCTTTTAGTTTGGAGGCCATGGCCATTCCCAATATGGCGGAGATGGCTGTGGAACTGTGCCCGGTTCCAAAGTCATCGTACTCACTTTCGCTGCGTTTTGGGAAGCCGCTAATACCGCCCAATTGACGATTGGTTTCAAAAATTTCTTTTCGACCCGTCAATATTTTATGCCCGTAGGCTTGATGGCCCACGTCCCAAATAAGTTTATCGTGAGGGGCATTGAATACGTAGTGCAGGGCAATGGTGAGTTCTACAACGCCCAAACTGGCCCCCAAATGTCCTTCCTTGGTCGAAACAATGTCAATAATGAACTCCCTCAGTTCTTGGGCAAGTTGGGGCAGCTCGTCCAAGGTCAATTTTTTGAGGTCGCTAGGGGAGTCGATATGTGGTAATAGCCTTTCCAATGAATAAAAAACAAAAGTATCGATTCTCCCCAAAATTATTTTATGTGTAGCTTAGCAATCTGATGAAATTGATGCAAAAATTGTGGAAAACCCGTTTGACGACACCTATTTTATGAAGAAGGCCCTCCAGGAGGCCGAGATGGCCTTTGAACGGGGAGAAGTACCGGTCGGTGCGGTGATTGTGGTGAACAATAGAATCATAGGTAGGGCGCACAACCTTACGGAACGCCTAAAGGATGTTACCGCACATGCAGAAATGCAGGCCATTACCGCTGCGTCCAATTTTTTGGGCGGTAAATACCTTCAGGGCTGCACCTTGTATGTGACCTTGGAACCCTGCCAAATGTGCGCAGGGGCCTTGTACTGGAGCCAAATATCAAAGGTGGTGTATGGTGCGTCGGATTTGGAACGGGGCTTCAATGTGATGGGCGGACATCTGCATCCCAAAACTGAGGTGGTCGGGGGGATACTGGAAAAGGAAGCCTCCGAGCTGTTAAAACGGTTTTTTATCCAGCGACGGAACCTGAACTAAATAAAAAACCCCAGCACTGCCGGGGTTTCTAAATCAAATCAAAATAAAATATTATTATCCGATTACCTGCACTTTTGCAGCAACCACTCCTTTTCTTCCTTCTTCTTCTGTGTATTCTACTTTGTCGCCTTCGTTCAATTCCACCCCGTTCAATGCTGTAACATGAACAAAGATGTCTTTTCCTGTGTCGTCGTTTGTAATGAATCCATACCCTTTGGAATCATTGAAAAATTTTACTGTACCAGTCATTAAAAAATAAATAAAATGTTAAAACACGAAAGTAGTTTTTTTTATGACTGATTGGATGAAAAGAAGTTTAAATCTTATGAAAATTATTGATTTTCAGTGTTTTTACGTTCTTTTTCTTGCATTTTTATAATATTTTCCTTGGTTAACATGTAATCTTTCATGTTTTTAAACCTACTTTCCTTCCAAAGAAAAAGTGGCATGGCCACCAAAAAAAGTCCAACGGTTCCCCCACCGATGTACTTGGGTGCTTGGGGGTGCTTGTCTTCCAACGTAAGCCCATAGCCTATGGAGCCTAAGGATAACAGCATAATGATAAATATGATATGTTTCAGTCTGATTTTCATTGGGAATAATTGATCAATTTTCTGCGATAGGCCGTCAACATTTTCGATTTTGAAATGAAGCCTTCGTATTTTCCTTTTTTGATGACGGGCAAATTCCAGGCGCCGCTGTCCTGAAACTTTTTCATCACCTGTTTCATATTGTCCGTCTCGTAAAAGATAACCTCTGGCGGGGCATGCATCAAATTTTTAACATAAATGGTATCGTAGAGCTCCGTATCGAACATCATGGGGCGAATGTCGTCCAACACGATGATTCCGATGAGCTTTTTGTCATCGTCCAGCACGGGGAAAAGGTTTCTTTTGGACTTGGAAACCGATTGGTGCAGCATTTCTCCCAAAGACATTTTGGGGTGGACGGGCTTAAAGTTTTTTTCGATCACATCGTCCATTTCCATCAGCCCAAGGACCATTTGGTCTTTATTGTGTGACAATAAGGCACCTATTTTGGCGAGTTCTTTGGTGTAAATGGTATAGTCGAGCGCGTTCTTGGTGATCAAGTATGAAATGGCAGCAGTAATCATCAAGGGCACAAAAAGCTGATACCCTCCCGTAATTTCCGCAATAAGGAATATGGCCGTCAATGGCGCATGGATCACCCCAGCGATGAGCCCCGACATGCCAATTAAGGTGAAGTTGCTTTCCGATACCGAGAAACCTAGCCCTAGATTATTGATTACCTTGGCCACGACGTTGCCCAGTGCACTGCCCATGACCATGGTAGGAATAAAAACCCCTCCGGCACCACCGGCACCAATGGTAGTCGTCATGGCGATAGCCTTAAAAATAGTAATGCCGAACAGAAGGGCAATCACTACCCAAATATTATTGGTATAGGCATCAAAAGGGGTGGTGCCCAAAGCCTTGAGATGGTCTCCATCCAAGAGATTGTTGATAAAGCCAAAACCTTCACCATAAAGTGGGGGAATGGCATAAAGCATAACCCCGATGGTAATGCCTCCGACCAATAGTTTGTATTTGGGGCTTTTCAGTTTTTTGAAAAGGGACAAGATGTAAAAGTACATTTTGGTGAAATAGATGGAGGCAAAACCAGTCCCCACACCCAACAGAATATAAAAGGGAGTATCGTTCAGTTGGAAGCCTTCGGAGAGGGAAAAACTGAACAGTACCTCGTTGCCCAGAAAAAAGTAGGACGTCAACACACCCGAAATAGAGGCAAGCAGCAGGGGCAGCATGGACAGCATCGTGAGGTCCAGCGTAAACACTTCCACTGCAAATATGATGGCAGCAATGGGCGATTGAAAAATAGAGGCTATGGCCCCGGCCGAGGCACAGGCCACCAATAAAGTCCGGGTTTTGGCATCAATATGAAAAAGCCTGCTCAAGTTGGAACTCACCGCCGAACCTGATTTGACAGCCGGCCCCAACAAACCTACAGAACCACCAAATCCAACGGTAAGGGGAGCGGTTATCAATGGTGTATAGATGTCCTTTATCCGAAGCAACCCCCTTTTCTTGGACAGTGAAAATATGATGGATGAAACGGCATGCTGTAGCGGTTCCTTGTGTACAAATTTGACATAGAGGTACACCAAGGTAAGCCCAATGGTAGGCAATATGAAGTATAGCTGGTTTTCGGAGAACACAATTCCCTTCTTTAGAAGGGACTCTATAAAATAGGTGGTGTTTTTTAAGGTCACCGCAACGGCTCCAGCGAGGAAACCCACCATCAGGCTCATCAATTGAATAAAGGTCCTGTTGGAGATGTTTCTATATCGCCATTTAAGAAATCGGGTAAACAGTTTTTTGTTGCTGTAGGGCATTGAGGTATATACTACTAATAAAAGTATTAAAAAATCCCGCAGTGAGCGGGATTTTGATATATCACAAGTCCAATTTTAAATGGAGTTCCTTTAATTGCTCGTCGTCTATGTTGGCTGGCGCATCGATCATGACATCGCGTCCGCTGTTGTTTTTTGGAAAGGCAATATAGTCCCTGATGGTTTCTTGTCCGCCCAAAATGGCAACCAATCGGTCCAGACCAAAAGCAATACCTCCGTGTGGGGGGGCACCGTACTGGAAGGCATCCATCAAGAATCCAAACTGCGCCTTGGCCTCTTCTGGGGTAAAGCCCAAATGTTTGAACATGGTGGCTTGGGTTTCCTTATCATAGATCCGGATGGAACCACCTCCAATTTCGTTTCCGTTCAGTACCAAGTCGTAAGCGTTTGCCTTAACCTCTCCCGGATTGGTGTCCAACAATTCCAACTGACCGGGTTTTGGTGAGGTAAATGGATGGTGCATGGCATGGTACTTTCCTGTTTCTTCGTCCAGTTCCAATAATGGAAAGTCCACTACCCAAAGCGGAGCAAATTCATCTGGTTTTCTGAGGCCCAAGCGTGTCGCCAATTCCATACGAAGCGCACTTAATTGGGTGCGTGTTTCGTTGGTGTTGCCCGAAAGTACGCAGATAAGGTCACCGGCTTTTGCCCCTGTTGCCTCGGCCCATTGGGCCAAATCATCCTGATCATAAAACTTGTCCACGGAAGATTTGTAGGTGCCGTCTTCATTGCACTTTACGTAGACCATTCCTTTGGCTCCCACTTGTGGACGCTTCACCCAGTCGATGAGGCCGTCTATTTCCTTTCGGGTATACGAAGCGGCACCTGGGACGGCAATCCCAACTACCAGTTCGGCCGAGTTGAATACATTAAAATCTTTGTGCTGCGCTACTGGGTTGAGTTCGCCAAACTGCATTCCAAAACGAATGTCCGGTTTGTCGTTACCGTATAGTCGCATCGCATCGTCATAGGTCATTCTGGGAAAATCTGCTACGTCAACACCTTTGATTTCCTTTAACAGATGCTTGGTCAAGCCCTCAAAAGTATTAAGAATGTCTTCCTGTTCCACAAAAGCCATTTCACAGTCGATTTGCGTGAACTCTGGTTGGCGATCGGCACGAAGGTCTTCGTCCCTAAAGCATTTCACAATTTGAAAATACTTGTCCATACCACCTACCATTAACAGTTGCTTGAAGGTTTGTGGCGACTGGGGCAAGGCATAAAACTGTCCCTCGTTCATACGGCTGGGCACCAAAAAGTCCCTTGCGCCTTCGGGGGTGGATTTGATCAAATAAGGGGTTTCAATATCGATGAAGCCTTGGTCCGATAGATATTTTCTTACCTCCATCGTTACCTTGTGCCTAAAGATAAGCTTGTTCTTTACCGGATTCCTGCGGATATCCAAATAGCGATACTTCATGCGGATGTCCTCGCCACCATCAGTTTCATCTTCCATGGTAAAAGGAGGGAGCAAAGAGGTATTCAGTATAGTAAGCTCTTTCACTAATACTTCAATCTCCCCGGTTGGAATATTTGGGTTTTTGGAAGCGCGTTCGATGACTTCGCCCTTGGCTTGTATCACGGTTTCACGACCCAGTTCCCTGGCTTTGTCCAGAAGCTCTTTTGAGGTGCGCTCCTCATCAAAGACCAATTGGGTAATGCCATAGCGGTCCCGAAGGTCCACCCAGGCCACAAAACCTTTGTCACGTAGCTTGTGCACCCATCCACTTAAAACCACCTCTGTTCCAATGTCCGATGCCCTAAGGGCACCACAAGTATTGCTTCTGTACATACTGCTTGTTATGAGAGCGCAAATTTAATAGGAATGTGTGTAATTTTTAGGGGATATGCCTTTTTTCTGTTTTGGACGCTTTTAGGTGGGTAATGAACGTTGGTAACAAATAATTACGTAACTTTAAGTTAACATTAAGGTTACATAATAGTGGCTTTTGATACGATTAATGGTTAAAAAGTCGGGTAAAATATCTTCAGAAGTGAGTTTTACAATACATTTAACATACTGACATACAATAATTTAGAATTTTAATGTTAACTTAATGTAAACTAAATGTTACTTAAATGTGTTATTAATGTAAAATTTAAGTATCTTTGTTACGTTATCAATTAGGTATTAACAATATTAAATCCCATACAATATGAAAAAAGCAGTATTATTTTTGGCGGTGATGTTTGTGGTTGGGGTGTCTGCTCAAGATACTGAACCGACCTTTGAGAAAATGGGAAAAATGGTGAAAGCCACTTATTTTCATGACAACGGCGAAATCGCCCAAACCGGTTATATGTTGAACGGAAAGTTACATGGTGACTGGGTAATGTTCAATGTTGAAGGTAAAAAAATTGCCACTGGCCAATACGACAATGGCGTAAAGACCGGAAAATGGTTTTTCTGGCAAAATGATGAATTGAGCGAGGTGGATTATTCAGATAACCGCGTTGCACAAGTAAAAAATTGGAGCCAAGGCGATGCCGTTACGGTCAACCAATAGTTAAAATCAGTGTTTAAGAAAAAAGCCCCGACCATTTGGTCGGGGCTTTTTTCTTTCTGTATATCCTGATTTACTCCGTTACCACCTCTGGGGTTTCGTGTTTTGAGGTCCAACTACGGATTCTGATTTTTAACCTGTACGAAATATTGAACAATACCGGTACAATGATCAGTGTGAGGAACGTAGCCACTACCAGACCAAAAATCACGGTCCATGCCAAAGGTCCCCAGAAAATCACATTGTCACCTCCCATGTATATTTGAGGGTCAAAATCTGAAAAGAGGCTCACAAAGTTGATGTTCAGACCAATGGCCAACGGGATAAGGCCCAATACCGTTGTAATGGCCGTTAGCAATACGGGCCGTAAACGCGCCTTTCCTCCGACAATTATGGCTTCTGTCACATCTTCTCGACTCAATAGATCGTCGTCAGAAATACCTAGTTTAACTTTTTTACGGTCGATCAAGATTTGGGTATAATCCAATAGCACTACACCATTGTTCACCACAATCCCGGCCAAGGAGATGATACCCATCATGGTCATCATGATCACAAAGGGCCAGCCCGTGATGATCAAACCACCGAATACTCCGATAAAACTGAGGAAAATGGCCATCATAATAATGGCTGGTTTGGAAATTCCACCAAACTGGAAAATCAAAAGCAACATAATCAATCCAAGTCCCAAAAAGAAGGCGCTCATTAAAAAGGCCATTTGTTTTTCTTGCTCCTCTATTTGTCCGGTGTAATCAATTTTGACTCCCTCGGGCAGTCCTTTGAACTCCTGCATTTCTTCCTGTATTTCCGCAACAATGGCCGCAGCATCGGTAAAGCCGGGTTTCAAGGCCGAGTATACGGTCACCACCCTTTTAGTGTCCACATGCTTGATGGCACTAAAGGAAGAGGTGTTCTTTTGGTCGGCCACGGCAGATACTGGAATTTCCTTGATCTGCCCGTTGGAAGGGTCCCTAAAGATTATTTTCTGGTTGAACAAGGCGCTGGTATTGTAGCGGATGTCCTCATCAAACCTTACGTTGATGTTGTAATCCTCACCATCCTTTTTATAAATACCGGCTTTGTCCCCAAAAATGGATCTACGTAGTTGCTGGCCCACTTGACCCACGGACACTCCAAGTTCGCCGGCCTTTTCTCGGTTCACAACAACTTGCATTCCAGGCTTGCCCTTGTTTACATCGACCTTAAGCTCCTCGATTCCAGCAATATTTTTGCTGTTGATGTAATTTCGCATGCGTTCGGCCGTATTGATGAGGGTGTCATAGTTTTGACCTTCAATTTCAATATTGATGGGGTATCCAGCAGGGGGTCCTACCGCATCTTTTTCTACCGAAATCGTAACCCCGGGATATACGCCGGTCAAGGTATCCTGAATCTGCTGCCTAAGCTCTTCCGTATCCAATCCGTTACGGTATTTGAATTCCCGCATGGACAAGGTAATCTTACCACGATGCGGCATCTCCGCTGCGGAACCTCCTTCGGTAAAGGGGTTTTCCGCACCTTTACCTACTTGGGATACACTGGATTGAACCAAATAGTTAAAATCACCATCGTTGTATTTGCTACGACCGGTTACCCCATATACCCTACTTTCAATATCCTTTGTAATGGCATTGGTCTTCTCGATATCGGTTCCCTGTGGATATTCGATGTATACATAAATTTCATTAGGTGTATTGTCTGGGAAGAACTCCACTTTGGTACGTTGCGTTTGTAGCGATATCCCAAAGAACACAAAAGAAAGAACCAGAAGAAGGGAGGTAAGGCCAAAATACCAGTACACATTTCTTCCTCTTAGCGCCTTTTTCAATTGGTTTTCATAGAAGTTTTCCAATCGCACCAAACTCTTGGTCTGGAAACGACGGGCGGAAGGTTTAAGGAAATACTTATAGATCCAGAACATGGCGGCCACAACGATCATTAAGGTACCGAGTCCCCGAACTTGTCCGCCCACAAAGTAGATAAACAATCCAAATCCTCCCAAAATGATGCTCAATCGAATCAACTGTTTTCTGGTGAGCTCTTTTTCCCCAATCTGCATAAACTGGGAAACGAGCATGGAGTTCATAAAAATGGCCACGAACAAGGAGGAACCCAAAACCACGGAGAGCGTAATCGGGAAGAAGATCATAAACTCTCCCATGATACCTGGCCATGTTCCGAGTGGCACAAAGGCCGCCACTGTGGTTGCCGTAGAAATAATGATCGGGATGGCGATTTCCCCAATCCCTTTTTTGGCAGCTTCCTTGCGGGACATGCCTTCTTGTTCCATGAGTCGATAAACGTTCTCGACCACCACTACACCATTATCCACCAGCATACCCAGTCCCATGATCAAACCAAACAGAATCATGGTATTGAGCGTGTAGCCCATGGCAGACAAGATCATGAAGGACATGAACATGGACATGGGTATGGCAAAACCAACGAAAAGTGCATTGCGGAATCCTAAAAAGAACATGAGAACGGTCACCACGAGGATAATCCCGAAGATGATGTTGTTCACTAGGTCGTCCACTTGATTTAAGGTCCTGCTGGACGAATCATTCGCAATGGTTACCGTAAGGTCTTTGGGATAGTAGTTTTCCCTAGCCTCATCAACAAGGTCACGGATGAGGTCCGAAGCCTCGATGGTATTTTTTCCAGAACGTTTTTTGATGTCCAACATCACTACAGGACTACCGTGCTCACGGGCATAGGTGGTTTTGTCTTCTTCCGAGAAAGTGACGGTAGCAATATCACGCAGATAGATGGCCCCGTTTTCGGATTTTACCACAAAGTTTTCCAGTTCCGAAGGGTTTTCTATTTCACCCAAAATACGAATGGTCCTTCGCTGGCCGCTGGTAATCAAGTTACCTGCGGACATTGTCATGTTGCCATTGGCAATGGCTTGGATCACGTCGTCAAAGCTTACACGGGATGCCATCATTTTGTACACATCCACGGCTACTTCGACTTCTTTTTCCTGTGCGCCCCTAATGTCAACCTCTTTGATCTGTGGGAGGTCTTCTATTTCGTCTTCCAGATACTCCGCGAACTCCTTTAGTTTTTCCACCGGATAATCCCCGGTAAGGTTTACGTTCATGATAGGAAACGACTCGGCGAGGTTGAGGTCGAACACATTGGGTTCTACTTTGGCCCCATTGAAAATAGGCCAATCTTCACCTGCTTTTTCCGAGTCCACTTCGTCCTTTACTTTTTGCTTGGCGGTTTCCACGGCAATTTCTTCATCAAACTCCACAACGATCATGGAATAATCCTCTTGGGAGGTCGAGGTGATTTCGACCACATTACTGATGTTTTTCAACACATCTTCCAAAGGGTCGGTAATCAATCGCTCCATATCCTCCGCCGTATTCCCCGGGTAAACGGTGCTTACGTAGATCTTCGTTTCTTCTACCTCAGGAAAATCTTCCCGCGGCATGGAAAAATAGGCAGATAGCCCTATGATGAAGAACAGACCGATCATCACATAGATCACAGACGGATTGTCTATGGCCCACGATGATAGGCGAAATTCCTTATTTGCGTTTTTTTCAGCTTTTTTCATTGTCCTGAATTAGTTTTTGGCTGTTGTAGTTGAATCGATCACCTGAACTTTTTGTCCATCTCGTACCCTACGGGCACCTTCTACAATGACCTGACTGCCGGATGAGATTCCTTCGAGTACTTCCAAATAATCACCTTGGGTTCTACCGGGAGTTATAATGGATTTTCTGGCCATCACCTCTCCGTTTTCCTCGCTAATCAGGTACACATATTGTTCCCCTTCCGCATTTTCCGAAACCACACTTTGGGGGATTAAAATGGCATTCTCGTTGGTATAATCGTTGATTTTTACCTTGGCCGTCAAATTGGGCTTTACATTTCCAGTCTTGTTGGGCACGGGAATCTCCGCACTAAAAGATCGGTTGCTCGGATTGATGAAGTTGCCGGTTTGACGCACCTTTGTAGTGATGCTCTCTCCCAAAACGGGAAAATAGACCTCTGCCTCTTTGCCTGGGGTTACGTTGGGTAAGTGGCTTTCGGGTACTTCCACATCAATGTACATATCGGATAGATTGACAATTCGGAAAATCTCTGAACCAGGTCCTGGGCTTACCACGGTACCTTGATCTTTTATAATATCGTCCACAATCCCTGAGAAAGGAGCACGGATAGAAGATTTCCCTACTTGGCTTTCCAATTGTTTCACGGCGCTCTGTTGGGCCTCATACTGCGTTTTGGCCTGTAGGTACTGTATTTCCGAACCAATATTTTGTTCCCAAAGTCTCTTTTGACGCTCAAAAGTGGTCTTCGCCAGCTCGGCCTGGGTCCTTAACTGAGCCAATTGGCTGGAGAGTCCACCATCGTCAATGGAGGCCAGCAATTGCCCCTTTGATACACGTTGGCCTTCTTTTACATAAACACGGTAAAGGGTACCGGCCATTTCCGGGTATACCAAAACGTTTTGGTCGGTCATTACATCTCCTTGCAATTCCAAATAATGTTGAAACTGTTGTGGCTCTACGGTTAGTGCGGAAACCAAAGGTAATTTTGTGTTGTCCTCGAGTTCACCGATGGCCTCGTCCAATTGTTTTACTTGTGATTCCAACGCCTTCAGTTCTTCGGTGACGGAATTCCGTTTGGCGCGTATGGCCTCTACATCCTTACTGGCGATTACACTTTCTACAGAATTACCGCTGCCGCTGCCGCACGAAGCGAGGACCAAGGTGGTTATTGTGATATATATAGCTTTTTTCATGATGGAATGGTTTTCTCCTTTGTTTATTGATTTATAATGTTTTCCAACGCCGTTTTCTTATTGATCACGTCGACCATGGATTGTAGATATTCTTGTTGACTGTTGTATAGCTGCGTCTGTGCCTGTCTCAATTCAAAACTGGTAGCCAGACCTTCGGAATATTTGATTTGGTTCTTTTTTTCGATGCGTTCGGCCAGGTCCAGATTGTCTTTGGAAGTGCCATATTGTTCAATGGCCAGAATATAATCGCTCTTGGCCGTTTCCAGTTGAAGACGAATACGTGATTGGGTTTCGGTGAATTGGGTTTTGGCTTTTTCCAAGGCAATCTTGGCACGTTGGGTGCTGGCGCTTCGTTGCAGGGAACTGAAGATAGGAATGTTGAGGTCTACCCCTAAAATAGAGGAACCGAACCACTGCTGCCCACTGCTAAAAAAATTGAAACGATCGCTGAAGGAGTTTCCCCCATAGTTGACAAAAGCGTTCAAGGTGGGAAGCGCTCTGCTCTTGGCCAATTTTAACTCAAGGAAGCGTTGTTCGTTGAGGTTGGCAGCCATTTTAAAATCTACGTTGTTCTCTATGTCAAATTCGGAATCGATAAGGCCTAAATCAATTTGCTTTTGGGTAAGGTCATCCAGATTTTCGGTCAGAACCGTTGGGGCCTCAATAGGGAGTCCAAGCACCAGGTTCAACATTTGCCTTGTGATTTTCTCCATCCGCCGGGCATTTTTAAGCTGATTTTCAACCGATGATAACGTAATCTGCAATTGGTCCACGCTCTCCTCATCTCCAAGTCCGTTCTCGTAAATACGTTTGGTTTCGTAGAGGTTCTCCTCCAAAGTGGCTTTGTTCTTTTCGGAAATCAGCACGCTTTCTTGGGCCAACAATACGTTGCCGTAGGCTTCTACCACCGATTTACGAACATCCAGTTCGGTTTTTTCCTTGTTGTTCTGACTATAATCCAAAAAGGTTTTGGTGGCCTGGACGCCCACGATGTACGATCCATCAAAAATCTGTTGGGTCAAGGTTGCAGTGGCGGCAATGGATTGCGGCTGTCCAAAGACCACTTCTTGAAAAGTGCCTGGTTCTCCACCAAAAAATTCAGCGGGAATCTGGGCCACGGGTTGCTTTAGTTGGTTTTGGTAGCTTACCGCTCCATTGATCTGGGGCAATCCCGATGCAATGGTCTCCCATTTTTGCTTTTGGGCATCAAGGATATCCCTTTCTGCATTTTGGGCAGTATAATTGTGCTCCAATGCATAGGTGATGGCCTGATCTAAGCTAAAACTCGGTATGGAGTCCTGCGCAGATGCCAACCAGGGCAATATAAATAGTAAGGTGATTAGTGTTTGTCGCATTTATTCTTGATTTGAATTGATGATTGAGTTGAGTATTTGTCTTCCTTTTGGGGTTACAATGCCCCTGAGGTGGTATTCCAGATAATAATCCAGCAGCTCCACTTTGTTGAAAATTTTGGTAGGGAAAAGGTTATTGTCCTTAATGCTCATGACCCCGGAAAAATAAATTCTGGAAACAAATTCCACGTTGAGGTTGTCACGGTAGATGCCCATTTGCATGCCTCGTTTCACATTTTCGATGACGCAGCCGTGCATGGAACTATACTGCCTCTCCTTAAGGGTGGCATGGACCTTGGGATAATACTTCTGTAATTGGTACAGAGGGGAGGATTTCTCATCCTTTAAATGTACCATCACAAATCTTTTGATTTCGTACAGTTCTTCAATTGGGTTTTTTTTCAGTTCTACGATGTTGTCTATTCCGCAAGTAATGAAATCACACATGGTCATGGTCGACTCCTCCACCAGTTCCGTTTTGTT
Source organism: Allomuricauda sp. MMSF_3307 (assembly GCF_030733585.1). Lineage (NCBI taxonomy): Bacteria > Pseudomonadati > Bacteroidota > Flavobacteriia > Flavobacteriales > Flavobacteriaceae > Allomuricauda > Allomuricauda sp. MMSF_3307. The sequence goes on from NZ_JASHIQ010000001.1 coordinate 812,409, forward strand.
CTTAAAATGTGAATAGATGGTCTTTTTGGACATCCCCATCTCATGGGCCAAATCGTCCATGGTTACGCTCTTAAAGCCTAGGTTTAAGAACATTTCAGTTGCTTTTTGTATAATCGTCTCCCTCATAATCGGTGGCAAATGTAACCACGGAAACTTTAAAAACAAAAAAAGTTTCCGTGGTTTTACAATTTTTTAACGAAGGATTGATTTTTTGTTTTAACTGCGTTTTTTTCCGTGGACATAAACGGGAACCACCGCTGTTTTTTGATGGGACTCATTTTCTTCGAGGGGACCCAACCTCCAAAAAAAAGGTCGGAATTGGCGTAGGTACTTTTTACTTCGGTTAGGCTTCTTTGGATTCATCATGATTATCGTTTTTGATTTTTTGAACATATGCTTTAAAGGCTTCTTCGCCCTCTTCCTTCCAAAATTGATCGTAGTGTTTCCACTCATCAAAATCCCGTCTCCAGGATCCACATTTGTTGGACGACTTCATCTTCTTTTTGTGACTGCTGCCCTTGCTTTTTCCGCCACCGCCGCCAAAACCGAACAGCAATTTGGCAAGAATGAACACTCCAAGTGCCTGCCAATAGGTGACGGTTCCAACTCCGAACAGATCGGGCATGAGCCAGTTCCAGAGGCGCATCAGTAGATAGTTGGCCAAAAGAAAGACCAAAATTCCCAAGACGACCATGGCAATGACTTTTACTACTTTTTTTACGGTGTTCTCCACCTTCTTTTCTACAGCTTTTTCAAATTCTTTTTTATGCTCCATGACTCATTTCTTTTAAGTTTTCCAATTTTTTTGATAGTTCAGACATGGCCCTATGTCTTCGTGACATAAGGGTCCCTGCAGGTATTCCTGTTTTTTCAGCTATTTGTTTGTAATGGTATCCTTCAAAATCTATGGCAATGACGATATCCCGGTAAGGCGCTTTTAGATCCTGCACGGCCTTTTTGAGGGCCTGTTCCATTTCCGGGGAGTAACTATTGTCCGCATCACCATAAAAGAACTCTGCAAATTCGCGCCATTGTTGGTCAATGTCCTCGCTGGGCACTTTTTTCTCTTTTCTCCCGCGCATAATGTCCACAATCCTGTTGCGAATGGCGTTGTACACAAATCCACCTACGTTGTGGATAGGAATGGCATCTTCCGATCGGGAGAATATCCGTAGGGCAACATCCTGCACAATATCTTCGGCATCCCGTTCCGATGTGTCCCTGATCTTCGACTGCACATACGACCGCAACGATCCGTACTCCTCCGTGAAGAAGTTGGTCAGGTTGTTATGGTTATCGGTTTTGGCTGCCATTTGGTTACTTCGGGTTGCTCTTCACTAATAGAGACGGAGTAAAAGGATTCTATTGCACTTTTTTGGAAACTTTTTTTCAAAGGATTGACTTTTAGATGTTTGGTGTGGATAACAACTGATTTTAAAAGTAGCCCATCCTCAAATTCAATATTTGAATGTATTTTTGACTCCATGTCAGATATCGATATCATTAGTCAGTACAGAGCTCAGTTTGTTACGTACCTCGAACAAAGAACCCAATTAGGGGAACCCAAAAATCTGTACGAGCCCGTACAGTATATTTTGGGATTGGGAGGCAAACGCATGCGGCCCATACTTACCTTGATGACGGCCGAGGCCTTTGGCGGAAAGGTAGCGGATGCCATGGATGCGGCCTTGGCCGTGGAAATGTTCCACAATTTTTCCTTGGTACATGATGATATTATGGATGACGCTCCCTTGCGAAGAGGTAAGGTGACCGTTCATGAAAAATGGGATGTGAACACGGGAATTCTATCCGGCGACGCCATGTTGATTCTTTCCTATCAATGTTTTGAAAGCTACCCTCCTGAAATCTATGCGGAGCTGACCAAATTGTTCAGCAAGACCGCTTTGGAGGTTTGCGAAGGGCAGCAATATGATGTGGATTTTGAGACCCGGGACGATGTGACCATCCCCGAATACCTGAAAATGATTGAGTACAAAACCTCCGTTCTCGTGGCAGCTGCCATGAAGATGGGTGCGATTGTGGCAAAAGCCTCCGACAGGGATGCCAATGCCATTTATGAGTTTGGCCGGAATCTGGGCATTGCATTTCAATTGCAGGATGATTATTTGGACGCCTTTGGCGACCCCAAAACCTTTGGCAAGCAAGTGGGAGGTGATATTATGGAGAACAAAAAGACCTATCTCTACCTCAAATCATTGGAAAATGCCTCCAAAGACAATCAAGAAGGGCTGTTGCACCTGTATTCCATCAAACCTGAAGATTCTACAGCTAAGGTCGCTGCGGTAAAAGCAATTTTTAATGAAAGTGGAGCAGTGGAAGCAACCAAAAAAGCGATACAAGACTTCACCCAAAAGGCCTTTGATGCCTTGACAGACACCAACCTGCCAGAGAACAAAAAAGCTTTGCTAAAGCAGTTTGGAAAAAATTTGATGGAGCGTACCGTTTAGAACAGGCGATTGAGCAATGCGTTGACGAACGGCATGGGTTTGGGAGCGGTCACAATTTGAAGTTCTTCCCAAAGATTGGTCTCGTTTTCTAAGAATTTTAAGATCAAGGAAGCCTTTCTTCTTTTGAACATGGATTCAAAAATTTCGTGTCCCAAGTGATTGTTTTTGTACAAAATGTCCAATAATAACATATCGTAGAACAGAAACCGGCTCTTTTGATGAAATTGGATCAAGGGTTTGCCCGTTTTAAGATGTGCTACCAGTTTGGGCACTTCTCTACTTGTATTGTAAAAAGTATAGCCCGTGCTGGGTTTGGCCCACCCGCCGGCAATCCCAATATGGAACAATTTATTGGAATTAAGTTGATGAAAGGGATAGCATGTCATGGGAATACTTCCGAATTCGGTGTCTTGGATGGAGTAGGTTATATCACCGAAGTTTTTGCTGATGTAGGTTTTAATGGCTTCTTCGTATTCCTGTTTTTCCAACAGATGCTCGGAAAAGAGAGTGTATTCCAACAGGGCTTCGGTTTCCGAAAAGGGGAGGATGTACATAAATCGAGTATTGCCCTTTTGGGGTACGGAAAAATCCATGAATGTTGCCTCGTTCGGGTTAAAAACCGACCGGTCTGTTTTAATGTGCCACCCTACAAAATGTTGCTGTAAAACGGGGTAATCCGTTTGTTTTAGGGGTAGGGAAGCGTCGTACAAACTGGAAAATACCGTTTGTCCGGTAAATTTTTGGCTAGGGGTGATTATCACAACCTCATTTTCAAGTTCTTCAAAATTTTCTACTTCTTCGTGTACCCAAGTGATGTTGGGATAGGCTTTCACTCTTGGCACAAAGTGATCGTAGAAATCAATCCCTCTCAACATTTTATAGGTATAGGGGGCAATGGAAGTGGATTTTTGAAGTGATTTCCCCCCCACATAAATATGGTTCCATGTTTTATGGACCAGTTCATCAAATTGCCCTGCTCCCCGTTCCCAAAAGCACCATGTGCGGTCGTTTTTGGATTTATCGTCCTTGTCCAACACCAAAATGGATTTGGAAGCAAAGAAAGGATCTTTTCCCAAGGTATCGGCCAAAAGCAGACCAGCGGCTCCCGCACCTATAATGATGTAGTCGTAGTTGGGCATGGTGTCAAAGATAGAAAAGGGTGCGGATAATTGATGGTAAAACTTTCAATAGCTATCCGTAACGAATAAATCTGCAAGGGTCATAATATCTAGATATTTCTTTTGCCCCTTTTTTTGACAAGTATCAAAATGCAATAAATGATAAATAATACCAAAGGCAAAATAGCGATGCCATAGGTATATCCCCAGAATAATTTCATGGCCAGTTGGCCTCCTTGAAAACCTGTCGCCGCTCCCGAAAATGAAAACGATAAATTTCCAGCAAGTAAATAGGACACGGGTACCCAAAGAACTGCAAAACCTACGGAAAACTTAAGAAGTTGGTTGAACAGTTTGGGCCGTTTCTTAGGATTCCTAAATTCTCCCACACCAAAAGAGATTGTCAAGGGCAACGCAATTAGACCCGTCCAGGTTATGGGCGTTCCCATCGGAATGGAACTTCCTTCATATATCGGGACGGTCAAAATGGAGGAGCCTGTAATCAAAAGTGACAGGACAATAATGAAAATCAAAAGGCAGGCAAAAAAGTACAACGAAGGCTTGGTCATTTTTTAACTTTAAATGTTGGCAAGGTAATTTTTGTTCTTTTGTCAAAAGCCATATTGCCTAGGTTGAACCATTAATAACAGCTATCAACTAGGATACTTATTTTTTAGCACAGTCAACAGTTCAGGTAAATTTTCCTCAATAATGTGCCAAACTATTTCCAAATCAATCCCAAAATATTCATGCACAATACGATTTCGAAAACCCCTTAGATGGGACCATTCAATTTCTGGGTTATTGTTCTTGTAGTTCTCGGTCAATCGATTGGCCGCCTCTCCAATGACTTCAAAGTTTCTTATCACAGCATCCACAGTCTTACTATCGCTTTTAAATTGGTCAAACGACATATCCCGTGTATAAGTCATGATTTTTTGCACTGACTCAATCATATCATGGATCAAAAGGACATTATCTCTTTTAGACATAAATCAAGTCGGATAGGATGTTGTTAAGGTATTGTTCCTTTATTCCTTTTTTGGAAACCAAATCCACTTTTAGACCCAGGGCTTTTTCTAGTTCATTTGCCAAATCGATAAACTTGATACCAATTTTTCCATCAAACTCTACCATGATATCAACATCACTGCTAGCCGTCTGCTCATTGCGTGCGTATGAGCCAAATAAAGCCATGGAAGCAATTGGATAGCGTTCTTTTAAACGCACCTTTAGCTGAGAGAGTTGATTCGTTATGTTTTGGGTTGTTTCCACACTCAAAGTTAATCAATCCACTCAAAATCCGTGCAGCATATTCCAAAGAACCAACGAATATATACTCAGTCACAAACGATTGGGTGCAAGGGTCAGGGTATCTGCTTGAATTTAGACATAACGAAAAATAAATTTTGTTAAATAAAAATGTATTTTTGAAAAAACATTTTTGATGACCCGATCAGAGGAAAACTACTTAAAGGCCATTTTTCATTTGGGTGGTGTGGATTCCAAATCCATTACTACCAATGCGATAGCGGAACAGATGGAAACCAAACCCTCGTCCGTTACGGATATGGCCAAGAAATTGGCCGAAAAAGGATTGGTGGATTATGTGCGCTACCAAGGGGTTTCTTTGACGGATGCCGGCGTTAAAACCGCATTGTCCATTATTCGTAAACACCGGTTGTGGGAAGTCTTTTTGGTAAAAAAGCTGGATTTTACTTGGGATGAGGTACACGAAGTGGCCGAGCAATTGGAGCACATCAAAAGTGAAAAATTGATAGACAAAATAGATGAACTCTTGGATTTTCCCAAGTATGACCCCCATGGCGATCCCATTCCTACCAAAGATGGGAAGTTTCAGGAACGTGATGAGAAATTGCTCAGCGAAATGCCCATCAACTCCAAAGGGGTTTGTGTAGGAGTGAAGGATTCTTCGGTTCCCTTTTTGAAGTTTTTGGACAAGAACAACATCGCTTTGGGCAATACCATCCAGGTTTTGGATAAAGAGGATTTTGACAATTCCCTTCGGATTCGAATGGAGGGGAATGAAATGCGAATATCACATCAAATAGCATCAAACTTATTTGTGAAAAAGAATAGCTAATGGAAGCAGTAATCGACTATTTTGAAAGTATCGACCCGATTTTGGCGGCCCTTTACGCCACTCTGTTCACTTGGGGATTGACCGCTGCCGGGGCGGGTCTTGTGTTTTTGTTCAAAAGTCCAAAGAGAGCCTTAATGGATGGCATGTTGGGCTTTACCGGTGGGGTTATGGTCGCCGCCAGTTTCTGGAGCCTATTGGCACCGGGCATTGAGATGAGTGAAGGGGAAGGCTTTGTTAAGGTCATTCCGGCTGCCGTTGGGTTCTTAATGGGTGCAGCCTTTATTTTTGGTTTGGATAAGATTTTGCCCCATGTCCATATCAATTTTAAAATAGACGAAGCGGAAGGGGTAAAAACACCTTGGCATCGCACTACGCTCTTGGTATTGGCCATTACCTTGCACAATATTCCCGAAGGGTTGGCAGTAGGTGTCCTCTTTGGAGGGGTGGCCTCTGGCTTTGAAGGCGCGACCATTGGTGGTGCCGTGGCCTTGGCTTTGGGTATTGGGCTGCAAAACTTTCCGGAAGGCTTTGCCGTTGCGGTGCCTATGCGCAGGCATGGACTCAGCCGTAGAAGAAGTTGGATGTATGGTCAGGCATCCGCCATTGTGGAACCTATTGCCGGTGTGCTTGGCGCTTGGGCCGTATTGACCTTTGAACCTATTTTGCCATATGCCCTTGCATTTGCGGCAGGAGCCATGATTTTTGTGGTGGTCGAGGAGGTAATCCCAGAAACGCAACAGGACAAATACACCGATATCGCCACAATGGGTTTTATCGGTGGATTTATTATTATGATGATTTTGGATGTAGGATTGGGGTAAATTATCCCCCGATCAAATCAAATACCCCCTTGATCAAAAATTCGTCAGATTCGGTTAGTTGATCCGAAATGATTTCCGAATAACCATCATACGAATTTCCCTGAGCTACGGGGATGCGTTCAAAGGTATAGCCATCTTGCTTGTTGATTAGTTTTAGCACGTAATGGTTTCCTTCCGATTCGATTACCGCCTCATCGGGTAATGCCCAGGTTTGTACGGTATCGGTCATGATCATGGCATCCACAAACATCCCAGGTAGAAAATGGGTATTCTCTTCGTGCTCCAAATGTCCGTGCACCTTTATGGTTCGCTTATCGCTGTCAATCGATGTCCCCACTAGGTATACCTCTGCATTGAAATTGGATTTGGCCGCCTCTGGAATCTTGAACAGGATCTTTTGTCCTTTCTTTACCTTTAAAATGTCTTTCTCAAAAACGGTAAGTTCTAGGTGGATGTGGTCATTGTTTACAATTTCCAATATTTCCGTAGCAGGTGACACATAACTTCCCTTGGCCACGTTCATTTTGGTGATACTGCCCGCAATAGGGGCATAAATGGCAGCCTGTGAAGAGATTTTGCCTTGCTCCACTTGGCTTGGGGAAATATTGAGCATTTGTAATTGTTCCCTCAAACCTTGATAGCGTGCTTTGGCTGTTTCATAATTGCTCTTGGCTTGAAGAAAATTCTTTTGTGAGGCGATTTTCTCCTTAAAAAGCGTCTGGTTTCGCTCAAACTCTGCCCTCAGGTAATCCAACTGGTTGAATACTTCGAGATAGTCCTGTTGCATCTGCACGAATTCTTGGTTTTCGAGTACTATCAAGAGTTGTCCTTTTTTGACCCGGTCACCCACCAAAAGGGAAGTCTGCTTCACAAAACCTCCCATAAATGCGGTGATACTGGCCCGGTTTTCTGGAGGAACGTCTATCATTCCAGAGGTCTCCACAATTTTGGGAAAGGTTCGTTTCTCCAAGCTTCCTATCATCAGATCATTGGTATCGAATTGATCCTGCGTCACCACAATACCTGTTTCTTCTTGTTCTTGTTCGGTGGATGCTTGATTGTTCTTATTGCCGCAGCCCATCATTAGGAGGAAAACAGCGGTTATTTGAAGTATATGTTTCATGATTATAATGTTATGGTCAAATAATTAATGGCGATTACGGTTTGATTGTACTGGTTGAGCACATCCAAATAATTGAGTTGAATCTCGTAGGCATTTTCCAAGCTTTGGATATATTGGAAAAAGTCAATTTCCCCATTTTGAAAATTCCCGGAGGCTGCTTTCAAAATTTGATCGGAAAGTAGACCACCTTCGTCCTCATAATAGGAGAGTTCCTTGGCCTGTTGTTCCAGTTGGCCCATTAGGGTTTTATAGCGCTGGTTCATGGCTACGCTGATCTCTGTATTTTCCATTTCCGTGATCTTCGTCTGTATTTTGGATGATTTCACCTTACTACTGTGGCCAAAGAAGAAAATGGGAACGCGAACGCCCACTTGAAGACCGTAAAGGGATGCGCCCAGACCACTGTTGGTTCCTTGAAAATACTCAAGGTTGAGGTCGGGCAGCAATCGATTTTCCTCTAAGCTCTTTTGGGCATTGCTCAGCTGTTGGCGATGGTCCAAAAAAGAGGTCTCCGTTGGCATCATCCCTTGCAGATTGACCACGGTAAGCTTTTCTGGCATTTCGGTCACTATTTTTAGACTGTCTCCCGTCTGGACCAAACTTGCGATCTGACCATAAGTGGTCAACAACTGCTGATTGATCTTGGCAAAGGTGTTCGCAATCTGTCGTTGCTTGGCCGTTGCCGTTACCTTTTCCAGATAATTGGTCTCGCCGAGTTCAAAACGTCTGTCGGCCGCGTGTGCAAATTTGCTATAAATACTGTCCAATGTCTTGTAAAGCTTTGCTTTTTGGTTCAAGGTCTGATATTGGTAGTACGCATTGCTCAGGGCTTGGTATAATTGCTTCTTTTGAATTTCAAAGGATGATTTTTGCAGCTCGTAGTTCGATTGTTGAAGCCTGTTCTTTGCTCCATAAACCGTAGGGAACTCAAATTGCTGTTGTACCCCAAAAACCCGTATGGGCTGATTGTTGATGGCCAAGTTGTTCTCATCATATTGATAGTAAATATCCGTTTTGTCAAACTCAAAAGCGGTTCCCTTTAGGGTTTCTGCTTGATCTACCATCATGGAACCTGCCTGGATACCTTTGTTATTTTCCAAGGATAAGGCCATAAGGTCCTCCAGGTTCAACTTTTCTTGGGAGAAACCTGAAAGGCTAACCATGAACAATATAATGGTAAGGCCTTTCTTTTTCATTTTTCGCGCTCTTCGTCTTTTTCCCATTCCACGGAATTTTATGTGATGTGAATACGCATATAAAACGGGCAGTACAACCAATGTCAACATAGTTGCCGTTACCAGTCCGCCAATGACCACGGTGGCCAAGGGTCGCTGTACCTCGGCACCCGCATTGGTGGATACCGCCATGGGCAAAAAGCCCAATGCTGCCGCAGAAGCGGTCAATAAAACCGCACGAAGCCTGTCCTTGGTGCCCTGTTTGATCAAATCTTCCATGGAATCAAAGTCTTTTCCCTTGAGTTCCTTGAAATGCTCTATCAATACGATGCCGTTGAGCACGGCTATCCCAAAAAGGGCAATAAATCCAACCCCGGCAGAAATACTAAAGGGCATGTCCCTTAACCAGAGCAAGAGAACCCCGCCGACCGCTGATAACGGGATGGCGGAAAAAATCAACAAAGCTTCTTTTACCGACCCAAAAGCGAAATAGAGCATAATAAATATGAGCAACAAAGCAATGGGTACGGCTATCATCAACCGGGCCTTGGCATTTTGAAGGTTTTCGAACTGTCCACCATAGGTAATCAGATAGCCTGGGGGCAGTGTGATGTTGTCCCTGACCAATAACTGGATATCATCGACCACAGATTGAAGATCCCGGTTCCTAACGTTGATGCCCACTACGATTCGTCTTTTGGTATCATCACGGGAGATTTTGGCGGCACCTTTTTGATAGGTAATCTCAGCCAGTTCGCTCATCGGGATTTTTCCTCCATTGGGAATATCCACATAAAGATTCCGAAGGTTGGAAATATCTTGACGGTTCTCGGAATCCAAGCGGACGGCCAGATCAAATTGTCGTTCCCCCTCGAAAACGCTGCCAACCACCTTACCGGCAAAACCCATGGAAATCATTTCGTTCAGGTCGGCAATGTTGAGCCCATGACGTGCAATTTTGGCGCGGTCAAAGGCAACGTTCATTTGGGGAAGACCCTCCACCTTCTCTACGATAATGTCCGACGCTCCTTCCACATCTTGGATGAGATCCTTTATTTCATTGGCCTTTTTGTTCAAGGTTTCCAAGTTTTCACCAAATATCTTGATGGCAATATCGGCCCGTACCCCGGTAATCAGTTCATTAAAGCGCATTTCAATGGGCTGGGTAAATTCCACTTCCATGCCCGGGATCACGGAAAGGGCCTCTTTAAATTTATCGGCCAGTTCGTCCTTGGTTTCGGCAGAGGTCCATTCGCTTTTTGGTTTCAAGGAAATGATAACGTCACTTTCTTCCATCGACATAGGATCGGTGGGCACCTCGGCAGCCCCGATACGGCTTACTACCTGATTGACCTCTGGAAATTGTTCCATTAGGATTTTTTCAATTTTAGTGGTCGTTTCTACGGTTTTGGCCAAGGAAGTCCCTGTTTTTAGCACAGGTTGGATCACAAAGTCTCCTTCGTCCAAAGTGGGCACAAATTCACCTCCCATGGAAGAGAATAAAATTATGGCTCCTACCAATAGTGCAGCAGCTATGGAAAGCACGAGTTTTTTGCTTTTCATGGCCCATTCAATAACGGGTTCATATTGTTTGTTGATCCAGTTTACCAAACGAGCGGAAACGTTTTTGGAGGACTCCTTGGATGGTTTTAAAAACAAGGAGGAGGCGACGGGAACATAGGTAAAGCATAGTAAAATGGCTCCCAAAAGGGCAAAGCTGAATGTCAACGCCATTGGTTTGAACATTTTCCCTTCTACACCGCTCAGGGACAGGATTGGGATGAATACGATCAAAATGATCAGCTGGCCGAACACGGCGGAGTTCATCATTTTGGTAGCACCTTCAACCGTTATTTTATCCTTGATGGACTGTGTGGCGTCTTTGCCCAAGTCCACCAACTCTCCCTGCCTTCGTGTAATTTGAAATGCAATATATTCCACAATGATTACGGCACCATCAATGATGATTCCGAAGTCAATGGCACCCAAACTCAATAAATTGGCGTCCACACCAAAAATGTTCATTAAGGTAAGGGCAAACAATAGGCAGAGTGGGATAACCGAGGCGACCACAAGCCCTGAGCGCCAGTTGCCCAAGAGCAATACGACCACAAAAATTACGATGAGGCAACCCAGTACGAGGTTTTCCGTAACGGTAAAGGTTGTTCTTCCGATGAGTTCACTACGGTCCAAGAAGGGGTTGATGTACACCCCCTCTGGCAAGGATTTGGAGATTGCGGCGACTCGTTCCTTGACGGCTTCGATAACACGTTTGGAGTCAGCATCCTTGAGCATCATAATTTGCCCGAGGACCTTTTCGCCCTCGCCATTTCCGGTGATCGCCCCAAAACGTGGAGCACTTCCAAATCCGACTTTGGCCACGTCTTTGATATAGATTGGAATTCCGTCCCTTGCGGTTACCACAATGTTTTCGATGTCCTTAAGGTTGCCCACCAAACCTTCACCTCGGATAAAATACGCTTGGTTTACTTTCTCGATATAGCCACCGCCCGTAACACTATTGTTTTTTTCCAAGGCGGTGAACACTTCTCTAGCGGTGATATTGAAAGCGTTCAATTTTTGGGTCTGAATGGCCACCTCGTATTGTTTGAGGTGCCCACCCCATGTATTGACCTCCACTACTCCTGGAATTCCGGAAAGCTGCCGTCTCACGATCCAATCTTGGATGGTACGCAGCTCCGTGGAAGAATATTGGTCCCTGTATTTGGGCTTTACATCCAAAATATATTGGTAAATCTCTCCCAATCCGGTGGTAATTGGTCCCATCTCCGGGGTTCCAAAGCCTTCGGGTATTCGACTGGATGCAGATTTGATTTTTTCCGCAATGAGCTGTCGTGGCAGAAAGGTGCCCAAATCGTCCTCAAATACTATCGTAACCACGGAAAGACCGAACTTGGAAACGGACCGAATTTCCTTAACGCCAGGGAGATTTGCCATTTCCAACTCCACGGGATAGGTTACAAATTTTTCCATATCCTGTGTGGAGAGGCTCCTTGAGGTAGTGATGACCTGCACTTGATTGTTGGTGACATCGGGAACGGCCCCGATGGGTATTTGTGATAGTGAGTATAGCCCCACCAAGGCTATTGCCACTGTGAAAAGAAGAACAATAAACTTGTTCTTTATACTAAAGTTGATAATTTTTGAAAACATGATTCATAGAAAATAATAGCATTATTAAAATGGAATAAAGCTTGTGAGAAGTGTTCAGCAAGGCTGAAGTGCTATGAATTATGCCTGTTTGGGCGGCTGGAAAAGATTGTCCCCCCAAATGTGCGAATAGGATATCTGATAATGAAAATTACCCTTCGCTGCCAATGGAATTTCTGGATAGGAATTGATGAAGCTATCTTGTCCTAAAACAAACACTAAAGGTTGGGCACAGGGAGCTTGATGATGTTGGAACGGAAGTTTTTCGTGTTCTTTCCGCTCCTCTTGATGCTTTTCGCTATGGGAAGCTTTAAGGTCCCCATAATGTTTGGATACAAACACCATAAAGTCATCACCATATTCCTCATTGTGGAATTGGTAGTGCTCAACCAGTTGTCCAAGTTCCACCAAATCCTTCAAATGGATATTGGCACTTTGGAGTAAAATGAGCAACGATATGCCTATGGTAACTATTTTGTTCATCCTGACACCATAAAATTAAGAATAATAAGCAGGAGGACATCAATTCGGACTTAATTTAGAATTAATCTGATTTTACAACCATGAGGCCCTTATCGGGCCTCTATGGTTGAAATTCCATTATCCTGTAAAATGGCATTCACCCTTGGGAGCTCTTTTTCCAAGGCTGTATGTAGTTTGGCCATATGTTTTTCCAGTTCTGCGGATAATTCATCGTACACCACGTAGGCGGCATCCGTGGGTCGTGCATCCCCAGTTTCGATACTTCGTTGCAAAGCGTTGAACCTGTTGTTCAGTTTGATGGGGAAGTTCAATGGGTCTTGTCCTGATTGATTTTTGGTCTGATAAAGATCTTCCTCAATTTCCGTCAAGGTTCCCATAAAATCTTCTGAGAGTTTAGTGAACTTTCTGCTGGAAATCCCCTTCCCCAAACTATCCAATTGTTTGCGGATGCTTCGTATTTGTATGACCGCTTCATTCGCAATGGTAGCTTTTTGGGTAATTTTAGAAGCCAATTCGAACTGTTTTTGGAGATCCTCCGCAGTAATTCCCTTCAGGTTGGGGTCCATTTCAATTTCAAACGGATAGCTTTTGATGACCTCGGGGCCAACTTTCATTTGTACGGTATAGGTGCCAAGCGGTGCTTTTGGTCCTACCTCGGCCGATGCTCCCCAAATAATGATACCATCAAAAGTAGTGGGACCGGGATAGCGCAAGTTCCATGTAAAGGTGTTGATGCCTTTTGCCGTTGTAGGTTTGGTGCTGCTGAAACGGCTCCACCATGAAGATTCACCTGAATCCTCATATTTGGGTTGATTACCCCCGAAAGATTCGATGAGGTTATTGTTGGCGTCAAAAATGGAAAAGGTGATGGTGTCCACCTCTTCTTCCAAGTAGTATTGGAAATTGGCATTGTAGATGCCCCTGATGGCATTCGTAGGCTTAAAAAGAACATTTTTTTGCTCTTTAAGGTCTTCGGAGTATTCCCTGAACGGCTGAATGTCGTCCAAAATCCAAAATCCACGACCGTGGGAGCCCAATACCACATCGTTGTCCTTGATCACCAAATCCCTGATCGGGGTATCGGGCAAGTTCAATTGAAGGGATTGCCATTCGGCGCCATCGTTTATGGAGAAATAAACCCCATGCTCGGTAGCCAAGAACAATAGGCCTTCCTTGATATGGTCTTCGCGAATCGCTCTAGCAAAGTGACCGTCTTCTATTCCATTAATGATTTTCGTCCAGGTTTTTCCGTAATCGTGTGTTTTAAAAACGTAAGGAGCCCTGTCGTCCACTTGGTATCGGTTCGCGGCCACATATAAGGTGCCAGGATGGTGTATGGATTCCTCAATAATACTTACCCTGGAATATTTGGGAAGGTTCTCCGGCGTAATGTCCTCCCAGTTTTTGCCGCCATCACGGGTGATGTGTATTTTACCATCGTCCGATCCGGCCCAAATGGTATTGATATCGTGATTGGAAGGTGCCAGGGCAAAGACCGTAGCATAGATCTCGGGGCCGTTCATGTCCATGGTGATGACTCCACCCGTTTTGCCCAAGGTTTCTGGGTCGGCATAGGTCAAATCTGGACTGATTTTTTCCCAGGTCTGTCCATCGTTTGTAGTTTTCCAAACGTGTTGGGAGCAGGTATACATCACGTTCGGGTCTTTGGGAGCGAACATAATGGGGAAAGTCCATTGCCAACGTTCTGGAAGTGCACTTGCAGGTTCTCCCGAGAAAAATCTTGGATACACTTGAATGTCGCGTGTTTGTCCATTGCTTCGGTCATATCTAGTCAAGAGGGCTCCTTGGCTTCCTGCGTAAAAAATATCGGGGTTGGTCGGGCTTTGTGTAATCCAACCACTTTCCCCGCCGCCCACAGCGTAGTACCATTCGGAGCTCGGTCCTCTCGCCTGCATAAAGTCCCAACCATCGCTGGGCATGGCCAAAGTAGAATTGTCTTGCTGGGCACCGGCCACATGATAAGGGACATCGCTGGTTGCCATCACATGATAAAATTGCGAGGTCGGATAGTCCTGTTCGGTCCATGTTTTACCGCCGTTGATGCTCACCACACCACCTCCATCATTGGAGCTTATCATTCTATCTGGATTATTGGGGTCTATCCATAAATCATGGTTGTCGCTATGGGGCGTATTTATGCGTTCATCAAAAGTCTTTCCACCATCGGTTGACTTGTAAAAACCTACATTTAAACCATATACCACATCCTTATCCTTAGGGTCGGCATAGATTCTGGAGTAGTAAAAGGCACGTTGCCGTAATTTCCGTTCGTTGTTGGTGAGCTCCCAAGTGTTACCTCCATCATCAGAGCGAAAAACACCGCCTTCATTGGCTTCCACTATGGCCCAAACGCGATTGGAGTCGACAGGGGAAACGGTCACCCCAATTTTACCAATGGGACCTTCGGGCATGCCCTTATTTTCGGTCAGGTCCGTCCAAGTTTCCCCACCGTCGGTGGATTTCCATAACTTGCTATCTGGACCGCCGCCCCACATTTTCCATGCCTTGCGATAGACTTGCCACGTAGTGGCGTAGAGCGTATTGGGATTGTTTCGGTCTATGATCAGGTCGGCGGCACCTGCCCTATCGCTCACGTAAAGGACTTTTTTCCATGTTTTGCCTCCGTCCACGGATTTAAAAACACCGCGTTCCTCATTTTCACCGTAGGGATGGCCCAATGCGGCAACATAAACAATATTTTCATTGGTCGGGTCAATACGGACTCGGGAAATGGCTTGGGTTTCCTCCAGTCCAAGATGTGTCCAGGTTTCACCGCCATCGGTTGATTTGTAGACGCCGTCTCCCTGTGTGATGCTACCACGAAGTTGGGTTTCGCCCATCCCGATATACACCACGTCCGGATTGGTTTCTGCCACGGCCACAGCCCCAACAGAGGAACTCGTTACTTGGCCATCGGTTACACATTTCCAAGTGTTTCCGCCGTCAATGGTTTTCCAAAGTCCTCCCCCGGTGGCACCAAAATAATATTCGTTGGGTCTGGATGGGCTTCCGGCGGCCCCTAAGGAACGTCCGCCCCGGTTTGGACCTATGTTCCGCCATTCAAAACCGCTGTAAAAGCTGGTGTCAACGATACTAGGGGATGCATTCTGTGCGTAAATAAATAGTGTTGAAAGGAACATGGAAAGTAGCATCCATGTTTTCATCGAGGTTGTTGGCATTCTCATGATGTCAAAGGTTGGTTGTGAGTAGTTTGAATTAGTCTACAATGTACTCAAACTTTTTGACATGGCTGCGAGATGGATTAGAGTTCTGGATCATCAAAGTTGACCCCGGGAGGATTAAATAGGCCCCAGCGGTCCAAGGTGTAGTTCCATGGGTCAAAAGTCTGTACCCATTCGGCAAACAAGATTCGGAATTCCTCAATTTCCTGTCGTAGTAACTCCAGATATTCCGTGTGTTTGAATCCCCACATTTCCAAACCTGAGCATCCTGTTTGGATCTCGCGGCCAGCTTTTCGAATAATGGTTGCATTCTCCATTCGGATGCCATACAGGTCACCTCCTTCGGCGCCTGCTATTTTCGGGCAAATGAGCATGGCATCATTGCGCAGTTGCTCTGCATGGTGCCGTAAGAGGCGCAACTCGGTTTCCGGAAGGGATGCATATTCTTCTTCGTCATTGGCCAGGGAGGCTATTTTATCGGCCAAATCGAAAATGACCCACCCTTTTTTGTAAAGAGGCATTTTTTCAAATTCATCCCTATTTTTGTTTAGATCATCATCGTCTTCGAACATGTCTCAATGATTTAAGTGTTCCAAGATAACCCCATAATCATATTGTAGGTCTTCATGGAGCAGGGAAATTTTCTTTTTGATGTATTCCAATTGTCGATTGTACAAATTGGTGAGGGTAGTATTTCTGTGAAAGGACGGTCGTAAGGATTTCATCCGCTCACAAAAGTGGAGCAACAGTTCCACTTCGGTGGCTTTGTTCCCAGAGTATCGGATGTATTTTTTAATGGTCCGAAGTATTTTCCGAACGCTCTTTTTGATGTAGAAATAACTGCTGGTATTGATGTCTTCAAACATGGCATCGACCTCCTCTTTTACGGATTCAATATAGCCTTCCTCGCTATCGGATTCAAAAAGCAAATAGGTAAGCAATTCCTTGTTCTCTTTTTTGAAGCGGGCCAAGCGCAGGCAGAGCTGGAGGGTTTCTTCCTGCGATTTGAATTGGAGTTCTTTTTTGAGTTGTGCAATCGTAGCGGCCTTCATACCCTTAACTTCTAAGGTAAGATGCGCCATTTACATCGATGATCGTCCCTGAGGAATATGCCGCCTCGGAAGATGCCAAAAAAAGAATGGCGTGCGCTACCTCTTCGGGTTGGGCCATACGTTTAAAGGGTGATTCACGGAGCAGGTTTTCCCTTTCGGCAGGGGTAAGGGTTTCTTTGGCCATTTCGGTTTCGGTAAATCCAGGGGCGACCACTCCCACATAAATGTGGTGTGGTGCCAGTTTTTTGGCCAGGGATTGGCTCATGGAGTTCAGTGCCGCTTTACTGGCTCCGTAGGCCGGTTTGGTGGGCTCGCCCCGGAAGGCACCTCGTGAGGACACGCTTACAATGTGTCCACCTCCGGTTTTCATCATGGCCTTAGCCCCCCAATAGCACAAGTTGGCCACAGCAAATAGGTTGGTCTCGAACGTCTTTTCCCAAGCATGGGTCCAATGATCAAAATCCACTTGGTCAATTTCATGAAAAATGGAAATGCCCGCGTTGTTCACCAAAATGTCCAATTGACCATAATGATTCACAAAGTCCTCAATGAGGGATCGGGTCTCTTGTTTTTGGGAAATGTCCCTTTTAAAAAGTTGATGGCCTTCCCCGGGCAGCTCCGCTAATGTCTGTTTGGCTACTTCATCATTACTTCTATAATTGAGCCCTACCTTGGCCCCTTTTTTGGCGAAGGCCAATGCGGTTGCTTTCCCGATGCCTCGCGAAGCACCGGTAACCAGTACATTTTTTCCTTTAAAATCCATAAAGTTGTGTTGCTGTTATTCTAAATTTTGATCAATTGTGGTAATCAGTTTACTGATGTCGGACAAAGTTTTGCCAAGAAAACTGTCCTGCATGGTCATAAGATAACTGATACCGTAAAGATCGGAAAGAAAAACGGGATTTTTGTGTAGCTCTACATTTTGGATGGATTTTAGTTCGGTATCCAGATTCAGTTTGGCCTTTGCAAATTCCTTGGTAAAGAATTCCGGGAAGGCCTCATCTACCACTTTACGGTTCATTTGGACCAATCGTTCTTGAATTCCTTCGGAATAGGGGTATTCATAATAATTGGTCAATAGCTTTTTAAGACCATTGTCACGAATTACGGTAATGGTCTCTGCGGCCAACATGTTGTTGAAAGTGGTGGTGCTGGGTTCAAAAAGTCGATAGTCTACAAAAACGTCCGTAGCGGCATCAAAAATGGCATAGCGTTGTTGGTTGTTCAAGGTGTCGGCAAAGATTCCCATCATATCGGAAATAGTCGCTTGTTTTTGCCGATTGTAGTCCAACACCACATGTATGGCCAAAGAGTCTTGAACCAGGCTCGATTTAATTTCCTGTAAATAGAATTGTTCCTTGTTGCGCTGTATCTTTTGATTGTTACAGGTGTTGATTTGCAAGGCCAATAGTATTCCAATGACGACTAGCACAATTTCCCCTGCGGCATAAAAAAGATACTTTGAGAATTTGTTCTCGGTCAACAGGGATTTTCTGAGTTTTCTAAAAATGGTCGGCATGGTCAGTGGTTTGTTTAAAGATAATAAGTTAGCGCACAATATTCTACGGATTCCCATGTTGTTCTAATAATTACTTTTCTTTGTAGGAACTGTTGGTTCTTACACAGGAATTTTCGAGACATACTATGAAATCAAAAAAGAGACACTGGTTATGGAATATGCTGATTGTCATCACCTTGATACTTTGCGTTCTTGCCTTTGTGGAGCACTACAAAAACTGGCATAAGATCGAGGAGGGACACCTTAAGATCTACTCGGGTATCTATTATCAAAACATACCTTTGACAGCATTGGACAGTGTGGTTTTTGTGGAAAAATTACCCGAGATGGAGCGTTCTAGCGGGTTTTCCTGGATGGAAAGGGAGAAAGGGGTGTTTAATGATTCCATAACCAACACCAAAGTCTATGTTTTTGTGGATGATCTCTACCAGCAAAAAATCAAATTGGTGCACCACGATTCGCTAAAAATGTATGTGAATTTGAGGGACAGTCTTAAAACTGCCGAATTATTTGCAATTTTGCAGACTGAATTGTTGAACAACATGGAAACTGAAAAAGAAGTCCAATAGGTATGAAGGCATTTCTCTTTTTTCTCTTATTGCCCATTGTGGGCTTCTCACAGAATACATTGAGCGTTCGGGTGAACAATGTGGCCACTCAAAAAGGAAGTGTCAATGTTGCAGTGTATGATTCCGACGAATCCTTTTTATCTTTTGACCGTGTTTTGAAGACGGACAGTGTCGCCGCAAACGAAGGAAGCGTGGAATTCAATATTCTCGACCTTCCTCCTGGAGAATATGCCTTGGCCGTATTCCATGATGAAAACAACAATGGCAAACTCGATACCAATTGGTTGGGCATACCCAAGGAAAAAGTGGCATTTTCCAATGCCAAAATGAAGACCTTTGGTCCGCCCAAATATCACGAGTGCGCTTTTAAGATGATTTCGGATTACGAAATCCATATTGACCTTTAATCTAACAGCACTATGGGAACAATTTTTATGGCCCAACTTATGGGCGCTTTGTATGGTCTTTTGGCAGTGGTTTTTGGCGCATTTGGTGCCCACGCCCTTAAAAAGAAATTGACCCCCGAACTGCTACAAAGTTTTGAGACAGGGGTCAAATATCAAATGTACCATGCCATTATACTGTTGATCTTAGGCTTTAATCTTAATTTTGATAAGCCATTGGACTCTTGGATAGTCAACTGCTTTATTTTTGGTACCTTGTTGTTTTCCTTCAGTATTTATGCCCTTTGTTTGGGTGAGGCAAAAGGCAGCAAACCTCGTTTTTTAGGCCCGGTGACCCCCATCGGGGGATTGTTGCTGGTCGTTGGTTGGGCCCTTTTGCTTTATTCCTTTGTTGCCAATTTGATCTAGAGGCGCAGGTACATATTCCCATTAATCGTATTGAGTTGCAGGCGGTGCGTGGCATTGTCAAACCTTCCTTCCACCTTTTGGCCCACGTAGCGGTCACTCACAGTAAGGTTTAGGCCTTCATCCGCATAAATGTTGCCATGGATGGTCTCGGCCACCAATCTGGAATCCTTCATCACCAGATCTATTTCGCCGTTGATGGTTTTAAGGTCCATATCGCCATTGTACTTTTTGATTTCGATATCGCCATTGATCAAATCTGCTGTAAAATCTCCTTCAATATAATCCGAGGCAAGGTCACCGTTAATGCTGCTTACGGCGAAGGTGGCTCCCTTGGGTACGTAAAGCACATAGTTGAACTCGTAGCTGTCCCCTTCAAAATAATATCCCTTTTTATTTGGGCGTGTTTTCTCCCACTCGGCCTTAAAGGCGTCAAAAACATCCTTTACGTTGGAAGCGATACTGAGGGAACTATTGCTTTCCGCAATGTCGAGTTTAAACTTGTCCAAGTACTTTCCATCCTCAATAGTAATGTCGGCCTTAAAATAGACGGTGTTTTTGTCCCATGTTTTTACTTCGATGTTGTTTGCAAATTTGACATCCAAATCTATGGACTGACCGGAGTAGTCAAAGTTTTTTTCGATGACTTTCTGTGCACTCAGGGTAAGTGTAACCAACCCTAAAAATGCGGTGATAATGATATTTTTCATGACTGTTCGATTTTTGATTTTAAACGTTAATTGATGTTTATTTTTTTCTGAGATACATGTTTCCGTTTGTGGATTTCATGGAGATTTTGACGCCACCTCCGTTAATGGATGCCTTGATATCCCTTCCCAAAACGGACTTTAATCCATTTTTGTCCTCGGCTTTAACGTCAAAATCCGTGTATACATTTCCGTTGAGCGTACTCAAGGCAAGATTGGCCGGGGTGTTCGCTGGAAGGCTGACATCTACCGCACCATTGGTGGAATACAAGGAGATAGGGGAGTCTTGAGTGACTTTTCCAAAAACCACTTCCAGTTGCCCGTTCAAGGAGTTGGCGGTAACAGGGCCGTTCACATTGGTGATGCGTACCCCTCCATTGAGTTGGGCATCGGCTTCAATTTCACCCGAAAAACCGTCGATTTCAATATCCCCGTTCCAAGTGCTTTTTACGGCAAGGTTCTGTGAAGCCGGTAAATAGATTTCGGCTCCCTTGTTTTTGCGCAGGTTGTACACGATCAGGGTATTCCCGTCTTGCACTACCGAGAATCCAACGTTGGTATTGTCCGTGCCGCCTTCACCCACCAATTTGAGTCCTTTGGCACGCTCTGGCGTTTTTATTTGAGGGCCGGACTTGATCAGCAATTCGTTGGTATTGTGGGTTTTTACCACAATATCCGTCTTTGATTCGATTTTTACCCATTGGATTCCGTTGAGGGATTTGGTGTAATCGTTTTGTGCTTTGGCCATGGTACCCATAAAAAGGGCCACAGCAATAATTGTGAATTTTCTCATGATATTCGCTTTTTTGATGTTTATGATATACTTGGCAATACTGCCCTGATTTGATCCTTGATAAAGGGTTGTGTGTCTTCTTTTTCCAATAATTTTTTCATGGGTTCGGCCGCTTTCTTTTCCTGAATCTGGACCAAGGCCTGAATAATGGCTACTTGTATGCTTGGGTTCTTTTCGTGCTCCAAGGCTTCGATAAAGGTGGTTTTTACGGTTTCTGATGCGGTAAATTTTACTAGTGCTTCAAAGGCGGTCATCCGCACATTATCATTCTCATCGTACAACAATCGGTTGGCGAGTGCTTGGATGATGGCCTCGTCGGGCTCCTCAAATTCTTCGATATAGTTCACTCCCTGAATGCGTTTGCTCGCCGATTGGTTCTCCATTAAAGACAGCATGGCCGTTTGTTTCATTTTATGGGTTTCATCTTGCAGTTGTGCAAGGTCCTCGTTCACTTTTCGTTGTTGAAAAAGGCTGCCCATCTGAAATGCTGCTACCAAAAGGGCGATGCTTGCCGCAATTTTTAATAGGTTCCCTGCCCAGTTGGATGATTTTCTGCTCTCCATGCGAACCACTTTTCCCTGCTGCATCTTTTCTTGTTCAAGGGCCGTTTCGAATTTGGCTCTGAGCCTATCGGTGGGTGCGGACACCTCATTGTCAAACCCAGTGAAAAGAATTTTCATCTCCTCCACTTCTTTTTGGCATTCAGCACATTGTTCCAAATGCTTTTCTAGCTTGGCAGTCTCCGTTTTGCTCAAATGACCATCCAGATACTCTGGTATTTGGTCAAAAACATGCTCTTTTTCCATGGTCAACTACGTTCTAAATAGATATTCTTCAATTTTTTTAAAATCCTGCACACTCTTGTTTTTACAGCTCCGGGGGTACTGCCCATAATTTCGGCAAGATCCTCGTACTTGATCTCTTGATATCGGTTTAAGATGACCAATTCCCGGTCGTACGGATCCAATTGGCTCAGGGCATATTGTAAGTGGGCATTGTTTTCCGACACCTCATTCTCCTCTTCCACCGCTTTGTAGGCCAAAACCTCGATATCGTCGTGTGATTTATGGTTTCTGGTGTAATGGGTCTTGAGATTGTTCCTTGCAATGGTGAACATCCAAGACATAAACGACCCATTGTTGTAGGTGCCCCTATACTTGATCAGTTTGTAAAAAACATCTTGTGTAAGATCTTCCGCCAACATTCGATCACCCGACATTTTGTACAGAAAATTGTACACGTGTTTATGATGCCGGTCAAAAAGTACCTTCAGCAGGTCTAGGTTTCCCTCAGATACCTTTTGCATGATCATCTCATCTGAAAGTGTTTCCAAATGCTGTTGTTTTAGTTGGCGTTTATCTTATATAGTCAAGAAATTGGGAAAGGTTACACGGAAAGTGATTTTTTTATTCTAAGAGTGATGCTTTATTGGAAAGTAGTGATTTTTATGACCCCGCTAGCACCTCTGGAGCCATAGGATCCTGCATCCGAACCGCTCAGTGCTTCGATATCCTTTACGGTGGCACTGTCCACCAATTGATTTACCGATTCAAACGAATTGCCCAGTATATATCCGTTCAGGACGTACAATGGCTCGGTGGCCCTTCCAGTAATCTGATTGGCCGATTTCATAAAATAGGGGATACCGCCCCTGAGCGTTATTCCGGGCAAACGCCTGATTCTATCGATCAAGTCGATGGTTTTGTTGTTTTGTGTCTGGATTTCCTGGGCAGCGTACTTGCTATAGGATGGATTCTTAGTTGAGGAACAACTTGCAAAAGGCATCAAGATGATGAGCAAGAAAATGGATGTGAGGTTTTTCATGAGAACAAAATGTCCCACAATCTATGGATTTTAATACAAATGAACCTAAAAACATTTTGTTCATCAACCACAACCGCAGTCATCGGAACCGCAGGAACCAGAATTGTTCTTGCCTTTTCCGAAGATTGATTTGGGAAGTAGAAATTTCCACACCAAATACCCTGCAGCAATCAATAAGGTGGCATAAACCAAGATTTGTTGGATCATAATGCGATTAAATTAGGATTTGGTAAGCGAGTAAAGCTATAATATAGGCAAAAACACTCATAAAGCCCAATTGGATCATGGGCCATTTCCATGAATTGGTCTCTCTTTTTACAATGGCGAGCGTGCTCATGCATTGCATGGCAAATGCGTAGAACAACATCAGTGATATTCCGGATGCGAGATTGAACAATGGTTTGCCATCTTCATCCAGTTCTGCCGCCATTCGCTTCTTAATGGTTTCTTCCTCGTCGCTTCCCACACTGTAAATGGTCGCCAAGGTGCCCACAAAAACTTCCCGGGCGGCAAAGGAGGTCAATACGGCAATGCCGATCTTCCAATCGTAGCCCAAGGGTTTCACCAAGGGTTCAAAAGCTTTTCCGGCTTGGCCAATATAGGAATGTTCCAATTTGTAACTGGCAATCTCCTGTGCAACGGCCCTCTCAGTGAGTTCTTCTGTCAAGGTCCTTAGGGAGTCTTGTATGGAGCTGGGTGCGATTCCCTTTGCCAGGGCGTTCTCCCTGTGGGAAGCAATGTTGTTTTGAATGTAATTTTTGCTGTAGGTGCTCAATCCCTCGTTTTCTATTCTTTCGGTTACTATGGTCTCTGCATTTTGGAAATCATCCGAATACCCATTGGAGCCCAAAAACCATAGGACAATGGATATGGCCAAAATGATTTTACCCGCGCCCCAAACAAAGCTTTTTGTTTTTTCGATTACCGTGTACACCACATTTTTGAGCAATGGAAGCCGATAGGTTGGCATTTCAACCATAAAAATGGACCTGCTCTTTATCTTAAGGATTTTATTGAGCACCATGGCCGAAAACAGTGCCATTCCAAAGCCGATGAGGTACAGAAGCATCAATGTCAACGCTTGATAGCTCAGACCCAAAATGCTGCCCTCTGGAATCACCAAGGCGATTAGAATCAAATACACGGGCAATCTAGCGGAGCAGGTGGTAAATGGGGTTACCAGAATAGTGATGAGTCTTTCTTTCCAATTTTCAATGGTGCGGGTGGCCATAATGGCCGGTATGGCACATGCGTTCCCCGAAATGAGGGGCACTACACTTTTTCCGCTCAATCCGAAGGGGCGCATCAATCGGTCCATTAAAAAAACGACACGGCTCATATAGCCTGACTCTTCCAGAAGGGAGATAAACAGGAACAGAAAGGCAATTTGAGGGATAAAAATAACAATGCCCCCGATTCCCGCTACAATTCCTTCAGCAAGTAAATCCGTAAATACCCCGGGTGGCAAGGTGGTCTTTATCCATTCAGCCGCTAGGGCAAAATTTTCATCGATAAAGTCCATGGGGTAGGAGCTCCATTCAAAAATGGCTTGGAAAATCAGCAGTAATATGGCAAAGAAGATCAGGTAGCCAAATATTTTGTGCGTTAAGATTTTGTCCAACGAAGCTCGAAGGCCTTTTGCCGCCAAAAAATCGACCTTGTAAGTTTCCTTTAAGATGTTATTGATGAGCTGGTAGCGAAGTACCGTTTCCTTGTGCTGCAATTTTTTTAACTCATCCTTCGACTTTGTGGAGAAGTCCGTAGCATCTTGGATACGCTTCTTTTCTATGGGCATAAAGTTCACATCTTGAGTGATGACGAGCCATAGTTTGTACACATCGTTTTGTGGGAATGCCTTTTTTAATCGTTCGAAGTATGCTGGGGAAATTCGGGTTGGATCTAATAGCGGTTTGGACGAGACATTTTTGTAATCGGCAATCAATTCCTTGATGCGTTCTATACCGGTGTTTTTTCGGGTACTGACCAAGGCGATTTTGGTGTCCAATTTTTTCTCCATGGCCTCCACATCCAACGAAATCCCTTTTCGGTCCATCCTATCGGCCATATTGATCACCAAAATGGTGGGAATTTTTAGATCCTTGATCTGGGTAAAGAGTAATAGATTCCGTTTGAGGTTTTCCACATCGCTAATGACCACGGCAACGTCGGGATAATCCTTGTCGTTTTTGTTGAGCAACAGTTCCACTACCAAACTCTCATCGAGGGAGGTGGTGTTCAAACTATAGGTTCCCGGTAAATCGAGAATGTGCGCTTTTACGCCTCTGGGAAGTTTGCAGATACCTTCTTTTTTCTCCACGGTGATTCCGGGATAGTTGCCTACTTTTTGCTTGAGACCTGTAAGTTGGTTGAATACTGATGTTTTTCCCGTATTGGGGTTCCCGATGAGGGCTACGTTGATGTTTTTGCTCATTTGGGCTGTGTTTCTTCAATGATTTCCAATTCAATGAGCTGCGCCAAGGATCGTCGTATGGCCAAGTGGCTGCCACTAAGGTTGATGTAAATGGGATCGTTCAGTGGGGCAATACGCAACAGTTCTACGCTGTTGCCGGGCAGGCATCCCAATTCCATTAATTTTATGGGGAGGTTGTTTTCCGTGAATCCTTTGATTATTCCCTTTTGTCCGTACCGTAAATCTGCTACTGTGGCCACTGTTTTTATTTAGAACAATTTTAAGTAAGGGCAAAAATAAGTAAAAATGGGGAACTACAGGTGGCAATCATGAAGAAAGAAGATTTGCGTTAATCGTTATAACTGGCTTTAAGGATTTCAATGTCCTTCAAAAGCTTATCGATTTCTTCACGGTCGGTGCCATCGTAAAAGCCACGAATCCTTTTTTCCTTATCCACCAGAATAAAATTTTCGGTATGGATCATATCGTACGGACCTCCGTCACCATCATTTTTAACGGCCAAATATGATTTTCGAGCAAGCTGGTAGATCTGTTTTTTATCTCCTGTGACCAAATTCCATTTGCTATCGATAACCCCTTTTTCCCTTGCATACTTTTTTAGTTGGGCAACGCTATCAATATCCGGGGTAACGGAGTGGGAGAGCAACATAATGTTGGGGTCGTCCTTCACCACTGCTTGCACCTCGGCCATATTTTTGGTCATGATCGGGCAAATGGTGGGGCAGGTGGTAAAAAAGAAATCGGCCACATATATTTTATCCTTGTAATTTTCTTGGGTAATGGTATCCCCATTTTGGTTGACCAATGAAAAATTGGCAATCTTATGGTATTTTTTGGTGTAATGGAGGGTGCTGTCCACCAAGGACTTATCCACCATGGAAGGCTGGTACACCGGAAGCATTTTCTGGGGCTGAAGGGCGTTGTAGAATAGATAGACAATGATGGCGGAAAGGACCAACATGACTATCCCGAACATTTTGTACTTGGCAAAGAATGACAGCATATATGCAAAATTAAGGCCCAAACGGTTATCCATCAAAGAGAAAGGAAAGTTTTGATGCTAAATCTTTCTTAAATCCTATTGTGATAAAATGGGGAGGTTTTTTTATCAATCCCTAAAAGGTTACTTTTGTTGGTTTTAACAAAACACGACGGATGACCCCTATAGTTATAAAGACCATACAATTCTTTTTGAGCTTATCGCTTTTGATCGTGCTGCACGAGCTGGGCCACTTTATCCCAGCGAAGCTGTTCAAGACCAGGGTAGAGAAGTTTTACCTCTTTTTTGACGTGAAATTTTCCCTCTTCAAAAAGAAAATAGGCGAAACGGTTTATGGTATTGGTTGGCTACCCTTGGGCGGATATGTAAAAATATCCGGTATGATCGATGAGAGCATGGACAAGGAACAGATGAAGCAAGAACCCAAGCCTTGGGAATTCCGAAGCAAGCCAGCTTGGCAGCGTTTGATCATTATGCTGGGGGGTGTAACCGTAAATTTCGTGTTGGCCGTCATCATTTATATTGGTATGGCCTATACCTATGGTGAACAGTATATTCCCATGAACAGTCTAAAAGATGGTGTGTGGGTACTAGAAAAGGAAATAGGCGATGAAGTGGGCATCCAAACAGGGGACAAGATCATTGCTGTGGATGGTGAAGAGCTGAAATCGTTTAATAGCGTTTTTATTGAGTTGATCAATGGAAACCGCATTACCATAGAAAGGGACGGAGAGCGCATTGAAAAGGAAATACCAGTTGACTTTATCTCTACCATGATCGAGGATGAGGATAAGGTTCGGTTTTTGTTTTATCGGTCGCCATTTATGGTAAACAACGTTCCTGATACTTCACATAACAAGAATGCCGGATTTAGACCAAAGGATGAGTTTTTGGCCATCAATGGGGAACCTGCGGTTTATCGGGACCAAGTGATGGATCAATTGGAACAGAACAAAGGTAAGGATATCAATGTACTGGTTCGTCGGGAAGATGGTTCAGAGGGGCAAGTTACCGCATCGGTAAGCAGTGATGGTAAATTGGGGATTGTGACGGCACCCTTCACCATGGAAGAGATGGAACAAAGAGGGATTTTAAAGGTGGAGACGGAGACCTATTCGTTTTTGGAATCCATTCCAGCGGGTATCAACAAAGGAGTTTCTACACTTTCCAGTTACATGAAGCAGCTCAAGAAGATTTTTAATCCAGAGACAGGAGCCTATAAAGGTGTGGGAGGTTTTGCAGCCATTGGCGGTATGTTCCCCGACACTTGGAACTGGCCAGCTTTTTGGGCAACAACGGCCTTTATTTCCATTATTTTGGCCTTTATGAACATTTTGCCGATTCCTGCCTTGGATGGTGGACACGTAATGTTCCTGCTGTACGAAATGGTTACGGGTCGTAAACCGAGCGACAAGTTTTTGGAGTATGCCCAAATGGTCGGCTTCTTTTTATTGATTGCTTTGTTGCTGTTTGCCAATGGCAACGATTTGTATAAATGGTTGTTTAAATAGAAAACCAATTTTTTTGTTTGTGGTGTAAAAAAGAATCCATTATATTTGCACCCGCTTAAGGTAAAATATTCCTCCTTAGCTCAGTTGGTTAGAGCATCTGACTGTTAATCAGAGGGTCCTTGGTTCGAGCCCAAGAGGGGGAGCTTAGTAAGTCAATGGGTTACGGAAACGTAGCCCATTTTTTGTTTTTTATTGTAACACATTTGTAACACTAAAAGCAAATAGTGAGGTTCTATTGTTTAAGAATACTCTTATTTCTCACCCCATTTTACTATAGCAAAGGACCTCTCTTGAGTAACCTTTTTAAATTTTTTTAGAATTTTCCTCCATTTTTTCACAGGTTTCTTTTTGGGATTAAAACCAGTATTCTCAACAGCAATTCTACTATAGTTTTTTATGTGAATTTTAAGTAACATATAGCCCTGAGCATGTTTATCAATTAGGTTATTTTCTTCTGTATATTTCTTCAGATGTTCAATGACGCTAATAATATAGTCCACTGCTTTTTTAGCCAACTTGTTAGATTTATATTGCTCAATAATAAGATTGGGAATCATACAATATTCATTAAGTGTCCCAACCCCTACTGATACGTCCAAAGTGGATCTTTTATAATTTATAATAACATAATCCGATAGTGAGGATAAAATAGCACCTAAGTCCTTCTCAATAATTTCATTAGATCTAATAATATTCTGAAGTAGATAATTGGGTACGTCAAAGCTTGGATAGGTGGTTTCAAAAAGTCCTTTTTCCACAGCCATATCCGAATAATAGAAAGAACTAGAAAAAATTCGTTGAATTAAAAAAGATCGGGCTCTATCACCAATTTGAATACTTGGCTCTGTTAATCTTTGAACTATCGAATTAATTCTTCTGGTACAATCCTCAAATAAGGTCCGTGCTTTTATGTTTATAGCCGCTTCTTGGACCTTATTCATAAGAAAAACAATTTCACTTATTTTATCCCATTGAATGGAAGCCTCACGGAGTTCCGTTGTCATTTCGTCAACTTCACCGTCATAATACATTTGAATCTTCCAGATTTTGCTTTCATCAGGACAATTATTTATTAGATTTTGGAAAAAGGCAAACTCGATGGCATCCATAGATGTTGTTAATGGTATAGGATCATTTAGCTTTTCATGCAACTCGAAGAAATCCATTTCCAAGAAATATGCTATTTCATTTAAGTTTAATAGAGGTAATTTATTTATTGCGAAGTAGTGAAATATCTTTTTAGTTAAAGACCATATTAATTCAAAAAAATAAAAATCATTAACTCTAATAGCCGTTTTTGAATTTTCAAACCAGATAAGCCTTAATGCGGCAAATACTGTTGAACAGTTTGACCTAATTGGATTGTTGTTAATAATTGATAATGCTTTGTCCAATAGTTCATTATGAAGCCTCGTATACTCATTTATATTATTGGACAGAATGTAATTGTCAATTTCCATCCTAAGGTTTTTTAATTTATTATCATCGTTGAAATAACCACCATGGTAGGTGGATATATCCCTGAATGAGTCGATTTTTAGCGTCTCAATAATTTCTAAATTCTGTTTGAGATTGCTGCTTTTTGAAACAATTGATTTTACTGTTGGAAAGACTAGAATTATATAGGATATAAAGAAGACCCCAATTAGATAACCAAGTGTTAAGTCAGTTGATTCAGTAAATGATGAAATGTGGCTATAAGAGACAAAGGATAGTACAATTAGATTTATGGAGGCTAATAGTGCGTTTCTGGTAAGAGTATTGTCAATTGGATTAAGTAGTTTGTTTTGTACTAATCTCTCATTTGAGAATTCAACATACAAAAGAACAACAGCCATCAAAATTCCTAAAATTGAAGAGATGGCGCCGATTATCAATCCAAAATATTCTCTTGGATCAACATTGATTAATTGCAAATAATCAGGAATAAACCCAAATTTGTCAACAATGGGTGTCCACCAAAGAAGACAATATAAAACAGGAGGGATAGTCCAATTATAATTTCTTTGTAGCCATGTTTTTTGTCTGCTAAGGTCTAACCATGAGAATGGTTTTAAAAATGGATTTAAAAACATAATTCCAATATTAATCTTGATATAAAGTTGAAGCGCATTGAATTTTGGGTAAAAAAACCCTAGTATATCACTATTTTATTCTTCCTCAATTCCAAGAAATTTTAAATCTTCGTCACTTAAATAGCCCCTAGGATTTTGTTTAGCTTCCATTGATTCCTCCCAAATTGATTCTACTTGTGTAGGAGATAAATTTCCAAAGTTTTTAAGGTTCTTAACCATCAATCTGCCAAAGTGACCTAAATAAGCATAATACATTGAAATGGTTTGTTTGAGTTTCCATTTCTCATCATATATTATCCGATCTTCTGAACCTAAAATATAGCCATACAGAAGAATTTTGTAGCTTCGATGAGTAAACTTTGAAAAAATTCTATGGTAAGTTTTTGCTAACTCAGATTGCTCTTGCCCGTAATTCTTTTCAATATATTTCCTATACTCACGATGCATGATTAGTTGGTCATCATACCATATTGACAAAGATTTTTTAGCAGATAAATTATCACTGTTTAAAAATTCAATTAGGTGAACGGTTTCTAGGATGTCTCGAAATAACCTACTTGCTACCCGATGTTTCTCTTGTTTAAGAAGAAGTACAGCATCTTTAAATGCGTGTAAGCAATCTGTTTGCAGCATCCATGTTGCCTTTTCCAATGATCTATCTTGGCGGGTATATTGAAAGTCGTCACAAAGCTTTTGGGCTAATTTCTCTGTTAAAGCTGTTGCTTCTCTGTAAAATTGCTCTTGAGCATGGTATTCAAAAGGATGGTTTAATGCTTCTTGTGGGTCTCTATCCCATACAAAACTTGCCATATTTATTTTTCCTGAAGATAAAAATATTTAACTCAATGAGTGTCAGAAAATGAAACAGTTATAATTATAATTATTGGTTTTCAAACCTGCCTCGCCCAGATGTAGTGTTTCACTTTTTAGTGCTTAAAAAAGACTTTTAAAAATCATCAATGATTCTGGATTCAGTTTAAATTAAT
The DNA here is from genome assembly GCF_030733585.1 of Allomuricauda sp. MMSF_3307. Lineage (NCBI taxonomy): Bacteria > Pseudomonadati > Bacteroidota > Flavobacteriia > Flavobacteriales > Flavobacteriaceae > Allomuricauda > Allomuricauda sp. MMSF_3307. The sequence continues at coordinate 843,351 of NZ_JASHIQ010000001.1, forward strand.
TAACTGAATTGGTAAGTTAAAAAAAGATTATTTATAATTCTTCCTTCGCGCTTGTTGGTTGCTTTTCCATAGAAGATTGATTAATCAAATTCTGAAAAGAATTAAGTAAGTCCGAATTTTCCGCGCGCGATTAGATGGGGAGATATGATTCTGTTTCTATTTGATGGTTGATATTTGGGTATCTGTTACTGTACGCGAGATACGCCAATATAAATTACCGATTATTTTATGTAGGTAGAAATTTTGATTTAATACCATTCAACGTCCATTGTAATGTCCAGTAGACCTTCAACTATATTGATTTGATTGGGCTTTTGATTAGCATAGTCGCTCATTGTAATCAAGGTGTTAGCAAATTCTTCATTGCTACCTTGTTCACCATCAAATTCAAACAATTTGAAATATAAAAAATTGTCTTTGCTGAATAACAATTCCTTATCATTAAATTCCCATACTAAACTGCTTTCGTTTTCATGTATTTCTGAAAATGACAAATCAATGAATTTGTACTCGGGGGCATTGTCTCCTACGGTCAAATCGATTGACCTCTTATTGATTTGAAAATATAAATCTGCTAGACGCTCAGGGTCTGTATCAGATTCTGTCTCATCCCAGGCTTTACCGATATTTGGAAATGAATTGAGTGTTATTTTTGAAATTCTTACTGTATTTGTTGTTGAGTCGATTTCTATTTGTCTTTCAAGTGTGCTTATTTTACCGTCCGAGGTTTGACCTTCAATAACAAAGGTTTTAGTGCCACCTTCTTGAAAACTAAAATTTAACTGAAAACTTTTGCCAACATCAGTGAGCAAACACGTTCTAACTGGTGATGAACTTTCATAGAAGGATGCGGATTTAATGCATCCAGCAGACATTTCTACTGAAGCAAATGCATTGATTGTTATTCTTTCGTCAACGCCGTAGACACTTCTTTCCAAATCAATTGACAAATCGAATGTTTTATTTGAGCTTTCATCTTCCTCTGAATTTGAAGAACAAGAAAGGAAAAGTAATGCGGTTAAAAAAAGTAAAGTATTTCTCACAATTGTATTTTTAACGAATTAAAGTATAAAACCGATTAAATCAAAAAAATTTGGATAAACTGTCACTATGGGTTCTTGACTTAGGAAATGAGGGTGTTTTTTAGTGTTCAATATTACTAAGGGATGTAATCATGCGGATTCGTTGAGATTAGAAAAATTATCTAAATCAATCAAACCCTTCAACTCATAGAGTTTACGGGAATCTTCCAAAAATTGGTTCGAGAAAAGTAAAGTAGGGGGAGCAGAGACAGCAAGGCTTCAGGGAAAATCTTACTCTGGAGCCTTTTTTATTGGAAGACAGACAGGATATTTGGGAATCGTTTTTAAAGTCTAGCCCCAAAAAAATCTTCACCTCATAGGCGCATTCGTTTTTAAACTTGGCTCTGATCAATTTGTAATATCTTTATATTCCAGAATACCAATTGATTGAAAAATGGAAGTACAATTTCGTACCAAGAATGAATCCAATCAGGAACAAGAAAGGAATTTCTTGGAGCTCACCCCCATTGAGCGGATTTACCGTTTCTTAAATCTGATGCAGCGCATCAACCGATTTCCGACAAAGGCCAAAGACGATGGGAATAACTTCACCATCCAAATTACTACAGGTAAATGAGACAATGGAAAGAGGATATCGACCTTTTTTTGGAAATGACCCACAAACATGGGGTTCGGATGCTCATGGTAGGTGGTGGTGCCGTCAATTTTCACGGGCATCAAAGACATTCTGCCGACGTTGATTTCTGGATAGATTCCAAGGAAGAAAATTTTAAAAGGTTGATAAAAGTGTTCAATGAGATGGGATATGAGATTGAAGATTTCCCCAAGGAAGTGAAGGATGGACGCCAAAACATTTCCATTAAATTCTCACCAGCCGACCTCAACCTAGAACTTATCACCAATTTTTCCGTAATCAAAAGCTTCGACCAAGCTTATAAAGATGCTGAAGAGGCTTCGTTGGAAGACCAACCCCATCTTAAGTGGAAAGTGTTGAGTCTTGATGATTTGATTACAAGTAAGATAAAATCAGGAAGGCCCAAGGATTTGGCCGATGTCCAACAACTGAAGCGAATCAACAATAAAAGTAACTAGAAAAGCCCTGCTCTTCTTTTAAATCAAAGGTGGATTTATCTGCCTAATCTCTTTGCTCAATTCCTCATTTCATTTCTTCGCATGGGCATGGCATCTATGGTGCTAAATAGCTCTTCTTGGGAAACGATATCATTTTTTCGAAGTTTGATTCCGCCGTCCAGGCCAATAAGGATGATCTCAAACGCTTCGTTTGCATTTAGCATGGGTTTGATTCCTTTTTCAAGAAGTTTTCCGGTGTAATTCTCCATGTTGTTGGTATAATCCGTAAAAGAGAATTCATCTTGCCGAATGGCATACAGCACCAGTTTTCGTTCCCTTAGTTCCTTATTCGAGTCCTTGAATTCCAATAGCTGGTCTGCGAATCTTTCAGAATGGTCAACAGCGGTTTTTACGATAAGGATTCTATGTTTCCATTTATGATTGTCCAAGTTTTGGGCGGACATCGGTTTAGTAGCAAAATAACTCATCAAAATGAGGATTTTTAATATGAGTGGATTCTTCATCGAATTCATTTTTTGGTATGTAGGGGCATTACTTCTATGGTGGATAACAACTATTCGGGATACCCCTTAAAAGTTAGTCATATTTTTTGAGGTAAGTGGTTTTGCATATCCCGTGTATGATTTAAAAAAAAATACTTCATACAACTTGCCTTTACACAACAACTATAGGATAAGACACAACAAATTGTAAGATAATTCATAACAATTTGAAAAATGAGGACGTTGTAGGCATCGTAACATAAAAACCAAACTGTACTATGAAGTTATATAGAAAATTAGCAATCGCTACCATGGTCACTGCATCCATTTGTTTACATTTTTCCTGTTCTGTTGAAGATGGGGCCGATGGTCTCATGGGACCTCAAGGCGAACAAGGCGAGGTAGGGCCTCAGGGTGATCCCGGGCCACAAGGACCTCAAGGGGAACAAGGAGATCCTGGCCCCCAAGGTGAGCAGGGACCTCAGGGCGAGCAGGGACCTCAGGGCGAGCAGGGTCCGCAAGGAGAGCAAGGCACTCCGGGCACCGATGGGGTCGATGGGGTGGATGGCAACATGAACGTAATTGCCAGTGATTGGTTACATGTGCCTGCTGTACTTGATTTGTTCGAATACTCGGATAGTCACCCTTTACTGACCTATAATTGGGATGTTCCCCAATTAACAGAGGATATTGCCAATGGTGGCGTGGTGTTGGTTTATGCCCAGATCTACATTTATGGATCAAACGGGACGGAAACAGTGCCTAATACGGATAATATCGTTTCTCTGCCACAACAGGTCATCGTTTTTTATAATGAAGATGAAATTGGCAAAGACGTTTTTGATTATTCGTTCTCTCCAGGAAATATCTTGATATCCATTTATTCGGAATCGATTATCATGAACAACGAAGTGTTCAAGGGAGTCTCAATGGGGAAGGATGAGGAACTTGAAATAAGTCTCAGATATGTATTGGCCCCATCGGGTGCATTGGGCAAAGGCACCATCGAAAACCTAAAAAAGATGACCTATGAAGAGGCAGTAGCCTATTTGGGCATCAATCCTTAGCGTGGGAGCATACAAAAAGAAAGCCACCGAATTCGGTGGCTTTTATGTTTATACCAATAGCAGGACTATCGTCAGCAGAAAACCTGCCGCGGCAAAATACAGTCCCTTTTTATAAATGGGAGCGGAGGGACGAAACATAAAAAACGCTGAAACCGCAAAAAATAGTAGGGCTATCCCAAAAAAGATACCCAACCAGAACAATGGATTTCCAGTGTGCATCTTGTGCAGTTTGTTCATGCTTTCCAAAATAGCGGGCAAACGTTTTTCCGTGTAGGATGCCTCACCTGTTTTCATATTGTAGGTGCCGCCATCAAAATATACCATATCACCCTCGGTTTTGTCCACCTTGAAGCCTCTTTTGCGCAAAGCGGAGCCCAAAGCCTCTTCCTGCATATTGGGTTCCAATGTTTTTTCTACCTGATATTCGGTTTTCAAATAATCGGTGTTTCGGAACGTAAGTACAATGCCACTAATGGCGTAAACGGCCATAATTCCGGCCAAAAAGAACCCCAAATAGCGGTGGAATTCCCTAAACGTGTTTTCTGATTTTCTTCCCATGTTAAGTTTGTTGTAAATAAAGAAGAAAGGCCAATTGGGCCTTTCTTGTCAATAGGTTGTAAATTTCGTTTATTGTTGGGCCATTTCCAAGTGAATGGTCATGTCTACCTCGTTTCCTATGGAAGCCGACTCTTCCCCGACACCAAACTCCAATCGATTGATGGTTCCGGTAAGCTTTAGTCCTGCCTTTAATTTATTGCTCCGTTGATCGGTGATGATACCGTTCACTGTTCCTTCCAAGGTCACCTTTTTGGTGGTTCCGTGTATGGTAAGGTCTCCCATGACCTTAAATGTCTTGTCTCCTGTTTTCTCAAAACTGGTGCTCTCAAAGGTGATGGAGGGATATGTTTCGGCATCAAAAAAGTCTGGGCTCTTCAAATGGTTGTCGCGTCTCTCATTGTCGGTGTCGATACTTGCCGTTTTAATGTCCACAGAGAATGTCGCATCATCAAAGGATTCGGTGGCCGTTGCTGTTACTTCAAAATCGCTAAAAAGTCCTTCAACTTGTGAAATCATAAGGTGGGTAATGCCAAAACCGACCTTGGAATGTGCTGGGTCCGATTTCCATGTAGATTGGGCACTGACGATCAAGCCGGTCAAAAATGCCATTGCAAGAAATAATTTTTTCATAATGTATGATTTTAGTGTTCGTAATGATGTTCACATAGGGAAAGGATTGCCACTTTCTCCTGTGATTTGGACTAAAGATGGAGAAACTGGTGCGAAAATCTAAATATTTTCTGCGAACAACGGGGCTTAACCCCCAATCAACCAATAAATTAAGAAATGTGATGGGAGAAATGTCGTTGACAGGCTAAAGTTGGTTGTTGATAAAACTGCTTTTCTTTTACCCGAGTTTTATCTCTAGTTTTGGATTTACTAATTTAAGTGTATTGATTTCTCGCAAGGAGCTTCTTTTTCAAATTGTACTGCACATCTTGGTGCTGCTGTTCTTTTCGTTCAACAGAAATACGGGTGCCATTATGGTGCACAGGGCCATTTTTTTGACTTTTTACAGTCTGGCCACAGTCTCTGTAACGTACTATTTAATGCCCCATTTTCTGTATCGTAAAAAGTACTGGCAGTTTTTTGTAGGAGCCGCCATTGTGGTTGCCGTTGTTATTCTGATAGAGGAACTGGTGCTGGAACCTATTATATTTCCAGATTCCGAACGGGGAAGGACTTTTCCTGGCATCTATATCTCGCTGCTAGGGGTATTGCCGGTCATGTGTATTTTATCTGGCTTTAAGTTTGGGTGGGACGCCTTAAAAAAACAAGCCCAAATTGATGAACTGGAATCCACCATACAAGAAAGTGAGTTACAGTTTCTCCGTAGCCAAATCAATCCCCATTTTTTGTTCAACAACCTGAATAATCTGTATTCGTATGCGCTTCAGGAATCGCCAAAGACCCCCGAGATTATTCTGGAGATGAGCGGAGTCCTCAGATATATGCTCTACGAGTCCAAGGAAAAGCTGGTTCCGCTCAAAAAGGAGCTGGAGCAGTTGGGCAACTTTATCCGATTGTACAAATTACAGATCGAGGACAGGGGAGAGGTACATTTTGATGTGGATGACATTAAAGGAGATTACAGGATAGCGCCTTTAATTTTGATCGTATTTATCGAAAATGCCTTTAAGCACAGCCAGTCAGGTCAGTCATCGGATATTAAAATCGACATTTCGGTAAAACTGAAAAATTCCTATTTGGAATTCCATTGCAGGAATAACTACGAACCTGGGTTTAGTTTGGACAGTGTGGCCAAGGGCATTGGCCTCAAAAATGTAAAAAAGCGATTGGAGCTGCTTTATCCAAAAAAGCATATTTTGCAGATTGAAGAAGCCGATAACAGCTACCATGTGTACCTGAAGCTGGAATTGGAAAAAGTGTAGGTTATGAGATGTATCATTGTTGAAGATCAGCCGCCGGCCCAGCGCATATTGCGAAAATTTATCCAAGATGTACCCACGCTGCAATTGGTAGAAGTCTTTTCCGATGGACTAAAGGCAATGGAGTTCCTGAACACCGAATCTGTGGATCTGATGTTCTTGGATATCCATCTGCCCAAGATCAATGGGTTGGATTTTCTGAAAAGCATTCCCAATCCGCCCAATGTTATTTTGACCACGGCATTTTCGGAGTATGCTTTGGAGGGATATGACCTTAATGTGGTGGACTATCTGTTAAAGCCTTTTTCCTTTCAACGCTTTTTGCAGGCCGTGAACAAGGTGAACGCCAAATACGAGCAAGAGGGCTCAAAGAGTGGAGGTGTTCCCCTTACGGAAATCTACGTGAAGTCCAGCCACGAACACATCAAGGTCCTGATAAACGATATTTATTCGATTACTTCGGATTCCGACTATACGGAGATTCATTTGGCCGACAAGAAAATACTTTCCAATGAATCCCTACGTCACTGGGTCGACGTCTTGGGAGGGAATCATTTTTACCAAATACATAAATCCCACATCATCAATACCCAAAAGATAGACCGTATCTCGGGAAATTTGGTATCGCTTACCAATGGCGCTAAAATCCCCATGGGCAGGGCGTACAAGGATAATTTTTTGAAAAGCATCTTACCATAAAAAAAGACCGGGTAGAACCCCGGCCTTTTTTAGTTAGCTTGTATATCTACCTTACTTGGCAAAATAGATATAGATCGCAATTACGATAAAAGCGATACATCCACTGGCCAATTTTACGTGTTTCCAAGGTTCTATGGAAACTTGTTTGGTGTATTCCAGTTGGAACGGCTCCTTTCTCGGATAGAACTTTCCAATAAGCAGCATAATGATGATGTTGGACACAAACAATATCGCCATTACGTGCAAATAATGGGGATACGCTCCAGCCTCGATCAAATTGAGCTCGGCAGGGTCCGTGATTCCATTGGCCTTGGCCTCGGCAAGTGCATTTGCCACCATTTTTGGCCCAATGATAAATTGGCTGATGATGTAAAGGGTAGACCCCGAAAGAATACCAATTTTAGCGGCAATGGCAGGAACTCTTTTTGTGAGGTAACCCACTACAATAATGGTGAAAATCGGAATACTGTAAATTCCGTTGATTTCCTGTAGATAGTTGAACAAACTGCCAGCATTTGCGATCAGCGGAGCAATGAACATGGCTGCTAGGGCCAAACAAACGCCAAAGACCTTCCCATATTTTACCACGGTCATTTCTGAAGCATCCTTGTTTAAATGTTGTTTATAGATGTCTATCCCGAAGAGCGTGACAGAACTGTTGAGTACACTATTGAATGAGCTCAAAATAGCTCCGAACAGGACAGCTGCGAAAAAGCCCATCAACGGTTTGGGCAATACGGCCCGGACCAGTTCCGGATATGCAAGGTCGCTACTGGCAAGTCCGCCCTCAAAATAGTAGTAGGCGATCATACCTGGCAGCACGAGGATGATGGGTCCCAAAATCTTTAGAAAAGCGGCCAGTAACAGTCCTTTTTGGCCCTCCGCTAGGTTTTTGGCGCCCAATCCACGTTGAATGATCTGTTGGTTGGTCCCCCAATAGAAGAGCTGTACCAGCATCATTCCGGTAAATATGGTAGAAAAAGGTACTTCTTGACCGGGATTTCCGGTGGAATCAAAACGCTCGGGATTTGCGTTCATCAAGGTTTCAAGTCCCCCAAAAACACTTCCGTCGCCAATAGCCATCAAACCAAAAATGGGAATCAATATACCTCCTACAATAAGACCGACAGCGTTGATACTATCCGATACCGCAACGGCTTTCAATCCTCCAAAAACTGCATAAATGGAACCTATGATGCCAATGCCCCAAATACAAATCACAAGGGCCGTGGAGTCCGAAACGCCAAGGAGTTGGGGAACGTCGAACATTCCGCTGATGGCGACCGAACCGGAATACAATATCACAGGTAACAGTACCACTACGTAGCCGGTTAAGAACAAGCCGGATGTGATGGTCTTGGTGCTGACATCAAAACGTTTGGCCAAAAACTGCGGTACTGTGGTGAGTCCGCCCTTTAAATATCTTGGGAGCAAGAACAGGGCCGTGACCACGATGGCAAGTGCTGCCAAGGTTTCCCAGGCCATAACGGAAAGCCCATCTTTGTAGGCGCTCCCGTTGAGCCCAACGATTTGTTCCGTGGACAAATTGGTCAATAATAGCGAACCTGCAATAACTCCAGCGGTAAGGCTTCTGCCTCCTAAAAAATAACCGTCAGAAGATGATTCATCGGTTTTTCTAACGGACCACCACGAGATGATGCCCACCAAAAGAGTGAATCCCAAAAATGAAATAAGTGCCATAAATTAGATTTTGATGTCTTGGCATGGGCCAAAACGGTTTGTTTAGTTGGTTATAAAATTAAATATATTGATTGATGATATTTTCGAACATTTCTTGTTGTCCGCTTCTCTTTTTGATATCCTGATGCTCCAACGCATAGTGACGAAGGTCTTCCAATGAAAGTTTACCTTCCTCGAATGCCTTGCCAGAGCCAGTATCAAATGAAGCGTAGCGATTCTTACGTAGGCTAAGATACTTGGAATTTTCCAAAATATCGTTTGCGGCCAATAAGGCCCTTGCAAAGGCGTCCATACCCCCGATGTGCGCATGGAAAATATCTTCTAGGTCAGTGGAGTTCCTGCGTATTTTCGCATCAAAGTTGATTCCGCCACCTTGGAAGCCCCCAGCTTGCAGGATGACCAACATGGCCTGTGTCAGTTCGTAGACGTCCACGGGAAATTGGTCGGTGTCCCAACCGTTCTGGTAATCCCCCCTGTTGGCATCGATGCTGCCCAGCAAGCCGTTGTCCGCCGCTACCTGAAGCTCATGTTCAAAGGTGTGTTGGGCCAAAGTGGCATGGTTCACCTCAATGTTGAGTTTAAAATCGTCCAAAAGATCATATTTGGTGAGGAAGCCGATTACGGTCGCCGCATCAAAATCATACTGGTGCTTGGTAGGCTCCATAGGTTTTGGTTCAATGAAGAAGGTCCCTTTAAAACCCTGTTTTCGGGCATAATCCTTGGCCATATGAAGAAAACGTGCCATGTGGTCCTGTTCACGTCCCATGTCGGTGTTCAAAAGGGACATATAACCTTCCCTACCACCCCAAAAAACATAGTTTTCGCCTCCCAGTTTGATGGTGGCATCAAGGGCATTTTTTACCTGGGCACCGGCAGCGGCCACCACATCAAAATCGGGATTGGTGGCAGCACCGTTCATATAGCGCGGATGACTGAAACAGTTGGCCGTGCCCCATAGCAATTTTACCCCGGAAGCCTTCATTTTCTCTTGGGCATAGTCGGTAATGATCTCCAATCTTTTTTCGGATTCCGCCAAGCTGGAACCTTCGTCTATCAAGTCAAAATCATGAAAGCAGAAATAGGGTGCCCCAATCTTGGTGATGAACTCAAAAGCTGCATCCATTTTGTCCTTGGCCTGTTGAATGGGATCAGTGCTTTGGAGCCAAGGGAAATCCATGGTAGGCGCTCCAAAAGGGTCCCCTCCAACGCCCGTAAAGGTATGCCAGTAGGCAATGGCAAACCTAAAATGCTCCTTCATGGTCTTTGTGCCCACTTTTTTGTTCTCGTCATAGTACTTGAAGGCAAAGGGATTGTCCGAGGATTTTCCTTCGAACGCTACCTTGCCGATTCCCTTAAAGAATTCTTTATCTCCTGTTGTGATCATGATATGTTTGTTCAGTTGTTAATCCAAATATTCGTTCAGGGCCTCTTTCCAGATCTGATAGGCCTCTTGGTATTCATTGATATTGTTTTCGGGCTCGTAGGTCAGCTGCACGGCGTCGGTAGCGGTCGCTTCGCCAATGCTGGCAAAATCCCCATGGGCATAGGCTGCTGCCCTTGCAGCCCCCACTGCACCAGTGGTCTCCACTATATCGATCTTGCTTTGGGAGAGTGTGGCCACACTCTTGGAAAAAATACCGGCCCTAAAGAGATTGTCGTTGCCCGCCTTGATGGAGCCGATGTCAACCCCATCGTTCTGTAGGATTTCCATGCCGTACACAAAGGCAAAGGCGATGCCCTCCAAGGCTGCCCGGAACAGATGGGATTTTTTATGGATATTGAAATTGAGGTTCAGGATGCGGGAACCTTTCCCATGATTTTCCAACATACGCTCCGCACCGTTCCCAAAGGGAAGGATGGAAAGGCCATCCGAACCGATAGTTACTTTTTCAGCTATTTGATTCATATCATTATAAGAAAGCCCATCGGTAAGCTCGTTTTTCATCCAACTGTACTGTATGCCTGTCCCATTAATGCATAGCAGCTTGCCTATTCGGGTAGCGTCTTTGGAATGGTTGACATGGGCAAAACTGTTGATGCGGGTATGTTCTTGCGTCCTTTGCTGGCCGGAGATGGCATAGACCACTCCGGAGGTGCCCCCCGTTGCGGCAATTTGGCCCGGTTCCATAACATTTAGTGCCAAAGCATTGTTGGGCTGGTCCCCAGCACGGTACATGATGGGAATGCCTTCGGGCAGTCCGGATTCCTCGGCGCCCTTTTTGCTGACCCTTCCCTGTTCGGAGAACGAGGGACGGATTTCAGGGACAAGGGAGGTATCGATTCCCGCTTCTTCCAACAGCCATTTGGCGATTTGATGTTCCTTGAAATCCCAAAGGATTCCCTCGGAAAGTCCCGAGGGGGTGGTGGTGCACTCTCCCGACAGTCGCAAAGCGATGTAGTCCCCCGGGAGCATAAACTTGTATATGTTTTGATAGTTTTCGGGCTCGTTGTTCTTTACCCATTTGAGCTTGGATAGCGTAAAGTTACCGGGAGCGTTCAATAGATGGTCTATGCATTTTTCCTCACCAGCATTATGGAACAACTGCTCCCCGGTTTCAACTGCCCTACTATCGCACCAAATAATGGAGGGACGAATGGGTTCTAGCTTTTTGTCCACGATGACCAATCCGTGCATTTGATAAGATATGCCAATGCCTTTTATCTCACTTTTGTTTATGTTACTTTTTGAAATCAGGTTTTGGGTTGCTTTGCAAAGATTTTGCCACCACATTTGTGGGTCCTGTTCTGCCCAGCCAGATTGTGCGGAGGCGATGGACATCTCCTTTTCGGGGTATTGAACCATATCAATAGGACTCCCGTTATCAGCATTGATCAATGCAGCTTTTATGGATGAACTGCCTATGTCGAAACCTATCCAATACATATTACAATGGAAAACTCGCATTGAAAATAGCCAATTATTGTGAAGTGCATCTTAGTTATCAACATAATTCCATAAACTCCTTAGTTGGATTGCCCGTTGTACAGTTTCATTTTTCCTAAAATGGTTACCTTAGAGCAGCGTATTTTTACAACATGAAAGAAGAGCTTGCAGCCACATTTGGCAACTATTTTGAACAGCCCCTGATCGATGAAATTCTCGAAACGGGCAAACTCATGGAAGTGCCCGCGGGAGAAACGATTATGGATATTGGCCAATACATCAGGAGTATGCCATTATTGTTATCGGGTGCCATAAAGGTTTTGCGAGAGGACGAGGAAGGGGATGAATTGCTCTTGTATTATCTGGAACAAGGGGAAACCTGTTCGGTGACCATGGCTTGCTGCATGGGGCATACGAAAAGCGAAATCAGGGCCATTACTGAAACCGATACCCGACTGGTGATGGTTCCCGTTCAAAAAATGGAAGAATGGATGGCGAATTATAAAGGGTGGCGCAACTATGTTTTTGATAGCTATCAAAATCGGCTCAACGAGTTATTGCAGACTGTGGATAGCATTGCCTTTAAAAATTTGGACCAACGTTTGGTGGATTATCTTAAAAAGAAGGTTGAGGTCACCAACGATAACCGTATCCGAAATACGCACCAAGAAATCGCCTATGATTTGCATACTTCACGGGTGGTGATCTCCAGATTGTTGAAGAAACTGGAGAAGATGAAAAAGCTGGTGCTCCACAGAAACTACATCCACGTAGTGGATTTGTAGGTTTGTGCCCTTTGTTACTGAGGATACCCAACAGGCATCCTATTTTTGTATAAAACCGATTGCATGCTCAAAAGGATTTTCCCTTTTTTAAACTGGATTACCCGCTATGACCGTTCAACCCTGTACGGTGACCTAGTGGCCGGATTTACCGTGGGCATTCTATTGATTCCGCAAGGCATGGCCTATGCCATGATTGCGGGGATGCCACCCATCTATGGTCTGTACGCAGCATTGGTGCCTCAATTGGTGTATGCGCTTACCGGAACTTCGAGGCAATTGGCCGTCGGTCCCGTGGCAATGGACTCCTTATTGGTGGCAGCAGGGATTGGGGCCATGCAGTTGGCCAACATTCATGACTATATTGCAGCAGTCATCTTTTTGACGCTTCTCATTGGACTTTTTCAACTGCTGTTGGGTATTTTAAAAATGGGCTTCTTTGTCAATTTTTTGTCCAAACCTGTTATCAGCGGATTTACCTCTGCGGCCGCAATTTTAATCGGTCTGGGACAATTAAAGCACATTCTGGGCGTGGATTTGCCCCAATCCGGTAAAATTCATGTGCTTCTGGGAAGTATTTTTGGGAGTCTCACGGATATTCAGCCCCTTACCTTTGGCATAGGGATTTTGGTGATATTGATTATTGTTGGACTAAAAAAACTCAATAAAAAATTGCCTGTACCCTTACTGGTCGTTGTTTTAGGAATAGCGTCGGTAGCCCTGTTGGGATTGGAGGCCAAAGGCATAAAAGTAGTCGGTGAAATACCATGGGGATTACCCAGTTTTCAACTACCCGGCATACAATGGGACGCGGTAGGACAGTTTTTGCCCATAGCCATTACCGTGGCACTATTTGGGTTTATGGAATCCATTTCAATAGCTAAAACTGTGGAGGAACGCCATCCAGAATATGAGTTGGACCCCAACCAAGAGCTTCGGGCATTGGGACTATCCAACATTCTTGGTTCGTTCTTTCAGTCATTTTCTGTTTCAGGAAGCTTTTCAAGAACCGCCATAAACGACCACTCCGGGGCACGCACCGGCATGGCACTGATTTTCAGTGCGCTTTTGGTGGCCGGGGTTTTATTGTTTTTGACACCGCTTTTCTACAATCTTCCTACCGTAGTGCTAGGGGCCATTATCATTGTTTCGGTGTTTGGACTTATCGATTTGAGGTACCCGCTGCAACTCTGGAAAAACCGGAAAGATGAGTTCCTATTGCTGATCGCCACCTTTTTGATGACTTTGTCCATTGGCCTTATCGAAGGAATCATCTTGGGAGTATTGCTCTCCCTTTTGTTGTTGGTCTACCGGATTTCCAACCCCCACATAGCGGTTTTGGGAAGAATCAAGGACACTGCCTATTTTAAAAATGTGAACCGTTTTTCTGAAGATGTGGAAGTGTACGACGACAAGCTGATCATTCGCTTTGATGCACAACTGTATTTTGGGAACAAGGATTATTTCAAAAAGCAACTCTATCAACAAATTCAAAAGAAGGGCCCCCAGCTTAAGTTTATTATCCTGAATGCGGAGCCTATCAATTATATCGATAGCAGCGCTTCGGTAATGCTGGAACGAATTATTTTGGAACTTCGCGAGAAGGGAATTGAGTTTTTGATTGCCGGAGCCATTGGCCCGACAAGGGATATCCTCTATTCAAGTGGCATAATCGATATTTTGGGAGAGGAAAACTTATTTGCACAAACCTACGATGCCGTGGATTGCTGTAATAATCCCAAGGCATTGAGCAACATACAGAAAAAAGTGTCCCTACAATCAAAAACCAAGACTTTGTAACTTTGGTCACTGAAGTTTAGGACGTAGAATCGTATTTTTGATAAAAACCACAAGAGATGAAAATTGAACAGATTTATACAGGTTGCCTTGCACAAGGTGCCTACTACATAGAAAGCAATGGCGAAGCTGCCATAATTGATCCTTTACGAGAGGTTGACCCTTACATAAAAACCGCCAAGGAAAATGGGGCAAAAATCAAATACATTTTTGAGACCCACTTCCATGCCGATTTTGTGAGCGGCCACTTGACCCTATCCAAAGAAACGGGAGCACCCATAGTGTATGGTCCGACTGCGGAACCCTCTTTTGATGCCACTATTGCAGAAGATGGACAAGAGTTCCAGTTGGGCAATATTACCATTGTTGCGCTACATACACCGGGTCACACCATGGAAAGCACTACTTTTTTATTGCGGGACGAGCAGGGGAAAGACCATGCCATATTTAGTGGCGACACCTTGTTCTTGGGTGATGTAGGTCGGCCAGATTTGGCACAAAAAGCGGCCCATATGACACAGGAAGAGTTGGCAGGCACACTGTTCGATAGCCTCAGAACCAAAATTATGCCCTTGGCCGATGACGTAATCGTTTATCCCGCCCACGGTGCCGGTTCCGCTTGCGGAAAAAATATGATGAAAGAAACGGTAGATACTCTGGGCAATCAGAAAAAAATGAACTATGCCTTGAGGGCGGACATGACCAGGGATGAATTCATCAAAGAGGTGACCGATGGATTGTTGCCACCGCCACAGTACTTCCCGCTCAATGTAAAAATGAACAAGGAAGGCTACGAGGATATCGACAAAATATTGGAAAGGGGAACCCAGTCCCTAACACCGGAAGCTTTTGAGGTGGCGGCGAACGAAACAGGAGCCATTGTGCTGGACGTCCGTCATCAGGACGATTTTGCAAAGGGACATGTGCCACGGTCCATTTTCATCGGGTTGGACGGTAGTTTTGCCCCATGGGTAGGCGCATTGGTCGCCGATGTAAAGCAGCCCATCCTTTTGGTAACACCAGAAGGAAGGGAAGAGGAGACCATCACCCGATTATCACGTGTTGGTTTTGACCACACCTTGGGTTACCTAAAGGGCGGAATCGATGCTTGGAAGGCAGCCGGGAAGGAAGTGGACACCGTAGAAAGCGTTAGTGCCGAAGAGTTGAAAAAACGAATTGAAAACGGGGTGCCGGTGTACGATGTGCGAAAAGAAACCGAATTCCAAGCCGAGCATGTGGAAAATGCACATTTGACCCCCTTGGATTACATCAATGATCACTTATCGGAATTTCCGGAGAAAGAGACTTTTTATGTGCACTGCGCCGGAGGATATCGCAGTATGATTGCTTCCTCCATATTGAAAAGTAGGGGAATCCACAATTTAGTTGATGTTGCCGGTGGTTTTGCCGACATCAAAAAAGCGGGTATACCGGTTACCGATTATGTATGCCCTACTACTTTGAAATAAGGTGCTTACCTTGGAAATAATCTCAAAAAAGTTCGGGTTGTGTAACCATCGTTACTGACGGCATAGATAGTTTGGGATACTTTAGTGTCTCAAAATAAAGATACTATGTCAATATTCAGTTTTTTGTTCAAAGAACAAACCTTGCCAGATGAAATTAAGATTCTGGACCGCGAAGCATATAAAGAAGCCATTTCCAAAGGTAAAGTACAGCTGGTGGATGTGAGGACCAAAAGAGAGTTTGCGTCCGGGCACATTAAAGGAGCCAAGAACATCGATTTTTTCCAAGGTTCTGCTTTTGATGCTTCCGTTGCCAAAATGAAAAAGGATACTCCCCTTTATATCTATTGTCAATCTGGGAATAGAAGCCAAAGAGCTGCCAAAAGATTGGTGGAACTTGGTTTCTCAAAAATCTATGATCTCAGGGGCGGCTATAGCGCTTGGAGTTATTAATCGGAACAAAAGCAGATGAGAACAACTTTTCAAGTACAAAATCTGAAGTGTGGCGGATGTGCAAAGACCATATCCAACAAACTTTCCGGTATAAAGGAAATTAAAGAGGTGATTGTGGAGAAGGACAGCTCATCGGTTAGCTTTGACCATCAAAGCGCCGATGAAGCTTCCTTAGTTAAAGAGGCCCTCAAGCGCATGGGCTATCCCACAATAGACGATGAAAACGGTTTTATGGACAAGGCAAAATCGTTTGTGAGCTGCGCTAGTGGTAAAATGTCCAACGGATGAGATTCTCCTTGATTTCCATATCGGTCTTTTTTCTGGTGCTATCCTGTAAACAGGGACCAAAAACTTCGGATGGAGAAGTGCCTGAACCAATCGCACAAACCGCCCCTAAAAAAGAGGAAGGGAAAGTGCTGATGGAAAATCAATGTTATCTATGCCATAATTCGTCCGCAGCACAGAAAGGTCAAAGAATTGGGCCGCCAATGGTGGCCATTAAGGCTCATTATTTGGAAAGTTATCAGGAAAGGGAGGCTTTTGTGAATGCTATTATGGCCTTCGTAAAATCACCATCAGAAGATAAGACCCAAATGCGTGGTGCCGTCAGAAGGTTTGGATTGATGCCAGCCCAACAATTTCCAGAAAATGAGGTAAGAAAGATTGCCGAGTACATGTTCGATTACCAAATTGAGGAGCCCGAATGGTTCAAAGCACATTGGATGGACCGCAAAGGGGACTCCCGTTACAACCGAGGTAAAAAGCCGGAAACGTCCCAAGCCGAAACGGGCGCAAAGGAATTGGGAATGCATTATGCGATGGAGACCAAAAAAGTCCTTGGTAAAAACCTAATGGGCACCATTCAAAATGAGGGGGTAGAAGCGGCCTTAGCTTTTTGTAATGAAAGGGCCTACCCGCTGACCGATAGTATGTCTACCAACTTCCATGCGCGCATCAAAAGGGTATCGGATAAACCTCGAAACCCAAACAATCAAGCAAATGATATAGAATTGACTCACATCGAAACGTTTAAGGCCCAGGTTTCAGCAGGCAATTCCGTTGAACCTATTTTGAGGGAAGAGAACGGAAAAGTATTTTTCTACTATCCCATCGTAACCAATACCATGTGTTTGAACTGCCACGGAGTTCCAGAACAACACATAACCCCAAAAGTACACGCAAGTCTAACCGAGCTGTATCCCCAAGATAGAGCCACAGGATATGGACCCGACGAAGTACGGGGAATCTGGAGCATTGTTTTTGATGCCCCGAAGAAAATGGATTAGTCCTTTTTTTTCGGTTTTTTGAAACCATAAATCAATTGTCCCCAAAACCCTTTGGGCAGGGCTTCATCCCCAGGGAAACCCAATTGGATTTGACCACCGCTTTCCGGAATATAATTGGTTCTGAAAATATAATCCCAAATGCTAAGACTAATGCCAAAATTTACCCCGTGGGAACCTTTGGGAATGGTGTAGGCATGGTGATATAGGTGCATCACCGGATTGTTCAAAATATATTTGAGCGGACCATAGGTCAGTTTTATGTTCGCATGGTTAAAATGTCCGATGGCGATGGCGGCAAAATGCACAATATAGGCCTGTTCGGGCTCAAAACCGCCCAGAACCATCACGCCCAAAGTTTTTAGTGGTTTGTAAAGGATATTTTCCATCCAATGAAAACGCAGATGGGCCGCGAACCCCATTTCCTTTACGCTATGGTGCACTTTGTGGAATTCCCATAAAACCGGATACCTGTGCAACAAAACATGCGTAAACCACTGTACAAAATCGAGAACCACAAAAAAGAGGAGCAATTGCATCCACTGCGGCCAATCGCCCATATCTACGATGGCCAAAGCTCGTGAACTGATGCCCATGTCGGAAAACAGAACACCCAATAGTTTGTAGACCCCACTGATGACAATGGCAAACACAAAAAAGTTGAAAAACATGTAAAAGGCATCCAGCCAAAAGTCCTTTCTAAAAATGGACTGTTGCTTGCGCCAAGGGAAAAGAATCTCCAATCCCCAGACCAACAAAGAGATAATGATCAATCCCCAGAAATAATTGGTGTACCAGGGAACATCAAAAATAACGGACCTCCATGTCCAGCGAACCGTTCCCAAAAATCCATTGATAAGGGCATCCAAATAATCGAACATACTCCAAATTTGTCGAGCAAACAGCATCAAACTTATTCAATATCAAAAATACTTTAAAAATAATACCGTCTGTGTAACCAAGGTTACTATGGTTGATTCCATGAAACCTTATTTTTGAGGTAATCCTTTGATAATCAAAAAAAGGATATGCAAGCTGAGCCAATTTTTGGTAATTTGTATGGTACTAATATTAAACTATCCATTATGAAAAAAAACATGGGCGGTGCAGACCGTACAATCCGGATTCTCCTTGCACTAGGTGTAGGGGCGTTGTATTACTTTAATGTGATAACAGGAACATTGGCCTATGTGCTATTAGCGTTGGCGGCCATATTCGTATTAACAAGCTTTATTAGTTTTTGCCCGTTGTATACCCTGTTTGGGATTAATACGTGCAAGGTCAAGAACTAGGTTTTTTTGGTTGGTTGATAAAAGAAGCCGCTCCTAAAAAGGGCGGCTTTTTTAGTAAACAGACTGCGGTACATTCATTAATTCTCAAAAAGGTAAGCCTAGGTGTGGCAATTATGAGAATTATCATATTATCAAAAGAACGAAGCCTGTACATTTGAACCAAACTTAAAACCAATACATCGTGAAATCGTTAATCAATATTCCACTGGTATCCTGGGAAAACGGCATTTGGATGATAGGTGTGTTCGCACTGGTGGTCGTAGTTCTGGTAATTGCAGTTTTTGCCCTGATGAACAGCGACAAAAACAAACCGTCCTAAGGGTGTCCATGTTTGTCCAAACCCATTATTAAATGGGTTTGAACCAGTTATTCTTCTGATAGTAAAAGAAATAGGGAGGCCATTGTGCCTCCTAATTTTATATATAAGCCAAGGTAACTAATGTTACTGTGAAAGCGGTGTTGCCACTCTAATTTTGCCTCAAAATAAAAAAACAATGAGGCATATATTCACATGTATTATTGCATTCGGTTTTATGCAGCTGACACTCGCTCAGGACCATATCAATATTTCTCTGGAAGACGTATTGGCCAAGGTACAGGAGTCCAACAGCAGCATAAAGGTTTCTGAGCAGGAAGCCCAAATGGCCAAATACGATTATAGGTTTTCCAATTCCATCTTTTTACCACAGATTGCTGTATCGCACACTGGATTGGCGACTACCAACCCTTTGATGGCCTTTGGTTCCAAACTCAACCAAGCCATATTGACGCAAGCAGATTTTAACCCTGTGCTTTTAAACGACCCCGATCAGGTAGAAAACTACGCCACCATAGTTTCGGTGGAACAACCCTTGATCAATCTGGATGGCTTTTACCAGCGCAAAGCGGCAAAGACCACGATGCAAGCCAAAGAACTCCAAGCCATCAGAACTCGGGATTATTTAGACTTTGAAGCTAGGAAGGCCTTTGGGCAATTACAATTGGCCCACAGAGCCGTAGCGGTTATGGAAAAAGCTTTTGAAGCTGCCAATGCCAACTTGAACATGGCTCAGAACAGCTATGATCAAGGCTTACTTCAAAAATCGGATTTGTTGGAGGTAAAAGTCAGGGTCACCGAGGTTGCCGACCAATTGAAAACAGCCAAGAGCAACGTGCAAAATGCGTCGGATTATCTAGCATTTTTGATGAACGAAGAAGGAACCGTGGTTTACGAACCATCCGAAGAACTGGTACCGGACAGGCTAGGAGAAACCTTGGAAGGCTCTCTGGAAAACAGGGCAGATGTGAAAGCTATGGATTTGGTGTCGGAAGCCTACAAGGCCAACATGAAGGCGGACAACATGACCTTTCTACCGCGACTGAACGCTTTTGCCAGTTACGAAATGTACGATGATCAAATTTTTCAAGCCGATGCCAAAGGATACATTATTGGGGCAAGTTTGAGCTGGGATGTGTTTAAGGGATCCCAACGATTTGCCAAAGCAGGAAAGAGCAAAACTAGCTATGAAAAGGCGAAACAGGAATACGAACAGTACGTTGCCAAAAGTACTATGGAGCTTCAACGCACCAAACGGATGGTCGAAGATGCCGAGAGCCGTCTCCAGACCTCAAAATTGGCTATGGAGCAATCCGAAGAAGCACTGCGGATACGCACCAACAGATTCAAGGAAGGACTCGAAAAAACAACCGATTTATTGATGGCCGAAGCCACCTTTGCCGAAAAGCAATTGGCGTACTATCAAACCATTTTTGAATATAATCAAGCACAATACTTATTGACATTTTTAACCAAAGAATAATTCAAGATGAAAAACACTACGATATATAAAAGTTTACTGCTAACCGCATCCTTTGGCCTTTTTCTGGTAGGCTGTGGAAGCGATGAAAAACAGTCGGTCGACAATTCCGAAGCAGTACCGGTAACCGTTGCCGAAGTGGCTATGGACGATAGCTCCACCATTTTGGCCGGAAGTGGTCAGATTACGGCCGTGAACAGCGCCACCCTAAGTACCCGAATGATGGGTCATGTGGAATCCATTCCTGTAAAAATAGGTCAGAAAGTAAACAAGGGAGATGTACTGGTCTCCATTAACAACGTGGACCTACGGGCTAAAAAAGCACAGGTGGAAGCCTCCATTACGGAAGCACAGGTGGCTTTTAACAATGCCAAGAAAGATTATGAAAGGTTCCAAAATCTTTTTAAGGAAAACAGCGCTTCCCAAAAAGAGCTGGATGATATGACCGCGCGCTATGAAATGGCCAAGGCCAGATTGGAAGCAGCCAATCAAATGAAAAATGAGGTAAACTCCCAGTTTGCTTACGCCAACATTCGTGCGCCTTTCAGTGGAGTGGTGACCAATACCTACATCGATGAGGGTGATATGGCCAATCCGGGTGTTCCGCTGGTTTCCGTGGAATCCCCCGGTGGGTTTGAAGTGGAGGCCAAAGTGGCCGAAAACAATATCTCGAAAATTGAAGTTGGTACCAAAGCCCACATTCTGATAAAGGCCTTGGATACCACGATTACAGGAAAGGTTTCCGAGTTGAGTGCATCTGCACAACATACGGGTGGGCAATATGTAATGAAGGTTTTATTGGACAAAACAGACGCCAAGATTTTGTCAGGTATGTTTGCCACCGTTAGGCTGGAGGCTAGCGAGGGGAGCAATGGTAAAACAGTTGTTACCGTTCCGTCCAAAGCCTTGGTGCATAAGGGACAATTGACCGGGGTGTATACACTCGGACAGGATAATGTGGCCTTATTGCGATGGTTGCGATTGGGCGACACCTATGGTGATGAGGTGCAAGTGTTGTCCGGTCTATCCGCAGGAGATCAGTACATCGTTTCGGCCGAAGGAAAACTCTACAACGGAGTTAAAGTAAGCATTCAATAACCCAAAAAAGCTAACAATGAAAGACGGACTTGCAGGTAAAATAGCCAAAGGGTTTATTAGCTCCAAGCTAACGGTGCTCCTCATGATTGTGTTTATGGTCATCGGGGTGTACAGTTCCTTCCTTATCCCAAGGGAAGAGGAACCCCAGATTGATGTGCCCATGGCGGATATCTTCGTGGGGTATCCAGGGGCCAGCCCAACCGAGGTGGAATCCAGGATAACCAAACCTCTCGAAAAAATTATATCGAACATCAAAGGCGTAGAGTATGTGTACACCACCTCCATGCAAGAGCAGGGGATGGCCATTGTACAGTTTTATGTAGGGGAAGATATCGAAAGGTCGTTGGTACGTTTGTACGACGAGATCAACAAGCACATGGACCAAATGCCCGAAGGGGTTACCATGCCTTTGGTAAAAACCCGTGCCATTGACGATGTGCCCATGTTGGCCTTAACACTTTGGAGTGATACCTACGATGATTTTCAGTTGAGACAGATTTCGGGCGAGCTCATAAATGAAATCGAAAAAGTAAATGGTGTTTCGATCACCAAAAAGATAGGAGGGCGTAGTCCCCAGCTTCGTGTGGTGGTGGATAAGGATAAAATGGCAGAATCAGGCTTAGATATGTTGGCCGTTGCCCAAATGATCCAAGCCAATAACCAACAGATGGATTCTGGTAACTTCCTTTCCAACGATACCGAGTTCCACATCAGCACGGGAAACTTTTTGGAAACAAAAGAAGATCTGGAAAACCTGATTGTGGGCACCAAACAAGGTCAGCCCATCTATTTGAAGCAGGTAGCCACTGTTTTGGATGGTCCCGAGCTGCCCAAAAACTATGTTTCCCTTGGATTTGGGGCCGCTAGTGAAAAGTCAGAAGAATTTAAATCGGAATATCCAGCGGTAACCATTTCCATTGCCAAACGTAAAGGGGCTGATGCCATGAAGATTGCCGATGTGGTCTTGGAAAAAGTGGATCACCTAAAAACTACCTTGATCCCTGACGAAGTAAAGGTGGAGGTCACCCGTAACTATGGCGAAACCGCATCCCAAAAAGTATCTGAGCTATTAATGCACTTGATCGGTGCCATCATTGCCGTCACCTTTGTGGTGATGTTGGCCATGGGGTGGCGAGGTGGATTGGTCGTGTTCCTTTCCGTGCCCATTACCTTCGCCTTGACTTTGTTGAGCTATTATATGCTCGATTATACGTTGAACCGAATCACGCTGTTTGCTTTGGTTTTTGTAACGGGTATTGTGGTGGATGACTCCATCATTATAGCGGAGAACATGCACCGCCACTTTAAAATGAAACGATTGCCCTTCAAGGATGCTGCGATTTACGCCATTAACGAAGTAGGTAACCCTACCATTCTGGCCACATTTACAGTAATTGCATCGGTATTGCCCATGGCCTTTGTATCTGGATTGATGGGCCCCTACATGTCGCCCATGCCCATCGGGGCCTCGATAGCCATGTTGTTATCCTTGTTCGTGGCATTGACCATAACTCCGTATTTGGGGTACATCTTCCTAAGGGAGAAGGACAAAAAGAAGAAAAAGGAAAAGGAACCTGTCGAAATCCAGGACACCTTTATTTATAAAGCTTACGAGCGATTTGAAAGACCTTTGATCGAGAGCGGCAAGAAGAGATGGTTGTTCTTGGGTATCACCGTAGTGTTATTATTGGCCTCTGTTGCCATGTTCTTTACCAAATCCGTAGCGGTGAAAATGTTGCCTTTTGATAATAAGAACGAGTTTCAGGTGGTGATAGACCTTCCCGAGGGCACTACCTTGGAAAGAACGGCTGCAGTAACCAAGGAAATCGGAGCTTATTTGTCCACCCGACCCGAAGTGGTCAATTACCAAAGTTATGTGGGCACCTCCGCACCGATAACCTTCAATGGATTGGTGAGGCACTATGATCTTCGTGGAGGTAGCAATATGGCCGATATTCAGGTGAATCTGGTGGATAAGCACGATAGAAGTGCACAAAGTCACGATATCGCCAAATTACTTAGGCCCAAGATTCAGGAATTGGGTAAGAAATACCAGGCCAACATAAAGATTGTGGAGGTACCACCAGGACCTCCTGTACTTTCCACCATTGTAGCCGAGGTGTACGGTCCGGATTATGAAAAGCAAATTGTATTGGCCGATAAGGTAAAGGGCATCTTGAACAACACTACCGACGTAGTGGATGTAGATTGGATGGTCGAGGATGATCAGGTGGAGTACGATTTTGTGATTGACAAGGAAAAAGCGATGCTCTACGGTATCACTCCACAACAAATTGTTCAGGTGATGGCCATGGCTTTTCGCGAACAACCGGTATCCCACATTTACCGTGAAGATGCCTTTGATCAAATCGGGATAGTCTTGTCCATAAGCGAGAAGGATAAATCCAGTTTGGAGGAAATCAAGCAAATGAAGATAGCATCCCAGCAGGGAAATATGGTTTCCGTTGGCGACTTGGTTCAGGTGAAGGAAGGTGTCAAAGCGAAGAGCATCTACAGAAAAAATCAAAAAAGAGTGGTATACGTAATGTCCGATATGGCAGGGCAATTGGAAAGTCCGGTATATGCAATTTTGGGAATGACGGACAAATTGAACCAATTGGAGCTGCCCGAAGGCTATTCCATTAACGAACTCTACATGGAACAACCTCAATTTGAGGATGACTATACCGTGAAATGGGATGGCGAGTGGCAGGTGACCTTAGAGGTGTTCCGTGATTTGGGGATTGCCTTTTTGGGCGTCATTGTGATTATCTACATGCTGATCGTAGGTTGGTTCCAAAACTTTAAGGCACCTATGGTGATGATGGTGGCCATACCCCTTTCCTTAATTGGAATCGTACTAGGACATTGGATGTTGGGAGCCTTTTTTACCGCAACCTCCTTTATCGGGATGATTGCCTTGGCAGGAATCATGGTACGGAACTCGGTATTGCTTATCGACTTTGTCAATCTAAGATTGGACGAAGGGGTTCCCCTTAAGCAAGCTGTTATCGAAGCTGGCGCCGTGCGTACCACCCCTATTCTGTTAACGGCTGGAACGGTTGTCATTGGAGCTTTTGTGATATTGTTCGACCCTATTTTCCAAGGATTGGCCATTTCATTGATGGGAGGAACCATAGTATCGACGGTGTTGACGCTTTTGGTGGTGCCATTGGTGTATTATATGATTGAACGTAAAAATTACAACTAAAATGAAACCGAAACGACTAGCAGCATATTTTGACAAACAGGTCAGTGATTTTTTTAGTCGTCAAAGGTTACATGTGACCATTGAAAAACAATAAAAGTAAGCACATGAAAATGATCATTGTTACCACAGTTGAGGAATATAAGAGCGAGGTCTTTAAATTGTTCAAAAAGGCCGGCGTAGAGAGTTTCAGCGAGTCCGATATTGACGGATACAAAAGTGCAGCACGATTGATGTACACCAGCAGCTGGTTCCCTAGCGAAAAGGGCGGCGCAGCATCCAATATGTTCTTCTCTTTTACCGAAGAAGAGAAGGTAACCGAATTGTTTGGATTGATCAAACAATTCAATACCGAAAGTGAGACCACCAACCCAATAAGGGCGGTGGAAATACCTATTGACAGAACCGTTTAAAAAATCAAATAATGAGAAATAGAATCGTTAGGGGTGTAGCGGGCAGTTTTGTGCTCATCAGCCTTATTTTGGCCGTATATGTCAACATCAACTGGTTGTGGTTTACCGCGTTTGTGGGGGCCAACCTGTTGCAATCCTCGTTGACCAAGTGGTGTTTGTTGGAAGATATCCTGAAGAAATTCGGGGTCTCCGACTCGACCAACAACTGTAGCTAGGCCTTTATATTGTTTTTTATTTAAAGCATTTTCGTGACCTTTGTCTAAAACCTCACGAAAATGCTTTATCAACCTTGGCCTTGGTATGTAGCGGGCCCACTTATCGCCATCATCATGGCGCTGCTTATACTTATGGGCAAAAAATTTGGAATGTCCTCCAACTTGGAGACATTTTGCTCCATGGGCGGAGCTGGAAAATTCTCGGATTATTTTAAAGTAGATACCAAATCCAAACGTTGGAATCTCTTGGTCGTCCTCGGTTCCGTTATTGGTGGATTTTTGGGAGCCCATTGGCTTTCTCCCAATCCTGCTGTGGATATATCGGAACAAACTGTAACCAAACTCCAAAATCTTGGTTTTGAAAGTGCTGGGGAAGCCTATTTGCCCACCGAACTTTTTAGCATGGAAGCCCTAGCGAATCCCAACGTTTGGTTTATTCTTGTGGTGGCCGGTTTTCTGGTAGGTTTTGGAACCCGCTACGCAGGGGGGTGCACCTCTGGCCATGCCATTTCAGGATTGAGTAATCTGCAGCGACCTTCTTTGATTGCCGTCATTGGCTTTTTTATCGGTGGACTGATCATGGTACACCTACTGTTTCCTTTAATTTTTACGGTATGAAGAATATAGTTTATATTTTGTTGGGAACCTTTTTGGGAATTGTCCTATATAAGTCAGAAGCGGCCTCGTGGTTTCGGATTTATGAAATGTTCCAGTTTGATTCCTTTCATATGTACGGTATCATCGGTTCTGCTTTAGCAGTTGGTGTGGTTTTGGTCTTTTGGATCAAAAAATCCAAGATCAAATCATTTTCAGGGGAAATCATCCAAATACCCGACAAGGAAAAATCGTTTGCTCGATATATTTTGGGAGGTACGTTGTTCGGATTGGGTTGGGCCCTCGCGGGAGCCTGTCCTGGACCCATTTACATTTTGGTGGGAGCGGGCTATTGGCCCATCGTCATCGTACTGTTCGGGGCTATTTTAGGTGCCTTTGTGTATGGCCTGATGAGGGCCAGATTGCCCCATTAAGCGTGGATTGACGGTATATTTTGTCCACACAACGAAAATGGATGGTTTATTGAGGGCTTGCCTATAGCTTTGGATGTCCCAAACTTACGTAATAGACCCTACATGAAACTCACGACGTTTATTATAGACGATGACTTGGTGTCGCAGTTCGCGACCCGGTACTGCATACAGCAATCCCACGGCAATTTTGATATCGTGACCTGCTCCAGTGGGGAGGAAGGAATACAAGCTTGCTTCGGATATATCGAGGAGCACGATAGATTGCCCGATATCATCTTTTTGGATTTGGTGATGGACGGGATGAACGGATGGGATTTTTTGGAAAACCTGAAGAATCTGTTTAAAGAACACAAACTCCCCAGTGTTTATGTACTTTCGGCATTTACCAATGCTTCGGATAGGGCAATTGCCAAAAAAAACGGGATGATTTCGGGTTATGTGGACAAGCCGTTGTCCCGATCCTATTTGGAAAAAATCCTGAAGGAAGAAGAAGCAAAAAAGTCTTAGGGTAGTTCCAAAACCCACGTATAAATAGCAGAAAAGGGTTGCATAAGATGGGTCAAAAACCCTATTTTTGCAGTCCATTTTATGGAATGGCCCCGTAGTTCAATGGATAGAATAGAAGTTTCCTAAACTTTAGATGCAAGTTCGATTCTTGCCGGGGCTACTTTCTTCAATAGTTACCCATTAGTTCCTTTCCAACCAGTTCTTTTATAGGAACACTATCAATCAGGACGTCCTTTAGTATTGCTTTTCCGTTTTTTACACGGACCAGTGCGTAAGTGGTCTTTGTGGTGTCCCTTTGTGCGGTTTGATAGGTCACTTCCGCAGGTTGGGCCTTGGATTCCTCCATATAAAAACGATCAAAAGG
Organism: Allomuricauda sp. MMSF_3307; assembly: GCF_030733585.1. Classification (NCBI taxonomy): domain Bacteria; kingdom Pseudomonadati; phylum Bacteroidota; class Flavobacteriia; order Flavobacteriales; family Flavobacteriaceae; genus Allomuricauda; species Allomuricauda sp. MMSF_3307. The sequence goes on from NZ_JASHIQ010000001.1 coordinate 870,468, forward strand.
ATAGCCAATGGTAACTCGGTTACTGCCATTACGGGTTACGAACAGGATGGAGCCCTCAACGTATGCTTCGGTATGATCAGGTGCCCTATGGGCTATCGATGCTATTTTGGCAAATCCTTTTTGGTCCGTGGTCAGCTCAACGTAAACGGATTGCCCATGCTCCCAGTCCATTTCATTGCCTACGTCGAATGAAGCCGCATCGTAGCTCAGTGTGATGTATTTTCCCCGAAAGGGGTCGTTCGGGTCTACAGGAGCGGTCTTGAACTTGAACTCGGTTCCCTTTTCCAATAGCCGTTCTTGCTGCCAGATCATGTTGGCGGGAATCACTAGTTGCGCCAAAGCCAATATTACAAAAGCTATAATTTGGGTGTTCTTGCCGATCATTTTTCTTTTCGTTTTTGAATCATCCAATAATTGGCGAAGAAGAACCCAGCGCCAACCCCAACGAACAATAGCCCTCTTGCCACAAAACTCAGGTCGGTATCAAAGAACCGACAAATAATTAAGGCTGTAATGATGAGCAAGCCATAATTAAGCAGGCCCAAATGGTTTTTTCGTGACCCTTCCCGAATGGTAAAGACCCCAAGCAGGAATACCAACACATTTACCAAAACCACGGCTATGGTAGATACTGTTCCAATGAAAAAAATCGGAATAAATACCAAAAAAACTACAGAGAAAAGGGATAGGTTTCGGATTCCCTTCTGTTGGATGGTTCGGTATAGCAGTACGGATGCCGCCAAGGTTAGCAGCACAATCAAGGCAAATTCTTGTGAAGCGAAGATTTCCGTAAGCTGCAGTTCCTTTTTGAACAGATGTTCCCAGAATTCATTAAAACTCAGAAACAACAGTAAAATTATGGTGCCCAAACTGCCTAGTATGGTATAGCCGTTTTTGGTATTTTCTTGAGGCATCCACGCCCCCGTTCCCAAAAGAAAAAAGAAGCCAAAAAGGGATATGTACGCTATAAACATGAACTCGTCCAAGGTAGCCGATAAGGTTCCCAAAACCGTAACGAGGGACAGGGGAACCAGCCAGTTATGGAAGCGAACAAAATTGCTTGAGGGATTCTTTCGAAACAGCTGGTAATAGAAGGGAACCATAGCGGCCAACATGGCCCAGTACGGATAGGAATTTGACGTTGGGAATCCCCAATAACTGATTTCACAGGCGTAGTAGGTGATTCCCACTAGGCAAAGCAGGGAGGTCATGGGCGATTGCATCACATAGATCAAGGGCAGGGTCAAAAGCATCCATGTTAACAGGTAACTGCCCAGATCTCCGGGAATATTGTAAATCTGGCTCACCAAAGCAATGCTGGCACCCACTGCAAAAAAGAGGAAAACCGAGCTGCTTTCCCTCCATGCCACATTGCCCCGTTTTTTTAAAAAGGCAAATGCGCATAATGCTTGTCCAATAACTAGCGGTAGGAATGCAAAGACCGTTTTCAGGCTGCGTGAAAGGTCGTCCCAATTATGGGCAATGATGAGTATGATGCCCAAACCCACCAAAATGGCTCCCAAAATGCCAAAAACCACAAAAAGTTTGTTCGCGGGAGATGTTTGTTTGCCTTGATAGTATGAAGCAATATCCGCAGCGGTGTCTTCAGAAATCACTCCGGCCTTCACAAGCTCTGGCAGGTCATTTTGTAGGCTCATGGTCCTGTCCTTTATTGGTTTGGGATAGGTAAGATACATAATAATCAAATATCCTTTGCCGAATATGTATTCATCAAAGTGCAAGGTTCACTTCATTGCCCCATAATGATAGCTTAAGCTTGGCTTGATCTTTGGTCGATAAAATCGCCCCAATTTTGACAACCCAAGATTTTTTTTATAATTTCTACTTGTAATCACTTTTATTCTAAATTTAGCCACGGTACAAATCAATCCCATAAACATGGATAACCTCAAACGCGTAATTGTAGACTATAAAAAACTGACATCGGAAGTGCTCAAGCTTTTGGTGGAAAAATACCCTGACGGTTATGGGGACGACGATGTCATCCACTTCAAAAACCTAAAGGGGGAATACATTGAAGCCGTTGAAGTATCTACGGAGGATACCAAGTATCTGGTGAAGATAAGCTCCAAGCTCGAACGTACGATGGCGGATTTCGACGAGGATGACGATGACAATTTCGATTCAGAACCTTTTGAAAAGATACCAGAAGATGAAGACGAAGAGTTTTCGGATTCCGATGAAGGAGAGGAAGAATAACGCTTTACTTCTTTTTTAAATTTTCGAGCATTTCCTTGGTAGTTTGGTCCAAATTGAACTTGGGCTGCCATCCCCATTGCTCCTTGGCCAATGAATCGTCTATGCTGCTGGGCCAGGAGTCTGCGATATCTTGTCTGAAATCGGGAGCATAACTGATTTTAAAATCGGGAATATGCTTGGTGATGCTCTGTGCCATTTGGGCCGGAGTAAAATTCATGCCAGCCAAATTGTATGAAGACCGCACCTTTATGTTCTCCGAAGGACTTTCCATAAGGCTTATCGTTGCCCTAATGGCATCGTCCATATACATCATCGGAAGCTCGGTATCGCTGGTTAAAAAACATTCATACGAACCTTTTTTAAGGGCTTCGTGGTAGATTTCAACCGCATAGTCGGTAGTCCCTCCGCCCGGCATGGTCTTCCAACTGATCAAACCGGGGTAACGGATGCTTCTTACATCGACCCCATATTTTTTATGGTAATATTCGCACCAACGTTCACCGGACTGTTTGCTGATTCCGTAAACGGTGCTGGGTTCCATGATGGTATTTTGCGGCGTGTATTGTTTTGGGGTGTTGGGCCCAAAAACGGCAATACTTGAGGGCCAGAACACTTTGGAAATCTTTTTCTCCTTGGCCAGATTCAGGACATTGAAAAGGGAGTTCATGTTCAGGTTCCAGGCGCGCATGGGGAATTTTTCCGCCGTTGCGCTCAACATGGCAGCCATTAAATAGACCTCATCAATCTCGTAATGCATCACCACATCTTCAATGGCGGCGTAGTTAGTGGCATCCAATAGTTCAAATGGACCCGACTGCATCAAGGCATCACTGCCCTCACGAATGTCGCTGGCAATTACATTCTCAGCTCCGTACTTGTTTCGTAGTTCAAAGGTCAGTTCGGTTCCTATCTGGCCGCATGCGCCAATAATCAAAACGGGTTTGTGCATTAAAATTGAAGTTAATTTAGTTTGATGGCAAAGATACCCTTTATTAAAATTTGTACATTCGCCTATGCGAAAATTATTAGGCATATTGATTTTGCTGGTCTCGTTAGGGGCATGCAAAAAGTCCGAAAAAGCCGCTCCCGAAGTGGATACTACGGCACTGGAATTCAACTACCAAAAAATGCCGGATAGGGCAACCATAAATCCAGAGGCAAGTGCGATCGTGGAGCAATGGCAAGAGTTCAAGAATTTGAATGCAAGCGTCGATGTGCTCTACAAGGCCACCAACAATGAAGATTTGGCCCTCGCTATCGACGATCTTATCGAAAAGGAGAAAAAATTGGCCGAAGGAACCTATCCCGAGCCTTTCGATTCGTTTCAGTTAAAGAGCCGTCAAATGGTCATGCGTACCTTTTTGTACAAGACCAAGGCCAGTATACTCGACAATCAACCGACCACCGAATCAACCGTTAAAGTGCTGGAAGCCTATAACGCCATGCGCAGACAGTTGAATTTAATCATGAACAGCCAATTGGACAAAAAACTGATTTTAGATGAAGAAGCTTAACTATTTATTTATTGCCCTTTTGATGGGTTCCATCACGATGTTTGCACAACAAAATGAAAAAGAGGCCATCAACAATGTTCTGGACGGTTGGCATAAGGATGCGGCCAACGCTGATTTTGAGTCCTACTTTGGGAGAATGACCGAGGACGGGGTGTTTTTGGGCACGGATGCAATGGAAAATTGGCAAAATGATGAGTTCCGGGCCTTTTCCAAGCCCTATTTTGATAGGGGCAAAGCATGGAGCTTTACCGCTGTGGAGCGCAATATTTATGTAGACGAATCAAGGGAATTTGCTTGGTTCGATGAGCTATTGGACACCCAAATGAAGATTTGTAGGGGGTCCGGCGTGCTCAAAAAAGTAAATGGGCAATGGAAAATTGCCCATTATGTACTTTCAATTGCAGTGCCCAACGAATTCGTGGACGAACTTGTCCAGATCAAGGAAGAAAAGGACAATGCTTTGCTCCAAGATTTAAAAAATAAGCAATAACCTATTTTTCGCCTCCTTCGGCAGCTTGTTTTTTACGGGATTCCAAGGCCTGTTTGCTCAGGCTGGCCAAGTTAAAGTTTGGAGCAATTTTCAGGGCTTCATCAATGGAAACAATGGCTCCATCAATATTTTCTTTATCCATATTAAAATCTGCCAAACCTTTCAAATGATAAAAAGCGGCCTTTAAAGGAACCTCGTAGGGTTGTTGCCGCTCGTAAAAAGCATAGGTCATTTCGTCTGTGGCATTGGCAATACCGTATTCAATATTGGAAATCGCCCCGGGCATATCGCCGGTTTGTATTTTAAGGTCGGCCATTTCATAAGCGATATATGGAGAAGCCTCTCTTTTGTATAGCTCTTCAAAGTGTTCCAAGGCTCTTTTGGGCTGGTTCAGGGCTTTTAATGAAAAAGCCTTGATCTGTACGGCCAAATCGGAATCATCTGCATTCTTTTCCACACCAATAGTGTTCAGGGCCTGCATGTGCTGTCCATTGTTCATATAAACAAAGGCCAAGGTGTCCCTGCGCCCTTGGGAAGGGTCTAAAACATTCAAGTGGGTCAGTGCGCCGATAACACCGACGACATCGCCTTGCAATCGCATTTCTTGGTAGTAGGCCTTGTAGTGTTCCACAAGGGCATTGTTGGTTTGGGAAATACCACTAAAGCCCACAAATAGGAGCAGTAAGAGTACGGTCTTTTTCATTGATCTTCAATTTAGTGCGCCAAAACTAACAAAATAATCCAAACCAAGCTGTTAAGAATTCAATAAGGCTAAGAAACTACCGATGTGGTAAAGCTATGGCCCTTGTTGAGGAAATTTGTGCTCCGAACAAGTTTGCCACTATTGGATGACGGTTCCCTTTGATAGGAAGGTGCGGGAAGCCCCCTTTTTTGTGCTTCCTCAAAATAATAGATTTGTTTTTCGGGATGATGGGGATACACTCCGTTGAAGGTTTCACCCCAGTAAGAATGGTTGAGAATGGTCCATATCATATGGATGCAATCTTCCAAATGAATGAGGTTGATGGGGTGGTGGCCGTTGGTCAGTCCTTCCCTGCCCGATAGCATGGTAACAGGATTGCGGTCGGGTCCGATGAGTCCGCCAAACCGGATGATGGTCACAGTGAATGTCTTGCTGTTTCGGAAAAGGTTTTCACATGCTACCAATTGCCTTCCAGATTCGGTATTTGGCATCAAGGGAGCATCTTCCGTTAGCTCACCGTCGGCATTTCCATACACCGAGGTACTGCTCACGAATAGCACATGGGAGACATCACTCGTTGTAATAGCTTCGAGCAGATGCTCCATTTTACGAACATAGCTTTCGGAGGGGTTGCTTCGCAATCCTGGCGGAACGTTGATGATCAGCGTTTCCAGTCCTTCCAAAAATTGGTTGATGGGACCTTGAATCCCATTTTCTGACAAACTAATTTGAAATGGGGTGATGCCTTCATCTTGCAAATGTTGCATTTTGGAAGCTGAGGTAGTAGTTCCTTTAACGGTATATCCTTCGGCCACCAATCGCTGGGCCAAGGGAAAACCCAGCCAACCACATCCCAATATGCCTATTTTTTTATTCAAATCGAACGGTTTTTATGGTCAAAATGGCGTCGTTCAACACAAAAGGCATAGGGATACTGTTTTTAGGTCGTTCAGGAATACTGAAATCCGGATGAGTCAGCAAATCGTTGGAGGCTTCGTACAGCGTGAGTTCCAACACAGAATCCTTTGGAAACTCCAGTTGTAGTTCTGTAAAATCGTTGTTGGATATATAATGTGTCAACAACCTACTTCTTCGGTTTTCCAAGTAGTAGGATGATAATGGAATGCGGTTCACCTTGGCAGCGCTAATGGCTACCGGATTGGTGAATACCTCCAATCGGTTCACGTTCCGTTTTGGGGTAATGCAAACCTCAATATGTCTTTTATCCCCGATAATGGTGTCCAAAACGGTGTCAATGTATGGGACGGGAATATTCTTCTTGGGCGCATCGGCCACATAATTCAGGCTGGTCCGGTACTTGCTCGAAATGGTCTCTGCGGTAGGATTTCTCTTATCATCTCCTAAAAATTGTCCGTTCCAATCCATCAATACATGGTCGTAGGTGGCCCATAGGGTGGATTGTTTGTCTGCATCGTACACATAGAGCAAACTGCTAGGTTTCGGACGTTCCTCATTAAAGTCGGACTGCACATGACTGGTAATCCCAAGGGCAAAAAACAGAAAAAGGAAAAGGTAAGCCAGTCTACCCTTGCTTTTTAACTGCCCGAAAAAAGGGAGAATCAATACAAAAAGCAGTGTGGTGAGTACCGTTGCCGCAATCATCATCTTGAGTCCAAGTCCAACGGGAAACATTTTGATGAAGGGCGAATAGATCAATACGGCAGGCAGGGCCAAGAAGACCATCAGGAACGGATTGGGTTCCTTTTGGTTGATGGTCACCAACAGTCCGGCCAACAATCCATACAAAGGGATGATGAAAAAGCTGGCACCTTTCAAATAATGCGCCACCAATGCACAAATGACCAGCCATAAAAAACTAGGGGCTATCAAAAGATTGGGTGTGCTGATTCTTCGGAATTTATGATAGGTATAAAAGCAAACGAACAGCGCAAAGGATACAAATACCGCAATATAAGTGTAACCATTATAAGTGAAGCCGTGCAGCATATCCTTAAAGCCTGGGTACCACCAAGTGATTATGGACCAGCAAAAATAACCGGCCAGTCCATTTACCAATAAGGAGATGAGTAGGGGTAGAAAGCCTTTCAAAATCGGCTTGAATTCCAATTGCTTCTTTTTGAAGCCCCAGAACAAGAGCATTGCAAAGGCAAGCACCCCAAAAAAGAACATAGGCCATATCCATTCAAACGGATAGGAAACCAATTTGTAGAAGGGCAGATTGTAATACACTTCGTCATTCAGACTTTTTAGGCTGCCCAAATCGGCATCGCTGAAATAGGTGAGGAGCGGCATTAGATAGCTTCCTTGATGGGCCAGTGTGTTTCTATCTAATCGTTCATAGTTGTCCAATGCGGTGTGATAATCAAAATGGTCATCGATAAAGGCAAAATTGAAGCCTTCAATGTCCGCATCTTCGCGAAACACCGTAAGGTCGGTATCGTTGGGCAACATTTTGTAAATACTGTACACCAAAGAATTGGCCACGGGATACTTCGGATTGGCTTTTTTGAACTCTTTTATCAAGTTTCCGTTGCCCCGGTTGGTTTCGATAAGCATGTAACTGGGTCCGCCACTGCCCCGTGCCTCAAAATTTAGGACTAGCCCAACGTCCTTGACCCAAGGATGATTATTTACAAAGAGGTCAGCACCGTTCAGCCCCAATTCCTCTGCATCGCTGATTAGGATGATAATATCGTTTTTTGGGACTCTATTTTCGCTCAAAAAAGCACGTACTCCCTCCAAAATGGTGGCGACACCACTTCCTGCATCACTTGCACCATAAGAGGAGTGCGGACTACTGTCGTAATGCGATAGTAGAAGAAGTGCTTTGCCCTCTTCGCTACCCTCGATTCGGGCCAAGATATTGCTGGCCTTGCTCAGATTGCCCCAATCGCCTGCTGTGTAGCCCTCTTGGACCAAGGTCTCCAGTCCCATTTTCTTCAGCTCCGAAATAATGTACTTTTTTGCGTCTTCATGACCGGGAAAGCCGACGGCATGGGGCACTTTGGATAATTGTTCCACGTGGCCAAGCGCCCTGTCAACGGAAAAGTTGGTGGCTGCATCATCCTTATCCGGTTTGTAGGAGGGCATCAGGGAAACAAAACTCCAATAAACGGCAAGGAAAAGCAGCAAAAGGGCAAGGGTTCGGGAAAATTTCATGGCTTAGGATTGTTCATCATTAAATGTATGAAATTCTAAAAGGTTCTCATATTTAGATGACCAAAATTAGGATATTCGTTAAAAAAGGCTATATTTAATATTCAACTTTAAAATCTAACCCTATGGCAATCAAGAGTTTTCAAGGCGTGCGTTCTAAGGAGGAATCCAAGAAAAAGTACAATGCCCCAATTTTGGTGGAGGACTACATGACCAAAAAATTGATCACCTTTTCTCCAGACCAGTCCATATTGGAAGTAATGGAGATTTTTGCCAAGCACCATATCTCTGGTGGGCCTGTGTTGGACAACAATGGTTTTTTGGTGGGGATTGTTTCCGAAGCCGATTGTATGAAGCAGATTTCGGAGAGCCGCTATTTTAACCAACCTATTTTGGATAAGAGCGTAGAGCGTTTTATGACCAAAAATGTAGAGACCATTCCTCACGATATGTCCATTTTTGATGCTGCGGGTGTTTTTGATCGCCACAACCGGCGTCGATTGCCCGTCATGAAAAACGGTATTTTGGTGGGTCAGATCAGCCGAAAGGATATCGTAGTGGCCGCACTCAAATTAAGCGGACAAAGCTGGAAATAACCTATTCCCTTTTTACAATCATATAATAATCGTTGTCGAGCGGCAAATAGCCAAGGTCGTACACGAAATAATACGTGCTGCCCTTTTTGGTGGTATAAAGGTTGGTGATGTACTCAAAATCGAAGCCTTTGTCCAACAGGCGCATCTTGGTGGTCTTGGTTTTGCCATCCTTTAACGGAAAACTGTCCAGTATTCGATAATTTTTACGGAGTTTGTTGTTGATGTTGCGCACCAAATTTTTACTGTCACGGTTGAGCAGGTTGTTGTAGGCATTTCTGCAATGGTCGGAACAGTATTTTTGGTCGATACGGCCCAGTAGCTTTTCTCCACAGACCAAGCATTTTCTTTCGGACATAGGATAAGATTAGGTAACCACAATATCATACTTTTTTAATAAACCGATCAATCCTTCTTTGCTGAACCGCGTTTTCTTGAGTTGATTGATGGAGGGGTCGATGTTAAAGTTAAGGGCGCTGGTAAAATCAGCCCGTTCTAGATTGGTCTGGTCAAAGATGGCATTTTCAAAATCACAATTGGGAAATTTTCCCTCCTTCAGTTGGGTCTCCGTAAAATCGGTTTGATGCATCTTACAATCTTCAAATAGGGTACGTGGCAAGTCCATACCATGAAAAGACGCTACGGACAGATTACAACCTATAAAATGGAGCGATAACAATAGCGGGTTACAAGTTTCAAACTGGACCCCTACCATTTTACAGTCGGTAAAGGTGACTTCGTTAAAAGTGGTATGGGCAATGTTGGCGTTGGTGAGGTCGCAACCCACAAATGTGCAATCAATAAAATTCTGGTTGTCCAAGTACCCCTCGGAGAACAGGCAGTCCACAAAACGGCAATTTTCATAATCGCCCTTGGGCAATTTTTGCTGGGTGTAATCCTGTTTTGTGAACTCCTGATCGTTCCAAAAGGTTTCGGCCATTATTCTTCTGTTAAAATAATGGCGGGAATATCCAATGCTTTGAACATGTCGTTGTATTCTTTCATGCCCGTGCCCACAATGGCGTTCTTTTCATTTTCAAAAGTCTTCCATTCGGCCATATTATCCCGGAAAAGCTCTTTTGCACCTTCGGTGACCTTGGGTTCGGCCACATCGATAAACCCTCTCAAATGCATGAAATCGGCATTGAGTTTACTGCTAAAGTTCACTACATCCTGAAAGGTTTTTTGCTTGGGCTGGATGAGGTTCTCTTCCCAAGTATTGATGCGTTCCAGTAATGCATCTCCTTTCTCCAATAGCTCTTTGGCCTTTTCATTGTCCTTGAGCAATTTCTTATAGGTGTTAAGTTGGCTTTTGGCCGTGCGCATTTGGTTCACGGCCTTGTGCATGTTTACCAAGGTTTCATCGATTCGGGTCAAGTAGGATTGCTGTTCCGCATAATCGGCAGCTGTAGCCTCGATCAAAGGATCTGGTAATATCGCTGCCTTTGTTTCCACGGTCTCGTTGCCCATGGTTAGCCGAAGGGTGTAGGTGCCGGGTGCCACACGGGAACTTCCATATCCATCAAACCCAAACACATTCTTAATGGCAGGGGAGGGTTCGCGGTAAAAATCCCAAGTAAACCGATTGTATCCCTTGGCCGAAGGCAGCACCTTCGGTTTGGAGGGTCCGCCTGCCCAACTTTTGAAATCTTTTGGCGCTTGGTTGGTGAAGGTTCGTATCACCTTTCCACCAGAAAGTACCTCTAGCTTCAGTTCGGTGGAATCCAATTTTTTCGGTAAATAATAATCGAAAGTGACGCCGGATTTTGGATTTTGTCCCAATCCCGGTACAAATTCATCGGAACTGCCATTAAAAATTCGGTAGGATGGTTTCGGAGTTACCATTTGAAGCGAATTCGCCTTGCTCATGCTATGCTGAATTGCGCCCAAATCATCCAAAATCCAGAATGACCTTCCAGCCGTAGCCGCTACCAAATCATTATCCTGAATAATCAAATCGTTGATGGGGACCACGGGCAAATTCAATTGCAAGGGTTGCCAATGTTGCCCATCATCCAAAGAAACATATAGTCCGGTTTCGGTACCGGCATACAACAGTCCTTTTTGCTTTTTATCCTCACGTACTACGCGGGCAAAAGTATGTTCGCCATCAATACCATCGGTGATTTTGGTCCACGTTTGTCCGTAATCCGATGTTTTATAGATATAGGTGTCCAAATCCATGAACTTGTAGCGCATTAAGGTGATGTAGGCCGTAGCTGGATCGTGCGGAGATACCTCAATACTGTTGATGATTCCTTCCTTGGTATTGGGAGGGGTGATATTTTCCCAACTCTGGCCTCCATTTTTGGTGATGTGGACCAATCCATCGTCAGTACCTGCATAAAGCACTCCTTGTTCATGGGGAGACTCCACCAAGTACATGATGGTGTTGTAGTTTTCCCCACCAGCCGCTTCATTGGTGTATGGACCACTTCCCGGTCCTTGTTTCTCAATTTCGTTTCTGGTCAGGTCTGGACTGATCACATCCCAACTGTAACCGCCATCGGTGGTTCGGAACACCACATTTCCGGCATGGTAAATGGTGTTGCGGTCGTGTGGTGAACTAATGATGGGCGCATTCCAATTGTAACGGAACTTAAAGTCCTTTGGAATGTTTCCCAGACCCAATTCTGGGTATTCTTTGATAGGTTTAGCTTCACGGGAGGCTTTCACCCATTTTTCTATGATTCCTTGATAGCATCCGCCAAAAATCACTTCTGGATTGTTTGGGTCAAAGGCCAAATAGGCGCTTTCGCAGCCAGCAACGGCATACCAATCCTTCCAATCAATACCACCATCCCTAGTACGGCTGGCAATGGCTACGGATGTATTGTCCTGCTGCCCTCCGTACACATTGTAGGGGACTAGATTGTCCGTGATGACCCGATAGAATTGTGCCGTGGGCTGATTTTGTTGTGAACTCCAGCTAATTCCTCCGTTGTTGGATACATTGGCGCCACCATCGTTGGAATTGATCATGATCTGATTGTTCTTCGGATGAATCCAGAGGTCATGGTTATCGCCATGGGGCGTTGGAACGGGCGTGAAGGTCTTTCCGCCATCAATGGACTTGGTGACAGGTGCATTCAAAACGTACACGATATTTTCGTCTTGGGTATCGGCAAAGATTTCCATGTAGTACCAAGATCGTGCAATATTGATTCGATCTTTGTTGGTCTGTTTCCATGTTTTTCCAGCATCCACACTTTTATAAACCCCACCTTTTTCGCCTTCGGCCTCGATTACGGCATAGACTACATCGGCATTTGCCCTGGATACGGAAATGCCCGATTTACCGAATTCTTTGGGAAGACCTTTTTTCATTTTGTCCCAAGTGGTTCCTCCATCGGTAGATTTATAAAGCCCTGAATTGGCTCCTCCTGAGGTAATGGTCCATGGCGTTCGTTTGTGTTGCCACATGGCTGCGTACAGAATAAGGGGGTTGCTCATGTTCATGCTCAAGGATGATGCTCCAGTGATCGTGTTCACGTACAGCACTTTTTCCCAAGATTTTCCTCCATTGGTGGAGCGATAGATGCCCCTATCTTCGGAAGGGCCGTATTGAGCACCCTGGGCAGCAACGAAGAGAATATCAGGATTGGTAGGGTGGATGATGACATCTGAGATATGGCGCGTAAAGTCCAGACCTATGTGTTTCCAAGTTTTCCCGGCATCGGTGGATTTGTAAACACCATCGCCCATCGAGGTCATGACGCCTCTGGCCGCATGCTCGCCCATGCCGACGACCACGATATTAGGGTTGCTTTCGGAAACGGCGATATCACCAACGGTCCCCGTTTTCAGGAATCCGTCGGAAACATTTTTCCAGGTAATGCCATCGTCCGTAGTTTTCCAGATGCCACCGCCAGTAGTCCCCATATAATACGTGTGGGGCTGCCCTACAACCCCAGCGGAGGCAACGCTACGCCCGCCACGGAAAGGACCGATGTTTCGCCACTTTAATCCAGGAAAAAGTGAGTCGTTAACGCCAATGGAAGGTTGATCAGATTTTTTGTTTCTGCGTTGTGCATCCACAGGATGGAATGCCATGAGCATGGCACAAACTAAAAGTAAAGATTTTGATTTCACAGGAGTGTTGGTTTAGTTAGTCCGTTAAAGATACTAATTCAACCGTTTCCCGTGAAACCAAATCACTTTACCCTTTCGTATGCAAAAAGGATTTCCTCCGAACTTCCATTTTCTTCAATGAGCACCCAAACATTCATTTGGTCGTCGCTTATTTTTTCCATGGTCAGTCCTTCAAAGAAAACTTTGTTCGGCTCTAGTTTTACCAATCTAAAGTCAATGGTTTCGTCCCGTTCTTCCCAACCCATCAGATTGCCATCAAAATGCTTGAGCTGAAGTATGAGGGAATCGTCCAATTGCTGGATATGGCCCGATTCGTAGAAGGAAACCATGCCATCGTTTACCAATCGGAACACAAACATCATGGAATTGCCCAAAGGGGCACTCCAAATTTCCTCCGCCGTGCCGCCGAAGGCTTCTCCTTGCCAATGACCTGCTATCCAAGCGACATCCGACAAGTTGGCCGGGGGAGATACGTGTCCTTCGGACAATTGTAGCGTTTCTTGGGCAGAAACAAATCCGACAGTAAAGAGAAAAAGTAAGACAGTTGCTTTCATATAGGTTTTGGCTCGAATGATACGACCCTGCCCGTTAATTGGACAAGGCAAATTTGACGTTGACATTGGTTTCTACCCGAATTTTTTCAAAATCAAGGTCCAATGGTTGTGCGCTGCCCATATCCGAAGACACGGCCTTCATTTCCATCATGGGTGCTTGGTTGTACCTTGGATAATATTGCGAATTGTCCACAATATGGATGGCCGCTCCTACTTTTTGACCTAAAGGTTTCGTAAGTGCTTCGGCCTTTTGAATGGCTTTTTTTACGGCCCTTGTTTTGAGCTCCAATTCTAATTCGTCCATTTTGGAATATTCCGTTTTTTCGATGCTGGTGTTGGCAATTTCCAGTTGTTCCAAGGCCATCATCACCTCGCCCAATTGCTTGCCCGAATAGACCAATAGGGAATATTGCTTGCTTTTGAGCACCTCTTTTTGCCGTAAAAAATATTTTTTGAAGTTGCTGCTCGCATCTTTGATCACCAATTGTTTCTCTAGGTCAATTCCCATAGCCTTGAAGCGCTGTGCCATTTGATTTTCCTGCTCTTCCACGGAAACCCTGCCTTTGGTATCCTTTTCTTGGATAAAAATGTTGAGATAGATCTTGTCCGGAGTGACCATGGTGTCCACCTGTGCTTGGGTCTCCAGATAGGGTGTATCCAAAAAGTTTTTCGACTGGGCAAAAATTGCACCGCTGAACAGCACCGTAGCTATAAAAAAGATTGTTTTTTTCATGATGTAGTTTTATTAAAGGTAAATACTTCCCCCATATGTTCAAAACCTGTGCCGTGTTCTATTTTTAAATCGAGCAGCTCAAATTATCTGGCTTAACTCGATTAACTTGAGTACATTGTGGATATGAAATTTATTTTGGCACCCGATAAATATAAAGGATCACTTACAGGACGCGAATTTTGTGAAACCGTTGCCCGTGGCCTAACAAAAGTTTTTCCAAATGCGGAATTGATACATCGGCCTTTGGCCGACGGTGGGGATGGTACCATTGATGTGGTGGCGGATTATTTGAACGCATCAAAAGTTACCGTAACCGTAAAGGACCCGCTTTTTCGAAACATTGACTCGCATTACTTGCTGTCGGAGGATAAACAGACGGCTTTTATTGAAATGTCCGAAGCATCTGGCTATAAGTTGCTTCAAAAGCAGGAAATGAACTGTATGGAAACCACCTCTTATGGCACGGGTGAACTCATTTTGGATGCTCTGGAAAAGGGAGCAAGGAACATTGTGCTGGGGATAGGTGGCAGTGCTACCAACGATGGCGGTATGGGTATGGCCAAGGCACTTGGATACGTATTCTTGGATGTCAACGGAAATGAACTGGAACCCGTCGGGAAAAATTTAGGAAAGGTCAAGGAGATCCAAAAAAATCAAGTGAATTCTAAGTTGTTAGACGCCAAGATTCAAGTGGCTTGCGATGTGAACAATCCTTTTTATGGAGAAAACGGTGCTGCCAAGGTGTACGGAGCGCAAAAAGGAGCATCTGAAGAAGATATCATGGTTTTGAACCAAGGTTTGGAAAGTTTTGCGGAAGTGCTAGAATCCACCTTTGAGGTTGATGTACAACAAATCGCGGGCGCTGGAGCTGCCGGTGGACTTGGCGGAGGAGCTGTGGTTTTTTTGAACGCAGAGCTGGCCTCTGGGGTTGATTTGGTCATGGAACTCGCCCAGTTTGATGCCGTTTTGCAAGGTGCGGATTGGGTAATTACGGGCGAGGGACAGTTGGATGGACAAACGCTTTCCGGAAAAACCATCAACGGTGTGGTTCGCTCAGCCAAAAAATATGATATCCCAGTTGCAGCATTTTGTGGGTCGGTGGATATTTCAATTGAAGCGATGCAGGATATGGGGTTGGATTATGCAGTTTCCATTCTCAATCAAATAGGAAATTTGGAAGATGCCAAAGCCAAAACCATTGAAAACTTGGAACTGGCCAGTTATAATTTTGCCAACTTATGGTGTCTTGGAAAAGGTCAGCCCAAATAACTTTTGCCCATTTTGAATTCCAACGAAGTTTTGACCGTTTTCCATTCACTGTTCAAAATGGAATAGACTACCGTATCCCTCATATTGCCGTGTTCATCCACCCGATGGTTGCGTAAAATGCCATCTTGTTTGGCTCCTAAACGCAAAATGGCGTTTCGGGATGGGTGATTGTGAAAATGGGTACGGAACTCCACGGCAATGCAGTTCAAATTTTCAAAGGCATATTTGAGCAACAGGTATTTGCACTCGGTGTTGATGCCTGTACGCTGCACTTTCTTGGCATACCATGTAGCGCCGATTTCCAATCGTTTGTTTTTTGCATCCACATTCAAATAACGGGTGCTCCCCACAATGGAATTGGTTTTTTTGTTGATGATGGCAAAGGGCAGTGCGTTGCCCTCGGCTTGTTGTGCCAAGGCCGTGTCCAGATAGGAGTCCATGGTCTTGGGAGATGGGACTGTGGTGTACCAAAGTTCCCAAAGCTTGCCGTCGGATGCAGCGAAGACCAGATCCACTTTTTGTGATTTCTGAAGCGGAACGAGCTTTACCGATTCACCTTCCAGTTGTATGGGACGTAGCCAAGGGTCCATAGGTTGAATTTAAGGTCCAAATATAAGTCTTAATCCGGCGATTTGAACAAAGAAAAAGCCAGGGAAAATCCCTGGCTTCTCATCAATCAAAAAACGAAATTATATCAACTATTTCGATTCAAATTCCTCAATGATAAAGAAGTTCTTACTCTTCTTATCTACGAGGTAATTGCTTTCCAATACATCATAGTGCATTGTTTTATCGTCTACATTGATATCAAATCCTTTCTCGGTCTGGACTACGTCAAAATCATTGTTTACGGTACCCTTGTATTTCAGTACCATATAATCGTCGTAGTTCGGGTCGGAATCGCTATCAATGGCTACCAATTTGGTAACAAATGGTGATGATAGTTTTCTGTCTTGATTGACCATTCCTCTATCCTTACTGTTCAATTCCATACCGTACTTCCTTCGTTCCATCACTTTTACGCTGTATTCCTTTTCTACACCGTCTTCAGAAACGGTAAAGGTCTTCATTTGCGTAGTTGCTTTCATGACTCCGGAATTTTGGCTTTGGCCATATCCCGCAAATGCGGTCAAGGTCGCGAATGATAGTATAGTGAATATCTTTTTCATAGTCTTGTTTTTAGTGATTAATAAATCAGTTCTTCGGCAAAAATGTTCGTTTCTTACTTGAGGTAGGAAGTGAACATCCAGTGCCTCTTCTCCAGCTCGGTCATAAATTCTGTCATCATGTTTTCAGTAACAACATCCCCGGTCTCCAGTGATGCATTTACGGCGTCCAACATATTGTCGTGGAGAATTTCGTAATCGTTGAGTACTTCCCGTACCATTTCCAAAGCGGAGAAGTTTTTATCTTTTTCCTCAATTTTGGAGAGCTCCATGGTTTTCTTCATGGTAAAGTTGGTTTTTACGCCAAACACTCGGATTCTTTCCGCTACGATGTCAATATTTTCCTTTACGGTATTGTATTCATTTTCAAATTCTTCATGGAGTTCAAAGAAATCTGGTCCTTCGATGTTCCAGTGAAAATTTCTTAGCTTATTGTAAAATACCTGATAATTGGCCAGCAGCGTATTGAGGCTGACTACAATTTCCGCGGTCTCCAAATAGGTGAATCCTAATTTTTTAAATGTCTTATTCTGTGCTTTAATAGTTTCCATATAATAGGTTTTTGATTTATACACTACTAAAGTACAGGAAGAGTGACGCTGGGATTGATGGGAATGATGTAATTCTTGATGCTATTGGTGTTTGGATGCCAAAAAGGCATAAAAAGTCCCATTTTAAGGGCAATATGCGCTATTTTCAATGTTGTTTCACACTTGTGAAGCTGAGTGCAATAACAAGGTAATCAAGCATTTAACAAAAATTAACGATTATTTGGAGTGGTTAGGGTCGATTGAGCTTTGCTGCTCGTCGATAATGAAGCCTTTCCGTAGCGATAGATATACATCGGATGAAATGTCGGTTACATATTCCTTTTCTCCATTAAAGACTTTTTGGGGCTCCATGTTTATAGGGTCGTGTTCCTGAACGTAGATGGTATCCAGTTTGTCGTATAATTTCTTTCCTAAACTAAACCGTTTGATCACGGTGTATTTGTTGATACTTCGTATGGGCATCACTAAGTGGTTTTGGTCATTTAGTTAGACACCGATTTGTATGTCAAGTCACTTTTAAACAGGTATAATTACTTACATACGTTTACAAACGAAAACAAATAATTACAAGCCAAATGATGTGTTGAAGTGGCTCTAAGTTTGCCCCGTCGGACCAAGGAAGTTCGATGAATACGTGTTAAACTTAAATCTTACTATTATGAATTCACTTAGAAACAAAGTTCAGTTGATCGGTAATTTGGGAAACGATCCAGAAATCATCACTCTTGAAAATGGCACCAAATTGGCCAAGTTTTCCATCGCTACCAATGAAACCTATAAAAACGCCAAAGGTGAAAAAATAACCGATACCCAATGGCACAACATCGTCGCGTGGGGCAAATTGGCCGAGATTGCCGAAGAATTCCTCTCCAAGGGTAAGGAAATTATGGTAGAGGGTAAGCTCGTGAATCGCTCCTACGAAACCAACGAGGGTGAAAAAAGATATATCACCGAGATCAAATGCAATGAATTATTAATGTTGGGCAAGTAAGCTTTTCAATCCAATATGGACTAAAGGGGTGTAACAGCCCCTTTTTTTGTTTCCGAGGTAGGGAAAAAACTTTTTTGGTTGTTATATGACCAAACGCCAGAACTTTAGTAAATGAACTACGTATCCATTAACATCAGAAAAGATGAGATTACAAATTTACATTGCGATATGGTTTACTTTAGGTTTGGCGACCGCAAGTATGGCTCAACATAATGGCCTGTCCTTTTATAAAGAATTGGCCCGAAAAGATGCCCATCGCGAACAAACGGTTGCTTTTTCCAATATAGAGGACGAAAAGGATTTTTGGAAGGACCAGATTCAATTTGAAAATGATTTAAAGGTCCAAAATGTCCCTGCATATCAGGTTTACATGAATGAAAAAAGAATGGCATATTCCGAACATGCCGAAAAATGTAAAAACGGCTGTATGCATAGCGACCTTTATTATAAGCAAGCGGGATTTTATTTTATTTATTCGGACGATACCATATACTCCAAAGAAGCAGTGGGGACTGTAGTCCAAGTAGCTTCACCACGCATATTTTGAATGTGTTTTAGTTAGTTAGTCAAAAAAAGGTGCCCAATTGGGCACCTTTTTTATATGGAGTTGGGTATGGACTTAATTCTGACCGCCATCACGCTCGGGTGAACGCGGTGTGGGCCACTCCATTTGCTCTCCAGTTCTGCTGCTTACAGGTAAAACTGCTTTCTCCCTCGATGTTTTTTCAGGATGCTCACTGGCCATATATGCCAGAATGGCTGTAAGTATGGCGTTGTTCCGAACATCATCAAAAACAATCTTGTCGTAAGTGTCCCTATTGGTATGCCAGGTGTAGTTCCAGTAGGCCCAGCTCAAAGAACTAAGACTAAAGGCAGGTGCTCCCGCAGCTTGAAAGGATGCGTAGTCCGATCCTCCGCGTGCTGGGGTTCCGGGAAAGGTGGTTTCGATTTCGTCGGTGATTTCCGATGGCACTTCGTGCAGCCACTTGCCGAGATAATCGTACGAATTCAAAAAGCCGCCACCGGAAATACGGACTACCCGTCCGGTGCCATTATCTTGATTGAAAACGGCCTGTACACCGTCAACGATTTCAGGGTTGTCCTCCACAAAGGCCCTGGACCCGTTCAAACCCTGTTCCTCGCTTCCCCAATGGCCCACAAGAATGGTGCGCTTTGGATTTGGGTATACCTTTTTCAAAATCCGCATGGCTTCCATCATGACCAAGGTTCCTGTTCCATTGTCCGTTGCGCCCGTGGCACCGTCCCACGAATCAAAATGGGCAGAAAGGATGACATATTCATCGGGTTTTTCGGAACCCTTTATTTCGGCAATGGTGTTAAAAGTGGGCACCTTGCCCAATTCCTTGGATTCTGCGACCACATGCAGTTGAGGTTTTTGACCAGACTCCACCAAACGGTACAGCATGCCATAATCCTCCAGTTCCAAATCTACGGTTGGAATCTCTTTGGTGTAGGCACCAAAGATTTTGTTCACTCCAAAACCTCTGGACCAATAGGAAGCAACTATCCCGACTGCCCCTGCTTCCTCTATAGCAACCGGAAGCGAACGTCTGTCCAAACCTATGTTGTCCATGTTCTTGTTCCAGGCTTCGGTCTGCTCTTCGCGTTCCTTTTTCATTTTTTCGAAGGACTTTTCGGTGGCAAACTCCTCCCAATTGTAATCAGGTCTGCCAGTAGGTTGCGGCATCGATATCATCACCAGTTTACCCTTCACGTTCGGCAACCAATTGGTAAACTCCGACGAATTTGATACGGTCGGTAAAACAACGAGCTCCGCCGTAACCCCTTTTTTGGGCGTACTAGGGCTCCAAGCCAATTGTGTTCCCCGTAGACTTTGAACCCTTGGAGAAACCATATCGATGTGGGTAATACCGCGCTCCCATCCCTTCCATTCGCCCCATTGCTCGTTACGGGCTGGAATGCCCCAACTCGCATATTTGGCAACGGCCCAGTCGTGCGCATTTTTCATTTGGGGTGTTCCTACCAATCGGGGGCCAATGCCATCCATAAGTTCGTGACCCAATGCTTCGAGTTGGGAATTTTCGTTGGCTTCCGTAATAATGGCTTCAATTACGGTTTCTTTGTCCTGTGCCAGCAGCGACATACCGCAGCTAAGGAGAAGGGCAAATAAAAAAGAGGTTTTTTTGATCATGGTTTCTAGTTTGCCTTAAAAATAGCACAAATAAAAAAACCAAAGGTTGGGATGGGAGAAAGTAGGGTGCTTTTTTGATGGAGCTGATTAGGCCACTTTCTTGAGCAAATCAAAGCAGGGACATTTTTTACAACGCTTGCTTTCGCTCTTCTTGTATTTTTTGCAGCATTTGGATTTCACCTTCCCTGTAGGAGGCAATTCCCGAAGCATGGCCTTTTTGAGTTTTTTTTTGTCTTTTTTCTTTCCCATTGCGGACAGAATAGGCGACAAAATTAATTGTTTTAAATCAATCTAAATAAAATTTAACAAAAAACTGGGTCCTAATCTTCTAGAAGTGAACGGAAACTCCCAATGTATTCGGTCCAAAGGACAGGTTCCAGCTCACGTTCTTTGGTTTTTGATTATTGTATTTTTCATTGTACTTGGAGTCCAAGTATTTGTCGATGGACTCCACGATAAATATACTCAGTACCGTACTAAAGGCTACGTCGGATACCCAATGGAAGTCATCGAGTACCCTTACCATGCCTGGAATCATTCCTACAGCATAAAGTCCACCCTTAATCCACGGGCTCTTAAATTGTTTCGCAATGGCGTAAGCGTTGCTAAAGGCCAGCATGGCATGTCCGGAAGGAAAAGAGTCGTAATCGTAGACCCTATCCAGATGTAGAGGGTCAAAAGTAGCGGAACCAGTGCCACTCTTTGGACGTGCACGCCCAATGATTCGTTTACTGACTTGTTGCAGAAAGCCTCCAGCTGTAGCCGATGAAATCAAAAGCACCCCGGTACGCCTGAGTTTTTCATTTTTTGTAAAAAGTCCGGCCAAGTACACCCCGCCGGTGAGCATATAGTTGTTTTCGGGAGCACCATATTTGTTTCCGTAGTCTTTGATGACATCGGGAACATCCTGTTCAAAACCATTTTTCCAATCGTTCAGTTCATCGTCTACGGTAAATAACAGCAAGGTTCCTCCGCTCAAGTAGCCAAAGTTCGCCCAGTCGTTACCTTTCCAATGAAATGGTCTGGAATAAGCATGACCGACTCCGCCGAAAATATTTCCGATATCGTAGGTAAAGTTGTTCCAAAGGTTTTTTTCTTCTTTTTGGGGCAATTCTTGACCAGTAAGGACAGTGGTCAACAAAAGCAATGCGAGATAGAGATAGGTTTTCATGATGGTGTAAAACAAAAGTAGTCGCTAAAATTCTTCATACATATCTTGGGCAAGGCGAAAAGTATTGGCATGTGCCTCCACAATCACCTTGATTTCTGGTGAATACCCGCCGCCCATGCTGCATTGCACAGGAATTTGGGCATCAAAACAGCTTTGGAGTACAAAACGGTCGCGTTCCTTGCAACCATCCAAGGTCATGGAAAGGGTGCCCAACTTATCCGATTCGAGCACATCAACCCCGCACAGGTAAAAGATGAAATCGGGCTGTACCTGCTCCAGTAATTCGGGCAAGGTGGTTTTTAGGATGGACAAATATTCCTCATCGGTAGTGCCTTTTTCCAAAGGAACGTCCAAGTCCGAGACCTCTTTCTTGAAGGGATAGTTGCCTTTGCCGTGCATGGAGAACGTAAAAACACTAGGGTCCGTCTGGAAAATTTCAGCCGTTCCATTACCTTGGTGCACATCCAAATCCACAATCAGTATTTTTCGAGCCAAACCTTTGTTCAACAGGTAGCGTGCACCAATGGCCTGATCATTGAGCATGCAAAAAGCTTCACCGCGATTGGAATAGGCATGGTGCGTTCCCCCTGCAATATTCATGGCAATACCATTTTCGAGGGCGAAATGGCAACCTTTTATGGTGCCATCAGCAATAATGCGTTCCCGAAGCACCAGTTCCGCACTGAGGGGGAATCCAATTTTGCGAGCGGCACTCTTGGAAAGGTCCAACGCGACCAAATCTTTGTAGTAAGTGGCATCGTGCGCGGCCAAAATGTCGTGGTCGTTGGGAAGTTCGGGTTCAAAAAAGTTGGCCGGTGTGCAGGTTCCTTCATGCAATAATTGTTGTGGCAACAACTCATATTTGATCATGGGGAAGCGATGCCCTTCGGGCAAGGGATGTTTGTAAATAGGATGATAGGCTATTTTCAGCATATTACGAACCCTGTTTATGCAGCGCCAATTGTATGCGTTTTCTTTGCACATCTACATCCAACACCTTCACCACCACTTGTTGATGCAGGCTCACGTGTTCATTCACATCTTTTACGAAGGTATCGGAGAGATTGGAAATATGGATAAGTCCACTTTCCTTGATGCCGATGTCCACAAAACATCCAAAATTGGTGATGTTGTTGACGATCCCCGGCAATAATTGACCTTGACGTAAATCGGTGATTTCTTTGATGTTTTGGTTAAAAGTGAACACTTTGGCCTTTTCCCTAAGGTCCAAGCCCGGTTTTTCCAGTTCCTTCAAAATGTCCTGCAAAGTGGGCATTCCAATGGTGTCCGTACAATACGATTTCAGTTCAATGCCTTGGAGCGCTGACTTATTTCCGACAATTTCTTTTAATGAAATGCCTTTATCCTTGGCCATTTGCGATACAATACCATAGCTTTCTGGGTGCACGGCTGAGTCATCCAAAGGATTGTCCCCATTTTTGATGCGCAAAAACCCTGCACTCTGTTCAAAGGCCTTTCCGCCCAAACGGGGCACATTTTTGATTTCCTCCCTGTTTTTAAAAGCACCGTTTTCATTCCGATGTGCCACAATGTTTTCGGCAAGTTTAGGTCCAATGCCCGAAACATAGCTCAAAAGAGGTACACTGGCCGTGTTGATATTCACCCCTACGGAGTTCACACAACTTTCCACCACTGTGTCCAAGGAATTTTTTAATTGGGTCTGATCTACATCGTGCTGGTACTGGCCCACACCAATGGATTTGGCATCGATCTTGACCAATTCCGCCAAGGGGTCGGCCAATCGGCGACCTATGGAAACCGCTCCACGAACGGTAACATCGTAATTGGGAAATTCCTCCCTTGCAATTTTAGAGGCGGAGTAAATGGAAGCCCCAGCTTCGCTGACCACAAAAACCTCCATAGGTTTTTTAAAGGGAATTCGCTTTACCAACTGTTCTGTCTCCCGCGATGCTGTCCCATTCCCAATGGCGATGGCCTCGATTTTATAGGTATCTACCAAAGAACTTATTTTTTTGATGGCACCGGAACTATCCCGTTGTGGCGGATGGGGATAAATCGTTTCGTTGTGCTTTAAATCGCCCTGTTCATCCAAACAAACCAACTTACAGCCTGTTCGAAACCCCGGGTCGATGGCCAAGATTCGCTTTTCGCCCAACGGAGCACCGAGCAACAGTTGCTTGAGGTTTTTCGAAAATACCTGAATGGCAGCAGCATCTGCCTTTTCTTTGGCGTTTTTTAAAAGTTCGTTGGACAGTGAAGGTAGCAGAAGTCTTTTGTAGGCATCTGCAATGGCGAGTTCTATTTGTTCGGTGCAGGCATTATTGGATTTGATGAGGCGACGTTCCATGTTTTGAATGGCCCGTTCATCATCAATTTCAATTTTTACCCGGATAAAACCTTCTTTTTCCGCACGCATGATAGCTAAAAACCGGTGTGATGGACAGCGGTTCAAAGGTTCGCTCCAATCAAAATAATCACGGAATTTTTGGGCTTTTTCATCATCCTTTTTGGTTTTGACCACCTTTGTGGTGATTAAAGCATAGCGTTCCAATTGACCCCTTAATTGATTTCGGATGTCCGTTCTTTCGTTGATCCACTCAGAAATGATGTGTCTTGCCCCTTCCAAGGCCTCATCTTCGTTGGTGACCTCCTCGTTAAGGTATTTGGAAGCTGTAAACTCGATATCATCGTTCCTTTGGGCCATGATGATCTTGGCCAAAGGTTCCAGGCCATTTTTTCGGGCGGTCTCAGCCTTGGTCTTCTTACTTTTTTTGAACGGGAGATACAGGTCTTCCAAACTGGTCAGGTCAGCACAATTCAAAAATTTTGCTTCCAGTTCAGGGGTAAGGGCATCTTGCTCTGCAACCGCTTTAATGATGGCCGCTTTTCGCTTTTCCAGGGCCTCGAACTGGTTTTTGAATTCGACGATTGACCCAATCTGCACCTCGTCCAAATTTCCGGTCAGCTCTTTTCTATACCTTGAAATAAAGGGAACAGTACAATCCTGATTTAACAAGGCGACCGTATTTTCCACACTTTTTTGTGATAGTTGGGTGTGTTGGACGATGTAGGGAACGAGTTGCATTGATGTTTTTTTGGTAGTTGTCACTTCGATCGCAGTCGAGAAGTTTTTCCACTTAGGCAGGCGGGTTCTTGACCTTACAATTTCTTTGGGTATAAATTAGTTTATGGTCTCCCCATTCGCTACTCTGTCCTCATCAGGATTGACAAAAACCAACTTTCCTTCGGTACTCTCCGTCATCAAGATCATCCCTTCGCTTTCAACTCCGCGTAATTTTCTGGGAGCCAAATTGACCAAGACAGTTACCTTTTTTCCCACAATGTCCTCGGGTTTAAAGCTATTGGCAATGCCCGATACAATGGTCCGGGTATCCAAACCTGTGTCCACTTTTAAGACCAAGAGTTTGTCTGCCTTTGGCATTTTTTCGGCTTCGACGATTGTTCCCACCCGCATGTCGAGTTTGGAGAAATCATCATAGGTAATGGTATCTTTTTTGGGTGCTATTTCCTTGTCCATGTCAGTTGAGTTGGTGGAGATTGATGCGTTTGCTTTTTTAGTGGCTTCCAATTTGTCCAGTTGTTGTTGAATTTCGGTATCCTCGATTTTCCTAAAAAGTAGCTCGCTTGGGTTGAGTTGGTGTCCAGCAGGAAGTAGCACATCATTTGTTGCAATGTCATCCCAATGGGATGCTGAATCAAGTTCAGCATGACGTAAAATCCCCTTTAGCTTATTCGAGGTAAACGGCAAAAAGGGCTCACTTAAAATAGCGAGTCCTGTAGCAATCTGGAGGGCAACATACATAATGGTCTGTACGCGCTTTTCGTCCGTTTTAATCAGTTTCCAAGGCTCTTGGTCGGCCAAATATTTGTTGCCCAAACGCGCCAAGTTCATCAATTGCTGACTTCCTTCCCGGAAACGGTAGCGCTCCAAGGATGAGGAAAGTGTTTCGGGAAATTCTTTTAAAGCTTTTAGGGCCTCCTCGTCAACCGCCAAAAGTTCAGTGGGTGTTGGCACTTTGCCATCATAATATTTATGGGTCAAAACGGCCACACGGTTTACAAAATTCCCAAAAATGGCCACAAGCTCGTTATTGTTTCGGGATTGAAAATCCTTCCACGTAAAATCGTTGTCCTTGGTCTCCGGAGCATTTGCCGTTAATGCGTAGCGGAGTACATCCTGCATATCGGGAAACTCTTCCAAATATTCGTGCAACCAGACTGCCCAGTTTTTGGAGGTGGAAAGTTTGTTGCCCTCAAGGTTCAAGAATTCATTGGCGGGTACGTTATCGGGAAGGATAAAGTCACCGTTTGCCTTCAACATGCTCGGGAAGATGATACAGTGGAACACAATATTGTCCTTACCGATAAAGTGCACCAATTTGGTGTCCTTATCCTTCCAGTAGGGCTCCCAATCCTTGCCTTCGCGTGCGGCCCACTCCTTGGTGGAAGAAATATAGCCAATGGGCGCATCGAACCAAACATAGAGCACTTTTCCTTCGCCGCCCTGAACGGGAACAGGAATGCCCCAGTCGAGATCGCGGGTAACGGCCCGTGGCTTCAAACCTTCATCAATCCACGATTTGCATTGTCCGTAGACATTGGGTTTCCAGTCCGATTTATGGTCTTCCAATATCCACTGTTTCAAAAAACCTTCGTACCGATCCAAGGGCAAAAACCAGTGTTTGGTCTTTTTTAAGGTAGGAACGGTTCCTGTGATGGTGGATTTTGGGTTGATCAAATCCGTGGCATTCAAGGAAGAGCCGCAATTTTCGCACTGGTCCCCATAGGCTTCTTCGTGGCCACAACGGGGACAGGTTCCGATAACAAATCGGTCAGCCAAAAATTGGTTGGCCTCTTCGTCGTACAATTGTTCGGTCTCCTCTTCGATAAAATCTCCTTGCCCGTACATTTTTTTGAAAAATTCAGAGGCGGTTTTATGATGCACTTCCGCAGAAGTCCGAGAGTAGTTGTCAAAGGAAATTCCAAAATCGGCAAAGGATTTTTTGATGATGCCGTGGTATTTATCAATAATTTCGGTTGGGGTTACCCCTTCCTTTTTGGCCTTCATGGATATGGCCACACCGTGTTCGTCGCTCCCGCATACAAAGGCCACATCCTTGCCCTTTAACCGTAAATAGCGGGAATAGATATCTGCTGGAACGTAAACACCGGCCAAGTGCCCAATATGAATGGGACCGTTGGTGTAGGGGAGTGCCGCTGTGATGGTGTATCTGGAAGGAGAAGTATTTTGAGCCATGTAATTTTTAATTAAGCCCCAAAAATACTGATTTTAACGGGATACGCACAAAAAACGAAAGCCCCGAAAATGCGACCCTATTTGGGGTGAGGGGTGCATTTCCGAAGGGCTTCCAAAAAATGAATGACTAAGTATAATCGTTAAGCAATCATCACGGATTTGCTCATTTTCTTATCTCCCACAGAGATTCGGTAAATATATTTTCCTGTGGACAAGCTGTCACGCATGCGTTGACGGATATTGATGTCCACAGCTCCTTCCAACATCATCTCGTTGAACAGTGTGCCCACCCGTTGTCCCAGAATATTGAAGAGCTCAATATCCACATGGGCCGAAACAGGCATTTCCAGATGGATGTAGGGATCTCTTGGTGAGGTCGCGGGATAGATTGCGGCGTGTTCTATCGTATCCAAAATATCGATGTTTGGATCCAAAGGGTCTTGGCTTGGCGGTGTTTCCGGTAAGGTCGGAGGATCATTGTCCATCGCAATATCGTCGAACACCTCTCCACTACAGTTGAACCCTAAGTCCACGGCTTGGTAGGGGTGTCCCAATAAATGCTGTTCCACCGTTTGTCTAGGAACACAGAGCCACTCCGCCAATACGGTGCCGTAAAGGTTTCGGAAGTCCATGGTGTAATCCAAGTTACCACGATTGTTGGGTTCGTCCAAGGATGGGTGGTCGCCCACAAAGGCGCTTCCGCTCAATCCTGAACCGAAGAAGAGGGTGGGGGCCGCTTTTCCGTGATCCGTACCGTTGGAACCATTTTCGAAGATCCTACGCCCGAATTCGGAGAATGTCATGCTCAACACCTTGTCGTCTTGTTCGGTAAAGGCCAAATCCTCATAAAAATTGTTGATGGCTACGGATAGGTTGGACATCAAACGTTCGTGAACGATGGGCTGATTTCCATGTGTATCAAAACCTCCCAAGGAGATCATATATACTTTGGTACCCAGGTTTCCTTTGATCAATCGCGCCAAGAGCGCCAATTGACGGGCGAAGCCGTTATCCTGATACTCCACTTGGTTTTGCCCCCTCATGTAGGCATCGTGAATGGTGCCCGCATATTCGTAGGTGGTGTTGGCCACTCCCCTTAAGAATCGAAGTTGGTCACCGTACATACAATCGCCAAAAGGTGCATTTTCAATTTCGTAGAAGGAACCTGTTTCTGCAATTTGTTCCAATTGATCCACATTGTTGGTCACAAAGGCGTAGTTGGTTTCTTCCCCTTGGAAGACCAAGTTGGCCAAGTTGCCAATTTGAATGGCCGCAGGAGCCGCTGGCGGATTAATGAGGTAATCGGGATACAGGTTTTCAAAGTGACGGCCCATCCAGCCTGTATTTTCACCGGAAAATCCGGTTGTGGTCAAGTCTGTGTTGGCAAAAATATCCGATCCCGTAAAATGGGAAAGACTTTGGTTTTCGTACCCAACCCCGTGCACGGCCTTAAACTGGCCATCGCCCCAAAGCGATTCGAGTGCACTCATATAAGTAGGGATTCCAAAATCGTCGGTAAGCTTTAGGACCTTACTTTCCGGGATGTAGATATTGGGCCTAGCATTGGCGTAGGTATCATATTGTTGAATAGGGATAACGGTACTGAGACCGTCGTTCCCACCTGATAATCGAATCAATATCAAAATATTATCCGTTTCTGCAGCCGCTACGGCAGCCGTTAACGGTGATGGTGAAGAAGCTGTTACAAAATGACTTCCCAAGAACATGGATCCCGAACCTGCTATGCCCAAAGCTTGGATAAACGAGCGTCGGCTCCATTTTTTGTGTTCCAGGTCGTGGCCTTCATGTTCTAGGCCTTTGAAAGGGGAATTATCGTGGGTGTGGTGATTATCGCACATGGTGATGGGGTTATTTGAGTTGAAATTCGGGTTCGCGGGACAAATGGCGCAACAGGATATACACCTGTGTTGGAGTTTCTGCACTGATTTGCAGCATCCACTGGCTCGTACCTCCCGGATAGTAATCGGGAGAATAATATTCCTCGGGAACATCGTCAATCTTGAAGGCATCCATGGCCCGTTCAAAATCGGCATCCGTTAAAAGGCCCTTGGGCGTGAACTTGTTGACCAAGGCCCTGACCACAATTTCAGGATTGCTGGTATTGCTATTGGCAGGTCCAACGGCAGCTACCGCTAAATCCCTAAACTCTTCTGGGTTATTTTGGAAAAATCGTTCCAAGAACACCTCCATGGTCAACCATCGACCAATGATGAAATTGGTATTGATCCAGGTTCGGTCGCGTTGCCAACCTTCCACTTCTGGAGGGTTGAAAAAGCGTTGGCCGATCAGGGAACACGAATCCATCATATTCATAATGGTACCATCATCATAAGAGAAACCAGTCTCTTTCAAAAAATTGAAATAGAGATCTGCGGGGCTTTTTATAATGACCCCAATAGCGGTTTCATCAAAAAAGTGCTGGCTCTTGAACAGTTGTCGCAGTACGGGAGCAATCTCAAACCCACTGCTGATAAACGTTTGGGCCATCCCATCAATGATCTGTGGGGCAATGCCGTTTCCTTCGTCACCGGTAGAATCTGGGTGAACAAAGAATTCGTATAATTTTTTACAGATAAACCAACCGATTTCATTGGGGCGTTCATTGAACAGAATGTCGATAACGTCATCGTAATCCCAATTTCCAGTTTGACCAAAAATGGTCTTGTTGTCGGTGTTGAACTCCGTGGGGTCAAAAGTGACTTGGGTACATCCTTCTTCGCCACGTTCGGTGTAACCGGATAGCGCCTTGGAGGTTTCAATGATATCTTCTTCGGTATAGTTGTTCCCTTCGCCCATGGTAAAGAGCTCATAAAGCTCACGGGCATAATTTTCGTTCGGATTGTTTCCCCGGTTTCGGACGCCATCCAAATAATAGAGCATGGCACTGGTCAAACCGATTTCACTGGTGAATGTCTTAAAGTTGCCCAAGGCATTGCGCTGTAAGCAATTGATATAGTAATAAAGGAATCCGGGGCAATCGTAGATTTCCAATTGGGTCACAAAGTGATTGCTCCAAAAGAAACTCATCCTTTCGTGCAGTTCGTTATTGACCAAGGCATTTCCGTAGGCCGTGGTGAAATCTTCAATATGGGCCCTTCTTAGTTGGCGGGCAAGATCGTCGTCTTCCGGATAATTGGCGTTGTTCCAATCTGCCCATTCCGGTGCGGGAATGGCCGGGGTGGCGAGCGCCTGATCTACCAAATTGTCGATTAGGGTGCCTGCTGTTTGTCCAACAGCGGCGTTAATGGTCTGCACCGAGGCGCTGAATCCGAGCCTTCGATACAAGTGGGCCGCACGCAACTCGTCCAATGGAGTAGTGTACGGCGCCAAGGTTGAGGAATTACAATTGATAAAGTACTCCATAGCAATGTCTGGCGTTAATTAGGTACATAGTTTTGGGGCAACTATATGTTTATGCTAGTATTGGATGTGGTTCAATTGAGCCAACAAATTACAATCTTAACGCTCTAAAGTCCGTGAACTACCAAATTTTTCGATGAAATGCAGTAAATTTTTAGAATTTTACCAAATCTATGGGTGATCACAACACATTTGGCAAGCTTGGAGAGCAAAAAGCAATCGACTTTTTAAAAGCTTCGGGATATCAGATAGTAAGGCAAAACTACCGTTATCTCAAGGCCGAAATCGACATTATCGCAAGGCAAGGGGATATCTTAGTGATTATAGAGGTAAAGTCGAGAACCAGTGGTTTTTTGGAAGATATTTCCAATACCATCAATCCTAAAAAGATTAAGTTATTGACCATGGCGGCCAATCACTTTGTGGAGGAAATGGAAGATGATGTGGAGGTGAGGTTTGACATTATCACCGTAATCAAATATGCTGACCGTTTTGATATTGAGCATATTGAAAATGCCTTCTATCATTTCTAACCATTTGTTTGTTTTATAACAATATGTTATTTTTGTTGAAAACCAAGCCAATCCATGAAAACAATATCAGCGGTAGTCGAGCATTACATCAAGAAAAAGCCCTTTTTGCAAACAGCTTTGGCGCAGGGAATCATTAACCTGACCTCTTTGTCACGCCAAATAAAACCGGAAATCGCCGAAGAGCTTGGAAAGGATGTAAAGGACGGCGCCATTGTGATGGCACTCAAACGCCTTTCGGATGATTTGGAGTTTAGGGCCACCCATAAAATTGTAAAGGTCCTTAAAAATATTGGGGAGATTACGGTACGTTCCAACCTAACTGATTACACCTTTTTGGCTTCGGACACGATTTTGGAACAACAGGCAAGGCTGTTGGAAGAGGTAAACGCGAATCAGGATGTGTTCTACACTTCGTCGCGTGGCGTGAACGAAATAAATATTGTCATCAGCAATGTAATGGACGGGGTAGTGGAGAAATACTTCAAAATGGAACGCTGTACCCAAAAGGCCGAAGGACTTTCTTCCATTACGGTAAAGTTGCCTGCTGAAAACGTCTCGGTGCCTGGAATCTATTACTTCATTTTTCAGCGATTGGCCTGGGAGGGCATTGTGCTCTATGAGGTGATTTCCACGACCAATGAGTTTACCATTCTGGTGAACGACGAACAGGTGGATGTTGCCTTCAAGACCATTAAGGATTTAAAATCACTTTAAAATCGGTTTCCAGTTTATTGGTCTAAACTAAAACGGCATCTTCTTCGTTCTTGAAAAAGACGCTTTTTTGAAAGATGACCAAAAAAAGGATTTTGTTCGGTTTTTTGGGTCTGATGGTACTGTACCTGTGCTATCTGGCCTATATTTTTATTCTTTCTCCAAAGACCAATCTACAGTCCATTTACCTGATTCCCAAAGATGCGGTTTTCATTATTGAATCGGAACAGCCCGTAGAGAGTTGGGAGCAGATCAGCAAGAGCGAAGGATGGCGCCACCTCAAGAAAAACGCCTATTTTTCGGACCTCACCGAGAACATTCAACGGGTAGATACGATTTTCAACAACAACCATAAACTGTTCGAGTTTTTCGACAATCGTTCCCTGTTCATCTCCATCCATATGATTTCCCCAAAGGATTATGGGATTTTTTATGTACTGGATTTAAAACGAATAGCCAAACTGCAACTGCTCAAAACCTATCTGAACACCTTGTTGGATGATGGTTACGTGTTGAGCAAGCGTACCTATCACGAACATGAGATTTTGGAAGTCCACGACAGGGAAAGCAAAGAGACCATGTATTTGGCCTTTATCAAAAACCAGTTGGTGGCATCGTATACCCATACTTTGGTAGAAGCTTCCATTGATCAATATTTGGAACCGGTTTTGGGACGCAATCTCAATTTTTTGGAGATCAATCAAAAAGTGGGACATGAAGATCTCTTCAGAATGTATGTGCAATACCATT
This sequence comes from Allomuricauda sp. MMSF_3307, assembly GCF_030733585.1. Taxonomy (NCBI): domain Bacteria; kingdom Pseudomonadati; phylum Bacteroidota; class Flavobacteriia; order Flavobacteriales; family Flavobacteriaceae; genus Allomuricauda; species Allomuricauda sp. MMSF_3307. Next base: position 902,461 of record NZ_JASHIQ010000001.1, read on the forward strand.
ATTTTGATGATTACGTTCAAATGTACTCGGACCGCCCTTCGGATTGGGTAAAGCGGGTGAGTGAAAATTTCCTGTTCTCTGGTTTCTATTTTGATCTGGATGAGAACAGTACCCTCACTGCCAATGGATATACCAACATCAGCGGCGTGAACGAATATTATTTGGAAGCGCTGCAAAAATCGGGCACGGCCAAACGGTCTGTTCCCGAAGTGGCCCCTAACAGTACGGCACTGTACATCAGTTATGGGTTTGATAGCTTCGCTGAGTTCTATAAGAATTTCGAAATTGTCCAACAGAACGACCCTGAGCAGTTCGAGAGTTACCAAACAAGTATTGCCAAGGTGGAGAAGTTCCTAAAAATCGATGTTAAGGAACGTTTTATAAGCTGGATTGGGGACGAAATTGCCGTGCTTCAGATTCAATCCCACATCAACAAGGGCAAGAACGACATGGCCTTGGTACTCAAGGCCAACGATGCCGAAGCTGCCAAGACCCATCTGGATTTTGTGGTAGAGCAGATCCGTAAAAAAACGCCTGTCAAGTTTAAGGCGGTCAATTATAAGGATTACGAAATCAATTTTCTCTCCATCAAAGGCTTTTTTAAGATGCTACTGGGCGGTAGGTTTGATGAGTTTGACAAACCCTACTTCACCCAAATCGACGATTTCGTGATCTTTAGTGATAGTCCCAATACCCTAAAGGGTATAATTGATAAAGTATCGGAAGGTGAAATCCTCGCAACTTCAAAAGAGTTCAAAAGTTTTGATGAAAAGTTCGATTCCGAATCTACGGTTTTTGTGTACAGTAATGTGCCTTTGCTGTTTGACAACATGTATGCTTTGGCCGATGCACCGACCAAACAAAAAATGCTGAAGAACAAGGATTTTATCATTTGCTTTCCACAGGTAGGGCTGCAACTGACTCCTGAGGATGACCTCTTTGAAAGTCGATTGGTCCTGAAGTATCAGGATGTGGGAGAAGTCAAAAAAGCCATGAAACAGGAAGGGTCCGTGGATATAACAACGGTAAAAAAGCCAGTTTCCGACTCAATGGAAATTACCGATGCCATTTTTGACCTTAAACCTATCTATCCAACCGATTTGAATGCCAAATCGTTCCGTAAGCAATACACCAATGGGAACACTTGGTTTGAAGTGGATTTGAAAGATGGCCTAAAACATGGTCGCTACGAAGAATTCTATCCCGACGGTACTCGAAAAATAAGGGGTCGGTTTCGGGAGGATGAGCAAGTGGGCACTTGGCGCTTCTATAACAAAGAAGGCGATCAATTGCATAAGAAACGGTTTTAGATTTCTCGTCGCTCCGCTATGTCGAAATGACCATTGAAGGGTGATGTCATTTCGAACGCAGTGAGAAATCTATTTTTGTCCGAGCTACATGCTAAAGCATGCCTGGAAAGATGACTTTTTTAGATTTCTCGTCGCTTCGCTCTGTCGAAATGACCATTGAAGGGTGATGTCATTTCGAACGAACGTGAGAAATCTGATTTGTCATTCTGAGCGCCGCGAAGAATCTAAAAAGATATCCTTTGAATTGACAAAGGATAAATTCCCCAACAATCACTACCTTTCTTACCCAAACCAAACCTCCGAAAAATGAAAAACTGTTTAGCAACAACAGCACTTCTGTTGACCTTTGCCACAACCTTTATGGTCCACGGGCAAGAAATCAACTTTCCTCAACGCTACGAAACTTGGCAAACTGCGGAAAACGGACAATTTAAGTTTGACCAATCTGCATTGGACAAAGCCGTAGCATTTGCCAATGCCAACGAATATTCAGGGTCTCGGGACTTGCGTATTGCCATTTTGGAAGGTTTTAAACGCGAACCCTTCCATCAAATTTTGGGTCCGACCAAAAAACGAGGAGGTCCCGCGGGTATGATTATGAAGAACGGCTATGTTTTGGCCTCTTGGGGCGATACCAAACGCGTGGACATGACCTTTAGCGTTACCAAGAGTTTTTTATCCACCGTTGCTGGACTTGCCGAAGATCATGGCTTGATAAATGACACTAAGGATAAAGTAGTCGATTACATTTGGGATGGCACTTTTGATGGAGAACATAATTCCAAGATTACATGGGAGCATTTGTTGCAACAGAATTCCGATTGGTCGGGTGAGCTCTGGGGTGGCAAGGATTGGGCGGACCGTCCGCCCCGAGAAGGTGGATTGGACGATTGGAAGTTCCGCAAACTGAACGAACCGGGAACCGTGATGGAATACAACGACGTTCGTGTTAACGTTCTTGCCTATTCGCTTACTCATGTGTGGAGAAAACCTGTTCCCATGGTCCTCAAAGAAGAAGTGATGGATAAAATTGGGGCAACGACCTCTTGGCGTTGGTTTGGCTACGAGAATGCCTGGACTGTTGTCGATGGTATTAAAATGAAATCCGTGACCGGCGGAGGACATTCGGGTGCTGGACTTTTTATTTCCACAGAGGATATGGCCCGTTTTGGAACCTTGTTTTTGAATAACGGGAAATGGGAAAATGAGCAGCTCATCAGCGAAAATTGGATTAAGAAAGCCATTACGCCTTCTATACCCAATGTAAATTATGGCTACATGTGGTGGCTCAACCAAAAAGGAGACCGCCATTGGGAGGGTGTTCCGGAGCATGTGTTCTACGCTGCAGGTTTTGGAGGCAACTTTATTGTGGTGGACCAAAAAAATGGGTTGGTCATTGTGACCCGTTGGTTGGAGCCCTCAAAAATCGGGGAGTTTGTAAAGCAGGTGTATGAGGCTTTTTAAGAAGTAATAGTCCGTCACCTTAGACTTGCCTGCCTGCCAACAAAGGCAGGTTTCAGGGTCTCATATGTTTTGATGTTGGTTTGTCATTAAAAATGACACGAATGACACGAATCTTCACAAATCAAAATTGGTATCATTCTGAACGATATCGAAGTATGACACGGAATTTGTTCAAAATTATTTAAACAGAGACTTTCTCTTTTTGAGGTGTAAAGGGCTCCAAGACCTTCAAAGCCTTATCCACACTCGTAATCCTGTCAAACGTCAACAGTAACCGTAACCCAGTTCGGGTCTGTTTTTCCTTGAGCTTGGCCTGTTGGGGATGGCTCTGAACATATTGCAGCACTTGGGTAAACACGGCACTTTGGTAAAAACTGGATTGTTGGTCAGCAATAAAGTAACCGATAAACTTGCCTTTTTTCATTATCACCTTTTCCAGACCAATATGCGTGGCAATCCATTTAATACGAACGGAGTTCATCAAGTCAACAGCAGGTTCCGGTAACTCCCCAAAACGATCCACCAGCTGTGCTTCAAACTTTTGAAGGCCTTCTTCATCTTCCACTTCATTCAGTTGGGTGTAGAGGTTGAGTCGCTCCGTAATATTGTTGATGTAATCATCTGGGAAGAGCAGTTCAAAATCGGTATCTAGCTGCATTTCCTTCACATATACCTTTTCCTTGTCGCCCTCGACTTCCTCATACAATTCTTTGAACTCGTTTTCCTTGAGCTCCTCAATGGCTTCGGACAATATTTTTTGATAGGTTTCAAACCCTATTTCATTAATGAACCCACTCTGTTCACCGCCCAATAGATCTCCGGCACCGCGAATTTCCAAATCCTTCATCGCAATGTTAAAGCCACTGCCCAGGTCTGTGAATTGCTCCAAAGCCTCGATACGTTTGCGCGCTTCGGTGGTCATCACTTCGTAAGGCGGGGTAATGAAATAGCAGAAAGCCTTTTTATTGCTTCGGCCCACACGTCCGCGCATTTGGTGCAGGTCGCTCAATCCAAAATTGTTGGCATTATGTATAAAAATGGTATTGGCGTTGGTTACATCCAGCCCACTTTCAATGATCGTGGTCGACACCAAAACATCAAACTCCCCGTTCATAAAGGCAAGCATAAGGTTTTCCAATTTTTTGCCTTCCATTTGTCCATGGCCGATTCCAATTTTGGCATCAGGTACCAAGCGTTGAATCATCCCTGCTACCTCTTTGATGTTTTCAATTCTATTATGGATAAAGAACACCTGTCCGCCCCGTTGGATTTCGTAAGAAATGGCATCCCGAATAATTTCTTCGTTCAACTGAATCACCTGACTCTCGATGGGATAGCGGTTCGGTGGTGGCGTATTGATAACGGACAGGTCACGGGCGGCCATCAAACTAAATTGAAGGGTCCTTGGAATAGGTGTGGCCGTTAAGGTGAGCACATCCACGTTTTCTTTGATGGAACGTAGTTTTTCTTTGACGGACACTCCAAATTTTTGCTCCTCGTCTACTATCAACAATCCTAAATCCTTGAATTTTACATTTTTGTTGACCAGTTGGTGTGTTCCAATAATGATATCCACTTTCCCACTTTCCAAATTCTCCAGGGTCTCCCTTTTCTCCTTCGCTGTTCTAAAACGGTTGAGGTAATCCACGGTTACGGGCATTTCTTTCAATCGTTCGGAAAATGTTCTATGGTGCTGAAAAGCCAAAATGGTGGTAGGGACCAAAACGGCCACCTGTTTGCCGTTGTCCACGGCCTTGAATGCGGCACGAATGGCAACCTCTGTTTTTCCAAAGCCTACATCGCCACAAATCAGGCGGTCCATCGGACGTTCGCTTTCCATGTCCTTCTTGACGTCTTGGGTGCTTTTTTCTTGGTCCGGGGTGTCTTCGTAGAGGAAGGAAGCCTCCAATTCGTGCTGGAGATAGCTATCGGGCGCATACTGAAAACCCTTCTCAAGTCTTCGTTTGGCATACACCTTAATGAGGTCGAAGGCAATCTTTTTGACCCTCGCCTTGGTCTTTTGCTTGAGTTTTTTCCAAGCCGCCGAGCCCAGTTTAAAGATTTTGGGAGGAGCACCGTCCTTGCCGTTGTATTTGGAAATTTTGTGCAACGAGTGGATACTCACGTACAAAATGTCACGGTCGCCATAGATCAATTTGATGGCTTCCTGCTTTTTGCCCTCCACATCGATTTTTTGTAGTCCACCGAATTTCCCGATGCCATGATCGATATGGGTAACGTAATCACCGATTTCCAGTTTGTTGAGTTCCTTAAGGGTGATGGCCTGCTTTTTGGCGTAGCCATTCTTTAAATGGAACTTATGGTAGCGCTCAAAAATTTGATGGTCGGTGTAGCAGGCTATTTTTAGATCTTGGTCCACAAAACCCTGGAACAGCGGAAAAATGATAGTCTGGTAGTGCACCGTCTCATCCACTTCATCAAAAATATCGTGAAAACGCTTGGCCTGCTGCTCCGTGGAACAGAAAATATAGTTACTGTAACCCGCGTCCCGGTTGTCATTGAGATTTTCAATGAGCAAATCGAACTTTTTGTTGAACGAGGGCTGGGGTTTGGTATTGAATTGGATGATGTCACTTCGACTTCGCTCAGTGACCGTTTCTCCTGTATTTTGATGGCTGAGCGGAGTCGAAGACCCAATTTCAACGAACAAGTAATCCTTCAACTGCTCTTTCAACAAAGTTGAATCCACAAAAAGTTCTTTGGGAGCTGCATGTTTGATTTCTTGGCTCAGCTTGGCAAAGCTTTCCTCTGCTTTTTCGAAAAAGGAATCGATACGGTCATAGATCAAGGCCGGGTTCTTGGCAAAGACCACCGTGTTGGCCGAAATATATTTGAGGAAACTCTCCCGTATTTCTTCGGTGAACTTGTTTTCTACATTGGGAATAATCGTGATTTTTTTCACCTTGTCCGTAGAAAGCTGTGTTTCTACATCAAAGGTTCGGATACTGTCCACTTCGTCCCCAAAAAACTCGATTCGGTAAGGCTCATCGTGGGAGAAGGAGAAAACATCCACAATACCGCCCCGAACAGAGAATTCGCCCGGTTCGGTCACAAAGTCTACCCGCTTGAACTGGTATTCAAAAAGGACTTCGTTTAAAAAGTCCAATGAAATCTCGTCGCCCAATTTTATTTTTTGGGTATTCTTGTCCAGTTCCTTCCGAGTGACCACTTTTTCAAAAAGCGCATCGGGATAGGTGACGATAACGGCAGGTTTTTTTCTGGAGTTGATGCGGTTGAGCACTTCCGCGCGCAAGAGCACATTGGCATTGTCCGTTTCCTCGATTTGATAGGGCCTGCGGTAACTACCCGGATAAAAAAGTACATCTTTTTCGCCGATAAGCTGTTCCAGGTCATTGAGATGATAGGCTGCCTCCTCCTTATCGTTCAAAATCAGCAAAAAGGGGAAATCAACCGACTTAAACGTTTCTGCAATCACAAAGGATAGGGAAGAACCAACAAGTCCTTTAATGTTGATTTTTTGTGATACCGATGACTTATCGACTGCCCCTTCGACAAGCTCAGGGTGACAGCTCGAAGTGACAGGTTGGGCAATAGCTTCCCTCAGTTTCCCGAGTTGGGGAGACTGTTCAAAAAGTTGGGAAATCTGGGTTTTGGTCAATCCAAAAAACTTTGCCGCAAAGATAAACCGCGTAACCTTTTGCTGAAAATGTTTTTTTGGGTTTGTTTTGACTTGGGCAGAATGTGTGTGATTGGCGTGATGAGGGCATTAAAGTGAGTTTATGGAACTAGGGTCGGGAGTCGGAAGTCAGTTGGCAGTTGGCAGTATGCAGTTGATGGTCTTGTAAGATAACGGGTCAGTTCGAGTGTTTTTTGGCGATTTTTGCAAAAAAAGAGGCAAAAAATGTATCGAGAACCTAGTTCTGTGGAGAGCTATGAACCAAGAACCAAAAATCAAGATCCAAGAGAGAAAAGACCATAGAAAATAGACTTGGTTTGATGGGCAGTTGGAAGTCCGAAGTCGGAAGTCGGAAGTCGGAAGTTTAGAGTTAGGGGTTTCAGGTTTCAGGTTAAGATGTCAGTTCGAGTGTTTTTTGATGAGTTTTTGAAAAAAGGAGTCAAAAAATGTATCGAGAACTTAGTTCAGTGAGGAGCCAAGAACCAAAAATCAAGATCCAAGAGAGAAAAGACCATAGAAAATAGACTTGGTTTGATGGGAAATAGTCAATAGGCAGTTGACACTAATTTCACGAATTGGCACGAATAGGGTTCTTTGTCATTTCGAACGAATGTGAGAAATCTGTCGGGAGTCGGAAGTCATTCAGCAGTGGGCAGTGGTCGCTGAGCGGCGGTCATTGAGCGTAGTCGAAATGAGCCGAAGCGACTTACTCACCACCTAAAAAATGATTCCGTATCTCCTGCCAGTTGGCAGGAGTACGGAATGCAAAAACCACCGGAAACCCGAAGGCCGCCGGTGGCTCTGCTTGCCCTGTATGGGACTAGGACAAGATAGTATTTGGATCAGTACTATTATGGACAGTTCACTAAATAGGTTTGACCAATTGTATCCCAACCATAAAAACCAAATGTTTGGGATGCAGCAATAACATCGGGCCCACAGGTGGTAAGTCCTTCCAGACCAAGTGTGATGTTAGAAGGGCCATTGTTAGCCTCAACGAAGTTGGCCCAACCAATAAGCGTTGCGTTTAAGTTTTCCGGGCTCATCCCACAATTATCGAGCATACTGCTCATATTGGTAACACTGCTGATGTCCCATGAGCCCAAACTTTGGTTAAAATTAATAGCCCCGTCGAACATATAACTCATATCGGTTACGTTGCTTGTGTTCCAACCACTATCAGTTTGGACCAAGGGTTGATCGAAGGCAGTTGCATCCTCAAACATTCCTATCATACTCGTAACTTTAGAAGTATCCCAATTTAATTGCTGATTAAAAGAGGTTGCTGCTGCAAACACCACGTTCATATCGGTTACATTGCTGGTGTCCCAGTCACCAATATCTCCATTAAACAAATCTGCACTCCAGAACATTTCTACCATTGATGTAGTCTCGGATAAATCAGGCTGATCTGTGGCACTAAACTGCTCTAAATTATTACAATGTGCAAAGGCTTGGTACATAGACTGCCATTTTTGGGTACCCCATTGGGTCACATCAATCAAAGCATCACCACTTAGTGAATCTGCATTACCCATTCGAAGAGCGGGAAAAGTGCCTTTAATGGCCACGCGGTAGGTGTCGGCCATTTCATATGGGTGTACAGGATTTTCATTGGTCGAGAAGTTTTCTATGGTTCCATCTCCCCAATCTATGGTATAATCATATTCAAAACCTTGGTTTAGGCCAATCTCCAATGTTTGTTGGGCGGCTACATCAAACTCCATAATAAAAGAGGCCGGGTCCTCGAACAAGCTTTCGATAACGTTTGTCACCTTGATAATAACGGTAAAATTCAATGGGTCATTGGTCCCATCGCTAACACTGAGGGTTAAACTATACCCCGTTGAGGTCTCATAATCCAAGCTCTTACCTTCGGCCAAGCTAATCTCCCCGTTCTCGGTCACCTGGAAAAGTTCACTGGCATCCTCCAATAAATCGAACGTCAAGGTATCTCCCTCGGGATCAATTGCCTCCACAGTACCGATTACAAAACCTTCTACCGCGTCCTCAGCGACCTCAAATTCTTGATTGTTTACCGAGGGCGCCTCATTAATTGTCTCAACTTCGGTTACCTTTATAGTCACTATTCCCGTTGCAGTTGCAATCCCATCGGTAACGGCAATGGTAAGGCTATGGGAAGCCTTTGTGGCAAAGCTCAAACTTTTGCCTGTTGCCAAACTCAGTACCCCGGCCTCTGTAATCTCGAACAGGTTATCGGAGTTGGTCTGGATACTAAATTCAAGTGGGTCCTCATCGCCATCGGTGGCTTTAACGGTACCAATGGTAGCCGTATCGGATATATTCTCCGCTACGGTAAAGCTCTGCGCTGCAATCACTGGTGCAGCATTGTTGGGTGTAGTAGGCCCATCGTCCTTGCTACAGGACCACAATAGGGTAATGGCCAGGAGCGACCATACTAATTTTTTCAAGTTCATAATTTCTTGGTTTAAGTAAAATAAGGAGCAAGATGCGGTATTTTGGGATTACAAAAGGGTGCGATCTGACGGATGCCCCTTCTGATCTGACGGATGCCCTGTTTGATCTGACGGATTTTTTTGGGGGGATGGATTTTTGGTGTTAGAAATGGGATTTTTGAAGTCGGAAGTGGTAAGTTGCGAGTTATAGGTTTCGGGTTTCGTGTTGCGAGTTAGGATGTCATTTCGAAACGAAGTGAGAAATCTATTGGGAGTCGGAAGTCAGGCAGCAGTGGGCAGTGGTCGCTGAGCGTTGGTCATTGAGCGGAGTCGAAATGAGTCGAAGCGACAATAAGAAGTCCGAAGACCGAAGGTAATGGGCAGTTGACACTTATTTCACGAATTGGCACGAATAGGGTTCTTTGTCATTTGAAATGACCTTTTGAAGTAAAACCTTAAACTTTGAACCTGCAACTTCTACTTGACCTTTGAGTTTGAACTTGACCATTCAAACAGATTTCTCAATCGATGCATTGCATCTCATATCGAAATGACCTTTTTTGAACTTGACTTTTGAATTTGAACTTGAGTTTTTACAGCGGATTCTTCAATATTAATCTCGCTCTTTATGTAGAAAAGACGAAGTAATGTTAAACTTTGATTATGCTATCCTCCACAATGGCAAAGACTTCATCCGAATCTTTGGGCTCAAGGGCATGGGTTCCGGTAAACTGGCCAAAAGCGGGCAAGATCATTTGGTTGCGGGACTTGAAAAAGCAGGGAAGTTTAATGCGTTCCCTGCCAAAACCCCTGAGTTTAATGGAGGGGTGCACATGGCCGCAAAACGTAAAATACCCTTCGCGCTCCTCGGGATGGTGGGTCAATAAGAAAGAGTCGATGATCAACTCAGGGAATATGGAGACTTTCAGTTTTTCGAACTTTTCGGGAGCAATAATGTCGTGGTTGCCTGCCACCAATAAAATTTCAGCAGGAGTTTTAGCGACCCAGTTCTCGAACAATTCCCATTCCTTGTTTAATGAAGAATGGAATAGGTCGCCCAAAAAGCAGATTTGAAAGGGTTGGACATCGGAAACGATTTGGTCCAGCAGCAGGAAATTCTTGTGAATGGCCTTTCGGGGAACAGCAGCCCCAAATTTTCTAAAATGGGATACTTTGCCCAGATGCACATCGCTGATCAACAATAACGACTTCTCTTCCCAGAATAGGCCACCCAAAGGGTGGAGGTGAAATGTTTGGTTGTGTATTTGAATATTTTCCGTCATTAAAACCAGATACCGCAAAGTTAGTTCAATTGTCATTTCGAGCGCAGTCGAGAAATCTATTTGACGCTGAATTTCTCAAATGATAGTCTGTTTATATTAAAAATAACCACACATGGTGATTCAAAACATATTTCAGTACCCTTATTGGATGAGATTCCGTGTCGGGGCACGGAATGACAGATGTTTGGATGTTGGTTGGTTATTTCGTCAATTTAGCCATCATTCTTTTAATACGGTCCGCCAATTTTTCATTGGATAATTTTTCCCGCAACCTGTCCGTGATAATGGGAAACGATAGGGGTGTAGGTTGTGAGCATTTTCGCCAAACGATTTCTTGTTCGCCGATACGTTCCAAAGCCAATCGCAGTCGACCTTCTTCCAATTGGTGCTCAAAGGTTTCGGTATAGGCTTGCTGGTAGAGCAGGTTGTCATCCTCAAAATCACGGAACACATCGAACAACAATTCCGAACTGCTTTGCAGATGCTTCATTTTGACACCTTTTTCCGGATAGCCCGTAAACACCATGCCGCTGATAACGGCAATATCACGGAACTTTCTACGTGCCATTTCGTTGGAATTCAAACTTTTTTGTAGGTCGGACAACATATACTCTGGCGTAAAAAGGTTGTTGTCCAAAATCTCCTGAATGTTGATTTCACGGTCCGATAGCAATTCAAAACCGTAATCGTTGAAGGCAAGTGAGCAGGTAATGGGAGCCAACAAGCTGATCCGATACGCCAACAAACTGCTCATCCCTTCGTGAATGGCTCTGCCCTCAAACGGATAAAACATATGATGGTAGCCATCACGGGTCTTGAAGGTTTCGATCAAAAACTGATGGGGCTGGGGTACAATGCTTTCCTCCCGTTGTTTGTTGAACATGGGCTGTAAAGCCTGTATCTCTTCCGATTGCTCGTCAAATTCCAGTTCGGCGGTGTACAATTCTTGACGCAACAACTCGGACATCTTTGCAGAAAAGCTCAAACGTCCACCCATCCAGCTAGGAACCTTGTTTGTCCGTTTGGAGGAATTTCGAACGTGCGCGGCCATTCCCTTGATCCTTATGAATTCCAAATTTCGCCCTGCAAAGGTGAAAACATCGCCGGGGCTCAATTTGGAGATAAAATATTCCTCGATACTGCCAATGTACCCTCCTTTTTGATAGCGAACCGAAATGGTGGCATCCCCAACAATGGTTCCTATTTGAAAACGGTGACGCATGGCCACCGCCCTGCTGTTTACTTTAAATTTGCCGTCTTCTTCTACCTCTACTTTTTTGTATTCATCATAGCTCTTGAGACTTTGGCTTCCCATAACCAAAAAATTGAGCAGCCATTGCCACTGTTCTTCGGTCAAGGTCTGATAACAAAAGGTTTGTTTGATTTCTGGATAGATTTCATCAGCATGAAACCCATCTGAAACCGCCAAGGTGGTCAAATATTGAATAAGGACATCAAAACTGTTCAAGTAGGGGATACGGTCTTCCACAGCACTGTTCAAAACCGCTTTTTGCATGGCCGAAGCCTCCACTAACTCTATGGCATGAGTGGGCAAAAAATGGATGACGCTTTCTTTGCCAGGTCGGTGACCGCTACGTCCCGCGCGCTGCAAGAAACGGGCAACGCCTTTGGGTCCACCAATTTGGATAACGGTTTCCACAGGGGCAAAATCCACACCAAGGTCCAAACTCGATGTGCAGACCACAGCCTTTAGGCTTTCGTTGCGAATGGCCTGCTCTACCCATAATCGGGTTTCCTTATTGATGCTGCCGTGGTGCATGGCCATTTCCCCGGCGAACTCAGGATATTTTTCCAATATTTTCTGAAACCATATTTCGCATTGACTGCGCGTATTGGTAAAAAGCAAGGTAGTTTTACTATTATTGATGATGGGCACCACCTGGTCCAAAAGATGCAGTCCCAAATGTCCGCGCCAAGGAAAGGTTTCCATTTGCTTCGGAATAATACTTTTGACGGTGATTTTCTTGTTGAGGTTGGCCTTGACCAAAACCGAATTTTCCAGTTCCGGAGAGGTGGGCCCCAACAGTACTTCCCGTGCTTGTTCCAAATTCCCAATGGTGGCCGATATGCCCCAAATCCGTAACTCTTTGCAAATTGTTTTTAGGCGGGATAGCCCGAGTTCCATTTGAACGCCCCGTTTGGTGCCCAACAATTCGTGCCATTCGTCCACTACAATGGCCGAGCAATCCTTAAACGTTTTAGCATAATTTTTGGAGGATAGCAACAATTGTAAACTTTCGGGGGTAGTAATCAAAAGGTCGGGCATGTTGGTACGCATTTTGGCCCTTTCCTTGGTGGAGGTATCGCCTGTACGGATGCCCACGGTCATTTGCGTTTCCAAATCTTGGGTGATGCGTTCAGCGGATTGTTTGATTTCCTGCGAAAGCGCCCGTAGCGGCGTAATCCAAATGGCTTTTAATCCCTTTTTATGTTTTGTCTTGTAGTCAGGGTTGTTTTTAATGTAGTTGAGCACGATGGGAAACCAAAGTGCGTATGTTTTTCCGCTACCGGTGGGAGCATTTAATAGGCCGTGTTTTCCATCCAAAAAAGCTTTCCAGCTCTCTTTTTGAAATGGGAATGGCTTCCAATCTTGTTCTTGGAACCAATTTTCGGCGATATGAAAGAGGTCCTTTTGACTCATTTCTTATTGGATTCCTTCGTTCCACTCGGGATTAGCTCTTTTAATTCGTCCAATGTGTTCGCTTCTTCGATTTTCTTGTCCTTTCGCCATCTCAAAATTCTTGGAAAACGGGTAGCGACACCGCTTTTGTGGCGTTTAGAAGGAGCGATACCTTCAAAAGCGATTTCAAACACATGCTGCGGGGTGACGCTTCGGACAGGGCCGAAACGGTCCAAGGTATTTTTCTTGATCCAGGCATCCACTTGTCTAAACTCTTTGTCGGTAAGCCCGGAATATGCCTTGGCAAAGGTGACCAGTTCTTTATCACCTTCTTCGTTTTCATCCCAGAGGGCAAAAGTGTAGTCGGTAAAAAGGTTACTGCGGCGACCATGTCCCCTCATAGCATAGGTAAGTACGGCATCAATGGTGAGCGGGTCTACCTTCCATTTCCACCAGTCCCCTTTTTTGCGCCCAACTTGATAGGTGGATTCGTTTCGTTTGAGCATAAGGCCCTCGCTGCGTTTTTCCCTAGACTTTTCCCTTTCTTTGGCCACTTCGTCCCAAGAATCGAATTGCATTCGTTCGGATAGGAGCAACGGTAATTCGTTACCAGATGAGTTGCTTCGACTCATTTCGACTTCCTGCCCATCCGGCAGGCGGGCGCTCAATGACCAGCGCTCGGCGTCCTGATGATTGAGCGTAGTCGAAATCACAGACTCTAAAATTTTTCTTCGCTCCAGATAAGTCGTATCCCTGATGTCCTTCCCCTTCCATTCCAAAATATCATATACTTTCAATTTGACGGGAATCTTTTCTAAAAGTGATCTTGAAATATTTTTGCGGCCGATGCGTGTCTGCAAATCTTTAAAAGTGCCGATTTCGCCCTTGGGATAGGGGAGCAGTTCGCCGTCCAGAACGGTTCCATTGGGGATAACGCCAACGAAGGCTTCAAATTCTGGATATTTATCGGTGACCAGTTCTTCCCCACGGCTCCAAACAAAGAGTTCATCATTTCGAAGAATCACTTGGCAGCGAATACCATCCCATTTGTGTTCTACGGACCATTGGTTCACATCCCCCAAGTCGGAAACATCTTCTTCCACAGCATACGCCAAGTAAAAAGGATAGGGTTTGGATAGGTAATCGCTCTCCTTTTCTTCCAAAACAAGATCGTGAAATGAAATGCGGTTCGGGTCCCAATTCCCCATTAACTTGTAGGCGAGAATATCCTCCTCGATACCCGTAGCTTTGGAAAGTGCCCGGGTCATTAATTTTTGGCTTACCCCGATACGGAAACCGCCTGTAATCAATTTGGTGAAGACAAATCGTTCGTAGTAATCCAGCACGGACCAATTTTGAAATAGGTATTCTTTTTTTTCTGCTTCGGACTTTGGTTTTAGGGCAATCATCTCCTGTAAAAATGTGGTCAATGATTTTTTGGAGCCTTTTTCTGAAGAGGGTACTACCAAGGCAATGGTCTCTGCCAAATCCCCAACAATATGGTAACTTTCTTCGAACAGCCAAGCAGGGATGTGGGAGAGCTCCGCGGCCCATGTGCGCAGCAAAGTTGTGTTTACTGGTCGTGGAGGTCTACGGTGGGAGAGAATCGCAATGGTCCAAACCTTATCCTTATCGGTCGCCTCTAAAAAATAGTTGGAAAGCGCCTGTACCTTTACATTGGTTTTGTTGGTGCCATCCAAGGTTTTTATGAGTTGGGCAAACTGTCTCATTCCACTTCCGATTTTTCCTGTTCGGTAGCATTGACCTCGGACAGCTCTCCTTCGTATTGTGTTGCTTCTGTTCGGGCATCGTACCCCAATTCTTGCAAATATTTGGAGAAAATATCGGTGTAGCCATGGGTACAGATGACTTTTTCAGCTCCCGTAGCTTCCACTGTTTCCAACAGTCCGCTCCAATCACAGTGGTCGCTCAACACAAAGCCTTTATCAATGGCCCTGCGTCTTCGGGCACCCCGAAACGCCATCCATCCGCTTGCCGTAGCTGTAACATAGGGCACCATTTTGCGGATCCAAGTGCTACCGTGGGCACTAGGAGGTGCTACCACGATGTTGCCCAAAAGCTCGTCTTTTTTGGTGTCCTTGGTAATCAAATGCGTCGGGGGTAAATCGACCAAGGGCCGCAGTACCTCTGTCATGTTCTCCACGGCACCGTGTGTGTAAATTTTTCCGATGGAAGTGTCCAAATGTTTGAGCAAACGCTGTGCCTTGCCCAAGGAATAACCAAACAGCACGGAGGTTTTTCCTTCCGATTTGTTCTGGGCCCACCACTGGTTGATGTCGTTGAAGACCTCTTGTTGCGGTCGCCATTGAAAGGCGGGCAATCCAAAGGTACATTCTGTGATGAAGGTGTGGCACTTTACCAATTCGAAGGGCGTGGTGAGGCCGTCGTCCTCGATTTTGTAATCCCCTGTAAAGACCCAAACCTCCCCTTTGTGTTCTACCCGTATTTGGGAAGAACCCACAATATGTCCGGAAGGATGTAAACTGAACTTTACATTTTTGACTTTGAAGGTCTCGCCCCAATCCTTACCGGAAATGTTCACATCGCCTAGACGATGTTGTACAATGGGAACATTCTTGTGTTGGGTAATGTATTTTTGATGCCCCCATCTGCTGTGGTCGGCATGTCCGTGCGAAATGATGGCTTTATCCACGGGTCTCCATGGGTCCAAATACACATCCGCTTGTTCACAGTAGATTCCTTTGGGGGTAAATTGCAGCAAAGGTGTTTTCATAGCAGCCGTAAATTACAAATTTCTTTTGGTGCCCATTTTATATATTTTAATCTCTTTTAAAGATTTATATTTGTCCCACAAAATTTGAGATATGCCCATTTTAGATCTTTACGAGCACGGGGACCACAAGAAAAACTTGGCTCATTTTGCCACTTTGGCAAGTTTGGCAGCTGTTGATGGGGAAATCAACCCCAAGGAGATGGCCGTTTTGGAAAAGTTTGCCTTTAAATTGAACATCAGCGAGGAGGAATTTAAGGAGGTGATGAAAAAGGAGAACAAATATCCAATCGAGACTCCTCACAGTGGCGAGCAACGATATAAGAGGCTATTCGAATTTTTTCAGATTATTTTCTCAGACCATGATATTGACGAACAAGAGAGGCGCATAGTGGAGAAATATGCTATTGGCCTTGGCTTCTCACCGAAATCGGCAGCAGAACTCGTCGATAAATCCATCAAAATTTTTACAGGAAGAATCCCATTCGAGGATTATCACGAATTGGTAAGGCGCGAAAGCTAGTATTTCGCCATAAATTCTTCCGCTTTCTCTACCATTTTTTTGCTTCCGCAGAAAAAAGGAACCCTTTGGTGCAATTTGGTGGGCTGGATTTCCATGATTCGCTGAAAGCCATCGCTCGCCTTACCATTGGCCTGTTCGGCCAAAAACGCCATGGGGTTGCATTCGTAAAGCAAACGAAGTTTTCCATTTTGCGCCTTGCTGGTTTTGGGATAGATGTAAATTCCCCCCTTGATCATGTTCCGATGAAAATCCGAGACCAGCGAACCGATATACCGTGAAGTATAGGGCCTATCGTCTTCTTCCATTTGACAGTATTTGATAAAATCCTTTACGCCTTGGGGAAAATGGACATAGTTGCCCTCGTTAATAGTGTAGATATTTCCTGTTTCGGGATATTTCATGTTTGGATGGGATAGGTAAAAGGTGCCCAAGGCTGGATTTAGGGTGAAACCGTTTACCCCGTCCCCAGTGGTGTAGACCAGCATGGTCGATGTGCCGTAAATAATGTAACCCGCCGCAATCTGATTCTTTCCGGGCTGTAAAAAGTCCTCCAAGGTCACCGGGGTTCCTACTGGAGTGACCCTTCTGTAAATGGAAAAAATGGTCCCCACCGAAACGTTTACATCAATATTGGAAGAGCCGTCCAAAGGGTCTATCAAAACCACATATTTGTTTTGGTGCTGTTTGTCAAAACTGTTGATGCTGATAAAGTCATCTTCCTCTTCCGAAGCAATGCCACAAACAATTTCTCGATTTTTAAGGGTCTGGATGAATTTTTCATTGGCCAGAACATCCAATTTTTGTTGGTTTTCCCCTTGAATGTTGGTATCTCCCGCAGCGCCGATAATATCTACCAATCCCGCTTTGTTCACTTCGTGATTCACTACTTTAGCGGCCAAGCGAATCCCGTTGAGCAGTCGTGAAAGTTCCCCAGAAGTGTATTGAAATGAATTTTGATTGGCGATGATGAATTCACCGAGCGTGCGATGTTGTTTTTCAAACATGAAAAGGCTGTTTTATTTGAGGACAAATATCGGGCATTTTGTGAAACTACAACGTTTTCGAAAGACTTTAATTATGTAATTTTATAACTTTGAGTTTTATTTGTAACAATTATGGAGTATACAATCAGGGCGGCCCAACCCGAAGACATGGGGCAAGTTTTTCAACTGATTCAGGAATTGGCGCATTATGAAAAGGAGCCCGATGCTGTAGAGATTACCGAAGAGGATTTGGTACAGCACGGTTTTGGCGACCAAAAGATGTTCCATTGCTTTGTTGCCGATACCAACGATGGAATCGCGGGCATTGCCTTGGTATACCCAAGGTACTCCACATGGAAAGGACCTGCCGTCCATTTGGAGGATTTAATTGTTTCCGAGAAGATGCGTGGAAGTGGTTTGGGAACCGCTTTGCTGGATGAGGTCGTTAAATATGGACACAATCTTGGGGTAAAACGGATATGTTGGGAAGTGCTCGATTGGAACGAGCCTGCTATCGAATTTTATGAAAAGAAAGGGGCCCATGTGCTAAGGGATTGGGACGTGGTACAACTGGATGAAGAAGGAATAAAAAATTACATGGAGAGCCTTAATTAGGCCAACAATTTATAGAAGATAAGATACATGAGGGTATTTAAGTTTGGTGGAGCATCGGTGAAGGATGCCGACGCAGTGAGAAATGTGGTGAATGTGCTAAAAGAGGTGGGTTACCAAGATACTTTGGTCGTCATTTCTGCGATGGGGAAGATGACCAATGCCATGGAAAAGGTGGTGGAGTCCTATTTTAATGACAAGGCCAATGTACAGTCATCGCTACAAGAGGTGGTGGAGTATCATCATAATATTATTACCGAACTTTTTCAAAACCAAAACCACCCGGTTTATAACCGAGTAAAGATTCTCTTTGATGAAGTAAGAGGCTTTTTGGCTTGGAATAAGTCACCCAAATATGGCTTTGTGTACGATCAGGTGGTCTGTTATGGCGAACTATTGTCCAGTACCATCGTCAGTGCCTATTTGAACGAGGTTGGGATTTCCAATCAATGGTTGGATGTCCGAACCCTTATCAAGACCGATACGACCAACAGGGATGCGCAAGTGCTTTGGGACCGTACCCAAGCAGAAGTACTTTCCCGTGTCGACGTTTCCAAATTGAACATTACCCAAGGCTTTTTGGGAAGTGACGACAACAACTTTACGACCACCTTGGGAAGGGAGGGTTCCGATTATTCTGCTGCAATTTTGGCCTATTGCCTCAATGCGGAATCCGTTACCATTTGGAAGGATGTTCCCGGAGTGTTGAACGCCGACCCCAGAAATTTTGAGAACGCCCAATTGTTGGACAAGATTTCATACCGCGAAGCCATCGAACTAGCGTTTTATGGGGCTTCGGTAATCCACCCCAAAACCTTACAGCCGCTTCAGCGTAAGGAGATACCCCTTCATGTAAAATCCTTTGTGAATCCAAAGGATAAGGGCACTACTGTGGGCAAGGGCAACGGTATTGAGCCCAAGGTGCCCTGCTTTATCGTAAAGAAGAACCAAGTGTTGCTCAAACTATCTTCACTGGATTTTTCATTTATCGTGGAGGATAACATCAGCGAAATCTTCAAGTTGTTCCATGACCACCGCTTAAAAGTGGATTTGATCCAAAATTCCGCCATCAGCTTTTCGGTCTGTTTGGACAATAAGTTTAGGGGTCTTCCGCCATTGCTGGAAGAGCTTAAACGCAAATTTAAGGTGGTTTGCCATGAGGATGTGTCGTTATACACCATTCGCCATTTTAACGACGATTCGGTCAAATCCCTTCAAAATGGAAAGTCCGTACTGGTGGAGCAGCGAGGCAAGGAAACGGTTCAATTGGTTGTGAAGTAATTATTTAGCCTTAATATTTGGGTAAAAAACCCTATAGGGTTTATTTTCTATCTTTACGCGTACCTAAATACGTTTTCTATGGGCTTGGTTTCTGCTAAAGAGGTGGCGAAGGTCATCCATCTGGACAAATATGGCTTTTTGGGCACGTTTGTAGGATGGCTTTTAATGGTGGCTACCCGAATTAGCACTATCAACAGGTTTTACGATAAGAACAAAGACCTTTCGGGTCCTGAGTTTCTGGATGCTATTCTAGAACATTATGAAATAGATTTTGAGATTCCCGAAGAAGACCTAAAGCGACTCCCTAAATCGGGCCCCTATATTACCATTAGCAATCATCCCTTGGGCGGTATTGATGGCGTGCTGTTGCTCAAGTTATTATTGAACGAGCGGCCGGATTATAAGATAATTGCCAATTTTTTGTTGCACCGGATCGAGCCTTTGAAGCCCTACATTATGCCGGTGAACCCCTTTGAGAACCATAAGGATGCCAAGAGCAGCATCGTAGGGTTTAAAAATGCGCTACAACATTTACGCGATGGGCATCCGCTCGGGATTTTCCCTGCCGGCGAGGTGTCTACCTATCGCGATGGAAAGTTGGTGGTGGACCGACCATGGGAAGAGGCCGCCATAAAACTGATTCGAAAGGCAGAAGTGCCCGTAGTACCCATTTATTTTCATGCCCGAAATAGTAGGTTGTTCTATCGCCTCTCTAAAATTGACGATGTATTCCGAACGGCCAAATTACCTTCGGAATTGACATCCCAAAGCCGTCGTCCCATCAAAGTGCGGATTGGTCAACCCATTTCCGTCCAAACCCAAAATGAGGAGGATACTTTAGAAGGATTTGCGGAACTGCTCCGAAAGAAAACCTATTTGTTGGCCAATGTTTTTGAAAAGGAACGCTTCTTGGACAAGGTGCCGACCTCCCTCAAAATCCCCAAGCCGCCCAAAAAAATTGCCTCGGCGATCAGTGCAAAGGTTTTGGAGGGCGAAATCGAAAAATTGCGCGAGAAGGATTGCCGTATGCTCCAGAGCAAGAACTATGAGGTGTTCTTGGCCCAGGCCAAGGATATGCCCTTTTGTTTGAACGAGATCGGGCGTCAGCGTGAGGTCACGTTCAGGGAAGTGGGAGAAGGTACCAACAATGCCATCGATTTGGACAAGTTTGATTCCTATTACCACCATTTGTTCCTTTGGGATGACGACAGCAAGGCCATTGTTGGGGCCTACCGTATGGGATTGGGTTCAGAAATTTTTAGCAAGTACGGTATCGACGGTTTTTATTTGCAGGATTTATTTCGATTTGAACCGGAGTTGTACGGAATGATGGAGAAATCCATTGAGATGGGCCGTGCCTATATTGTAAAGGAATACCAACAAAAGCCCATGCCCTTGTTCCTGCTTTGGAAAGGAATCGTACATACGACCCTGAGACATCCAGAGCATAAATATTTGATTGGAGGGGTAAGCATCAGCAACCAATTCTCCAATTTCTCCAAATCCTTGATGATCGAATTCATGAAATCCAATTACTGGGATCCCTACGTGGCGCAATACATTCGCCCCAAAAAGGAGTTCAAGGTAAAGTTGAAGGATGCGGATAAGGAGTTTGTTTTTGATGAGACCCAAGCCGACCTGAATAAATTTGATAAACTAATCAGCGAGGTGGAGCCGGGAAGTTTGCGTTTACCGGTGTTGATCAAAAAGTACATCAAGCAAAATGCGAAGGTGGTGGCCTTTAATGTGGACCCGCTTTTTAATAATTCGGTGGACGGATTAATGTACATCCGGATAGCGGATTTACCGGAGAGTACCGTAAAACCCGTAATGGAAGAGTTTCAGGCCGAACTGGAGCGCAAAGTAGCGGAAGGGAACGGCCATTCTGAGGAGGATTAATCCACGCCAACTGTCGAGCTTCGTCTTTCGAACAGCAAATTATCTTTCCAGACCCCGTGGATCTTGCCCACGCGTTCCCGTTTTCCGATATAGCGAAAACCCACCCTTTCATGTAATTTGATACTTGCCGTGTTCTCTGGAAAAATACCTGATTGAATAGTCCAAAATCCAGCTTTTTCACTTTCCCCGATCAAATGCTGCATCAATGCTTTTCCGACACCTTGGCCACGGCTCTGGGCCGAAATGTAAACACTGACCTCGGCCACACCGCCATACACACATCGACTTGATACGGGGGAGAGCGCTGCCCAACCCATGATGATGCCATCCATTTCGGCGACCAAGCGGCACTCGCTGGTATGGGCTTTGTCCCAATCATTATAGGAGGGTGCTTGTGTCTCAAATGTGGCAAAACCGGTTGCGATGCCTTCCAAATAAATCTTCGCGACTGCTTCCCAATCTGAAGCTTGCATGGTTCTAATGACCATATGCTGTCTATTTATTGTAATATTACGATGAATAAGTCCTCAAAAAAAGCCAGATCTGATCTGGCTTTTACATACTTTTTATAGGCTCTTGAACCAATTTTGGAAATACTCGCCCACCAAAAATACAGGTTTCTGATTTCCATTAATGGCACCAATCAAGCTAATGATCCAAAGAATGAAGGTGATAAGTATTCCAAAAAGGTTAATAATGGGTATTATACCTAAGACAAATCCAACGAGATAAATCCCCAAGGTTTGCCTTATGTAAAAGGAACCTATTTCCGTTTTGTTGCTACTGTTCATGATGATAGCGATAATCCATCCAATGAAGGTCAAGTGAGCAATAATGGCTACGGTTTTTCCACTTTCCGGATTTGCTGGATCGAATGCCTTGTTTACATCCTCCTTAAAGTCTTTGGCTGCTTCTTCGGCTTTATCACCGAAGTCTTTTTTTTCTTCTGACATGTTTTTTATGTGTTGGTTAATGAGTTTTAAATGTAGCAAATAAATCCATATCTACAGAAAGGCTTTATCAACAGGCTCCCAAAGTTACAATTTATTGCCCTCGGGATCCAAAATCCAGCCAAACTTACCGTATTCGTATTCTTCCATTTCACCCACCACCGTCACGCCTTCTTCTTTAAGGGCTTCGAGCAGCGCAACCAGGTTTTCCACCCGGAAGTTCATCATAAACTGCTTTTCACTAGGTTTAAAGTACTCCGTTTTTTCATCCATCGGGCTCCATTGTGTAGAACAGTCGTTTCCATCTTTGTCCTTCCACCAAAAGGTACATCCATACCGGTCTGTATTGAGGCCCAAATGATTTTTGTACCATTCTTTCATATGATCCGGATCCTTGCTTTTGAAGAAAAAGCCGCCCAATCCCGTTACTCTGTTTTTCATGATTTCTTAATGTTTTGTTCGTACAAACCGATCCATTGTTGTGGGGTCATTTTTTGGCACAATTCCGCAATAAGATCATACGGTATGTGTTTCACGTTTTTGAATCGGATACAGCTTTTGCCCATATCCAATTTGGTTTTTACATGCTTTGGATATTCGCCCACAAACCAGTCGTGGAGTTCTTGGTCTGCGTAGATGCCCGAATGGTAGAGTGCCACAAAGTTTTTCTGTGAGGCGATATTGATAAAGGGCAATGGCAATTTAGGATCACAATGGTAACCCTCTGGATAAATGGCATGTGGCACCACAAAGCCAATCATTTTATAGTTGATGCATTCCTCAAAACCCTTGGGCAAATTGGATTTTACGGTTTCCCGTAATTTGGAGACCGCCTCTTTGCGGTCATCAGGAAGTTTTTCAATATACTCGTCCGGTGTTTGGGCATCTATGGTCATAATGGGCTTATTTTCGTTGAAGAATAAGGGAGGACAGCAAGGAAATAATGAATCCAATAAGAAAAACAGTCATGCCCATAAAAATAAACGACAGTAAAGGATTGGAAAATTGTTCCCGTTGCGATTCCAATTCTGCCAGTTTGACTTGAAACTCCTCGGATGGGAGGTTAGTCCTCATTTCTTGAATCACTTCTTCATAATACGTATCCATAAATTCAGGGTTTAGCACTTCAGTGTACAAAACATCCAAAAGACCAAACGCCAAGGCGGTGATGATACTGATCAAAATACCGATGATAAGTGCTTTTTTAAAGCTTATCTTTCCTTCATTTTCCCTATCCCGAAAATGTTTGATGCCAAAAAATACAAAACTTAGGGAGACAATTATCGAGACATATCCCAATAGTTCCTGTACGGACATGGATAGATTGCCCAACGCATACCAACTGATTATAAATAGTACGCAGATGGTAAGTGCTCCGTACGCTCCATATCTTAAAACTGTTTGTTTCATCATTTCTAGTTTTATGGTTGGTTCAAAAGTAGGGTTGAGCTTGGTTTTTGGGCTCATACTAAAGTACCAAAAACACTTCAGATGAAGTTGAAAATCTGCTAAATGGGGAGAATATGAAGACTTTTTGCCTTTTGAACAGCTTGGGTTCTTCGCTTGGCGTCCAATTTGATCAAAAGATTGGAAACATGGGTTTTTATGGTGCTCTCCGAAACAAAAAGAGCACTGGCAATCTCCTTGTTGGAAAGTCCTTTTGAAATATGCACCAAGACCTGATATTCCCTTTTACTGATGCCCAATTGTTCAATTTTCTTTTGATTGACAACACTGGGCCTTTCTTTGTGGAGTGCTTTTTTGTTGATATATATCCCGATGCCAAAAAAGACTATGGCGATAACAGCAATTATTATTTCAGCTGAAATATCCCCGGAGCGATAAACGTGGTTGCTTAACTTGAAGAGTGCCAACAAGGATACGATAAGTGCCGAGAAAACAAAAATGGTTTTTTTCACCCATTAAAATTAACAAAATCTTGCTTTGACTTTGTCAATAATCGTCTGCGCCAATTTTTCCTTGCTTTCCACGGTCCATCCTGCCACGTGGGGTGTTAGGAGCACGTTATTTGCCTTGCGTAGGTATTTGAACGGCTTTGGTTTTTTGGTGAACATATTCTCAAAGGACTTTTGCTCATATTCGAGTACATCCAATCCAGCGCCAAGCACCTTACCGGATTTTAGTCCTTCCACCAGGTCTTTGGTAATCACACATTTTCCACGGGCGGTATTCAACAGCCAAAACGGTTTATGGAATTTTTCTATGAATTCAGTATTTACCATTCCTATGGTCTCCTCTGTCTGGGGAACGTGCAAACTCACTACATCCGAACGTTGCTGGAATTCCATTATGCCGACTTGTCGGGCGTTGTCATCACTTACGCCACCCACAATATCGTAACAGATGACCTCTACATCAAATCCTTGCAATTTTTTGGCAAAGGCTTTGCCCATGTTTCCATAGCCAATAATCCCTACTGTTTTGCCTTCAAGTTCAACGCCTCTGTTTTGTTCGCGTTTCCATTTGCCTTTTCGCACTTGTCGGTCGGCCTTGCCCATCTGGTTCATCAGGGAGAGCAGCATGCCAAGGGTGTGCTCGCCCACTGCATTTCGGTTGCCCTCAGGTGCCGAGGCCAAGAAAATATCCTTGTATTTGGCATAGTCCACATCAATATTTTCCAGGCCGGCGCCGACCCTTCCAATAAATTTAAGGTTGGTGGCCTTTTCCAAGAATTGTTGGTCGATGGTAAACCTGCTTCGGATAATGATGCCGTCGTATAGGTGTATTTTTTTCTCTACTTGCTCCTTGGTGGAGTCGTAGTCTTCATGATTTTCGAACCCGAGCTCGGCAAATTGATCCAAGAGCAGGGGATGGTTGGTGTCGAGGTGGAGAACTTTCATGGGGGCAAATATACGACTCCTATATTTTTGGGTAATGGGTCTGTGTTTTTTCATGGAGCACGTTGCCGGTATGTGCTGTGCTCATTTTCTCAAAAAGAAGCACGTGCACTTCTTCGCCATTTTTGGTCATGGGATTATGTTCCACACCTTTGGGCACCACAATGATCTCACCTTCGTTCACCACTTCGGTCCTATCCCGAAACTGCATATAAAGGGTGCCTTTGATAACCTGAAACAGTTCATCCTCGTTTTCGTGGGCGTGCCAAACAAATTCACCTTGGAGTTTGGCCAAAAGGACCTGCATATCGTCCACTATGGCAATTTGATGCGGATGCCACTGTTTGGTAAACTCGGCATGTTTTTCTTTTAGGTTGATGGATTTCATGGCAAGATTTAAATTCCCAAAATGATTTTTGCGATCCAGAAATAAATAAGGATTCCAAAAATATCGTTGCTGGTCGTAATAAAAGGACCCGTGGCAATGGCGGGATCTATATTTCTTTTATGAAGGAAGAGCGGTACAAAGGTGCCTATAAATCCGGCCACCACAATCACTACGATCAGCGAAAGCGATATGGCCAAAGCAGTTTCAAAGGCCCCTTTCCATACCCAGGTAAAGAGCAGCAACAAAATGGCAAGGATAAATCCGTTCAGAAGAGCCAAGAGCATTTCTTTCAACAGATGGTTCCTCACACTGCCTTTTAAGTCGTCGTTGGCTAAACCCTGCACCACAATGGCACTGGATTGTACCCCAACGTTTCCGGCCATCGCAGCAATCAACGGAGTGAAAAAGAACAATACGGCGTGTTTGGCAATCATTTCCTCAAAGGTTCCCATAATGGCCGCAGCCCCAAGTCCACCAAAAAGCCCCAAGATCAACCATGGGAGGCGCGCGCGCGTAAGTATCCAAATACTATCGCTTACTTCCACGTCCTGAGAGATACCGGCTGCCATTTGGTAATCCTTATCGGCTTCTTCACGGATTACATCAACAATGTCATCAATGGTGATTCGCCCCACCAAACGTCCTATCTCATCCACTACGGGAATGGCTTCCAAATCGTATTTGGACATCACCCTAGCGACCTCTTCGCCCTTTTCGTTTACGTTAACGGAATCTACCTTCGGAATGTATATTTCCCTGATATGGCTCTTGGCGGGAGCGGTAAGCAAATCCTTTAAGGAAAGCCTACCTTTGAGCTTGTCTTCATCATCTACTACGTAAATGGAATGCACACGGGTCACATTTTCGGCTTGGGCACGCATTTCCTTCACGCAGGTGGTAACGGTCCAATTCTCGTTGACCTTTACGAGCTCCTTCGCCATAAGACCACCGGCGGAGTCTTCTTCGTAGCGCAATAGGTCCACAATGTCTTTGGCGTGCTCCCTGTCCTCAATCTCCGAAATAACTTCCTGAACAAGCTCTTTGGGAAGTTCGTTGATGATATCCGCCGCATCATCGGTGTCGAGCTCCGCCAACTCCCCGGCAATTTCCTTGGCGGTAAGGTTTTTGAGGACCGCCTCACGGATGTCCTCGTGCATTTCGGCAAGGATGTCCGAGGTTTTCTCGCTATCGAGCAGTTTGATAAGATATGTAGCCTCCTCGACCTCCAGTTCGTCCGCTATCTCCGCGATATCGGCATAGTGGAACTCCTTCATCATGGTCTGAAGCGCAGCATCCTTGCTGTCGCCGATCAGTTCCCTGATTTCTTCTAAAAGTTCGTCTGTGAGTTTAAACGGGGTCATTGGCTATCTTCTGTGTCAACGTTACAAAGTCAGCTACACTTAGCTGTTCCGGGCGTTGGTCAAAGATAGCATCTTCTTTGAGATTATCAGAAAGGTTGAAGGTTTTAAGACTGTTGCGTATTGTTTTTCTTCTTTGGTTGAAGGCGGTTTTCACCACTTTAAAAAAGAGGCGTTCGTCGCATGGCAAGGTGAGTTCCTTTTTTCGGGTTAACCGTAATACCCCCGAATCCACCTTTGGTGGTGGGTCAAAAACCCCGGGCGGTACGGTGAAAAGGTACTCGGCATCGTAGTACGCCTGAACCAGCACGGAAAGGATCCCGTAGGTTTTGTTTCCCGGGCCTTCGCAAATACGTTTGGCCACTTCTTTTTGGAACATTCCTGAAAATTCAGGAATCTGATGGCGCATTTCCAGCATTTTAAAAACAATCTGACTGGAAATATTATAAGGGAAGTTTCCTGTAATGGCAAACTGTTCCTCTCCATACAGCTCGGTCAGGTCAAACTTCAGGAAATCCGCCTCTACGATGTTCAAGCGGTTGTTCTGCTTTAAGATGGCAGCGTGTTCGAGCGGGAAGCTGTGGTTGAGGTAGACAATGGATTCATCGTCCAAGTCCATCGCAACCAAATCCAAATCGCGTTGCAGTAAATGCTTGGTGAGCACTCCCATGCCCGGGCCAATTTCGAGCACGTTTTGATAGCCATCCAGCGAAAGGGTCTGCGCAATTTTTTGTGCTACGGATTCATCTTTGAGAAAGTGCTGGCCCAAATGTTTTTTGGCCTTCACCGCGCCCTCCTCCTGTACCTGTTTTTGATTGTACTTGGGATTGTTCGGGTACTTCTTTTTTTTCTTTTTGGACACGGGAGCATTTTTTGGCAAGTTAGTTGGAATTTTCGACATAGATCCATGCTTTGGCGCCTGATTCCAAGGTGAAGAGTTCCCTTTTGTAGGCTTCGGTCTCGTAGCGGTCTCCCTTTTTCAGGTCAACGGCACTCACTTCATATGCCATGCCCTTTACTTTGTGTTTTGGGTTTCCGGTATGAGCTACTATGGGGTAACGTCCATAAACGGCATTTTCCATTTTTTGAAACCCCGTGACTGCGTCAGTTTTTCCGTTGAGCAAGTGGCCAAAAACAGATTTCTGGACCTGTGGGTCCTGTAGGGTTCCATAGGAAAACAGATACTCCAATTGCTATGGGATTTGTTGACTGATGACTTCTAGCTCCGTTCTAAAGGCAACGAATTTATTAGGGAACATCTGTTGCGCATCGGCACGCAGACGGTCGGCATCCTCCTTGTAATAGGCTTCCAAGGTGGCCCTGTCCTGTGTGGTATATTGAACGGAGTAGGTAATACCGCCCATATCCTCTTCTACCAAGACCTTTACCATTTTGGCGTGGGAGAATTTCCCTGTGGCCAGCATATCGGGTAAGTGTTTGTCCTTCATCCATTCCAGCCATTGGTCGTGTACACTTTCATCGATGTTGATGGTTACGTTGTATATGAGCATTTGCTTTGTTTGTTTTAGCGTGGACGAAGTTAGTGTAATTCTGAGAAACCTCTTTAAGTGATTACCGTCTTCGCAGGAATGAGCAGGTAACTAGTTGATGGCATCCCCTCGAAGCCGTCTGAAATTTTTCCGAGCCTGTGGAAAATAATAGCTGTCCTGATAGTTGTAGATGATTTTCTCATAGTGGGTCTTGGCCTTTTCAGGTTCGTTCAAAGTGTTCTCATAGAGTTCTCCCAGGGCAAAATGGGCGTCATCGGCCAAAATCCCATCGGAATAAAACTCGACTATTTTTTGATAGTTGAAGGCGGCGGCTTCATAATTTTTCTGCTCTACCAAAAGTGCTGCTTGCTTCAACAAGGCTTCGTCCTCAATTTTTTCCCCTTTGTGATTTTCCAAAATATCCTCGAGCACTTCAACGGCCTCTTTGTCTTTGTTTTGATAGGCCAACAAGTCGGCACGGGCATATTTTTTCAAAGCGGTCTGGGTAGAGTCCTCCAAGGAGTTGTCCGAAATTAACAAACTTAACTGCATGGCATCGTTGGCGATGAGCTGGGAGGTGGAACCGCGCAATACCTTAAGTTGGGTGAGGGCCCAATCAAAATCCCCCTTGTAAAAACTGGTCTGCGCCACTTTAAACCGGGCATCTTGCCCCAGCACATCGTTCTTCATACTTTTTTGCACTTGGGTGAATAAAATCAGTGCTTCATTAAACCGCTGGTCAAAAACCAAAATATCCCCTAGTGCCAATTTTAAATACGCCATCGTCATCTGGCCCATGGGCAGTTCCAAACTTTGTTTGAGCATGGCTATGGCCGGTTCCGGCTGTTCTTTTTTAAAGGTCAGGAAATTGGCGTAGGCCACCTGTAGTTGAAGCGTCCTGCTCTGGTTTCCGTACATTTCTACCAAGTCCTCAAATTTTTTCTCAACCGTTTGCAACACTTTTTCCGAGGGATTTTCCAGAGCAATGTCGATCAAGCTGAGTTCTGCATTGAGCCTGGTACTCGGATTCTCCGTGTTTTCCACAATGAACTCGTAGATGGATGTGGCCGTTTCCAGGTCTTTTTCTTCCATAGCGATACGGCCCAAATTTTCCAAACGGTCTATGGATTGTCCTTCACTCCGTTTGTAAATGGCTTTTTCTTGGCCAAAGGCGCTATTGTATTGTTTTTGTTGGACAAACAACCAGCTCAGTAGTTCGTTCCAAAGAATGTCCGGTGCCTTTTGGGCATTTTGCAACAACACTTTGCGCAGCAGCACATTGTTTTCGTTGGATGGGTCTTCGGAAATAAAGTCCTCAATATTGCGGAGCACGTTGGAGCGGGAAGTGCGGCCTTCCCAAATCAAATTGAGATAGGACTGATACATTTTGGCAATGTCGCCCTGTTCACCATAAATTCTAGCTAACTGAAAATCATAGTTGAGGTCCGGTTTTAGCTCCATCGCGCGGTTGTAGGCTTGGATGGCATAATCCAATAAGGCATAGGTTTGGAACCGATAGCCCACACTGTATCCGTAATTGGGGTTGTCCTCTATTTTTTGGATGGCCTTGTCGTAATAGGCATTGGCCTTTTCAGGTTCGTTCTTTAGGGTATGGTTATAGCCCAACTCAATAAAAAAGGTGGGAAAGGCATAACTATCTTCTATTTTTTGAAGTAAGAATGCTTCGGCCTCATCGTAACGTTCCAATTGTTGATAGCAGGCTACCAATCCCTCTGCATAATCTGTGCGTCTGGGGTTGGTCTCCACCAATTTTTCGTAGAAGACCAATGCTTTTTCATAATCCCCATCTTGA
Source organism: Allomuricauda sp. MMSF_3307 (assembly GCF_030733585.1). Lineage (NCBI taxonomy): Bacteria > Pseudomonadati > Bacteroidota > Flavobacteriia > Flavobacteriales > Flavobacteriaceae > Allomuricauda > Allomuricauda sp. MMSF_3307. Next base: position 932,141 of record NZ_JASHIQ010000001.1, read on the forward strand.
AAGTATTGTTTGGCCAAAAAATCTTCTTGTGCCGACAACAGGGTGCATGTAATTGCGAATATGAAAAATAAAAGGCGTTTCAATAGCTTGTTTTATTTCAAATATAACGCAGAAATACGGGGGATTCTGTTAAGCGAATCCAAATAAATGCCTGAAAACCTTAATCGATGGTATCAAATCCACAGTAGGGAACCAAAACCTCAGGGATTTTTATCCCATTTTCGGTCTGATAGTTTTCCAAGATACCCGCCAATACCCGTGGCAATGCCAAGGCACTTCCATTCAGGGTATGGGCCAACTGACTTTTCCCGTTTTCGTCCTTAAAACGAAGTTTTAGGCGATTGGCCTGAAAGGTCTCAAAGTTGGACACGGAACTGATTTCCAACCAACGGTCCTGCGCGGTGGAGAATACTTCAAAATCAAAGGTCAGGGCCGATGTAAAACCAAGATCGCCACCACAGAGCCGCAAGATGCGGTAGGGCAATTTGAGTTCGCGAAGAATGTTTTTAACATGCTCCACCATTTCATCCAGGGCCTGGTAAGAGTTGTTGGGGTGCTCCAAGCGCACGATTTCCACCTTGTCGAATTGGTGCAAACGGTTCAAACCACGGACATGTGCCCCATAACTGCCCGCCTCACGTCGGAAGCAGGGAGTGTAGCCTGTGTATTTGATAGGGAAATCACCTTCCGCCAAGATATCGCCTCGGTGCAAGTTGGTCACAGGCACTTCGGCCGTTGGGATAAGGTATAGGTCATCCGCCTGTACATGGTACATTTGCCCTTCCTTGTCGGGCAATTGTCCGGTTCCGTAGCCAGAGTCCTCATTGACCATGAGCGGTACTTGCATCTCGGTATACCCAGCTTCTGCATTTTTATCCAAGAAATAGGCGATCAAGGCGCGTTGCAAACGGGCACCCTTTCCTTTGTACACTGGAAAACCTGCCCCTGTAATTTTTACTCCAAGCTCAAAATCAATGATGTCATATTTCTTGGCCAATTCCCAGTGGGGCAATGCGCCTTCCACTAAGGTTGGAATATCACCTTCCCGGAATACTTCCTCGTTGTCCTCTTCGGAATTACCCGCTGGAACTGATTCGTGCGGAACGTTCGGAATCAAATATAGTTGTTGCTGAAGTTCATCTGCGGTAAGGTTGAGGTCATCGCCCAACTTTTTTGACGCTTCTTTAAGTCCAGCGGTTTTTTCTTTTAGAACATTCGCTTCCTGTGCTTTTCCTGTTTTGAAAAGGATGCCGATTTCTTTGGAGATTTTGTTGGATTCGGCCAGAGTAGCATCCAATTCTGTTTGGATGGAACGTCGTTTTTCATCGAGTTCCAAAACCTTCGCAATCATCGGTGCTGCATCGATATTTCGCTTTTTTAAAGCGGTGATGATACTTTCCTTGTTTTCCCTGATGTTCTGTAGTTGAAGCATGGCCTAGTTTTGAGCCGCAAATTTAATCGAATCTGAACAAGTGCCCAATTTTATTCTTTGGTCGAGGGGAGAATCCAATCGTTATGGGAAAAATGGTTCCACGGAACGCTGGCCAAGTCCACTTTGGGGTCGATAAAGGTTTTGTATGGCCCTTGGTTGACTTTGACCTTGTTGTCCACAAATACTTGAATGTCCTCTCCTTTTTGGGCATAGTCCTTTTTGAGGTGTTGGGCAAATTGCCAGATAAAATCTGGATAGCATTCCACTCTCCTTTCCTGTTTGTTGGTCAGATATTCATTAAGGTTGATGATGGTGGAGTCCTTACTTTGGGTGTTCACTACTTTGTAGGTGATTCTGCCCGCTCGGCTGCGAAGCATCATCCGCCAGCTCAGTCGATGGCCCTCCTCGGTCCAAAGTACATCATCCGGGAACAGATGGTGCCGAAGGGGCAACAGCAATTGAATGAGGAAATAGATGCCCAGCACCGAAAGAATGATGTTCTTGTTTTTGGGGACTACGATTTTGGTGTCCGGTATGAACTTTTTGGTTTTCAAAAAGAGATTTCGAATGGTCTGCGGTTCAAAAAAGAAGACCGTAAAGGCCAACGATAGGTAGGGGAATATCCCGATTTGGAACACAATACTGTTGAACAGATGGAAAAAGATGGAAAATACAAAAGCAATTTTGCGCGTAGGTTTCCAAAGTAGGGCGGGAACGATCAAAAGGTCGAACACAATCCCGAAAATCCCGACTATTTGATGCACCCATTTTTCTTGGAGTAAATCCCCGATCAGATAATAATGCTTTTTGGATTCCATCAACAGTTCCACGATACTGAAATCCAACCAATCCCCATATAGTTTGGCCACGGAGGCATAGGTGTACACAATGAACAATTGCAGTATGATGGTCCATCGAATCCAGTTGTACATGGTTTGGGAACGCAGCCCAGGGTTGAGTTTGGCATCCAAAGAGGCATCCCTATTGGCGGGAAAAATGGCCATGATGTAGGCCAATAGCATCAATAGGTAGTAATGGTTATTGTAGGATGTTTTCTGCATGAGGTACACGCCGGACCACATGATGGCAAAGGCCAAAGCGCTGAATCGATATTTGTATCCGAGGGCAATCAAAAGGCCCAAAGTGCCCATAACGGCAAAATAGATGTACATGCCATTGCCGGGCAGGGGCTGTAACCATTCAAACCCAATAAAGGAAAAAGTGAACTTGGGCTCCACCATGGTTCTTCGAACCCAGCCTGTGGCGATGGCCCCGTAGCATTCCGCAGCGACCAATAAGCCGTAGAATATTCGGAAAACCACCAGTTGGGCGTTGTCAATTTTCCGAAATAGAAATTGGGTGGACATTTATTTGGAAATTAGGTCCAAAGAATGGTTTTTGTCTTTCTTCAACTGTTCCTTCAATTCTTCGATCGAGTTAAATTTATGCTCATCCCTGATACGGTGCAATAGTGCTACCTGTATTTTTTTCTCATAGAGATTACCGTCAAACTCAAAAAAGTTGATTTCGATGCTTTTTTTGGAACCGTCTACCGTAGGGTTGAAGCCGATGTTCATCATGCCGTAATACTCCTTGCCATCCAAATGGCTTTTTACCACATAGGCTCCGTTTTTTGGAATGAGTTTGTACTCTTCGGCAATGTGGAGGTTTGCGGTGGGGAAACCAAAATCCCTTCCTAGTCCGCGTCCTTTTTTTACCGTGCCCGTTAGCATGTAAGCATAGTTCAAGTAGCTATTGGCAGTTTCTACATCGCCATCCAACAACGCTTTCCTGATTTTGGTGGAGCTCACCGAAACATCTTCGATTTCTTGGGCAGGAATTTCCTCTACCTCAAAATCGAAGGTATTTCCAAAGGAAATCAAGTCCTTGATATTGGCATTTCGATTGCGACCGAACCTGTGATCGTACCCAATGATGATTCTTTTGGCCTTGATGTTGTTCACCAAAATGTCCCTTACGAAATCGATGGCCGATAGTCTGGAAAACTGTTTGGTAAACGGATGGATGATCAAATAATCCAGTCCCAAACCTTCCAAAATCTGCTTTTTCTCTTCGAGGGTGTTCAGCAGTTTGATGTCCACATCTTTTTGCAATACCATTCTTGGATGTGGGAAAAAGGTGAGGACCGTGGATTTGAGTCCGGTGTTTTTGGCATTGTTTGTGATGCGTTCCAATATCTTGCGATGGCCCAAATGCACACCATCAAATGTGCCGATGGTCACCACAGTTTGGTGCGGAACTTGCTTAAAATGAGAAATGTTTTGGATTGTTTCCAACTGATTTAGAAATAAAAAAAGGCTTACATTTGAAAATATACTATGCCCTAACCGTGTATGAAAGCTAAGTTACATCTTGTTTTTTCAATAACCATATTTTTTAGCTGCTTTTGCATTTACGGGCAGCAGGGGTATTGGAAAAACGTTCCGAACCGGTCCGGACTTCGCGCCAGTTCCCTAAAGGATATTTCGGATGCCAAAAAAGTGTTCACGTTGGACAAAAGTGGCTTATCCAGAACAATCAATTCCGTTTCGGTGGCCAAAAGTTCTGCAACCACGGTTTATCTGCCCAATGGGGAAGGGGATGTTGTTCCGTTTTACGTGAAGGAAACGGCCGTGCTCCATCCCGATCTTTCCAAGAAATATCCGGCTATCAAATCATTTACAGGTATCAGCGCCGATGGTAAATACAAGGTGAAGTTGAGCAGTTCGCACAAAGGTATCCAAACCATGATGGTGAGTTTGGAGGACAGCCGAATCGCATTCATGGAGCCAGCCTCGAACGATTCGGATACTTATGTTCTTTATGACAAGGAAGCAGGTCTTTCCTCAAAAATGGATTTTATCTGTAAAACCAGCAAGGACCTATTTGGAAATGCTTCAAAGTCATCCAATTTAGCAGGAAAAACCATAGTCCCTTTGGTAGATGACCAAGTGCTCAGAACGTATCGGGTGGCGGTGTCCGCTTCGGGAGAATATACCCAATACATGGGTGGCACGGTAGAAGACGCGCTTGCTGGCATCAATGCAACTTTAACCCGGGTCAACGAAGTATTCGAGACCGATTTGGGCGTCACCTTGGAACTCATTCCCAATAACGACCTGCTTATTTTTACCAATGCCAATACCGATCCTTTCAACAATAGTTTGAATTCGCAGATACAGTCCACTATCACATCGATTATTGGAGAAGAAAATTATGATGTTGGGCATTTGTTCCATCAAGTAGGCGTGGGATTGGACAATGGTAACGCTGGTTTTATCGCCTCGGTCTGTGTGGATAATCGAAAGGGTAGTGCCTTTTCCGCCGCCAACGTTCCCGAAGGGGATGTGTTCGATTTGGATTACGTAGCACACGAACTCGGTCATCAATTTGGCGCCAACCACACGTGGTCTTTCGAATCTGAGGGAACGGGAGTTCAAGCGGAACCTGCCAGTGGAAGCACCATTATGGGGTATGCAGGCATTGTAGAAGGGAACAATGTTGCGTTGCAGGGCGATGATTATTTCCATTACAATAGCATACTTCAGATTTCTACCTATTTGGAGACCACTTCCTGTGCCCAAACCGAGGCAATCAGCAATGCACCGCCTGTTTTGGTGCCAGTGGATGATTACACCATACCTAGAGGAACCGCCTTTGTTTTGGAAGGCAACGCGACCGACCCCGATGCAGGGGATGTGCTGACCTATACTTGGGAACAAATTGATGACGGATTGGTAACAACGGCATCTTTTGGCTCCTTGAACCCGAGCGGGGCCAATTTTAGATCGTTGCCACCATCAACCGATCCCAAAAGATATTTTCCCAGACTTTCCGAAGTTGTCCAAGGTAATTTGACACAGATAAATCCAGCCACTGGAGAAGCTTGGGAAACGGTTTCCGAGATAGAACGGAACTTGAGATTTGCCTGTACGGTCCGTGACAACGCTGCTGGAGGTGGGCAAGTAGTTTCGGATGTATTGGATGTTCGGGTCATCAAGGCCGCAGGGCCTTTTATCGTTACTTCTCAAACTTCCGAAGAAACCTACGTAGCCGGCTCGGTACAAGAAATTACCTGGGATGTGTCCAATACGGATATAGCGCCCATAAATGCACAGCAGGTGGATATCTTCCTTTCTTTGGACGGTGGTTTGACCTATCCAATAACCCTTTTGGAAAACACCCTGAACGATGGTGCCGAAGAAGTGCTTCTGCCAGGAAATGCGACCAATACGGGGCGCATCATGGTAAAGGCTAGTAATAACATTTTTTTTGCCGTAAACAATACCGATTTTACCATTGAAGAATCCGAAGTGGTCCTCAATTTTGAAAATTTGGACTATGAGGTTTGCCAGCCCGATGATTTGGTGATTCCTTTTGAATACGAAACCTATGCAGGATTCAACGAGAACACTACTTTTTCCGCCAACGTTCCTGCAGGCATGTCTGCCAGTTTTTCTCCTACGAATGCAACGGCCAATAATACGGTTGTAGACCTTACGCTGGCCAATACCAACGGCGTTGCTCCGGGGGTTTATGATATTGTGGTGACTGCGACCTCGGCATCGGTGACCAAGAACGTTACGTTATCCCTTCTGGTACAAGATGGAAATTTCGCCGATGTGACATTGCTCTCTCCAAGTGATGGGGAGGCGGGCGTTTCATTGGACGCTTTGCTCAATTGGCAGGATGACCCATCCTATTCGAATTATGATGTGGAAGTGGCGACCGATTTGGCCTTTACCAATGTGGTAGAATCTGCATCTTTGCCCTTTAGTACCTATAAAGCCACAACACTAGAGGCTGAGACCGAATATTTTTGGAGAGTGAGACCCAACAATGGTTGTGGTTCGGGAACTTTTGGAACACCTTTCAGCTTTACCACATCACAGGTAAATTGCCGAAATAGAAACGCAACGGATTTACCCATTACCATTGCATCATCGGGAACACCAACCATTACTACCTCCATCCTGTTTGTGGAAGATTTGCCCATTTCGGATGTCAATGTAAACTTGCAGCTAGATCATACCTATTTGGAAGACCTGATCATTACCCTTATCTCTCCTTCGGGAACCGAGGTGACCCTATTATCAAATAATTGCGGAGCGGATAACGATTTGAATGCCGTTTTTGACGATGATGGGGACCCCATTGTTTGTGGAGAAAACCCTGCAATTTCGGGAACAGTTGCGCCGATAGGATTTTTATCATCCCTGAATGGCGAGTCCATATTGGGCGAGTGGGTCTTGGAAATAGAAGATACCGCTGCCAGTGATGGTGGTGCCTTGGTCGATTTTTCACTGGATATCTGTGTTGAGGGTAGTTATCGACCCGATGCTGATGAGGATGGCGTTTTTGATGATGGTGACGACCTCTGCTTGGGCACGCCAAAAGGTGTTGAGGTGAATACGAATGGCTGCGCGGTATATCGATTTGCTTCCGATAATTTTGAAATTGAAGTGGAAAGCGAAAGCTGCCGTAGCAATAATGATGGTTCCATAACCATTACACCTTTGGATACCGCGGTCAACTACACAGCTGTTTTGAACGGTGCCAGTGGTTCGGAATCTTTTGAATTTACCAATTCGCAAACGTTTAGCAATCTGTCTGCAGGAGAGTATTCTTTGTGCATAAGTGGAACGGATGGGTTGATTACGTATGAGGAGGTGTGTTTCGATGCTATGCTGACCCAACCCGATGTGCTCGATGTGTCTGCATTGCTGGATGCTGGGGTATTGAACCTTGACCTGAGCGGGGCTTCGTTCTACAATGTGGAGCTCAATGGTCTGGTTACCCAAACAGAGGCTTCCAAAATTCAACTTCCTTTGGAAAATGGTATCAACACCTTAAAGGTTTTTACCAATTTGCCTTGCCAAGGAAGTTTTGAAAAGTCTTTCTTTTATTCAGAAAGGCCTATTTTGTCACCAAACCCAGTGTATACCACGACCAAAGTGTACATGGCCGGATTTGAGGGGATTGTGGGAATCCAACTGTTCACTGCCAATGGTAAGTTGGTCCGCACGGAGCGCAGAAGGGTATTCGGTGAGGATTTGGAGTTGGATGTGTCCACCTTGCCCAAAGGACTGTATTATTTAGGTTTGGAAAAATCCGGTAAAAAGGAAATGTTTAAACTGATCAAGGAATGATTCGGAAGATAATTTATTTGAGCCTTTTGGCATTATTGGTTTCCTGTGGTGGGGACGATGGACCTCCCCCAGCACCTGAAGGTGCCACTTTGGTTTTCCCTGAAGAGAATTCGGAATGTACCACGGGAACGGATATCAATCAGACCTCATCCCAGGTCACCTTCAGATGGAATGCGTCCAAAAATACAACTAGGTATACGCTTTCTGTCATCAATTTAAACACCAATTTGCCCCAAACCATTTCCACGGCTTCCACTTCAGCAAGTTTAACCATCACCAAGGGAGCCCCTTATGCCTGGTCGGTCACCAGCCAAAACACCGAATCCGATCAGGTAGCTTCTAGCGAAACATGGCTTTTTTACAATGCTGGGTCACAGACCACTTATGTTCCTTTTCCTGCACAATTGGAAAGTCCTAGGTCGGGAGCAACGGTCCAGAAGGATATTGCCAACGAAGTAACCTTGGAGTGGGCAGGTGCCGATGTGGATAATGACATCGACTTCTTTGAAGTATTTTTCTCGGAAACCAACCCTCCGGAAACATCGGTCGGGGTAACCAATGCGTCTACCATGGAACTTCCCGTCGGCGTTGAGTCGGGTACGGTGTATTACTGGCAAGTGATTACTACTGATTTGGAAGGGAATGTTTCCAGTTCCAGTGTGTTCGACTTTAAAGTTCTCTAACTTATTTGCCGTTGAATTGATTCATGGTGTTTTTGGCACCGGCGAAGACGAACGATCGCACGAGATCCGCAGATTTTTCCAAACGTTCGGGCATGGATTTTTGTTGGTCATTATCCCATTTGCCCAACACATAATCCACTTGTTGGCCCTTTCCAAAATCCGAACCTACGCCAAATCTAAAACGGTTGTATGTGGTGGTCTGTAGCACATTTTGAATATCCTTCAAACCATTATGGCCGCCATCGCTACCCTTGCCCTTTAAACGAAGCGTTCCAAAAGGAAGGTTGATATCGTCGGTAATGACCAAGAGATTTTCCATAGGGATACTTTCCTTATCCAGCCAATACTTCACAGCCTTACCGCTTAAGTTCATATAGGTGGACGGCTTCAGGCAGAGAAGGCTCCTGCCCTTGTGCTTAAAAGTGCCCACGGCACCAAGTTTGGCACTTTCGAATGTGAAACTCTCCTGTTCGGCCAAAAAATCAAGGACTTTGAACCCGATATTGTGACGGGTGTCCTCGTATTCAGCACCTATGTTTCCAAGACCAACAATCAAAAATTTTTTCATGGGTTCTGTTTCTTGAAGCAGTTGTTTTGAAGAGCCAAAAAGCTGTTTGATAAAATGGAGCATCAGCCAAAATGGATTTGCCCAAAAATACAAAAGCATCCCAATTTTTACCTAGGTAAAAGCGGGATGCTCTTGTGAAAATTATAGAAGTGCTATTCTGCAGCTTCCGCTTCTGGAGCTTCGCCACCTTCGGTAGCTTCTCCTTCAGCACCTTCTACTCCTTCTTCATCTTCATCTTCAAGCTCTTCATCAACAGAAGTTCTAGAAGCTTTCACCTGAACGATAGCGGTACTATCTGGGTGCAAGAAAGTGTAATCATCGTTCAAAATACTTTCTACTGCAATGGTCTGACCGATTCTCAATTTGGAAATATCTACAGTGATAAAATCGGGAAGCAATGCAGGCAATGCACGGATGGATAGTTTACGCTTTCTGAAAAGCAAACGTCCACCGTTTCTCACACCAGGAGAGTTTCCTTCCAAACGTACAGGAATTCTCATGGTAATTGGCTTGTCCTCGAACAACTGGTAGAAATCTACGTGTAGGATGTTGTCGGTTACAGGGTGGAATTGAATATCCTGTAATACGGCGTCAAATTTTTGACCATCTTCCAATTCAATTACCGCGGTGTAGGCATTTGGGGTGTACACCAAGTCTTTGAATGCGATTTCATCAGCTGAAAAATGCACTGGTTTATCCCCTCCGTACAGCACGCAAGGGACCTTTCCAGCATTACGTAAGGCTTTGGTAGCAACCTTGCCCACGCTTTCTCTTTGGGATCCTTTGATTGTAATTGACTTCATAATCTGTTATTAATATTTAATTTATGATAAAATTTATCTTCGAAGTGCTAGGCGTTGTCAGCCTGAGCGTAGTCGAAGGCTACATTAAAAATTTTGATGATATTGATGTATTGTGGTGGACCCTGTGCATCACATCGGCAAAGAGATCGGCACACGACAATATCTTTATTTTCTTTTGGCTTTGGTCCACAGGAATGGAATCGGTAACGATCAGTTCTGTTAATTTGGACTCTTGAATGCGCTCATACGCCTTGCCCGAAAGCAATCCATGTGTTGTAACGGCACGTACGCTTTCCGCTCCCCGTTCCATCATCAGGTCGGCCGCTTTGGTAAGTGTTCCGGCCGTGTCGACCATATCATCTACCAAAACCACATTTTTACCTTGGACATCGCCAATAAGTTCCATGTGGGAAATAACATTTGCTTTCGCTCTTTGCTTGTAACAAATCACCACATCACATTCCAAAGCTTTGGAGTAGGCATAGGCCCTTTTGGAACCGCCCATATCGGGAGATGCAATACAAAGATTGTCCAAGTGCAAACCTTTTAAATAAGGCAAGAAAAGGGTAGATGCAAATAAATGGTCCACGGGCTTTTCAAAAAATCCTTGTATCTGGTCCGCATGGAGATCCATGGTGATGATTCTGGTGGCACCGGCGGTTTCCAGCATTTTGGCGACCAATTTGGCTGCAATGGGAACACGCGGTTTGTCCTTACGGTCTTGTCTTGCCCAACCAAAATAGGGCATAACGGCGGTAATGTGCCTTGCCGAAGCCCTTTTGGCCGCATCGAGCATCAGCAACATTTCCATCAAGTTTTCGGAACTGGGGTTGGTGGAGCCGATAATAAAAATACGCGCTCCCCTAATGGATTCCTCAAAGGAGGGCTGAAACTCGCCGTCGCTGTAACGGGAGAATTGGACTTTTCCCAATTCAGCTCCGTAAGAAGCAGCGATTTTGTTCCCCAGCTCCACACTTTGTGTGCAAGCAAAAATTTTAGGTTCCGGGACTTGATATGCCATTACAATTTCTTGTTAGCTAGCGTTTTAACGTACTTATAAATAAGGAGGTGCAAATTTAAAAATTAAATTGGGTTGCTAAAGGATAAATCCAAGTATTTTTTGGCGATATATAAAATTATTTTTTTAGCTTTGCACTCGCATTTGAAAATGTGGTACCGATGCCTTGGTGGCGGAATTGGTAGACGCGCTGGATTCAAAATCCAGTTCCTTCGGGAGTGTGGGTTCGATTCCCACCCAAGGTACCATAAACAGCGAAATCCCCTGTGAACACAGGGGTTTCTTTGTTTTTACACCCTTCTGTTTTTACCAATCTCAGTAGCTTTTCTAAATTTAGTGAGTATACAGCGAGTATATAGACGCTAGATTGATTCTTAAGCACACATAATTTAAATACTGATTGTCAATGCGTTAAATGCATTCAGAAATATACTCACACCATTTATGGTTTTCAGAAATTAGTCCTTTTGAATTTTTTAATTAGCTGATATATAGTGCCTTTTGGGAGTGTAGTCGTTTTGGACGCTGGATTGACATTCTTGTTTCTAAAAAGATCATCGATTGTTGGTTTATTAATCCAACTCTGATTATGATTGTTAATAAAATAGTGGATAACCGGTAGTATGACTTCATTGATTCAACCAATATACAAGGTAAATTTGTTGTAATACATCAAGAATCTTAAAACTCGGCTCTATGAAAAGTAACACTAGAATCAAATCATTGCGCTTGGATAAAGATGTTATTAGGAAAGTAGAGGAACTTGCTGAGCGTGAAAACAGGAATTTTACCAATATGGTAGAGACAATTCTGAAAAACGAGGTGGGTAGGTTGGGCATCTAAGAAATTGCGTATCTTTGACAAACTAATTTGAATCACATCATTGCGATGTTACTGTTAATTGGACACAACAAACCGTCCGGATTATCACTGTGTTTGTACCTGTTTAATAACATTAACCAATTAACAAAACAAGACCCTGCACCAATGGCAGGGTCTTTAGTTATCCGATAGTCGGGTAGCGGCTTGGTGGTGATTGAGGACTAGCTACTATGCTTAAATCTATCCTCCACTAAAACATCCTTGTGATGAATAGATTCAAATTAGTAAATGGTGTCTTGCACAAGTTGGTGTTTCGTAAGTACGTTGTAAAAGACGGAAAACGAATTTACCCAAGAAAAGGGAAGTGTCTTGCTTTCTGGGTGCCAGTCGTGTAATTTTAGATTGCGAGTCTAGTTGACACCGAGGGGAGTTTCATTGGGACTCCCCTTTTTTTGTCGTAATTTTATAGAATTCTTTCAAATTCACCTAAAATCACTCAACGGCGAATATACAATACTAGTATATTTTTAAACAATGATTTTGGTCAAAGATCGATCAAATGCACGTTTTTTTAAGAATTTTTAATATTTGCCCCCTAAAAGATAAGAAATAAATTGCTTTAAAGGCTCATTTTTGTACTGGATTTGTTTGTTGTAACCATAGAAGTAGTTCGTTTTTGCCGTATAACTTTGAACAATATTATTGTTCTCCTATCCATTTTGAATTGAGTCTTTTCCCTTGTTACTGCGGTAATATGGTTCAAGATTTAATTTTGGCTAACTAATGAGGTTTGGTAGAAAAGAATAGAGTAGATTTTTCATTTTATGTTTTAAATATAAGGGCAACGAGATTTATTTGAGTTTCTTATTTTCCCATATGTATACACCTTAAAACGGATAATGATGCCTTTTAAAAAACGAATATATGGCAATGGTCTAAATAACGATAGACGTGCTTTGCCAACTGCCGAAAAGTTAAGTTTGAAGATTGTTATGGCTGCTTACAATGAACTAGATGATTCAGATAAAATCAAACTTTTTGATTTAATTATGGATGATTTGACACGTAGCAGGAAAGAGTTAATTATTAACTGTAATAGAGTTCCTAATATGACTAAATCCGAAGAGGAGTTATACCAACTTGGGTTATCATTACCCAGGTTAAAAATAAATGATTGACAATCGTTTTCTTGAATTACAGGTGGGTATATAAGTGAGTATATAAATGCTAAAATAGGCCAAATGAAAAAAATCAACTACCTGATTATCAGAAGGGATAAAGATGCCCTTTTTTCTGAATTAAATTCAAAATCCAGTTCCTTCGGGAGTGTGGGTTCGATTCCCACCCAAGGTACTGCAAAAATAAACCCTTAAAATCATTGATTTTGAGGGTTTTTGCTTTTTAGGCTGCCAGCAATTCTTTCTCCAGCGCAATAAAATGCGTAAGCTCCTTTTGGGAATCATAAAGGGGCAATATTTGAATTTTGCAGAGATAAGGCTCCCCGTTCTTTCGGTGGTTGATTACGGAACCACTATACGTGTTGGTTGCCTTTAGTTGTTCCCTAATTTCGTTGGTAGTGCTTTTTGGGGTTTCCTTGCCCTGAAGAAAACTGGGCCGTTTGCCGATAGCTAAATGTTTGGTGTAACCGGTCATTTGCGTGAAACCATCGTTTACCCAAACAATGTGTTGCTTGGGGCAGGTTACCACCAAGGTGTCGTAGTTTTCCTCCAATATCAGGTTTTGGATATGGGATCCAAGATTTCCGTTAAGCACTTCCCGAAGATGTTTTAGGTCCTCCTCCTTTTTTAAGGTCTTCACCAATCGATGGTAAGCCTCCAAGTAGAAATCAAAACTCAGTAACGGGGAAATGGCCCTGTTAGCCGTAATCAACATACTCAAAATGATTTACTTGGGTCAAAAATAAAAACATTATTGAATGCTGATGGACTTTCATCGAACATTTTTTGGTGAAGGGCCTATATGGTTTGAAAAACGATCGAGTGTTTCCGAAGGATGTTTCCGTCGTTAAAATGGGCCAATGTTCGGTGTTTACTGGGACGATGAACAAGCGACCTAAAAATTGTTAAAGAACTGTGAAAAAGTATTTGGAAAAAATCGGTTTTGGCGTCAATTTTTCGGAGCCCTTGATTTACGTTTGTTCCCATGGTTTTTTATCGGTGAAAAACCCAAATGTTGATAAAAGTGTTAAGAACCTAATCGGGTCAACTTAAAATTTAAGTAAAGAAAATAGGAATTTTACAGTCAAGCTATTTTTTTCAACTCCAAACCGTTTTCTTCATGCAGATTACTCAGATAACTAAAAGGGATTTTAGCACGCAAGATTTTGACTTGCACAAGATTACAAACGCAATCTTGAAGGCTATGACGGCCGTGGAACATGGCCAGATCAACGATGCGCAGACCATTGCCGACAACGTCAACCAAGTGTTGTTGGAACGTAAGAGAGAAGATGAACACTACGTACCCACTGTGGAGGAAGTGCAGGACGTGGTGGAGAACGAACTTATGGACAGTGAGTTCCACGATGCGGCAAAAGCCTACATTATTTACAGGAACAAAAGGGCCCAGATGCGTGAGTCGAATATCTTCGAAAAACGTATCAACCTAAAGCCCTATGAGTACCCGCAATTGTATGAATATGTACCTGCGATCAGACACTCGTATTGGATCCATACGGAATTCAATTTTACCAGCGATATCCAGGATTTTAAATCGGGGTTGACGGATGTGGAGCGCAGCGCCATCAAAAATACCATGTTGGCCATTTCCCAAATCGAGGTGGCCGTTAAAAGTTTCTGGGGCGATATCTACCACAGAATGCCCAAACCAGAAATCGGGTCTGTAGGAGCCACCTTCGCCGAGAGTGAGGTGCGCCACCACGATGCCTATTCACACCTTTTGGAGATTTTGGGATTGAACAAAGAGTTCGAAAACTTGAAGAAAAAGCCGGTAATCATGAAACGGGTGCAGTATTTGGAGACTGCGCTCAAAAATGCCAAAAGTGAGAACGATAGGGAGTATGCCGAATCCATCTTGTTGTTCTCCCTATTTATCGAGCATGTTTCCCTGTTTTCCCAGTTCTTGATCATTATGGCGTTCAACAAACACAAAAATGTGTTGAAGGGAATTTCCAATGTGGTTGAGGCCACATCCAAGGAAGAACAGATTCATGGCGATTTTGGAATCGATGTGATCAATATCATCAAAAAAGAACACCCAGAGTGGTTCGATGATGAGTACAAGGAAATGATCCAGGATATCTGTGAGAAGGCATTTGATGCGGAGAGCAAAATAGTGGACTGGATCTTTGAAGCAGGCGAATTGGATTTCTTGCCCAAAAACTTGGTGAACGAGTTCATCAAGAACAGATTTAACAATTCGTTGGAGAGCATAGGAATCCCCAAAATATTCGACGTCGATCAAAAACTATTGGAACAGACCGAATGGTTCGACGACGAGATCATAGGAACAAAACACGGAGACTTTTTTGTAAAAAGATCCATCAACTATAGCAAAAGAACACAAAGTATAACTAGCGACGACCTTTTTTAATTATGGAGAAGAGAACACAAATAACCCCGGCCGCAGACCAAAAGCAGGACAATAAAACACAAGAGCTTGTAAACGCAAGGAAAGACACCTTGTCCAAGCTAAAGAACGAAGAAAGCAAAGGCTTTGAATGGTTGAACGAATACAGCCGAAAATTTCTGGCATCCGGATATTTGACCGAAGGGGTGTCCCCAGAGGAACGCATCCGAGAAATCGGGGATAGGGCAGAGGAGATCTTGGGAATCCCGGGATATTCCGATAAATTTTACGGCTATATGTCCGAAGGCTTTTTCTCTTTGGCCTCTCCAGTATGGTCCAATTTTGGAAAAAAGCGCGGGTTGCCCATCAGTTGCTTTGGTTCCCATATTGATGATGACATGGGGAACATCCTGTATACCCAGTCGGAGGTAGGGATGATGTCCAAACTTGGAGGAGGAACTTCGGGTTATTTTGGAAAAATAAGGCATAGGGGAGCACCCGTTAAAAACAACGGTCAAGCCTCCGGTGCCGTACATATTATGCAGTTGTTCGAGTCCATGGTAGATGTGGTAAGCCAGGGGTCGGTTCGTCGCGGTCGTTTTTCTCCATACCTGCCCATTGACCATAAGGACATCATGGAGTTTTTGGAAATCGGAACCGAAGGGAACCCAATCCAACAATTGACACATGGGGTTACCGTAACCAACCAATGGATGCAGGAAATGGTGGATGGAGATGCGGAAAAAAGAACCGTTTGGGCAAAAGTGTTGCAAAGAAGGGGAGAAATGGGATATCCTTATGTATTCTTCACCGACAACGCCAACGATGGCGCCGCCGATGTGTATAAGGACAAAAAACACCGTATTCACGCCAGTAACCTTTGTACCGAGATCATGTTGCCTTCCAGTGATGATTGGTCCTTCGTGTGCGTACTTTCAAGCGTGAACTTGCTGCACTACGATAAGTGGAAAAAGACCGATGCTGTTGAGACCATGGTACACTTCTTGGATGCCGTGATTACCGAATTTATCGAAAAGTTGGAAGAATACAGGGATTCTTCGGATAGGGAAGACCAACAAACCTTCCTGTTCATGGAGCGTGCCTATAATTTTGCGAAGCAAAACCGCGCTTTGGGTCTAGGTGTATTGGGCTGGCACTCCTTGCTACAGTCCAAAAGATTGGCCTTTGATAGTCAGGAGGCTTACAACTTGAACAGTGAAATTTTTAGGGAAATCAAAGAGCGTTCCTACAAGGCATCAGAGCAGTTGGCAGAGCGTTTTGGCGAGCCCGATGTATTGAAAGGGTATGGAAGACGCAATGCTACCTTGAACGCTATTGCGCCTACCACTTCTTCGGCCTTTATTTTGGGACAGGTTTCACAAGGAATCGAGCCCATTTGGAGCAATTGTTACGTTAAGGATATTGCCAAGATCAAAGTGACCATCAAGAACCCATACCTCATGGACCTTTTGGAAGAAAAGGGTCAAAATACCCCAGAAGTATGGAAGAGCATCCGTGATATGGATGGTTCCGTGCAGCATTTGGATTTCTTGACCGAAGAGGAAAAGGCGGTCTTCAAAACCTATTCTGAGTTGGACCAATTGGACATCATTTACCAAGCGGCCAACAGACAGAATCATATCGATCAAGGGCAGTCGGTGAACATTATTGTACACCCAGATATGCCTACCAAGGAAATCAACAAAATCCACGTTACCGCATGGAAATTGGGATTGAAGTCCTTGTATTATCAGCATAGTATGAATGCCGCGCAAAAATTCAAACAAAAGAAAGACTGTGTGAGCTGCGAAGCATAACAATCCTATCAATTGAATACTTAAAAAGGGACCTGTTTCAGGTCCCTTTTTCATGTAAGGTCATCCATTTCGATTTCTTGTATCTGGAATCGCAGCCGTTTCAGCTTTCATCAAAAGGACAAAATGCCACAACGAATAGCGTGTTTCTCTCTTCATTTATCGGTGATTTCACAACAAAAGCCACTTGCCCTACAACATAACTTCCCATTTTAGGCCAGTTCTTGATAAGTTTGGGTAAGCCTTGCCAGATAAGGAAAACCTCATCAACCCAGCTATGATCAAACCTCAGTCACTGCCTGTCTTCAGGAACTTTTTTTTGACAGTTTTCCTACTGTTGGCTGTTTTTCATCAAGGATATGCTCAAGACTGTGCGGTGAACGCAGGTTCAGACCTTACTTTTGACCAAGCTACCTCCGTCTTTTTGAATGCAGATACGCCAGCTGTTGGTACGGGCACTTGGACACAATTATCCGGCCCCACCTTGGTCACCTTTGCAGATGCCAATAATCCCAGCACCCAGGTTTTCAACATGGGCTTGGGCATCTATATTTTTGAATGGACCGTCTCCGATATAAGCTGTAATACCGCATCCGACACTGTGGGGATAACCATAGAGGGGGTTGACCTTGAAATGGAAATGTTAGCCAGTAATACATTGCCCACCATTGGTGAAGTGGTCAACTTTACCATACATCTGAGCAATTTTGGAGATGTGGATGCCACCAATGTGACCATAGCCAATTTGGTGCCCAGTGGTTTTGACAATGTGACTGCCATAAATAATAGCGGAACCTTTAGTTTTTTAACTGATGAAGTCACTTGGACGGGATTGACCGTTCCAGTGGGAAACAATACGGTTACTTTAAACTTTAATGCTACCGTACAGACCCCAACGGGGACGCTAGGTGAGTTCACTCACATCGCGGAAGTCGTTTTTGCCAATCAGTTGGATAGCGATAGTAGCCCCAATAACGATGATGGAGATCAAAGCGAAGATGATGAAGCCAATGTCACTGCTGCGCCTCTGCAGGCCGATCTTTCATTGACCAAATCGGTAGTGGGTGGTGATTTGTCCCCTTTTGTGGGGCAGCAGATTTCCTTTGAGATTTCGATTTCCAACGCTGGTCCACATGATGCAACCAATGTCAGGGTGGTAGACCAGTTGCTCTCCGGCTTCAATTTTGTTTCCTATGCAGCAACGACGGGAACTTACAGTCCCGTAAGCGGCTTTTGGGAGGTGGGAACCCTGCCCAACGGAGCTACGGAAACATTGACCATCGATGTTTTGGTCAATCCCTCGGGCAATTACACTAACACTACACAAGTCATCGCTTCGGATGCCTATGATATCGATTCCACTCCGTCCAATGGAGTGTCTTCAGAAGATGACCAGAGCGATGTAGTGGTCGCACCAGCACCATTGATAGACCTTGCACTCACCAAAACAATCGATAAATCGCCCCCATTGGTTAGCGAAAACGTCAGGTTTACCTTAACAGTGAGCAACGACGGCCCAAGTGATGCCACTTCGGTGGAGGTGACCGATTTGTTGCCTTCTGGCTACACCTATGTTTCTGATAATGGTGGAGGCGCATACGACGACATTTCGGGTGTTTGGGATATTGGCACCGTTGCCAACGGAAGTTCGGCCACTTTAAGCATACTGGCCACGGTCAATGCATCAGGAGATTACAATAACATAGCTGAAATTACCGCACATGATCAAAATGATGTGGATTCCAGCCCCAACAACAACATACCGGGCGAGGACGACCAAGATGGTGTTTCGGTAGTTCCAGAACCTTTGGTAGATATTTTCGTGACCAAAACCGTGGATGAACTGATTCCCGAAGTAGGTCAGGAGATTGTGTTTACGGTCACTGTGGGCAACGATGGACCAAGTGATGCCACCAATGTGGTAGTGACCGATATTTTGGCCTCTGGATACCAATTGGTAAATGCCGTTCCATCCACGGGAACCTATAATGCGACCAATGGTTCCTGGGTAGTGGGCAGTTTGCCCAATGGCAGCTCTGAAACCTTGGCTATTACCGTGGACGTATTACAGACAGGAAATTATACCAATACGGCCGAATTGACCAATGTGGCGGAGAACGATGTGGATTCCAGTCCAAATAATAACAATGAAGCGGAGGATGATCAGCAAACGGTGGAACCGATTGTGGTCCCCGTGGCAGATCTATTATTGCGGAAATCGGTCAACCAACTGAGTCCATTTGTTGGTCAGGATGTCATTTTCACCATAAATATTACCAATTTGGGTCCTAGCGATGCCACTGGGGTTGAGGTCTTGGACCTATTGCCGGATGGATATACCTATGTTTCCCATGGCACCACTGCTGGTTTGTATAGCGCAAGCTCTGGAATTTGGACACTCAACGGGACTCTCGCCGATGGAAGCACAGAAACATTGACGATCGTCGCCTCGGTAAACAATACCGGAGATTATTTTAATGTGACCGAAGTTTTTGCTTCCGATCAATTTGACCCCAATTCAATACCGAACAATAACAACATCTTTGAAAATGATCAAGACAGCGCAGGGACCACACCAGTTCCATCAGCCGACCTGAATGTAGCGATAAACGTGGACAATGCAGTTCCCGATGTGGCCACTCAAATCACCTTTACCACAACATTGACCAACGAGGGCCCGAGTGATGCGATTGGTGTGCAAGTGACTCAAATTGTACCAGATGGGTTCACCTATGTTTCCGACGATTCGGGAGGAGCATTTAACCCTTCCACCGGACTATGGAATCTGGGTAATGTTCCTTTGGAATCCCAAGCAGAGTTGAACGTTGTGGTTGAAGTAAATCCAACAGACGACTATGTTTTTGGGGTAGAAGTGACCAATGCCATCCTGTTTGATGCAGATTCCACACCGGGCAACGGAGTGTTATCCGAGGACGATCAGGATGAATTGGCTGTCACACCAAGGCATGTAACCGATGTATCCGTATCGAAAGCGGTGAACAATTTGAATCCCGAGGTGGGTGATGAACTCCTCTTTACAATTCAAGTACAAAACGATGGCCCCAACGATGCATCAGGATTGATGATTGAAGACGAATTGGAAGACGGCTATCAATTTGTTTCAGCAGTAACCTCAGCAGGTGTCTACGATGAAATTGCAGGGACCTGGGAATTACCTTTTCTGGCCAATGGAGCATTACAAACCTTGGAAATTCAGGCCATTGTAAAATCAACAGGCAACTATAAGAACACAGCAGAACTCATTGCATTGGACACGTATGATCCCGATTCCACACCCAACAACAACTTGGGTTCCGAGGATGATCAAGCAACGGTGGTTCCTGTTCCCGGTGGACTGGCCGATTTATCGCTGACCAAAACAGTGGATAACACGACACCCAATGTAGGGGAAGTGGTTCGTTTTGTGGTCAGCTTGAAAAATAATGGTCCCTCCGATGCCAGAGAAGTAGTGGTCACAGATATGTTGCCTTTAGGGTATAGCTATCAATCCCATACCACAACGGCGGGTATTTACGATGCAGCTTCGGGAATCTGGAACCTGAACAGAAGGGTCCTGAGCCAGGATACGGAAAGTTTGGAAGTTTTAGCGATGGTCAATCCGCCAACAGGGTCGGAAAATGAGTATCGCAATGAGGCCTTTGTATCATCAAGTTTATATCCCGACCCCGATAGCGATCCATCCACTGCTATGGATGAGGATGATTTTATGGACGGTGTTGTGGATGACGACGAAGCAACGGCCTCTGTTGCACCACAGACCACCGATTTGGCCATCACAAAATCTGTGGATAATCCAGAGCCAAATATTGGGGATGAGGTGACTTTTGAAATCACTGTGACCAATTTAGGTGTTGATGATGCAACGCAGATTGGGGTACAGGAGGAATTGCCCTTGGGGTATCAATTTGTGAGTGCGGAGACTTCAACGGGAACGTATGATGCCGATGCTTCCTTTTGGGAAATCGAGTCCTTGCCCGTCTCCGGAACCGCCACGCTATTGTTAACCGTTGAGGTTATGGATGTGGAGGACTATCAAAACATAGTTAACATCGCCTATGTGGATCAATGGGATATCAATGAGGACAATAATAGGGCAGAAGCGTCAGTTGCCCCAAGTTGTTTGGTGGTCTACAACGAGTTTTCTCCCAATGGCGATGGAGTAAACGACTTTTTTAAGATTGATTGTATTTCCCGTTACCCCAACAACTCATTGCAGATTTATAATCGGTGGGGGAATATCGTCTATCAAACAAGATCCTATAAAAATGATTGGGACGGAACGCCAAATGGTCGTGCCATGGTCCAGCCCGAAGACCAACTCCCTGTGGGTACCTACTATTACATTTTGGATTTGGGCGACGGGTCGGAACCACGAACAGATTGGTTGTATTTAAACAGATAAGCATGGGGATTTCAAGGATACATATTACCAAGAAAATAAGGAGAATCTGTTTGATTATGCTCTACGCAACCCCTTTGGTCAGCTTTGCACAACAGGATCCTCAGTTTACCCAATACATGTACAACACCATGAGCGTAAACCCGGCATTTGCAGGTTCCAATGGACATTTGACCGCTTTGTTGCTGCACCGTTCCCAATGGGTCGGTCTTAATGGGGCGCCAAACACACAAGTACTCGCCGTGGATACACCTATGGAACACAAATTGGGTCTCGGGGGAATCATTTCAAGGGATGCTCTTGGTCCTTCTTCTGAAATTTCGGTGGATGGAAATGTGTCTTATACCATTCAACTGGACAGTGCCAACAGAAAGCTATCCTTTGGGATGAAGTTGGGCGGTCGCATTTTTGATGTGGATTTCTCCCGTGGACTTACGGATGATGCGGATGTGGCCTTTCAAAACAACATCAAAAGTAAATTTTTCCCCACCATAGGTGCCGGACTATACTACGATACAAAAAATGGATATTTGGGATTTGCCATTCCCAATTTTTTCTCGCAAAAGCACTACGATGGGGAGGAGCAGGAAATAGCGGCGGAGCGTTTGCACTATTATTTTATTGGCGGAAAGGTAGTGGACTTAACGCCCGATGTTAAACTCAAGCCCGCTTTCTTTGTAAAATGGGTACCTGGTGCACCGATTATTGCAGATGTTTCGGTGAACGCCATGCTCAAGGAAACTTTCCTATTTGGATTGGCCTATCGCTGGGACGACTCTTTCTCTACCTTGCTAGGGATGCAAATCGATGCTAATTTTAGCGCTGGTTACGCCTATGATCTTACAACCTCCAACTTGGCAAATTATAGCGGAGGCTCGCACGAGCTATTTGTTCGCTATGAGTTCAAATCATCAAAAAAGAAGCAAGAAGAACCAACTTTTTAGATCTTGGCCAGTTATATGGTTACTTCCGGCCATAAATAGTCAGTATCTTTGAGGTATCTGAGGTTGAAAACCAATTTACAATGGAAAGGAACGAGCTGTATCCAATTTTTTTAAAAGTGGCCAATTTGAACGTCCTAATTGTGGGCGGTGGCAATGTGGGACTGGAAAAATTGACCTTTTTACTGAAGTCCAGCCCAAACGCCAAAGTGCAGATGGTAGCTCCGGAATTTTTGCCCGCTACCTTGGAGTTGGCCCAAAAGCATCAGGTGACGATTACAAAAGATGTGTACCGTACTGAATATTTGGATGGGAAGCACATGGTGGTGGCATGTACCGATAAGCCGGAGGTGAACGAGCAGGTGTACCACGAGTGCAGAGAGCGAAGTACCTTGGTGAATGTGGCCGATAACCCTCCTTTTTGCGATTTTTATATGGGCGGAATCGTGACCAAGGGGAATGTAAAGGTGGCCATTTCCACCAATGGAAAGTCCCCGACCACTGCTAAACGCTTGCGTCAATTTTTTGAGGACGTGATTCCTGAAAATATCGATGATTTGGTGCAAAACCTAAACGAATACCGCAAAACCCTAAAGGGTGATTTCGAGGAAAAGGTGGAAGCCTTGAACGAGTTTACCAAAGGGTTGGTGAACAAGAAGGATTAATCCCTTACAGACGCTTCATTGCCTCAATGAGGTCATCCCTTTTTCTGGGCGAAATGTTTACCTGAAGGTCGTTTTCCATTATAAGATAACCCCCATCGGTCTTTACATATTTTTTCACCTTTCGCAAGTTGACAAGGTAGCTGTTGTGTACTCGCATAAAGTTATACTCGGCAAGCATTTGCTCATATTCCTTTAAGTGTTTGCTTACCATGGGTATTTCCCCGCTGTCCATCATAAAACAGGTATAGGAGCCATCAGCTTTGCAGGCGATAACATCCTTGATTTCTATAAACTCCATACCTGTGGTGGTGGCCAAACATATTTTTTCGGGACGCATATTGCCCCGGGATATGTTCTGCATCAAGTTGTCCAACTGTTCCCGATAAATATTGGTGTCCATGTTGCTGCGGGCCTTGTTTACGGCTTGTTGGAGTTCACTAAGGTCAATGGGCTTCAACAAATAATCCAAGGAACTAAATTTAATGGCCTTTATAGCATATTTTTCGAAGGCCGTGGTAAAGATGATCTCAAAATTGGGTTCCTTGATTCTTTCAAGCACGTCGAACCCAACACCCGATTGTAATTCAATATCCAAGAAAACAATGTCGGGACTGTACACGGAGAGGACTCTGACCGCTTCATCAACAGTGCCTGCCATGGCGATGACTTCCACGCCTTTACAAAACTCTTCCAGCATGGATTTAAGGGTTTCCCTGCTGTGCTTTTCATCTTCGATGATTATTGCTTTTAGTACCATTGGGTTGTTTTTTAGGGGTTATTCAATCGTATAATGACCTTGGTGCCGCTGGGCTGGCTTTGGGTGTCGTATTTGTCTATGATTTCAATGCTATTTTTATTGAGGTCGGAGGTGTCCCGCATTTTTAGTCTCTTTTTGGTGATTTCCATACCTCTGGATTTTTTCTTGCTTTTCTTGGTTTTTTCATAATACCTGCCTACCCCATTATCCTCAATTTCTATGACAAGATATTCCGTTTCCATGAAAAAACGGAATTCAAGTTTCTTTTCGCCTGTCTTTTTTCCCATCAACCCATGGATAATGGCATTTTCGGCAAAGGGTTGAATGAGCATCAAGGGAATTTCCACAGCATCCGTGTTAACGGAATCAGCTACCGTAATGGTGTATGAGAAAGCTTTATCAAAACGTAAGGACTCGAGTTCCAGATAGGAGCGTAGCAGTTCTATTTCCTCGGTCAGGGTCACCGTGGTTTCATACGAACTTTCCAAAACACTACGAGCGAGTTTACTGAACTTGTTCAGGTAATTTAAGGCAGCATTTTTTTTGTCGTGCAGTATCAAATGTTGGATGGAACCCAGGGAATTAAAGAAGAAATGGGGGTTTATTTGAGCTCTTTTGGCGCTGATGTCCTTAAGGGAAACTTCTCTTTGCAAGATAACTTTATCTTCATACTCCAATTTGATTTTATAAGCGAGACCGAGTGAAAAAATCATGATTTCCAACATGGAACCCAAGATCATATAGTGTTTTGAATATATTAGCCAAAAGGCAAGTGCACCCAGCATATAGCAAAATGAGCCTGCAACAATAAAGCAGGCCAATATATCCTTGCGCAACAAAAGGAGGTAAACCATGGCGAAAAGACCAAAAAGAGTCATCAGTAGTCTTTGGAAATTCAAAATGTTGCTTTGCAGTTGGTAATGTTCTGAAAAGTAAGCTATTCCATGTGCAAGCACAATGAGAATTAATACCAAAACAATGATTTTGATGATGATATCCAGTAAAGGGTATTGCTTTTCGGTGTTCAAATAAAATTTGGCAAACAATACATAAAACAGGTTGATGAGGACTTGGGAAATGGTGAGAGCCCAAAAGCCAAGCTCGCTATCGAACAGAGTGAATACTCTGGGAATATCGAGACCGGTAAGGAAGCCACATAAAAAAAGCACATAAAATGAATAAAACAGAAATTCCAACCTTCTTACGTTTAGGAATATGACCGCGAATGTTAAGAATAAAATGGCGCAGCCCCCCAAAAAGAGTAGGGAAGGGGTGATCTGTTCAAGGTCTTGGTCGCTGTAGTAATCGGTGTAAAATCGGTTTGCCTCATTTGACAAATATCCGAAATGGACGGGGTATGGGTATTCAAAATGATTTTTTGCTTTTACATAAAGGTATCTCCCGGAGATTAAGCTTTCATATCGGAACACCGCACCATTACCGTGTTTTAAAGACCTCTTTTCAATGTTTTCCTTGAATCGTCCAAAGGAATGGGTGGCGATGGAATCCCCATCTTTAAAATAAAGTTGTGCCCTATTAAAATGGTTAGACCTTAATCGCCATAAATCTTGGGTCTGCAGAGTGTCAAGTTCATTCTTCAGGTCAATTTTGAACCAATACGTTTTTCCTACATCGAGTAAAACATTTGTATGGGGTTTGGAAAACGAAGATTCCAACATTTCGGAAAAGCTACTATCCCAATCTTTTACTATGGCATAAGTGAACGGAAGCTGCTTTAATTTACGATCTTGATTAACCTGAGATTCCTGAGAATGGGCAAAATGCCCCAAAAGAATACAAAAACACAGTAGGAAGCGGCATAGAGTCTTGACGGTTTTAATTGGGAATAAACGAGCAAATGAAACAACAAGAAAGTCTTGTGTGCAGGAGGGTCTGTTTATATGTGTGGCCGCAATCATTCAGCAAAGAAGGGAGTTACAAGGTTAATGACTCCAAGTAGGTTGATTATATTTCTTTCAGATATTGTAAGAATTAAATTATTTTTCTATATTTAGAATTTAATATCCAATTAATTCAGACTATCCATTTGTCTCTGAGCATTGTATTATCATTGCGTTAGTACCTAAAAACAGCAATGTTAAATGGGCTTAAATCACACTTACTTGCTCAGTTGTAAATCAGTTACAGAGCTTATTTTAGGGGTAAGCCCTTGATTGGTTAAATGTTAGTATGCTTTTTAACTAATTAAAATAAGCATTTTGGGGGAAGAATTATACAATTTGAATTAGGATAGTTGTATTTTTCAAAAAACTGCATTACTAAAACTGTTCTAAAAAGGACTCACCACTTTCTTTTCTCATTTTTAACTGTTGCGCAGCATAACCCCATACTTGCTCTCAGCTGAAGAAAATACTAATGGTGAGTTTTGGTTAGTGTGTAATAATGCTTAATAATTATATTTTTTTTGGGCTGTACTGTCTCCATCGCCAGAACCGAAGACAGGAACTTTACAGTTCAACTACAGCCCGTATGTTTGTTTTAAAATCTTCGATAAAGCTACTTCGGTTTTTATAAAAAATTTGTGGTCAATTGACGAATGCCCCTTCTGATCTGACGGATGCCCCTTCCCAGTCAACGGATGCAATTTTTGGGTCATTTTTCAACTTGTTTTTTTAGTGGTAAAATGGGATTCCAATAATGGAGGAACCCCACTTTACATTTACAGGAGAACACTAAAAGATAGTTTTTCAAACCGTGGCACATAATTCCTCTTTCTTTAAAGTTGCCAAAGACTTCATGGGCTTTCTTTGGACTTTGTTCCGTTTAGGGACTTTTGAGATAAAATGTCCTTTAAAATCTATCGAGGCAAAATTGCTGAAATACCCCAAAACATCCTCGTAATCGTTGATATTGACTCCTGCCTTGGCCATACTGTTGTGCATTACAGTTTTGCTTGGCGATACGAATTGGTTACCGCATATCCGCTCATCTTTCGATTTGATGATCAATACCTTGAGTCTTTTTAAATGTGAGGCGGGAACATAATAGTTGGAAACCCCATCCTTTATGGACTTAAAGGTGACGTAGACTTTTCCAACATTTTTGTACACATTGGCCATGTAGCCCATGGAGGCATTATTCAAAGGAAGCTTTAAACAATCTTTATCCGATTCCAAATAAAAAAGAATTGGATTTTTACGAAGTATTTCCTCGGTTAATTGTGGGACATCCAAGCTAAAGGACCAGCCTGGCAGTTGTTCTTTTATGTCAAACGATAGTAGTTCTACCGTATTGGGTTCCGACGGTATGCAGTTATCGTGATGATCCTTCATCATGGATGAGGATTTATGTAAAAGATAAATGGGATATCCAATAATGGCGAAGGCACAAATAAGTGTCCAAAAAATGGTTAATAGATGCATAACAGGTTTTATTTTAAGAATTTGGGAATTTTCCTGATACCAAGTAACAAATAAAAAAGTACACTTTGCCCCACCAATTGACGGATGGCCCTTTTGAATTGACGGATACAAAATCATCGATTAAGAGTGAGTTTTTATCGATGAAATGCACTCCGATTTCGTCAAATTTGCCTTCTAAGGGGCCTTATTTTTTGTTTGCTGTCTTTTCTAACTGTCTAACAACACCCATCACATCATAATTTGCAATTTTTCGAGTGCTATAATTCCTTTTAACATGGTTTATATAAGTGTGTATTTCCAATGTATAATAGTTTTCCAGTTCAAAAATGGAATCTTCCATTGGGTCTATCGAGGCTCCAATTTTGTTTCTACCATACGATCGGGCATGGTAAACTATTTTATGGTTGTTTTCTTCATAATCCATCCATTCAATGGTCACTTCAATAAAATCATGCAATCGCTCCCTTAATCTGTAGGTGGCGTGATTCGGGATGTTTCCGTACTCATGTTCGGATTTTACCAAATCCAAAATCCATTTTTCAAGAAAGTTGTCTCTCATATCAACTCATTTTTCAGGTGTTCTGATTTTTTTGGCCCCAGGCCGTTCATTCATTTTTGTTATGAGGATGATTTGCTAGCTTTTCAAAAGGCGGCCAATAGTAATATTGGTGTTCCCTATCGCCTTGTGGTTCCAAAAGGCTAGTTTCTTGAGATTGAAATTCAGTAATGTTCCCTATTTGACGCTTTTTATATGTAATTATGTGGTTTGTATTAATCTTCAAGGTTGGCAAAAAGTTGTTTTAACCATTGTATGGAAACAGTTCTTGCCTGTTTACTTTGTTCCACTTTGTCAAAGTCAAAACCATGGCCTACGCCTTGATAAACCTGTACTTCCACCGGCAATCCTTTTTCTTTCAAGAGAGCAACCTGACAAAGTGTGTTCTCGCTCAGGTATCCTTCTGATGGAACTTGATAGAGCATTGGAGCGTAGGGCTGAAATATGTTGCCCTCTGCCGCATCATCGCTACAAGGACTTTTGCCCCAATAATTATAGGCGCCAGAACCGCCATAATAAAAAATGCCGCCGGCAAACCCAGTTTCGGGTTTTGGCCCGGGAGGTATTACTCCTGAGTTGGTGTCGTAGGTTTTTCCATCAAAGGTTTGGGTCCATTGCCACTCATCAGGAGTGGAATCGGTATTGTATAAAGTGGATGCTACGGCACTTGCACCATCCGAAAAACCCACTAAGGCAATCTGGTTGCTACGGATTACAGGTTCGCCGTTGCTAAACTCCATTTCCTGCAATAGACGTAGCGCAGCATTGGCATCCCTTGGTCGTATAAATTGGGAGCTTATTTTGAAATTGTCAGGAGCGGTGGTCCATTTTCCTGTTCGTGTTTGTACGCCGCGTCCGGAATAACTGTCAACAAAAACCGCGGCAATGCAGTTGTTGTTCAAAAGTTCTTTCCATTCGTTAAATTGACCTGACATTTTACCTGTGCTAGCATCATGGTCTAACCACATGCCGTCTGATCCATGAAGGACCATAACCGCCGGAAAATTTTCCATGTCACAACTTTCAGGTACTGCTATGTAAACAGGAATAGCTGCATTTCCAACCTTTGTGTATACGAGTGTATCGCTAGACTTGCTGCTTAGGGTGATTGGCGCATCTTTAGCAGATTGTCCAAAGGGATTCTCATCTTCGCTACAAGAAGACAATAATAGGATAGTTACTTTTAAAAGAGCAATGCTGAAATTTTTAAGAATCTTTTTCATAAGCTAAAAGTTTTTAAGAGTTCGTTCAATAGGTGCAGGAACAGTTTGAAATCCCTTGGAACAAATCCACACCCACAGTGATTACATGGGTTCCTTTTGAATATCCCAAAATTTCATTGGCTATGATTTGATAGCTATACCCAAAGTAAAAGTCATCTTTCTTAAGGCCCATCATTGGAGCTACATAAAGTGGACTTCCCAGTTGGTCGTTCAAAAAACGATAGGTAAAGCCGGCATAATAGTAGTCAAGGAAATCATACCATTTAAATTTGGTGTTTACATCGGTGACGGATCGCCCATCACTTTCAAAATATTGAAAGAAAACAGAGGGTTCAATTTCAAAATCTGCCCTTTTACTTTTTCTAAAACTATATCCAGAATAGAGGTAATAGTTTCTGAGAGTGTTAGGCTCAAGAATGGGATTGAACTTATTAAAGTCTTTGTTGAAAATGTTGGATACATTAAGCCCCAAATAAAATTCACCCCTACGGTATAAGGCACCAAGATCAAAATTGGGATTGCTGGAAGCGCGGTCGTCCGTCACCGCAAGATCAGTATTGTCCTCAAAGTTCTCAATATCAATACGAAATTGGTTCAGGTTAAACGAAAGGGCAAGCGAAAGATAATTTCCCTCATACTTGTCTAAAGTCAAATGATGGGCAAAGGCGATTTTTGCCCCTCTTTGCTTGGTTTCGCCGTTGGAATCATTGTACATCAATAATCCAATACCTGACCTATTTCCAAGTCGAACATCTGCGGATAGGGACTGGGTATCGGGAGCATCCCTGATACCTACCCATTGTGTGAGTCCGTTCATCCGAACCTTTACATAGTTTCCGATGCCTGCATAAGCGGGAGACATGATAAAGGGGTTGTCCGCTAAATATTGTGACAACTGCGGGATGGTCAATTCTTGTCCGTATGTGTATATAGTGCTCATCAACATTGCATAGACTAGAGTTTTTCTCATTGTATTTTTCTGTTTAACGGTATAGGGTGAAATTCCCTACATATTCACGACCTGTGCCATCGTTCAATCTAACAATGTACCAGTAGTCCCCGGATGGAAGAGGTCTGGATTCGTAGGTGCCGTCCCAACCTTGGTCCAGAGGTCCTATAATCCATATTTTCCTTCCATATCGATCAAAAATGTAAGTTTCAATATCAGGGAATTGCTCAATGTTTCTTGGTCTCCAAAAATCATTTTGTCCATCGTTGTTCGGAGTGAAAAAATTCGGGATGGTTATTTCCATCAAATTCATTGTTGTGCTTTCAAAAACCTCACAACCATTGCTGTCCACAACCCTTACCGTTACTGTTCCACTTCTGTTGATGGTGTACGTGTTGGAATCAGTTCCGCTATTGTTGTCAAAATAATAGGTATATGGAGCCGTTCCTCCAGTAACATTTGCTGTAATCTGATTCACATATTCACTGGTCAATGTCAACTCCAATGGTTCAAAGCTTTCAACTTCAAATGGAATCTCACCTATACAACCATTGTTGTCCATTATGAATAAACTATGATCACCTGGACTAATATTCCCAAAATCAGGACTTAGAGTGAAATCATTTGGGTCGGTAGAATCCAGCGCATAGAGCACATCGTTACTGACTGATGGGTCGAACAAGGTAACTGCAATGGTATTTGATGGAAGGTTTGCATCGCACGAATACAATACATCAACCGAACCACCAAGATTAGCTCCGCCAGGTTGAATGCTGAAACTTGTATTGGTTTCACAACCCGTGTCATCAATTACGCTTATTTCATAATTTCCAGGAGATAAATCGTCTATGGAGAAAGAATCCGTGTTGAAAACCATAGGCGCCATATTATTAAGCTGAACTGTAATAGGGAATTCAGCATCTCCAATTACGACAAAAACAGAACCATTATCACTTTCCCAACAGGATTCATGTTCAACATTGGTGGTAACGGTGAATCCAGTTATGGTTACCTCAAAACTCTCCTCCGAATCCGGACAATTCCCTTGTTCAGGACTAAATACAAAAATTGTTTGAGATGTGTTTATTACATCCCCTTCAAACAATGGTGTTCCTGTACCACCACTTCCAGTAAAGTAGTTTCCATTCGTTAATTCGGGCAATGTATAGGAATCACAAGAGGTGACGTCCTCGAGGTCGTCCACCGTCGGGATATTGTTTATCTGTACCTCCACGGTTGCGGAGTCGTCTGGGCATGCCCCTGTCGAGGATACGGTATAGGCAAACCGGTAGGTTCCCGGTGCTATGGCGTTGAAGTCCATGTTGGCGGGGTCTGCCACCACGGAGTTGGCCCCGTTGCCGAAAGCGTCGTCCACGTCGGTCCATGTTCCCCCTGGGTCCTCACCGGCGAGCTGTGCGGAGAGGTCGTAGGCTGTGGCGTCCCCTTCACAGATGGCGAGGTCCGTGGGCGTTCCGGCCTCGTTGGCCCCGTCGATCTGTACCTCCACGGTTGCGGAGTCGTCTGGGCATGCCCCTGTCGAGGATACGGTATAGGCAAACCGGTAGGTTCC